>JBDSXW010000094.1:0-165410 GCA_039925965.1 Chitinophagaceae bacterium
TTGTTCGGCTGGTAGCAGCGGGGTTCGCTCATGGTCTATATTTATAGGTGATAATTACATGCCCACAATATCAGCATTATTCTCAACCACAACAAACACTATTTTTGACTTGTCAAAGTAGAACTAAGAACCATTTCCATGTAGTCTGAATGCCAGAATAAATCCTGCTTCATCCAATCAATCTTCATGTCGTAATGCAGCCTTATTGGATACTCAATGGTTCTTACTTTCCCATTGGAACAAATAATCAAAAAATATTTGTGGGTACCCTGTTCCAATTCTGCATTATTACGGGTAACACTGTCTTTTGCGGGGGATAACAATAATCTGCCAACTTCTATTTTGTCGGCTAAACTTTTTGCATCTGTCTTTTTTATTGAAATCTTTTTGTGGCCTTTTTTATTTTTAAAGTAATAACGGCCTTTCCAGTTCTTTCCAATGAAATAAAAAATATAGTCCTCTGTGCCAAACCTCACACTTGGCAGTGGCCGCATTTGTATGTAGCACTTGTCGTAAAGGTGATGCTTAATAACCGACTGAGTCAAGCGGTCTACTTCATTGGTTCTTTGATCTCCTGATGATTGGGAAATCGATTTGAAACTAACAAGGGCAAATAATAAAATGAAGGCAATTTTTATTTTGTACATAATCAAGTAGATAGGGTATTGCAGCCATTTACATACCTAAAAATCGTGTAAAATGATTAGCAAACATTCTATTAGCCATCACCCTGCTAGCCCCACTAGCTGCTCCCCTCTAACTACTCGCCTGCTACAACACCACCGTAAATTCATTGTCCCAATTAGCCCGCACGTTAAATTTTTGGTCAATGGAGATTACTTTTTCAGGTTGTTTTTTTGTCCAGTAATTCCCGGTATCCCAAACGCCATTTTTGTTATCGTCGTATAGGATGCGAATGGTATAGCCGTTGGGTTCAAATAATTTGGTCCTCCATTCGATGCCCGTCAGGGGGAAACTTTTGTACACATCTTCGCCTGTAATCCATTGCAGCACCGGGTTACGCTTCAGATCGAGATTGGTGAACCGCATCAGGATACTACCATAAGAGTCTTCGCTTCGCGTGCGGATCCGGATGGTATCGCTTTTGGCAATCGCATTGCCCGAAGTATCAGTTGCCGCATCTTTTTGTACCAGCAGTTTAAAAAACTGGTCGGGCTGCCAGGGATATTTGATGGTCAGTATTTTCTTACTTGTATCCAGACTAAGCTTGTAGCCTTTAACCCGATTGTAGGAAGTATCTGTTAGTGTGATCCTGGTAGAATCGTACTCCTTCAGCGGTTTGGCAAAGCGCATTTCAAAATCTTCCTGAAGACCCTGCTGGCCATTTTGAAGATTAACCTGGAATCTCAGCCGCTTATCTTCTTTAGTTTCTTTACTGGCGGAGGCTGGCCGGGCTTCCTTGGGTGGTTCTTTTTCGCCTGCGAAAACCAGCAGGTCTACCGGCTTGTTACTGGTACCAAGGCTGATAGGCACACCGGCGAAGCCAAATAAAATCGTGTTGCTACTGTATTTTTTGAAGCCTTCGTCCTTAAACGTAAACAGGTTAAAAGTACCGCTGGGTAAGTTTTCAAATCTGAAACGGCCCTTGCCGTCGAGCCGGGTAATATACCTCGGTTTTTCTTTGGCCACGGCGCTGTCGTACAATTTATTATACAACACCACCAACAGGCTGCTATCCACTTTGCCGGTTTCTGCCAGGGTTACGGTGCCTTCCAGTTGCAGCGAGTCGATCCTATTACCCGTAGAAAATACATAACTGAAATCTTTGAGCACGTTGCCTTCGTTTACATCTTTGATCGCATTGCCAAACCGGATCGAATACGTAGTGTTCGGTTCCAATGTATCCTTGAGGCGGATGGTGACAGTGCGAAGTTTGTAATCCACCTGTGGAAACTTTTCCTGTGCCGGCGATACCAGCACATTTTCAAAAGCATTCTGCACTTCCACGTATTCATCAAACTGGAGGGTAATACGATTACCGGAAAAATTCCTGGTGGCTTCCCCCGGTATCGCTTTCAGCAGCACCGGCGGAAATGAATCCCGCGGGCCGCCTACCGGCGGAATAATATTGGCACAGGATGGTAACAGCACCATTTGCAGGCAGTAAACGGAAACCAATAAAAAAAGAAGGGCTGTTTTTCTCATGCGGCTGCAAACATACAATTCGGTTTCAATGGTGTTTGTTGGCAAAGGCTTAATTCTTTTGGGGACTGGGTTACCGGGTTTCGCGTCTGTAGCAGCGGATGAAAGTTTCGGGGAAACCATCTGAGATAGCAGGTGGTTCACAAGTTCAAGGGTTTACAAGTTCACGGGTTTCAGTGTCCACCAGTTCACCAGTTTACAAGTTCGCAGGTTCACGAGTTTACTAGCTCAGATAGGCCAATGCTTTCCTGTCGTTTGGAAAACTTGTGAATTAGTAAACTCGTGAACTATTAAACTAAACAAAAGGCTCGCCGTAGCACATGGATCTGTCTTGCGTTTCCTTTTGGTTAAATTATCTACCCCGGGCAGCAAAAAAGGCCTTTTTTGATTCTGGGTACAATGATGCCCCAACCTGCATCCATTCATTTTACAAAACACAGATCAACTACTTTTGGGAAGATTAATATGCAACCGAAAATTTTATTCCTGCTGCTGATGGCCCTGGTGGCCCGGTTTTCCGCCAGTTCCCAGGCCTGTACGACCAGGGGCCAGAACCCCTCCACCGCTTTTCCCGTTTGTGGTACCGATACGTTCCGCCAGGTAAACGTACCCATTTGCGGCATCAAAAATATCCCCGGCCCATGTGCTGACGCGGCGCTTTACGAGGACAAAAATCCCTTTTGGTATAAGTTCACCTGCTATGCGGCAGGAACCCTGGGCTTTATCATCACACCTTTCAATTTGGGCGACGATTACGACTGGCAGCTTTTTGATGTTACCGGCCGCAACCCGGATGATATTTATACCGACCGCAGCCTGTTTGTTTCGTGTAATTGGTCTTCGCGGCCGGGGGCAACTGGTACCAATGGCAGCAGCTCATCCAACGCAAACTGCGCCGGGCCTACTTATCCCAATTTTAATAAAATGCCCGACCTGGTAGTGGGTCATAGCTACCTGATGCTGATTAGTCATTTTACCGATTCGCAGGAAGGCTATTTCTTATCGTTCGGCGGCGGAACGGCCAGCATTACGGATCCCAAACTACCACGCCTTCAAAGCGCAATTGCCAATTGCAGCGGTGACATGCTCACAGTAAAGCTGAATAAAAAAATGAAGTGCAGCAGCCTCTCGGCAAACGGCAGCGATTTTGCATTATCTCCGAATGTCACCAATATTATGGGTGCTGTCGGCGCAGGCTGCAGTTTGGGTTTCGATACCGATTCACTCATCCTCACCCTGGCATCGCCGCTTACGGCCAGCAACTATTTTGTGGTAGCCAAAAATGGTGGGGACGGTAATACCATACTAGACAACTGCGATCGCGATATACCGGTAGGCGACCAGGTGGGGTTTAATTATGTGGTGCCGGTACCGATACGCGCCGACAGCATTGGTCGTGTGGGTTGTGCGCCCGATAAGGTGCTCGTTTATTTCCCAAAAAAAATAAACTGTGCTTCCATCAGTCCGTCTGGGTCCGACTTTACCATTACCGGTACGGTACCTGTGACTATCATTAGTGCCTCTGGCGATAGTTGCCAGAATGGTGGCAGCGATGTGATTGTATTGCAACTGACCAGCCCCATATACTTCCAGGGAACTTTTACACTGGCCATCGTCCCAGGATTGGATGGCAGCCCGATATATGATGTTTGCGGCCAGCCTATTTTGCCACAAACTTTTTCATTCAATACAAAAGATACGGTATCGGCGCGGTTTACAGTAAACGCAAAATTGGGTTGTAAAATAGACACGATACAATACCTCCATCCCGGCGGCTCCGGCATCAACAGTTGGGTGTGGACATTTGACAGTGCTGCTATCCGGTCGAGTAGTATTTCGAATCCGCAGGTTTTATATCCTGTTTTTGGTACTAAGTTTACGAGGCTGGTGGTGAGCAACGGCGTGTGCTCCAATACTGCCTGGAGCGAAATTTTGCTGGACAATTACCTTAAATCCGCCTTTAAATCAACAGATGTTATTTGCCCTAAAGACACTACCGTTTTTATAGATAGCAGCCTTGGCCGCATCACAAGCTGGCGCTGGGATTTTGGCAATGGAGGTACCAGCATTTTTAAGGATCCGCCGCCGCAGGTGTACCCGCTGATAGATATGCTTCGGACATATCCGGTGCGGCTTATTGTGGGTGATGCCGCAGGCTGCTCTGATACCCTGACAAAGAATATCACTGCTGTTGCCAACTGCTATATTGCCGTACCAACTGGCTTTACGCCCAATGGTGATGGGATGAACGATTTCCTCTACCCATTGAATGCATACAAGGCAGATAACCTGGAATTCAGCGTGTACAACCGCCTCGGCCAGTTGATCTGGCAAACCAAAGATTGGACCCGCAAATGGGATGGCCGCATCAATGGCCAGCTGCAGGCTACACAGGCGTTTGTATGGACCTTGAAATATACCAACCGCGATACTGGCACTCCTTTCATTTTAAAGGGAACGACAGTGTTGATCCGCTAGGAAAATTAAACTGATAAACTCCACAACACAGGCCCTCCATTAACACGCGATTTCATATGATGCAACCAACAAAAGCCCGAATATATGATGGCGAAATAGCCACTTACTGGTTCGGGAATGTCATCCTCGTACCATTATCTAAACGACCCAGGCAAACAGTGGAAAACATTACCGAAAATGTAGGATTGGTAAAAAAGATAACTGGCGAAAAATCAATGACGCTGCTTAATTACTTATCTGATTCTCCCGTGCCGATAAAGAAAACAGGAAGTTTTCAATCAACCAATTGGCCAATATTTATAAGGCCACGCCCATAGCTGCGGATCCGGGCCACCCAAAATTCATTATGAATATGCTCTTTGCTTTAAAGCCACCACCCATCCCACCGAATGTATTTACCGATGACCTGGCAGCAAAGGAATGGGTGCAACAATAGCTATGAGCCGAGGCGAAATATGACGGTTATCAAACCATTACTCACTACCCGTGTTATTCATGTATGTCAAAAGTTTACTCCTATAAAGCCGTTCAAAACCTGCCGATTTCTTTAGAAAAAGCCTGGGATTTTTTTAGCCGTCCTGATAACCTTCAGAACATCACCCCACCAAATCTTGGGTTTAAGATTTTGAGCAAATACCAGGGAGATACAATGTATGCCGGACAAATTATTGAGTACAAAGTGAGCCCCGTGCTGAGCATTCCGCTCTACTGGATGACCGAAATAACCCATGTGGAAGTTGGAAAATACTTTGTAGACGAACAGCGTTTTGGGCCCTACTCCCTCTGGCACCATCAGCATCATTTTAAGGAAGTAAACGGCGGCGTGGAAATGACAGATATCGTTCACTACAAATTGCCCATGTGGTTCCTGGGAGATATTGCCCACGCTTTGTTTGTAAAAAAACAACTCCACCACATTTTCGATTTCAGGTTCAAAAAAGCCGAGGCGTTATTCGGAAAGTGGATGGGATAAAATGCTTTGAACGGCTAGGTCTTTGCGGGTGGTGGATAAAAAAATGCTCAACAAACAATATTATATCGATGAGCTGAACATCGTCAGTTGAATATTGAGCATTTATAAAAACACGTCAGAATGATGCACCGTACCTGCAGGAAGTAAAAAACAACAACATGAGAGTAAAAGTTTGTGGCCTTACCCAAATGGATCAACTACGCCGGCTAGATGAACTAGGCGTTACTTTTGGCGGCATGATTTTTTACCCGAAGAGCCCACGTTTTGTGCTGAAGCACATGAATAGTATGGAGGTGAAAAAGTATAAGGGAAAGATCAATAAGGTAGGCGTTTTTGTAAATGCGACTTACGACGAGATCATGAACCATGCCGATAATTTTGGTCTGCACATGGTGCAGCTACATGGCGATGAAACCCCAAAATTTTGTGACCGCCTGAGCGAACAACTCGAAGTGATCAAGGCTTTCCGCATCGGCCCCGATGACCATATCGATTTCAAGATCAGGCACTACGAAGATGTGTGCGATGTCTTTCTTTTTGATACCGCTGGCGAAACCTACGGCGGCACCGGGCGCAAGTTCGATTGGGATGCGCTGCATACCGCCGGCATTGAAAAGCCTTTTATGCTCAGCGGCGGCATTGGCCCCGATGATGCGGAGATCGTCAAAAATTTTAAAACCGGCGCCAACGGCAAATGGCTTTTCGGCACCGATATCAACAGTAAATTCGAAACAGAGCCCGGGGTTAAGGATATGGAAATGGTGAAGAAATTTTTGGAGGAGTTGAAGGTGGTTTAGGGTTTTGGGAGGCTGGTGGTAGTGCTATTATGGAGCTTACTAACCCAGTAACCACTTGTAATTTTTTGTCTTGTTGTTTACTCAACTGGTGTTTCGTATCCGCTTCTCAGGCGATGTCTCTGGCCAGCCCTTTTGTGTGCCGCATGACTCGCGGCGGACAGTTATGCCGCTGCAAAACCATTTTGATATCAATCAGGGGCTCGCCCCTTTTTTTACGTGGTCGTTCACAGTTCGGGTTTTGACGTAAAATTGTTCATATCCAAAGAAGCGGCTGTGAAAACCCGCCGGAACAACAAACCCAGTGCAGAGGAATGTCAGATTTCCAATCTCTAATAAACTGATCAACCAATCCCCAATCTCCAATCCCTCTTTATCTTCGCTCCATGTCTAACACCGCCAAAGAAAATATTCTCAAAAAAATACGCCAGGCGCTGGCTACACCGGCTCCAATACCCTTTCCGCTAAGCGAAGGCAACGACAGCTTGTTTCAGCTGCAAACACAGGAGCCGGAAATAGAATTTGCGGAAAACTTTACCAAGCTGCTCGGCATATTTTCGTACTGCGCCGATGAGCAGGAACTGGCGGACCAATTAAAAGTGCTGGCAGAAAAGCGACAGTGGCAGAAAATTTACTGCCGCGATGCTGCGGTCAAAGGCATGTTGCAGCAACATAATTTTAATGCACAGTGGTTTGCCGACCTCAATACATGCAGCGTCAGCATCACCGACTGCGAATTCCTGGTGGCCCGCACTGGCAGCATCGTGATGAGCAGTGGCCAGGCGAGCGGCCGCACTACCAGCGTTTATGCCCCCGTACACATCTGCATCGCCTATACCAGCCAGCTGGTGTACGACATCAAGGAAGGCTTGCAAAAAATGAAAGAAAAATACGCCGGTAAGCTGCCCTCGCTTATCACTTTCGCTACCGGGCCCAGCCGTACGGCAGATATTGAAAAAACGCTTGTAGTCGGCATCCATGGCCCCAAGGAAGTCTACGTTTTTTTGGTGGAAGGATAAGCAGGCAAAAATCAGCAATCATTCAGCTTTCGGCCTATGTAACCCACCCGTGATTTTGCTTGCAGCAAAATCTGTGCTCCCGATGAATCGGTACCGGGAATACTACGCAATTTCCCAGTTTCGAATGCTGTGTTGTTACACTGCGGGTTTTGCGGAGCAACTGCTAGCCCCCAAACCCCGAAACTTCTTAACCCCCTTCCCTTAGCTTTGCGGCAATGCGAAAGATCATCAATGATCCGGTGTACGGGTTTATTACATTACAACATCCGCTGGTGCTGCAGGTCGTGGCCCATCCTTATTACCAGCGGCTTCGGCGGATCCACCAGATGGCCCTCGCCTCACTGGTATACCCGGGTGCAGTACATACCAGGATGCACCATTCGCTGGGTGCCTACCACCTGATGTGCCAGGCGCTGGAAGAATTGAAACGGAAGGGCAACGACATTTCCACAGAAGAGGAGATCGCCGCCAAAATCGCCATCCTCCTGCATGACGCCGGCCACGGTCCCTATAGCCATGCTTTGGAAGGGGCTTTGATGCCAGGCGTGCACCACGAAGAAATGAGCCTCCAGATCATGCACCAGCTGAACCAGGAATTCGGCGGGCAATTGCAAATGGCCATCGACATATTTACCGACACCTATCCTAAAAAATACCTGCACCAACTCATCAGCGGCCAGCTGGATGTGGACCGCATGGACTACCTCACCCGCGACAGTTTTTTTACCGGTGTAAGTGAAGGCGTGATCGGCTACGACCGCATCATTAATATGCTCACCGTTTATAATGGTGAACTGATGGTGGAGGAAAAAGCCATTTATTCCATCGAAAAATTCCTGGTAAGCAGGCGGCTGATGTACTGGCAGGTTTACCTCCACAAAACCGTGCTGGTGGCCGAGCAGATGCTGATTAAAATTATTGAACGCGCCCGGACTGTAGCTTCAGCAACCGGTACTACCCTTGATTACTTTTTACAACAGGAGAGCTTTGACATCAGATCCCCCGAGCTGCTACAAAGATTTGTTTCGCTGGATGACTATGATGTGATGATGGCCATCAAGCAATGGCAGCAGCACGACGACAAGGTACTGGCCGCCCTGTGCCGCGGTATCCTTAACCGCAGACTGCTCAAAATAAAGTTTCATCCCGAAGCGTTTGATGAGGCGTTCATCACCCAAAAAAAACAGGAAGCTATGGCAAAGCATAGCATCAGCGCAGAAGAAACCAACTACCTGGTGTTCACCGGAACGGTTCGTAACACCACTTACGACAGCAACAGCAGCGATGAACGCATCCACATTCTGTTCAAAGATGGATCGGTAAAAGATATTTCGGAGGTAGACAATGCCCTCATTCAAAACAGCCTCGCCGCCACTGTTCGGAAATATTATATTTGTTACCCATCGTAAAAACCCTGGTAAATAGTCAATTAGTCATTAGCCCTGACCTATAGCACCCCAAATCGTAAATCCCAAATCGTAAATCGTAAATACGAATGACATTTTCCGCATCGCAGATTGCAGCCATCATCAGTGGAACGATTGACGGCAACCCATACGCTACCGTAGATTCTTTTGGTAAAATAGAAGAAGCAGTAACAGGCCAGCTCGCATTTTTGGCCAACCCCAAATACGAAGAACATTTATACAACACCGGCGCCAGCGTTATAATCATTAATGCCACACAGGAATTGAAACAAAGCATTGATGCTACCCTGATCCGGGTACCAGATGCGTATTCAGCTTTTGCCACCTTGCTGGCTACTTACCAGCAACTGCAGACCGAACAACTCACCGGCATTGAGCACCCTTCTTTTATTGACCCCACATCAACAATAGGTGAAAATGTATTCGTGGGCGCATTTGCCTATATCGGTAAAAACGTAACCATTGGCAACGGTGTAAAAATATTTCCGCAAGTTTTTATAGGCGACAATGCGGCCATCGGGGATGGCACCATCCTGATGCCAGGCGTGAAAATTTACCACGACTGTAAACTGGGCAAAAATATTACCGTTCACGCCAGCACGGTGATTGGCAGCGATGGTTTTGGCTTTGCGCCACAGGCAGATGGCAGCTTTAAAAAAGTGCCTCAGATAGGGAATGTTGTCATAGAAGATGGGGTGGAAATCGGCAGCAATACCAGCATCGACCGCGCCACTATTGGCAGTACGACTATCCGGGCAGGTGCCAAAATTGATAACCTGGTTCAGATCGCCCATAACGTAGAAGTCGGCAATAACACAGTTATCGCCGCCCAAAGCGGTATCAGCGGAAGCACCAAACTGGGCCGTAACGTAATGATTGGCGGGCAGGTAGGTATTGTGGGCCACCTCCAAATAGGTGATGGTGCCAAAGTAAATGCCCAAAGTGGCGTCAGCAAATCGATCGAAGCCGGCAAGGCAGTAACCGGTTCGCCAGCGTTTGATTATACGGCAGCATTGCGCAGCCAGGCAGCTGCCCGAAAATTACCCGAGATGGAAAAACGGCTCAAGGAACTCGAAAAACAAGTAGCTGAAATGCAGCATGCCAAAGAAGTCGGATCATAAAGAAGTAACGTTTTTAAAACTTGACTTCTTTGAAAAAGGTTACCCTCAACTGGAAATGCTATTAAAAACTAAAAATCAAAGTGCATATAAATATTTCCCCCGAGCTCGTTTTTAAAACAGCACGCAGTGGCGGCAACGGGGGGCAAAACGTAAATAAGGTAGAATCCATGGTAGAAGGGTATTGGGATATCGCCGCCAGCTTACTGGTAACCGAAGAACAGAAAGTGGTGCTTATTGAGAAGCTTGCCAACCGCATCAATAAAGATGGCCAGTTGCTGGTGAAAAGCCAGGTGCATCGTGGTCAGCTCGCAAATAAAGAAGAAGTTATCAAAAAATTCAACGACCTGGTGAAGAAGGCGTTGGAAAAAAAGAAAGCCAGGATCGCCAGCAAACCCTCAAAAGCAGCTAAAGAGCGGCGTATTGAATCAAAGAAAAGAGCAGGTGAAAAGAAAGCGACGCGGGGTAGGGTGAGAGATTATTAATTATTGAATTATTGATTATTAAAACTGTAGGCATGTGGGGTTTGAAAACGAAGCTGATGGTATTGCAAGCCTTGCTGTTATTGGCTTTGGGCTCCCCGGCTCAAAAAAGTAAAAAGGAATCCCCGATTCTAAATAATATCACCATTTCGTTTGAAAATAAAGTGGGCGGTCAATTGCTCGACATGGATTCGGTGTATCAAAATGCCTTCGGCGAGGCATTCACTGTAACCCAGTTTAAATACTATATCAGCAATATTTCCTTTAATGATGCCGCCGGGAAAGAAGCAAAGATTCCAGACACATATTTTCTCATCAACCAACAGGATTCAGCCGGCAAATCCATTACTATTTCTACGCCGCTCAGCGTTATTACCGGTATTAATTTTTTAATTGGGATTGATAGCATTAAGAATGTAAGCGGGGTCCAAACCGGGGTGCTGGACCCGCTCAATGGTATGTTCTGGACCTGGAGCACTGGCTATATCATGGCGAAACTCGAGGCTGTTTCACCCGTTTCCAAAGCGCCACAAAGCCGGGTAACTTACCATATCGGCGGTTTTACAGCACCCTATAATGCTGTGAAAAAAATTTCGCTGCCCCTGGGCTCGCTCCTGCAATTGCACCCTGCAAACATCAGCAGGATCAGTATTAGCGCCGATATCAATAAATGGTTTAGCGGTGCCAGCGACATCAGGATTGCAGACCATAATTTTTGCATGAACCCGGGATCGCTGTCTAATGCAATAGCTGCCAACTACGCGGCCATGTTTTCTATTCAATCAATAAGTTTATCCAAATAATGCGCACGACACTTACCATAGCACTATTATTTACAGCTGTGGTGGCATTGTGTTCCTTCATCAAGCAAAAAGCCAAGCCCCGCAATCCCGGCACACCGGTAGCATTTGTGGTACCCAAAGGCTGGCCGGCCATTAAATACAACCTGGATAGCAATGGCCTCACCAAAGAAGGGATCGCCCTCGGGCGCAGGTTGTTTTACGATGGGAGATTAAGTAAAGATGGTCAGTTTCCCTGCGCCAGCTGCCACCAGCCATTCGCTGCCATGGCCAATTTCGACCATAACCTCAGCCATGGTTTTGACAACCAGTTTACCACCCGCAACGCGCCCTCGCTGGCCAATCTGGCATGGCAAACAGCGTTTCATTGGGATGGCGGCATCAACCACCTCGATGCACAACCACTGGCACCCATTACCGCACCAAACGAAATGGCCGAAGACATCGGAACCTTGCTGGCAAAACTGAAAAAAGATTCATTGTACCCTTCCTTGTTCAGGGCGGCCTTTGGCAGCAAAATCATCAACACCCAACGCATGACCAGGGCGCTGAGCCAATTTCTGCTCACCATGGTAAGCGCTAACAGCAAGTATGATAAAGTGATGCGGGGTGAGGACAGCTTTATTCTTCCACAAAAGCTGGGTTACGAAATTTTTAAGTTGAAATGCGCCGCCTGCCATCCAGAACCGTTTTTCACCGATTTCAGTTACCGCAACAACGGCCTTACCTTAGATCCGGTTCTAAAAGATTATGGCCGAATGCGTATCACCGGTAATTCCAGCGATTCGCTAAAATTCAAAGTACCCTCGCTGCGCAATGTGTACGTAACCTACCCATATATGCACGATGGGCGGCTCACCGGCCTTTACGATGTATTGGAACATTACAATAAGAAAATGGTCGTGGGACCCACCACCGACAGTTTGTTACAAAATAAAATACCCCTTTCCAATTTTGAAAAGGGGCAATTAGTTGCGTTTTTAGTAGCGCTCACCGATACCTCATTTACTAAAGATCCACGGTTCAGCCAGCCTCCGGGCGTTCCTTCATCACTGTTTTGTGCGCCTGGCCATCATCTGCGCTAAGGCGTCTCTTTGCTTTTGAGCTTCGGCGGTTTGCTCCTGTTGTTTTTTGGTATTGTCTACGATATCTTCCTGGAGTTTCTTCAGTTTCTTTTGCATATCGTCGCCATCGTCAACCAGGTTCTTATATTTTTTTTCGGCCTTTTTCACTTCATCCTCCTGGTTCTTAATTTCCATTTCAAGGCTGTAGTCCTGGGTATTGCTAACCAGCGAGTTTAAAAAATTGCTGGCACCTGCACTCATATCCGCTACGCTCATGGGTGTGGTGGAATTGGCTGTAACGCCCACAGGGCTTACAATCATGTACACTACACTGGCATCTTTTTCTTTACGGCTTTTCTTTTCCACTTTTATCAGTGCGTCGATGGGTGAACCGCTTATTTCGGGTATCACGACATTGCGGTATTCGTAAAAGCCCTTCTTTTGTTTGGAGCTGATGCCCATTGTTTTAAACCTTTCCTTAATAGCATCTTCGGTCACATCCGGGCCATACGGCAGCTCAATAATATAACATGGCACCTGCATTTTATCGTACTCAACAGTGCCCTGGTAGGCCTGGGCCTTTACCTGCGAAGCACTAAGAATCAGAATGGCAAATAGTAATTTTTTCATGAGAGCATTATTTTAGTTAGATAAAAATAAGTCAAAAAGAGAATGTACGGAGAAATGAAAATTGCTGGCAGGGCGGCTTTGATTATTTTTGCCGCTTAACGCAGTAAACATTGGGAAGTGTAAAAAAGTTGGCGGGGCAAACGATGTGGTATGGACTTAGTTCCATTGCTGCAAGATTTATCAATTACCTGCTTACCCCCTATCTCACTTATAGCTCTCACATAGGTGTATCGGATTATGGAAAGCTCGGCATCATCTATGCCGCTATCCCGATTTTAAATATCCTCTTTACCTACGGTTTTGAAACTGCCTATTTCCGATTTTCAGCAAAGCCGGAAAATAAAAATTCGATCTATAGCACTTCTGCGCTTTCGATCATTTTTTCATCAATCATTTTCAGTTGCCTTTTATGGACGGTTCACCCTTCGTTGGGTAAGGTCATTGGCCTGGCAGATATTCCCTACCTGATACAGATCAGCATCCTCATCGTTGCCATTGATGCTTTTTGTGCCATTCCCTTTGCCCGGCTAAGGCAGGAAAACAGGCCCCGCAAATATGCGTTCCTTAAAATCGGAGGCATCCTGGTCAACATCTTTTTTACCTGGTTTTTTATCGGTTATTGTCCTGGTCAAAAAGCCAATAGCTGGGTCTCCGGCTTTTATAACCCGGCCATTAACGTGGTTGTGTATATTCTGATGGCTAACCTGCTACAGAATATTTTCACTTTCCTGCTACTGGCATCGGAATTCAAGTCAATCCGTTTCAAATTCAACACCAGGCTTTGGAAGCAAATGGTGCTCTATTCCTTACCGCTGATTTTGGTAGGGATGGGTGGTATGGTCAACGAAACATTTGACCGGCTGATGCTTCGCTGGTGGTTGCCGGGCTCGCCCGATTTCCGCGACAGCCAGGTGGGCATTTACAATGCCTGCTACAAGTTGTCGATCCTGATCACATTATTTATCCAGGCTTTTAAAATGGGGGCGGAGCCCTTCTTTTTCAAGCAGGCCGAAGGCGCTAATCCACAACGTACCTATGCCCGTGTCATGAAGTTTTTCGTAATCATTATCAGCGTTATGTTCCTGGTTGTGGTGTTGTTTCTTCCTTTATGGCAACTTATCATTGGGCCTAAATACCGGGTGGGGCTTGGGGTGGTACCCATACTATTGCTGGCCAATATGTTCCTGGGCATTTATTATAACCTCAGCATCTGGTTTAAGCTTAGCAACAAAACGATGGCAGGCGCCTATATTACGCTTGCCGGAAGCGCCATCACCTTCCTGATCAACTTTACCCTGATACCTCATTTCGGTTATATGGCCTGTGCATGGGCTACCTTTTTTTGCTACGGCAGTATGATGGTTTTCAGTTTTGTACTGGGGCAGAAAGCCTACCGGGTTCCGTATGCCTGGAAAAAATTAGTTGCCTTTATGGCAATCGCAGTCATGCTGTTTTTCATACATAAGGGCCTGACTAGTTTAACGGGTAATCTCGTATTCAATGTTGCCACCGGCCTGGTGCTTATTTCGGCCTACTGCCTGTTTATCCTAAAAGTTGAGAAACAAGAGTTTCAAAAACTACCGGTCATCGGGAAGTTTTTAAAATGATAAGAATCCGGTTAATACCACTGGGTTGCAGTCTTATGGCCCGCGAAAGAATTGTGTTGTGGCTGCCTTAATTATTTACCCCTGATTATCCGTGGCAAGATTTTTCCGTTTTATAAACATCATAATAATTCCTGCCAGAAACATGGAGCAGGCGCCCAATAGAATTATATACTTAGTTTCTCCTGCAAAAAAATGGGCGTTGATATACCTCAATAAAAATGCTGCAGATACCTGCGGGATCACAATCGAAAAATTAAAGATTGTAAAATAGGTAGTCATTTTATGTTCTGGCGCAATATCGCTGACGATGCTATACGGTGTATTGGAGATGCTGCTCCAGGCAATTCCGATGAAGGCAAAAGGCACCAGCAACAAGTATTTATTTGCAACAAAGCCCATCAGCATAAATCCGATACTTCCTATAAGTAAAGCTGCGGCGTGTAATCGTTCTTTAGAAATATACCGCAGCAATGCTGGAATAAAAAAAGCTACGAAGGCAGCCAATGTAGCATAAAATGCAAAACATATCCCTACCCAACTAATGCCATTTTCGAAGGCGTCGCTTTCCGCATCGGTACTGTGAAAAATATAACGTGTAATTACCGGGGTGGCGTAAATCCACAATGCGAATAGTGCCAGCCAGGTAAAGAACTGAACGATGAAAAGCGGAAATAAATTTTTTAGGATGCGTATCACAACATTAAATGTAGGCTGTTTTTATGCTGTAAACTTTGGAAGGCGGGCAAAGAAAATCAATCACCGCATCACCAGGTATCAGTCGGGTGAAATGTCAACAAGCTGGTGGAGGAGGTGATACCTGGATGGCAAGCGAAAATCGAAGCCCCCCTTACAAATAAAAATCCTCCCTGCAAAACAGGAAGGATTCTTTTTATGCGCCATTTTATGACTATTAAAAATCTACCCCCAAGGAGAAATACCACATCGGTTTGCCTTTAAAGAACACATTCATTTCCCAGGCGGCGTCTACTTTTACGAAATAGCCGAGCAGCGTACTGCGGGCACCAAAACCGTAGCCTCCCGCAAAAGGTCCGATACCACCCGCTTTCTGGCGGACCGTTACTGGTGACTGCTGAAAAATGGAGGTTGGCCTTGAAAGTTTGTTGTACTTACCGTTCCAGGCCGTACCCAGATCGATAAACTGTACCAGCTGGAAATTACGCAGCAGCGCATTATTGATCGGTCTGTTGATAAATGTGGGTATCACCGGTAGACGCACTTCACTGTTGATGACAAAATCATTATTTCCGTTGGCTACATTTTGCTTAAACCCACGCAGGTTCACGGCCAGCGTTTGATAAATATAACTCTGGTCTGCGGCCGGCTTGTTGGCATCGTTAAATTTCGGACTCAACCAACCATCCGTTCCGCCCAGGTAATAAATCAGTTTTTGATTACCCCAGCTCACATCAGCGGCCGCTCTTACCGCCCAGATCAGGTTGCGATAGATAGGATAGTAATGGCGGGCATCAAATCCGAAGTTGAAAGTAAACTGGCGTTTTTTGCCTGTCTCTTTGGTCACTTCGGCAATGGCTTCCATGTAAGCTTTGTACCGCAGGCCATGCCAGATATTCTGGGAAGGATTGATGGTATTATCATACACATACTCCGCCTTGGTCAATAAGAATTTGCTTTCCTGGGTGGGCAGGTTCAAACTGAAACGGTCGCTTGCCTGGGCTACAAACTTATCACTACGGTAGGCCGCAGACACCCTCACACTCCGCACGATATCTAACGGGTAGGCAACATTGGCCTGGTAAATATTGGTGAACAGTTTAGCTGCATAAGTAGGTACGCCATTAAGCGTAACAGAGTAATTGCTACTGGCACCGTGATAGTAGGTGGCACCCCAATCCACCCGTTTTCTGAAATTTTCAAACGACATGTAATACTGGTTATCCTTCAGGTTGATCCCCGGCTGGATGCCGCCGCTAAAGCGATAGTCTTCCATTACATCGCTAATGGTAGCATTAAAGCCAAAATTGAGGTTGTTGCCATTATTCAACCGGATCGGGCCTGAGCCACCCCCGTAAGGCTGGTACTTACCTGTCAGAATTGTATTGGAAATTCCGGCAAGCACCTGGTCCATGCTATATTTCACCCGGTACTTGTAGAGCTTAGCTTTGCCCAACTGGGTTTCGGGGCTCCGCTCCATGGCATCCTGAAGTTTGCGGGCCATAGCAGCGCTGTCGGGCTTTTCGTTTTCAAACTCTGTCTGAAAAAAGCTATCAGTTTTCGTGGTGTCCCGCGCCTTCTGGTTCATTGTTTCCTTACCCATCGAAGCCTTTCGTTCGGCGATCATGGCTTTTACATAAGGCGTTGGCCTTGCTGTTACATTGCGGTTTCTCAGGGCAACACTATCGATCTTCAAACGGTACAAAAATTTATAATCTCCCTGCCGGGTCACTTCACTCACCTGGCCTGTTTCGCCACCGGTACGGGTTTCGGCGATGCTGCTCTGGTAATTGGTGATGGGAAATGTATAGGTGGAGTCTTTAGTAATGGCGATATACCCAATGCTATCCGGCTCGCTGCGGCCCCATACTTTTAATGTGCTGTCGAGTTCAGCTAATGGCGGGTTGCGCAAAATTTCATCCCCGATAATAACGAGGGTGTCGAGGCCTTCAGCCTTGGTGGTAAAATAGCCTGCATAACGGTTACCGATGCCGCTTTCATCACTTACAAACGTGAAGTGGTTCATATTGTACTGGCTTGGGTAACGGGCATTACCATAATTCAATTTGGTAAGCTGGGTGATCTGCCTGAACCCGCCCTTTTTAATTGCGTCGATCAGGAACACATTGTACTTGTTCTTACTGGGGATAGACGTGTCGCCACCTTTATCCTCCGGGTTGGGCCGGTTGCTGGAAAAAATAATGCCATACTTATTGGGGAAAGAAACGAAAGCCCCGTCCACATCATCCCATACATCGTCGGTCAACTGGTCAACCGTTTGCTTATCGATTTTGTAAATGAACAGGTCGGTATGGCCATTTTTCACCGCACTAAACACAAGGGTGTTGGCATCGAGCATATACTGCATATCCTGCACTTGTTCAAAGAAAGGCGTGAGGTCCTGCTTAACGCGGTTGGTCCGGTTTACAATATCATATACCTGCAGCCACACTTTGTCATTTTCCCAGTATACATATGCCAGCCGGCTTCCTTTGCCATCCCAGGCCATGATCGGGTAGTTTGGGTTTTTCTGATGTTTGTACACCCGCACGCCATTGCCCAATAACACTTTACGATTTACATAGTTTTCCACCAGCACCACATTGTACCGGCCTTTGTTGTATTCAGCCACGGCCCAGGTGTAGAGCTTTTTATTGGGGTTGGGGGCAAAACGGTAAAAGTCTTTATTGTTATCTACTTCTTCAGTAACGGCGATGGTACCTTTTGGATAGATGCGGCGGCCTTTCAGGTCTTTGTAGTAGAGATCGCTTTCGTAGGCCATAAAATCCTTGAGCACATCTTTAAATTTCTTTTTGCAGATGCGCTGCGATGCAGAATTCAAATTCTTGTAAAGGATGGCCAGGTACATGAAGTACGTAACATTTTCTTTTTTGTACTTCGTCGCCATATAGTACCAAAACGCATGCCCGGCGATATCTTCTCTTTCGAAGGCAAACTGGTAAAAGTTATTGTAGCGGCCGCTCAGTAAGGCGCTGCGAAGTTCATCGTCCATATGCTGGTTCCAATTGTCGGCAGCATAAGAGATATAGCCATCGGTAAGCCATTTGGGCAAATCCAGCAGGGCCGCATTGCCGGCGAATTCGCCGATATTATCACCAAACAAGCGGGTATCGAACAGCACTTTGGCAAGGCCTTCCCTGATCTGTCTCTTCAGGTCTTCGTGGTTACCATTAAAATACAATACCATTTTGTTACCAACCAGCCTGGTTTGTCCGCCTACATCCTGCACATCATTTCCCAGCCCTATATTGGTTGCCTGCACATCATCGTAACTGTTGTACAAAATGATGTTGCAACGTGGTCCCAGGCTGATTTCTGTAAAAGCTTCCATGGCTGGCAGTTCTTCTTCGGCCACCTGAAGCACATACTTTGCCAGTTCCAGACCATTCTGGGTAAAATGGACATTGAAGTTTTCGGTTTGGTAAAACCGCCAGTTAAATTTGTGGTACTGGATGCGGTTCTTGCCAAACTTTACAGCATTTACCTGAGCTTCTGAAACATTAATAAATAAGGCTGTCGGCAAAAGGGCTACTGCAAAAAGGGCAACCGTCCTGATCATTTTACTACTATTCATATTATAACTCACATTTTTATTCTTCAATTCTAAAGTTGGGTGCTGCAAATTCGTGCTTATTCTTACAAATAATGCATTTAAAATTAGGCGTTTCTGGTTAAACCAAGATACAAGATATAAGGTTCAAGCATCAATGTTCAAGCTTCAAGAATCAAAAATCAAAAATCAAAAATTTAAGGTTCGGGGTACAAGGATCAGAATTACGGCTTATAACCAAGGGTAAAATCAACAAAAATTCCGCGGTCATTGTTGAATTGAATAGATATTTGACACGCCAAAACCAATTCAGCAACCTGGAAAAATACGATAAACCAATTTCTTTAATATCATCGCCTGACCCTTGAAGCTTAATTTAAACTTCTTGATCCATGTATCCTGAACCCTGAACTTAACTTGAATTATCCCATGAACCTTGATCCCTGTATCTTGAACTTTTTATTACCATGCTTAATATCCACGCCTTTACTTTTAGCCCGATACAGGAAAATACATATCTCCTATGGAACGATGATAAAGAGGCCATTATTATAGACCCGGGCTGTTATCACAGTTACGAAGAGGAGGAATTAAAAAGTTTTATTGAAGGCAAAGGGCTCAAGCCGGTGCTGTTGCTCAACACCCATTGCCACCTCGATCATGTATTTGGAGAAAAATACGTGGCCGCCACCTGGAACCTGGTGCCTCATATCCACCCTAATGAGCAGCAGGTATTGCGCTTCGCTGAAGCCTCCGGCAAAATGTGGAATATGCCTTTTGAAAATTATACCGGACCGATGGAATTTTTGAAAGAAGGGGATATCATTAAACTGGGCGCCGACGAACTGAATGTCTTGTTTGCACCGGGCCATTCCCCAGGCCATGTTTGTTTTTATGTGCCCGCCCAAAATTTCCTGATCGGTGGCGATGTGTTATTCCAGGGCAGCATTGGCCGTACCGACCTTCCCGGCGGCAATTTCGATGTTCTGATGGAAAGCATCCAAACTCAATTGATGACGCTGCCTGATAATACCAGGGTTTATAGCGGACATGGGCCAGCAACAACCATTGGTGCCGAACGTAAAACAAATCCCTATTTGATGCGCTATGGCTCATAACCCTGCATTAGATCAGCGTGCCAGGATGCGGTTTCAGCTAGCTTGCAACGAATGGTTTGGATGGTTGTAACGGCGCCCCAAATCATTGCTTTTTATCATGCAAAGGTTCTGTTGCCATTATTCTTTGTAGAATATTTTCCCCATCCTCGTTTTACATCGTGGGAAAACACCGGCAAGGCCAGTATATTGTGCGGCCGTTGAAATGGTACGATGCTTGCATTTTAAAGTATAATTTTAGCTATTATAAATATTCATAGTTTAATTATGGCCTCATCGCCCAAAAACGAATTTGACCTTTAAAAAAATAATACGCAAAACTGGCAAAGTACTGGCATGGATCATCGCCAGTATTTTATTGTTGGTGCTGCTCGTGTATATCCTCATACAAATTCCTGCGGTGCAAAATTGGGGTAAGAAGAAGGCAGTGGCCTACCTCGAAAAAAAGTTGAAAACAAAAGTTGAAATTCAAAAGTTTTCTCTCAGCTTCCCTAAACGGATTGTTCTTGAAGGTGTGTATCTCGAAGATCAGAAAAAAGACACCCTGTTATTTGCTGAAAAATTACAGGTAGACATTTCCCTGTTGAAATTAATTAAAAGCAATGTTGAGATCAAATACCTCGAGCTGAGTGGGGTGAACGCCAATATAACGCGGCAGGGTGCTGATACCGTTTTTAATTTCGACTATATTGTAAAAGCCTTTGCTGGCGAGGAAAAAAAAGCCAAAGTGAAGGATACCACCGGCACCCTAAAATTTCGGTTGGATAAACTCGTGCTCAGCCGAATCCATGGAAAATTTAAAGATGATCAGTCGGGTAACCTGGCTGATTTTAATATTGTCAACTTCGAAACAGGTTTCAAAACTTTCGACCTGGATAAAATGATTTTTGACCTTCCTAAAATTGTTTTCAACGGCGGCAATATTATTATTCGGCAATACAAGCCCTTGCTTAAGCCTCAGCCTATGGCAGTGGTGGAGGCGCAAAGTAACGAGCCCTTCAAATTTGATCTGCGGTTACAAACTATAGATTTTAAAAACATTAATTTTTTATACGACAACAAGGTATCGGCGCTTGCAGCAGACCTGCACCTTGGCAACTTTACTACAGAAGTGCAGCAACTCGACTTGCAAAACCTATTGATCCGATTGGATAAAACGGTATTAAAAAATACAACGATCGGGGTACTTATGGGAAAGTCGCCGCAAGCGGAAGTCGTGGCCAAAGAGGTGGGTAAGAAAGTTGCGGCGCAAGTTAATAATCCCTGGAAGATCGATTTTTCAACCCTTGACATGGCCAACAATCAAATTCAGTTTGAAAATGACAACAGCCCTAAACTGGGTAAAGGGTTTGATAACAGCCACCTTGACATTAAAGGGCTTGAGATCAAAGGGTCCGGCCTCAGTTTTAGTCCCTCACTGATGAAAGGTAATATTGCCCAACTCGCTTTCACCGACCGGAGTGGCTTAAACCTGAAGACCTTGCAAACAGATTTTGTGTATTCCGACACGGGTGCATCGCTTACAAACCTCCTGCTCGAAACAGACAAAACACATATCAAAAACAGGATCGCAATTAGTTACGATTCTATCGGGAGCCTTACCAAGCGGCCCGGCGATATGTACGTGAATGCCTTGCTGACCCAATCGTCGGTTGCAGTAAAGGATATTATCTTATTTATGCCATCGCTTGCCAGCAGGCCTCCTTTTGCAGGTAACGAACAGGCAGTTTTGAAAATAGATGGCGCGGTAAAAGGCTACCTAAACAACCTGAACGTGGCATCGCTGCAGTTAAGTGGTATCGGGAATACGAGTATTGCGTTATCAGGAAATATAAAAGGCCTCCCCGATCCCAACAAAACGGTGTTCAATGTTTCAATATCTCAGTTCAGGGCCACTAAAAAGGACCTGCTTCAATTTATCCCGACAGGTGCACTGCCAGATAATATCCGGCTGCCGGAATCAATTTCTGGAAGGGGTATTTTAAAAGGTAGTATGGAAAACCTTTTTACTGATATGAAGTTACAAACCAGCAGCGGAAACATAGATATCGCCGGAACCTTTGACCTGAAACACGAGGCGTACGATGCAACTGCGGTATTACGGCAGGTGGATGCCGGATACCTTTTGAAACAGGAAAAGATACTGGGTAGGGTGAGTATGAATATTACGGCAAAAGGTAATGGCTTTGATATGAAGAAGGCCAGTTCTGTTATCAAAGCCAAAGTACAGTCAGCCTTTGTAAATGGCTATACTTACACAAATCTTGATCTTAAAGCTGATCTCAGGAAAGGAAACTTATTGGCTAACGCTGTGATGAACGATCGCAATATCGCATTCGACATGGAAGCTACAGCTGACCTTACCAAAGCGAACCCATCTGTGCAATTACAAATGAAGATCGATACTCTGAACCTGTATGCACTTAAGCTGATGGGTAAAAAATACAGCATCAGGGGAAATATAAATGCTGACCTGGCCGTAGCCAACCCGGATTCTCTGGTGGGAAAAATAAGCATCAACAACTTGGTTTTTATCGATAGTGGCAAAATATATAAAGCAGATACCCTTGTGTTAACGGCAGCAGCAAATGGTGCACAACGAAACATTGCCATACAGTCTGAGGCCTTACAATTGAGGCTGGATGGAAAATACCGGCTGACCGAAATAGCGACAGCATTACAAAAAACTATCAACCGTTATTATACCCTCGAGGGCTTTAAAGAAACAAGTTTTACACCACAGGAATGGACGCTGTACGCAAAACTAATTCCATCCCCGATGCTGTACGAGTTATTACCGCAGTTGAAAGGCAGTGATAGTATCACACTGAATATGCTGTTTAACAGCCAGCAAAACAAACTGGACCTGGTAGCCCGGGCGCCAAAAATCGTTTTTGGTACCCAGGCAATAGACAGCCTTACATTAACCGCTAATGCCAATGGTAATGCGCTGGCATATGCCGCTACGATCAATGGTGCAGGGAGCAAGGGCTTTTACGTATATAAAACCGCTGTTACCGGCGACCTGGCGAATAACATGTTAAACACTAATGTAGATATTAAAGATATAAAAGGCCAGTCCAAATACCAGCTTGGCGCCATGATAAAGCAGGTACCGGGGGGGGCGCGGCTCAGCTTTAAGCCCGACTTGATGCTCAATTTTGAAAAATGGGTGGTTGCCAATAATAACTTTATCCAATATGATAATGCGGGCATCCTGGCCAACAATTTTGTGATCAGTAATCAAAGCCAATCGCTCAGCATTAATAGTACAGGGGCTACAGCCAGTTCTCCGCTTGAAGTGAAATTCGACAATTTTAATATCAGCACCCTGACCTCTATCGCCGGCCAAAAAGACCTGGTTTTGGGTGGAACCATCAATGGTAAAGCGGATGTGGACAATGTTACGGTGAACCCTGTATTTACTTCCGACCTTACTATTGCCAACCTGAGTTATAAAAGTGATACAGTAGGAAATGTATTGGTAAAAGTCAATAATAAAACTGCTAATGCCTATGATGCGGATGTGAGAATTGAAGGGAATGGTAACGATGTGCAGCTGAACGGCAGGTATTATACCGGCGTGGGTAAAATGGACCTGAAGCTCGACATTGTCAACCTTAACCTTGCCACAATAAAAAAGTTTAGCGCAGGTCAGCTCGCAGATGCCAGCGGCAGCCTTAAGGGAAATATTGCGTTTAAGGGAACACTTAAAGCCCCTTCAGTAATCGGGGATGTCCGATTTGAAAAGGCCTATATAACGCCAACCATGTTGGGAGAACGATTCCTCCTTTCAAACGAATCGATCACTGTAGCAACACGGGATATTATTTTCGACAGGTTTACCATTGCCGATTCATCCGGCAACACTGCTGTTATTGACGGGAATATATACACCAATGATTTCACGGATTTCCGATTTGACATGGATGTTACTGCCCGCAATTTCAGGGCGATAAATGTGGCAAAAAAGCGCGGCGACCTATTTTATGGAAAACTAAATGTTGACGCAGATGTGCGGATACGGGGAACAGTCGACGCGCCAGTAGTCAAAGCAGACATTAAGGCCAACCGGGAAACAAACATCACCATGGTGCTACCCAGCGACGACCCTGAAGTCCAAAGCCGGGATGGGGTGGTGAGGTTTATAGACTTCCAGGCACCAGTTGATAGTTCAGCCTTATTGGCCACTATCGATTCTTTGATAATTTCCGAATTGAAAGGAATCGATTTAGTAGCCAATATTGAAACAGATACCGCCGCCCAGTTTACTATGGTAATTGATGAGTTAAGTGGAGATGAATTAAAAATAAAAGGCAAGGCTGATCTCGCCACTTCTATAGACAGAAGCGGTAAACTCAGTTTAACCGGCAGCTACGAAGTGCAAGGCGGCAGCTACCAGCTTTCCTTCAGTGTGTTGAAACGAAAGTTCGATATTCAGAAAGGTAGTATCATTACATGGACCGGAGATCCCACTACAGCTAACATTGATATCACGGCAGTGTATGTAATAAACACGGCACCAATAGACCTGGTTCAATCACAGGTGCAGGGGCAGGCTGACGTGAACCGCTATAAACAAAAAATACCATTTGATGTGTACCTCAAAATGTCGGGTGAACTACTAAAACCTGTGATCACTTTCGACATTGCCCTGCAGGCGGATAAAGTGTCACAATGGAAAGATATCGATACAAAACTCGAACAGGTACGCCGAGATGATGCAGAAATGAATAAGCAGGTATTTGCGCTCCTGTTGCTCGGAAGGTTCGTAGCTGAAAATCCATTTCAAAGCGAGGGTGCCGGCGTGTCCGCAGCAGGGCTTGTGCGGCAGAGCGCCAGCCGTATATTAAGTGAACAATTAAATCAGCTGGCGGGTAATTTGATAAAGGGCGTGGATCTGAATTTTGGTGTATCGTCGGAAGATGTGTATAACGAAAACACAGGCCAGCTAGCCAGCAGAACCGACGTGAATGTGGCGATATCAAAACGTTTGTTAGGCGATCGGTTACGAGTTACTGTGGGTAGTAATTTTGAAATAGAAGGTCCGAAGAGTCAGAACCAGAACGCCTCCAATATCGCCGGAGACGTGGCGCTTGACTACCAGCTCACAAAAGACGGACGCTATCTGCTGCGGGCTTATAGAAAAAATAAATATGAAGGTGTGGTAGAAGGCCAGATTGTCGAGACAGGGATTTCTTTCATCTTCACACTCGAATATGACCAGTTCCAGGAACTTTTTAATAAAGCCGCCAGGGCACAAAGAAAAAAGACAAACGAAGCAAATAAGGAATTGGAAAAAGAGCAAAAGGCAGCAGAAAAAGCAGCAACAGAAAAAAGGGCCGCGGAACTTGATAAAAAAGAAAAAGTCGACAGCCTACCCTCACCTGTACCCCAAAACAAACCAAGTCACCAGTATTAAAATTCATGAAGTATTCACTCCTGCATATTATTTTTTTTCTGTCCATTTTGTTTTTGGCAGCCTGTAGTGCCACTAAAAATATACCGGAGGGTGAGACACTTTATGTGGGTCCCAAAATAAAAATCGAAGTAACAGACAAGGCCGATAAAAAAGATGTGAAGGACCTGGAAAAAGAACTGAAGTCGATCCTGCGCCCCAAGCCTAATACATCCATCCTGGGTATCCGATATAAGTTGTTTTTCTACAATCTCATAAAAAAGGAACCCCGCAAACCAAAGGGTCTGAAATACTTTATTAAACATAAACTGGGTGAAGCGCCAGTTCTTGGTAGTGATGTGAACCTGGAGAAAAGCGGACTCCTGCTTCAGAACCGCCTGGAAAACCGTGGGTATTTCAAATCGGTGGTAACGCCAGACACATTGGTAAAAAAGAAAGAACTTACGGCTATTTACAACATCAAGCTAAGCCCACGATACTATATCCGGAACGTGACTTTTCCTACTGACTCCAGTAATCTAAGCAACGAAATTAGGCTCATCACTAAAAACACCCGCCTTAAAACAGGGAACCCGTACGACCTGAATATTATTAAGGAAGAGCGTACCCGGATAGACTCCCGCCTTAAGAACCGGGGCTTCTACTATTTTGGCGACAATTATATAATAGTAAGTGTTGATACAGTAGACAGTAACCTGGGCGAACACCTGGTGGATATGCGGGTAGAGATTAAGAAAGAGACCCCTTCTGCTGCGAAAAATATTTACCGCCTGAATGATATCGTGGTGTATGCGGATTATTCGCTGGATTCGGATACGGGCCTGGCCGTTAACGGCGTTGATTATTTGGGTTATAAAATTGTGGATCCTGAAAAAAAATACAAGCCTGTTATCTTCAGCCGGTCACTTGTTTTTCACCCGGGTGATCTGTATAAAAGAGATGACCACAACCTTTCTCTGAGCAGGCTTGTAGACCTGGGTGTTTTTAAATTTGTTAAAGTGCGGTTCGAGGATGCCGACACAATGAAGGGGAATTTTCTCAATGCATACTACTACCTGTCGCCGGTAAAAAAGAAGTCGCTAAGAGCGCAGGTATCGGCACTTACTAAATCAAACAATTCCACGGGTACTGAACTTACTTTAAGCTGGCGAAACAGGAACCTGCTACGTGGTGCCGAGCTTTTGACCGTTAGTGCGTTTGCCGGTATCGAGCAGCAGGTTTCGGGGCAGGGAAATGTGCGAACAACGAGGTATGGCGGTGAACTTAACTTATTTGTTCCGCGAATTATTGGACCATTTAAGTTTAAAACAAACAGTGGCTATGTCCCCAAAACCAAGGCAACGCTGGGGTATGAATTGTTTAATCGCAACACCCAATATAAACTCAATTCATTTAAAACCAGCTTTGGCTATGTTTTTAAAGATGATATCACGAAAGAGCACCAATTGAATATTCTATCGGTAAACTATGTACAGCCTGGCCAAATCACTCCCGATTTCCAAAAGCAACTAGACACAAACATAACACTCCGGCGCAGCATCGAGAAACAGTTCATTATTGGCTCTACCTATAATTACAACATCAATACCCAGGCAAAAAACAACCGTAAAAGGGCTAACTATTACTTTAATGGAAATATTGATCTGTCGGGCAACTTGCTGGGATTGGCTACCGGTGCCAATACCAGGGGTGGCAAGGAGAAATCACTTTTCGGTACGCCATTTTCACAATATAGCAAAGGAGAATTAGAGGGGAGATACTATTTAAAAACCGGGAAAAGTGACAACAATATTCTGGCGTTGCGTTTGCTGGCAGGGGCCGGTTTTGCTTATGGCAATAGCAGGAACATGCCGTTCATCAAAGAGTTTTTTATCGGCGGAACCAATAGCATACGTGCCTTCCGGGCGAGAAGCCTTGGGCCTGGTAAATATTATGCGGGTAACCTGGTGCAAAGCGGCGGTTTTTTACCCGATCAGCCAGGCGATATTAAGATAGAAGCCAATGCAGAACTAAGGGCCAAATTGTTTTCTATTGTTCAAGGTGCTATCTTTTTTGATGCCGGTAACATCTGGCTCACTCGTGAAGACAGCACCCGGCCAGGTGGAAAATTCTCCAAAGATTTCCTGAAAGAATTTGCCGTTGGTACTGGGCTGGGATTACGTTTCGATATAAGGTTTCTCGTGCTTCGTTTCGATATTGCCTTCCCCATTCGCAAACCATATTTACCGGGCGGGCCGAGGTGGGTGACCAACGAAATTGATTTCGGCAGTAAGGCTTGGCGCAAAACGAACCTGGTATATAATTTGGCCATTGGCTATCCTTTCTAAATTAAAGTGGGAAAAGGGCAAGCCCGTGAATGGAACATTTGCTCACTGGGCCACCGGGTAGTTGACTTATTACTTATTGATCTGGTGACCACTAAATCAAAGCACTGCGAAATTTAATGGGTTCATCTCTTGCAATCATGAATGCTACAGGTCACCGATATTTCATTATCAATAAGCCTTACAAAATGGTCTCGCAATTTGTAAGCAATCAAAAGGAATGGTTGTTGGGCGACCTGGAATTTGATTTTCCTGAAGGCACCCATGCTGTGGGCAGGCTGGATAAAACTTCAGAAGGCTTGCTGATACTTACTACCAATAAAAGCGTCACCAAATTACTTTTTGAAAGTGATCAGCCCCATTGCCGTACTTACCTGCTGCAGGTAGAGAGAGCAATCGGTCCGGAAAGCCTGGAATTAATCAGGAACGGCGTTTCCATTAGCCTAAAAGATGGAGGTAGCTTTATCACCTCACCCTGCTGGGTGGAAGCTGTGGCAAGGCCGTTATCCCTGCCTGTTTCCATGCACGAGTTTGGTAGCCACCTTGCCCAAAGCTGGTTGCAGTTAACCCTGACCGAAGGGAAATTTCATCAGGTACGAAAAATGGTGGCAGCGGTAGGGCACCACTGCAAGCGCCTCATCAGGCTGGGCATCGAAGACTTATGGATGCAAGACCTTGCCAGTGGCCAGGTAAAGGAACTGGAGGAAGAACTCTTTTTTAAGCTATTGAAAATACCTGATTGGGAGGATGCCACACTTCCACGAATCGAATTTATCGATTAGTGTCCTGTGTTATGCCTGCTATCCGGCGGTACTTTACCCGCAATCTTTACAAATACCCGTCACTACCATTTCAGCATGTACCGGCTTAAAACCCTTTGGCAACTTCACGTCCGGTATTGTTACATCGTCCATACAAGTAGTGTTGTTACAGTTGCTGCACACAAAGTGTACATGGTTATCATGGTGATGGCCCGCTTCACAATGCTCTTTGCAAAGGGCGTAACTGATAGAATTATCGTTAGTAGGGATGGTATGAATCAGCCCTTTATCGACAAACACCTGTAGTGTCCGGTAAATCGTTACCCGGTCCATGCCGTCACCGATGGTTTTCTCGATCACCCCATGATTGAGCGCCCCGTTGTGGTTAACAAAAAGCGCCAGGATCTTTTTCCGGCTATCAGTAATACTAAGGTCGTTTTTCTTTAAAATTTCATCTACTGCTTCCATAATGATCCATTTATAGCTGCGAATGGCAGGAATGAACACGAATAACTTTTTATGAATCCAATCGTATTCGTCTTCACGCTTGCCATTCGTGGCAAATTTTACTGTGGGTTATTACTAAAAATGCCATTTACAAATACCGTACTGGGTTTCTCTTTCAAAAGGTCTGTGATATCTTCTTTTAGCTTGTTGATTTCAGTTTCCTTGAGGCCATCGTAGATGCCGCGAACCCGACCGCTGCGATCTGTCAAAGCTAAAAATTGTGAGTGCAAAAATTGGTCTTCTATTTTGCCCACATTGTTTTTGGGGTCGTCTATATGATAACTTTCACGGGCTATTCTGTAGAGGTCCAATTTATTACCAGTTACAAATTGCCATTGCTTACCGTCAGCGCCAATGCTATCCTTGTATTTTTTTAATTCGGGCACACTATCGTTTTCCGGTTGGCAGGTATGACTGATAAAAAGCACATCCGGGTTCCCTTTAAATGCTTCATAAGCCTGCTTCACATGTCCGTTCATGTTCGGACAGATACCCTTGCAAGTCACAAAAAAATAGTTGGACACGTATACCTTTCCCACGACCTGCTTTTCTGTAATTGTGTCTCCATCCTGGTTGATAAAGCTAAATGGCTGCACATAGCTAATGACTGGCAATTTACTTTTCCAGTTATCGGTACCACCGAACAGGAACCACCAGAACGCAGTGGTCAGCAGGGCAAAAAAGCCTAGGTAAAATAAAATCTTCGTTCTTTTTGTCATATCGTGTGTAAAGGTATTTGGTTGATGCCAGCTTTAGCCACAAAGACTCAAAGGAACAAAGCCGCAGGAATTTTTCCAGCCGGGTGTATTTTCTTTGTGACCCTTTCTGCCTTAGAGTCTCTGTGGCAATTAACAACAAACATTTTGCAACAAAGTTGCATTCCATTATTTTTGCGGGATGCTTCGTAAGATAAACTGGGATGCGTTGGGGGTTGGTGCAAGTGTGGCCTGCGCCATACACTGTGCTTTGCTGCCATTGATTTTTACCAGTTTACCTTTCTTCGGCATTGATTTTATTACCAACAAGGTATTTGAATATGGCATGATTGCCCTGGCATTTGTAATCGGCGTGATCGCGCTATCCCATGGCTATCGCAAGCACCACCATCGATTAATTCCCATCCTGTTTTTCAGCGCCGGCTTTGTTTTTTTAATTGCAAAAGAATGGTTGGCATCATGGGAGATTCCCTTTTTGATCGTGGCGGTATTGTTGATCCTCACTGCCCACTATATCAACTACCGCCAATGCCGCGGGCATAATCATGCCCATAAAGAAGATTGCGATCATTAATGTCCCATCAGTGCCGGCTTATTAAAAAGGCCGCTATTACCTGCAACCTCAGGATCTGAGCGGTTTGGTATCAATTGTCGATACTTCGAAAGGTACAAAATTGGGTAATAATCGTCCCAGCATTTTGCAGCTATTATTAAAAGACGCATACCTGTCTCAGCAAATGAAAAATAGATCTCAATCTGTTTAATCCGCCCAATGCACGCTTTACACCCATCTTTATCGAAATGGCGTCCGATCAACTTAGGATGCAGGCAATTAGACGGAGCTTTGTATATTGCTTTGCGAACCTTCTTTCACGCTTTAGGTCACAATCTTAAACCTCCCCTATGGAAAAGAAAACCGCGTTGAATTCCAGCCGCAGAAATTTCATTAAGCAAACTGCTACAGCTTTTGCCGGCATTATGATTGTTCCCCGCTTCGTACTCGGCGGCAAGCAATGGGATGGCAGCCGTTTCATCCCGCCCAGCGATATGATTTCATTAGGGTTTATCGGCTGTGGTAAACAGGGACCATTACTGGTCAATTCCTTTTTAACCACCGGCGAAATCCGTGTCGCTGGCATCAGCGAAGTGTACCAGGATAAGGTCGTTCGCATGATCAGTAAGATCAAATCTATACATGAAAAAATGCCGGCGTTGGGAACCTATTCGGATGTGCCGGTTTACAACGACTTCCGGGAATTGCTGGCCCGCAAAGATGTGGATGCCGTTGTTATCGCCGCACCCGATTACTGGCATGCGGTGATGGCGGTTAAGGCTGCCGAAGCTGGCAAAGACATCTATTGCGAAAAGCCGATGTCGCTTACCATTAAAGAAGGCCGGGCGATGGTGGATGCAACCCGTAAATACAACCGTGTTTTTCAAACTGGCAATATGCAGCGGTCCTGGGCAGAATTCCGGCAGGCTGTCGAACTGGTGCGTAACGGTTATATAGGTGAGATAAAAAATATTAAAGTAAATGTAGGTCCGCCGCCGGTGGCATATAATTTACCTGCCGAGCCCATTCCCGCCGGGCTGGATTGGAAAGCCTGGCTTGGCCCCAATGAATACAAAGAATTTAATGCAGAGCTGGCCCCGCCTATCACCAAAGATGTCTATCCTAACTGGCGCAATTACAAAGAGTTTGGCGGCGGGATGGTGACCGATTGGGGTGCCCACATGTTCGATATTGCCCAATGGGCACTGGATATGGACGCAAGTGGACCGGTAGAGATTTCAGGGCCGGATGCGGATCATCCTGTGTTGACTTACAAGTATAATAATGGGGTGGTGATGACCCACGAAAAATGGGAGTGGAGCAATGCGGTATTATTCACTGGCACTAAAGGCGAAATACGGATTGCACGCGGCAAACTGGAAACAACCCCAGCATCCTTAAAAGATAAACTGATTGGTGAAAATGAAAAGCATGTGTACAAAAGTGAGAACCATTACAAGGATTTCCTGCAGGCGATGCGCAGCCGTACAAAGCCCATCAGCGATGTGGAAACCGGGCATCGCACCGCCACCGTTTGTAACCTGGGCAATATCGCCTATGAACTAAAACGTTCATTGCAATGGAATCCGAAGAAAGAGCAGTTTAAAAATGATGATGATGCAAATGCGTTATTAGGGAGGAAGCTACTGGATGAGTGGAAGATTAAGATGTAACGTACCCTCCTGCAACAATGCTTCCGCACAGTATATCAATCTTATGAGTGGAACTTCGTTATCTACCATCTTCAAAGCCTGGATAGTTCATTTGAAAAAAAGCCATATCTAGCTACCAGGCCCTGGGTTTATAGAGTAATGCACACTGACCTAATGACTTACTGACCCAATGACTTACTGACCATTGCACCACATGATGGCATTCCAACTATAACCAATAGTTGTAATAAATAATCCCTAAAAACTCGGGCATCGCACCGCATTCTTCGTGCTGTTTTCCCGGTCGAAAAAAGAAGTATTCGTAATCGAAATTTCAAAACCTCCACGACCCTGGCTGGCGCTCTTCAAAAGGCTTGTATTGATATCGTAAGAAAAGGCTACAGCAGTGGTTTTGTAATTCAGTTTTATAACGGGTATGATGGCATCTTTCCAGCGCAAAAAGCCACCAAGGCTGAGTTTGTATTCAGCCGTTTCCAGCCGGTCGTCAAGGGCCATTGTAAATAAAGCGCCGCCAATGATTTCCTTGAAACTACCCTGCTGATTATAGTCGGCGTGTATGGTAAAAAAACTGCGTGCATCCATTCCCAATTTCAGGCCAAGGCTGTATACCCATTTTCCATTCAGTTCGGTGCCCGGATTGCGATAAAATGAATTCTTAGGGCGATTAAAATGGTGATATGCAATACCAACAAAGAGGTTATTATTTTCGTCCTCTTCATTACCAAACTCAGTATTGTAACTAAGTCCCACGCTGCCATCCCAATAGCCGAGCGAGTAATTGATCAATGTTTCGCCGGTAGCAATTGCAGGATTATACCCAGCTCCCGTAAATTGGTTATCGGTGGTTACTTTAGACGGATCGATGCTCCGTTGTACATAACCGGCCATAAAGCCCAGCGACAGATATTGGTTTTTGTCTTCATTCAAAGATTTATGGTAATTGATAACCGGTAGTATCTGCGTGGTTTTGAAATTGCTTGATCCTGCCTTGTCATACACCACTTGTCCGCCAATCGTTAAAAAATCGCTCGCATGTCCTATCGGCATTTTATAATCCATATTAAAGGACCCGGTTTTATACGGCACGGCTACCGAGGCCCATTGGTGCCGGTACACGGCCTGGAAACGCAGGTCGCCCTTAAAAATGCCCGCCAGCGCAGGATTTCGCAACATTGGCGCTTCAAAAAATTGTGAGAAATGAACATCCTGCGCGCCAGCGCCCAGGCATATCCCTAAAGCAATAAAACAACCGGCGAGGTATCGTAAGGTCTGCACCATTAGTAGATCAGGTTTATGGTTCCGTTAATGGTGATCAGGATGTTGTTTTCGCAATACACTTCGGCGATATAGGTATACACATCGCTGGCTGCCCTGGTACCTTTATAGCTTCCGTTCCAGCCCTGCGACGGATCGTTGGGTGTCATATTCGTTTTTCCAAACACCATTTCGCCCCAGCGGCTGAATACCCGAAGCGATTTGATGCTAGACAGGCCGGTACCCCTTGGATAAAAAATATCATTCATACCATCCCCGTTTGGAGAAAAGGTGTTCGGAATATATACATTGCTGTTGTTGCACAAAACGGTAACGGTAACGGAGTCGGTGGCTGAACAAAGGCCATTGTTGGTCACCGCGATCACATAGGTAGTAGTGGTTTTGGGTGTAGCCGTCGTTACCAGGCAATCTACACAAGACAACTGTGAAGCTGGCGTCCACTTATAGGCGACAGCGTCAGCAGAAGCGGTGGCATTTAATAACGCAGACGAGCCACCACTGATGGTGATATCGGGCCCGGCATTTACAGTCGGGTATGTGAAAACGGTGATAGGAATATCCTGGGTATAGGTTTGGCAGCCCAATGTGTCGGTGGCCACCAACCGGTAGGTAGTAGATACCAGAGGTGATGCAATAGGATTTGGAATATCAGATGCGGAAAGCGCTGTAGCTGGTGTCCAGCTATAGCGTTGTGCCCCAGTCGCTATTAATTGGGCTGTTTGTCCCAGGCAAAGACTATCCGCCGGCGGCGTTGCAGTGACAGTATAAGATGGTAAATATTGTACATGTACCGAGTCGATTGCCTGGCAGCCGAAGGCAGACGCTCCCTTTACATAATACCACTCTGAGCGGCTCGCAAGCGTAGCGACTGGGTTGGAGCAGTTGATGCAGCTCAACTGACTGCTTGTTGGTGGTAGCCAGGTATAAGTGCCGGAGCCGCTGGCTCTTAGCGTAACAGTGGTGTTTGCACATACAGTAGTGTCGTTACCAGCATCAACTGCTGGCAAAGGATTTACGGTTATCGCCTTGCTGGTATCGGAAATACAACCGTACGACGATACGGTATGCAGCGTAACGGTAAAACTGCCTGCGGTGGGATAGGTTTGTAGTGGTGGGTTTTGGAGAACCGAGGTTTGGCCGTTGCCAAAATTCCAGGCCCATGTAATGCTTGCGGTATCCTGTTGTAAAATCCTTGGGGTAAACGTGGTGCTAAATGGCAGGCATCCAACAGAATCGCCAGTTATGAAGATGTTAGGTTTCGGATAGATAATAATGTTTGCCTTTGTCATCGTATCGCTACAAGTTCCTGAGCTTACAATTTGCTTAACCGTATATCGGCCAGGCACAAAATACGTATGAACAGGGGAGGGCTGGTTGGAAAAAGTACCATCGCCAAAATTCCAGCGGTGTGTAATCGGGCCCGTAGCCACAGCCGAATCGGTAAAACTGATGGTGCCAGAGCCGCAAAAAACTGAATCGCTCATGCTAAAATTTGCCTTGGTCCCCACCACGTCTATGATAGAAGCACCGGCTACCTGGACAACACAGCCGGTGCTGGTTTCAGTAAAAAACACCCTGGGCTTATATGGACCAAAAGAGGTATATTTTTTCACTATTGAGGAGTCCGTCGTTGTGTCAGAACTACCATCGTTATAGTCCCACCTGTAGGTTCCTTTGGTAGGCACCGAGAGCTTAAATGCTACTGCCAGTGGCTGGCAACCTGTTAGCGGCTGGTAGGTAAACTGGTTGGTATAAGGGTATACAGTCACCGGTCTGATGAGCGAGTCTATGCAGCCGCCTGGGCTGGTAACCTTAAGCTTTACATTATAGGCACCAGTCGGGAAAGAAACAAACGGATTTTGCTGGAAGGAAGTATTGCCATTATCAAAATCCCACACCAGGCGATTATAATAATAGCTGTTATTGGCGAAACGTACCCTCAAAGGCGGGCAAATAGAAATCGAATCCGACAAACTGAAATTTGCCTTTGGTTTTTTTATACTAATATAACTGGTCCTGGTAACAGAATCGCTACAGCCGTTTCCATCTGTTACATAGAGCTTTACTGTGTACCTGCCACTATCGGGGTACATGGCTACAGCAGTGTCCCCGGAAAGGGTGGTCACCCCCGTGTTCCAGGTATACACCAGGTTATTGCCCAGGCCTGTAGCAATCAAAACCACCAGGGCATTGGGGCAGGAAACGGTGTCGTTGGCGGAGAAACTAATAACCGGCTTACTGGTTTTAATGATGCCTGTTTGGGTGACCGAATCCTTGCAACCTACTATGTCTGTCACTACCAGCTTGACACTATATATACCGTTCCCAATGTATACATGCGTAAATGGCGGGGTTGTAAACGACTGGACGGTGCCGTCGCCGAAGTCCCATTTCCAGTTATTGATATTGTGGGTACCATCTGTAGTAGACAGGTCGGTAAAAGTTACGGTACGTTGCGAACAGCCTCCGGGGTTAACTACGGAGAATGCAGCCACGGGGCCACTTACCACAACAAGATTCTGCCGGGAAACCGTATCGGCGCAACCAAAAATTGTAGATACCACCAGGCGAATAGTAAAGGTTCCGCTCAGCGTATAACTGTGGGTTGCCAGGCTATCGGGTGAAGTCACAACAGTACCATCCCCAAAATCCCATTGGTAATTGGTAACATAGGCCGGGGTTTCGTAATGCGCAGTAAAAACAAAAGGAGCGTTTATGCAATTGGCTACGGTATTTACCTTAAATGCCGTGGTGGAAGTACCAGTCAATATGGTTTTTCTAACAGTATCTGCACACGGAGACTCGGCTGCTATCAGGCTTACTGTGAAATTGCCGGCACTCGCATAAGTATGTGCAACACTAGCTCCGGTAGTAGTAAAACCATCGCCAAAGTTCCAGGTATAAGTAGGGGCACCCGATGTTACCGAGGCAGCGAAACTAAACCGAAAGCTATTGTTACAGTCCTGGGCAAAAGTAAAATCAGCTGCCGGGGGTAATACCTGCAGGTAGTTATTCAGCACCGAATCTTTTATGCAACCGCCATTGTCTACCCTCACCATTATACTAAACAGGCCGGCCTTGTCGTACCGGTGGGTAGCATTTTTTGTGCCTGCTGTGCCACCATCTCCAAAATCCCAGGACGTCACATTTCCTGATGAAGAAGTGTCGGTAAAAAACACCGGCTGCCTGGCACATACCGGGTTGGGCGATATTATAAAACCTGGTCGCGGAGGCGTGCCTACCCGTATTGTTTGAAACGCAGTATCCTTACAACCGCCCGATGTGGTAACGATAAGTCTTAAACTATAAACGCCAATAGTATTGTAAGTATGAGAAGGGCTTACTGCGGACGACGTAAAGCCGTCGCCAAAATCCCAGTCATAAGCCGTTACCGGATCTACTGTATTTACATTCGCCGTCGGAGCCAGCGTAACCGGTACGCAACCTCCATTAGCAGTTAGACTGATGGCGGCATCGGGCGGGGCAACTACAACCAGGTTGGTTTTGGTAAGAGAGTCACTACAGCCTCCCGCGGTACTTAAAGCCAGCTTTACACTGTACGAGCCGATAGTGGTGTATGTGTGTGTCACGGAGGAACCAGTCGCAGTTCCTCCGTCACCAAAATTCCAACTTTGTAACAATCCACCAGGAGTGATATCCGTAAAGGTTACCGTTAGTGGTGCCTTACAAATGGTTGCCGGTGTATTGTTAAAAGCAACTGGTATGCGATTTCCAATGACCAGCATTTTCTTAACCGAGTCCACACAACCATTAACAAAGCTGTTGGAAAGGGTAATCGTATAGCTTCCCGCAGTATTAAATATTTTTGTAGGATTAAAAACAAGACTACTGGTGCCGTCGCCAAAATTCCAGCTACTTTTTACCGTTGCGGGTGCGCTTCCATTGGTAAATGTTACCGGGCTGCCGATACAAGTTGGCGACGGAACCTGGAAATTTGTAAAGAGGGTATCCACTTTTACCAGGTTTGTTTTTACGACCGTATTGCTACACCCGTAGCTGCTTGTGGCGGTCAGCTTTACAGTATAGTTGCCAAAGTTGGTATAGCTATGCACCGGGTTAGTTTGTGTACTAAAAGTTCCATCCCCAAAATCCCAGTTATAGGTAAATGTTCCCGATCCTGCACTGGCATTTAAAAAGCTTACCGTTTTTGGGAGTTTACAATAAGGCTGCATCGTGGTATCAAAATCGGCTTTTACGGTATCCCCGATTTTCGCAAAAGCGGGCTTGTTTAAATAGGTGCCGCAGCCATTGGTATTTTCAACATACAGAGCCACATAGTAGTCTCCAAAGTTGGAGTACAAATGATTGGGGTTTTGCAGGTTGCTGGTGAGGCCATCCCCAAAATCCCATTTCCAAGCCGAGATCGTCCCCGCGCCAGGGCTGCTTGAAAGGTCATTAAAATTGACAGTTAATGGAAAACAACCTTGCGTTGGTGCACCTGAGAATGCAGCTATAGGTACTGAGTTGATAGTTATCAGGTTTGTTTTGGTACTTACATCAGTACCTAAAGCATTGGATACAGTGAGCGTAACGGTAAAAGTCCCAACCGCAGAAAATACTTTCAGCGGATTTTTAAGAGTAGAATTAGTACCGTCGCCGAAATCCCAGGACCAGTTGGTCGGATTAGCAGTTGATTGATCGGAAAACTGTATTTCTACGGGATTACAGCCTTGTATCTTGTCAGAAGTAAAAGCAGCGATGGGTTGTGCTATCAAACCCGAATATGCACCTACCTGGAAACATACAATCAATAAAATAATCCGTGTTAGTTTTTTTTTCAGGTACATGCAGTTTAAAAACTCATTTTTTAATAGTTATTATGCGCTGGTATTATAGTGGCGAGCAAAATCAGTACCAAAGATGTTGTATAATTATTCAGTTTTGTCCTTTGTTTATGTTCTTGTAAGAGAAATACCCACCGGTAGGGGTTCATTCATAATGAAACGGACACCCGGCCGAGATAAAATTCGATCCTCTGACCCTTCAGAAGATGCGGAAAATGCAGTTTTTGCTGCCCCGCTACCAGTAGCGAGCATGTTTCCTGAAATTGATTTTTGTATTTTTACCTGAGCCCCTATATTTGCAACCCCAACGGAATAATCAGGTATTAATACAAGGTTATCTGGCGGAAAAGGATGGTGCGGTAGCTCAGTTGGTAGAGCAATGGACTGAAAATCCATGTGTCGCCGGTTCAAACCCGGCTCACACCACGTTAAAAATCAAGCAGTTGTGATGTATTTCACAATTGCTTTTTTGTTTTTGGTCGAACCCTGGTTGAACAATTGTTTTTTGAAACCATGTGTCCATCAATTTAGTTGGCTTCGGTATGGCTACAAATGATCCTGGAGTGAAAAAAACCAGCCATTGTAGTGTCTGGGTTGTATTCGTCACACGAATAGAGCAATAGTTACAACTTCAGAAAAGCTTCGGAATTCTTAAAACCCGCAATATTGCCGGGGTGTTTTAGATTTACGGGAAATAATCAGGCTGCCATGATAAAAATCGGTGACTACAACGACCTCAAAATAATACGGCAATTGCCCATCGGTGCCTTTCTGGATGATGGAGCTGAGGGCATTTTATTGCCGAAAAGATTTGTGCCGGGTAATAAAGGTATCGGCGATTCCCTCCGCGTATTTGTGTACCACGACGGAGACGGACGACCCATTGCCACCACCCAGCAACCTAAAGGCATAGTGGGCGATTTTGTAAAACTTCGGGTGATTGGCACGACCCCCCAGGGAGCGTTTTTAGACAATGGGCTGATGAAAGACTTGTTTGTACATAATTCCAAGCAGGTAGATACCATGCGACCTAATTGCGACTACCTGGTATATATCTACCTCGACGAGCAAACCGGTCGCATCACCGCCACCGAAAAACTTGACTATTACCTCGACAATGACGATCTCTCCGTTATAGAAATGGATCTGGTGGATCTAACCGTACTTCGGCGGACGGATATTGGCTATGTGGTGATCATCAACAATAAGCACACCGGGGTGATCCACTTTAACGAGATCTACCGCGATATCCAGGTTGGAGACAAGTTCAAGGGGTTTATCAAAAAAATTACGGAGGACAACAAGATAGACGTGGCTGCCGGAAAACCCGGCTATGGTAGGGTAGAGGATGAAACCGGCAAAGTACTACGGTTGCTTACAGAAAATAATGGCTTCCTTCCGTACCACGACAAAAGCAAACCCGACGATATCTATTCCTTTTTTGCCATGAGTAAGAAGACCTTTAAAATGGCTACGGGCAATTTGTTCAAACAACGAAAAATCAGTTTTGAAAAGGATGGGATTAAATTGATCGGGTAACGGGCTCGCCGCTATCGCTCGGGGTCATTAGTCAATAAGTCATTGGTCATTGCTCCAATAATATTCTGACCCCGCAAATAGTACTGCTAACCCGGCAAACCGTGTAACGCACAAATATCCGTTTCCTGATTTTCCTATATTTATTATTATGGCTTTAATGGATGCATCAAATACCAACTTTCAATTAGCGGCCGATTTTATACGAAATACCAATCGGCCAGTTTTCCTTACGGGCAAGGCGGGCACTGGTAAAACCACGTTCCTGAAATATATCAGGGAACATTCCAACAAGCAAACGGTCGTGCTGGCGCCAACGGGAGTCGCGGCCATCAATGCGGGTGGTGTCACCATCCATTCATTTTTTAACCTCCCCTTTGGTCCTTTTTTACCAGGCACAAAAAAAGGCTTTAGCGGCAGTGACGATCAGGTAAACGACAAGCACAGCCTGATAAGCCGGCTTCGGTACAACAAAGAAAAGATCCATGTATTGCAGGGCCTGGAACTGATGATCATAGATGAAGTAAGTATGGTTCGGGGCGATGTGCTGGATGCTATTGATACCATCTTAAGAAATTTCAGGCGCAACTACCTGGTGCCCTTTGGAGGGGTACAAGTGTTGTTTATCGGAGATATGTTCCAGTTGCCACCTGTGGTGAAAGACGATGAATGGCAATTGATGCAGGAGTATTACAACAGCCCCTTTTTCTTCGACAGCCAGGTGTTATGCGAAGACCAGCCCTTGCATATAGAGTTGGAAAAAATATACCGGCAAACGGATCAATATTTTATTGATGTATTGAACCAGGTACGTAACAACCAACTGGAACAGGAAGGCATGGAATTATTGCATAGCAGGTACCAGCCTGATTTTTTTCCGTACAAGGAAGATGGCTACGTAACCCTTACCACTCATAACTATAAGGCCGACACTATTAATGGCAGCGAGCTGGAAAAAATACCGGGTAAATCCTTTGAATGCAAGGCAACCATCACCGGCGATTTTGGAGAGAAAATGTTTCCGGCAGAAGAAATCCTGCAGTTGAAAAAAGGCGCCCAGGTGATGTTTATTAAAAACGATGTGGGTAATAGTCGAAAATATTACAATGGAAAAATTGGCGTGCTTAGCCGCTACGATTCCGAAGAGGAGAAAATCTTCGTCACTTGTGAGGAAGGCGAGATTGAAGTAAAAAAAGAAACCTGGAAGAATATCAGGTACGGAGTAAACAAGGAAAAGCAGGAACTGGAGGAAGATGAGATCGGCTCCTTCAAACAGTTTCCATTGCGGCTGGCCTGGGCCATCACGATCCACAAAAGCCAGGGGCTCACTTTCGAAAAAGCGATAGTGGATGCAGGTGCAGCTTTTGCGCCCGGCCAGGTGTATGTAGCGCTAAGCCGGTGTACTTCACTGGAAGGCCTCGTGTTGCGCAGCAAAATAACCCCCACCAGTGTGATCACAGACGAGCGGATCCTGCGATTTTCAAAAGAAAAAAATACGGCCGCCCAATTACTACCCCACCTCACCGAAGCCAAATTCGACTTTCAATGCAACCTGCTTATCGGGCTTTTTGATTTAGCCCCAATTGTAAAACAAACGGTGTCGCTGGAAAAGTTTATGGTTGAAAATGCGCCTTTTTTTAATGCAGAAGCATTGCCGTATGTGAGGGCGCTGAAGGAAAAGGCAGACGTTATTTTTGGCGTTGCTCAAAAGTTTCAACAGCAGCTCCGGTATTATTTCCGGGAAAAAATAGTTCCGGAAGAAAATTCGGAGATGCAGCAGCGACTACAGGGTGCAGTCGCGTGGTTTTGCTCCCAGTTGCATGAAGGCTTGTTACTGCCCCTAAAGAAATCCCCTTGTAAAACAGACAATAAATCAGTTGCCGGATTCTTCTTTGATGCCTTACACGAATTAAATAAGGAAGTAATGCCCGTCTACAAAATGATGGACGTTTGCAGAGCGGGTTTTAACGCAGACCTCTTTTTAAAGGCCAAATCAAAGACCAACATTTCGGTACTCCTTCAAACGGCACCGTCATCTCCAGGTTCTGAAGTTTTTAAACCCAGCCGGAAAGAGAAAAAGAAGGCTCCCAAACCCGATACCCGGCTGGAGAGTTATACCCTATTTAAAAATGGTGTATCTATCACCGAGATCGCCGCACAAAGAGGTCTCACTTCTGGCACCATCGAAAGCCATCTTGGCCACTACGTATTATCCGGCGACCTGCAACTAGAACAGGTATTATCCAAAACCAAAATAGACCTGATCGTGCCGGTGGTACAGGAAATCGGCGGCAACTCATCGGCTCCCATTAAAGACAAAATCGGCACCGCGGTGAGTTATGCGGAGGTGCGGCTGGTGATGCAATGGCTGGCGAAGGAAAATAATATGCCATAAACATGGTATTCATCACATTACCTGTATCTTGTAGTTTCGCAAAATGCGGAAGCACACACCCATGTTAATAGCGCTGATAGAAGACAATACCAAATACCGCGAATGCCTTGCCGCCGGGCTTGCTATTTTTCCGGAGTGCGAAGTGGTACATACCTCCAGGTTTTCAATATTTGTCCGTCACTTTTTAGCAACCTTCTTAACCACAGCCCACTTTTTACTAACCAGGCATTTTTAAAAACTTAAACATGAAAACCTTTGCACCATGGAATTCTTTTGAGTAAAGGGCTTTTGGCTACAAAAAAATATCCCCCAGCATTCTGTTACCGGCAGACGAAATATGGAATGCCTGCCACTGCGGATACCTGAAACGTTTGGCAATAATGCCGCAACAATCCACCAATACTTATTTTATGCCGAAACCGAAATCTGCCTTTTTGCCTCACTGCAAAAAAAATATGGAATACTGTTGTTGACAAAGATGCAGATAATGCTGACGAGCTAAAACTCCAGCTTGAAATACACAAACGTCTATTGAATATTTTCCAGGTAGGAAACTATTACTATTTCGTTTTTAATATTTTTAATGGCGAGATGGAAGAAATGAGTTCTGGTGTTACAAAGGTTTTAGGATATGAACCGAATGAACTGAGTGTATCATTTTTATTGGACAGGATACATCCTGACGACAAAGCCTATTTTCTAAATTTTGAATACAGGATTGCGGAGTTCTTTAAAAAATTGCCTTTTGAAAAGATCAAAAGTTATAAAGTGCAGTACGATTACAGGATAAAAGCGAAGAACGACAGCTATGTGCGTGTATTACACCAGGCAGTGCAAATGGAATACGATACAGAAAATTTCTATCGTTGTTTTGATGTACAAACAGACATTACGCACATCAAACCTGTTGGTATACCCGTTTTCTCTATTATTGGTCTCGACGATGAACCTTCTTATTATAATATTCAAGACACCAATATTTTTAACAAATCGTACGACCTTTTTACAAAACGTGAAAGAGAGATCCTAAAATATATTGTTGAGGGTTACAACAGTAGGCAAATAGCCGATAACCTTTTTCTAAGCCTGCACACTATAAGTACGCACCGTAAAAACATACTTCATAAAACGGATTGCAAAACCCCTGTTGATCTTGTAAGCAAAGCAATAAATGAAGGTTGGGTGTAAAAAATACCTAGTCATAGGTATTTTACGAGGGTTAAAATAACTTTAGTTTTGATGCCATGCGGTTATTTTATTGACAGTTAATGAGTTGTAGTTTTTCAACTACACCGTATTCGACGAGAACAAAATACTATAAACGAAATTTTTACATGGGCCTTTTAAAATACGGGAGGGAAACATACAATAAGCTAGACCCCAATAGACAAATGTCAAAACCTTTTCATTTATTTAATCCGTAACCTCCAAACGATGCAATGGACTCGCCCATTGAAGGCGAAAATAATTATTTACTTCAACTGACATGAGTCAACCGGAATAGATAACAACTCTGTAAGCATTCTTTAGATACACCTAGAATTGTCGCAGACTTATGAACCGGTGCAGGTAAAGGTAGCTCATATAGTATCTGGGTAAGTAAAACGATCTATAATAAGAAAATTGCTGCAACCCAGCCAGATTCTAATATACTCACCACCAGTTGCCCTGTATATCTAAAATTTGCTACACTACAAAAAATAACACAGAATAAAGGATTTCGAATTTTAAAAATTGAAGCATAAAAACACCAGCGACCAGGAAAAATTCTACTGGAAGTATCTCTTTCAAAAAGAATGAATTCATTTATTAGCAACAAACAATAACTAAAACACCCCTCCCAACACATGCAAAATATTTACATTCTCCGTTTAGCTGTCATACTTGTATGCAGTCGCTCTTTTGCTACCATTCGCAGGATCGGCTTTTTGGCCCGGCGGTAAGCGTCATTGATTATAATAGTTTTTCAACTGACACATGATGCCGTCTGTTGACGCCACCCGGCGGGTTTCTTTATTCCATAATATCCCATAAGTATGGTATTGCCCGGCGCGTCCGCATATCTCATTTTTGAGGAGTGAAAATAAAAGGCATTGGTTGCTTTCACGGCACCAGGCTGCTTTAGACGTTACACCATTTTTGTACAATTGAACTCGTTTATGAAAAAGAAAATTACACTATTTCTATTAACGCTACTATCTGGCACCGGTTTTAGCTTTGCCCAAAGTTTTACGATAGGCACAGGCACCGTTACAAACCCTACCAACGATTTTGGCCCCATGCGTACCAATGCCACTGCCAGCCAATGGAATACCAATACTTACATATACCCGGTTAGCTTAATATCGGGCATTACACCCGGTGATAGGATAACTTTTGGCACCTGGGCCAGTACTCAAATTAATGAAGATGCCAATATAGTAAAGCAGGCAGCGACAATGATTACCCTCGAACTTCCCCAGTTTCATTCTTTTTACACCGATGAATTAAACGGGCTAAGCCTAAAAGAACTTTATACTAACACCAATGCCTACGTAAAATCTCTCTTAGAAGTCTTCCTCTCCAACCAATAAAAATAATTTTCTCAAACCAAAACAACTCAAAACCATGAAAAAGTTTTTCCTTCTCAGTGTAGCTGCCACACTTATCAGCAGCATCTCTTTTGCCAATATTCGCCGGGTGGGCTTTTTTGGACCGGCAGTAATCGGTGTGGATTATGGTACATTACAACAAGCACATGACGCTTCCACCACCGGTGATACTATTATGATGATGCCGGGGACAAGTGTGCAAGGAACAATCACAAAACCTTTAGTCATTATTGGACCAGGCTTTTTCTTAAACCCATCCGATTTTGTGTATCCAGGTAATGCAGGGCTGCAAGCAAATACAAATAGCAATGAAAGTCCATCTGGTTTAACTTTTAGCGCCGGCTCTTCCAATACACAGGTAATTGGTTGTTCGATGTACAGTACGAGTTTTATTACAGCAGGTTTAACTAATATTTTATTTAAACGCTGCTTCATTGGTCGTTTAGCGTTTACTACCATAATCTTTTCTCAAAGTTGTAGTAACATCACTTTTCAACAATGTAGCGTTTTGGGTACTTATCTATTCAACGTTAGTGGTTCTCCAACAGTAACAAATCTTGCATTTTTAAATTGCTTCTTTAATCCGCAAGTATTTTTATACACCGGTAATTTCTCCGTGTCAGGTTTATTAAATAATTGTGTATTCGTGTCAGGTTCTAGTTTTGATTTAGGCGTTGGTGCCTGGCAGGTTTCCAACTGCATCAGTCAAGTCCCTTTTACTGGCACCAATGTGGTGTACAATAACAACATCGGCACCTCCACTCAATTTCCCGCCGGCAACGGCAACCAGCAAAACAAAACCTGGGCCAGCATTTTTACCCTTACCGGCAGCTACGATGGCAAGTACACCCTTAAAGTCGGCAGCCCTGCCATTGGCGCAGGTATTAATGGCGTTACGCCTACCGATTGCGGCATCTTTGGCGGTGCCACGCCCTACCGCTTAAGTGGCATACCCAGTGTGCCTACTATTTATGCACTTACTTCTCCGCAAGGCACCATACCAGCCGGTAATACGGTGCAGGTAAATTTGAGTACGAGGAGTAATAATTAACCCTCACCCCCTGCCCCCTCTCCACAAGTGGCGAGGGGGAATTACACAGCTCTTTGACATGTTGGTTTACACGTTTTTCTTACTGCTATTTTGTTGGCAGAAAGAATTATTTTTGGATAAAATAAAAGGTTATGACTACCACTTCAATTAGAAAAAAGCTACACGATTATATAGCCGATACAGACGACAGTAAAGTAAAAGGAATGTATCTGTTGCTTAAAACTGAGATAGAGAAAAAAGATGACTTTAAACTTTCTGAACGGCACATTGAAATATTAAACCAAGAGAGGGCGGCACATCTAAAAGGTGTATCGAAATCGTACACACAAGCTGAAGCCAGGCAATTGATGACTGGTAAAAAATAGCACATGTACACATTCGCAATCAAACACAGAGCTGTTACAATGGCCAGGCAGCCTATAAATGATACCAGAAACAAAGAGTTGGTCTTGGTTTGGAATTTTTACCCGAACTGGAAAATTGCTATGCCAAAATTGTAAAACATCCCGAACAATATGGGTTTATAGAAAATGGATTTAGACGTATTGCATGCAAGCGTTTTCCATATATCGTCATTTACGAAATCATCAATAACCAAGTAGTTGTTTTAGCAGTATTTCATACAAGGCAACATCCAAATAAAAGAATAAGGGATTAAGAAATTTGCTACGTTTTAGCATCCAAATATATTTTCACCCCATAAAACGTGTAACCCAACCTGCCAGGGTCTTACACGTTTTTTTATGCCTTCTATTTTACATTCCAAACATTTACATACCATGAAACACCTTATAAAATATATAGGGTTGTGTTGGGTAGCCATAAGCTTATCTTATGTAGGCAATGCCCAGCCCAATATTACCCGGGTGGAATATTATATAGATACTGACCCCGGCTTTGGCCTTGGCACAGCCATTACCACTTCCGGCACAGCCACCGAAAAAAATGGCTCATTTACCCTGGACCTTACCGCCCTTAGCAATGGCGTACACATAGTAGGCGCACGCACCCAGGATGCCAATGGTGCCTGGAGCCACGATAATAAATGGCTGTTTGCCAAACTGGGAGGCGCTCTTTTAGAAACCACAGTTCCCAACCTGGTACGCTCCGAGTATTATGTAAACACCGACCCCGGTTTTGGCCTTGGAACCGCTATAACTACCACTGGTTCGGCCACCGATAAAAACGGTTCGTTTACGCTTGATATTACCGGCTATCCCCTCGGCGTAACCATTGTAGGTGTTCGCAGCCAGGATGCCAATAAAGCCTGGAGCCACGATAACAAATGGCTATTTGCCAAAGTACCGCCAGAGAATACGCTACCCACCATTACCCGGCTTGAATATTATCTGGACAACGACCCGGGTTTTGGCAAAGCCACGCCTGTGGCTATCACCAATACTAATAATCTACCCGGCATTGTATTAAATGCGAACATTACCGGGCTGGCCAATGGCAAGCACAAAATCTACTACCGCACTCAAGACGCCAATGGTGCCTGGAGCCACGATAATGTGGACAGCTTTACCTTATCACCCTATAATGTAGCACCAGCTATTGTGGTAAATAGCGTAACCAAAACCACCCTTTGTGCCAGGGATAGTTTCAAGGTAGGTTACCATGCCACAGGTAGTTACACAGCTGGTAATATTTTTAACGTAGAAATTAGTGATGCTTCCGGTGTATTTGCAGCCACGCCTCCTGTACTTGGTTCAGTCGTTTCTGCCGCCCTGGGTGGGGTAATTACCTGCTATTTGCCAGCCCATTTCGCCGAGGGCAGTGCCTATAAACTACGGGTAAGCAGCAGCAATACCGCCCTTACCGGTATCACGAGCCAATACACGCTTACTATCCACGACCGCCCCTTCACCCAAACCATAACCGGCCGCACCATTGTAAATGGGACATATACCTGGCCATACACTGTGCCAGCAGCCCCCGGCAGCCAATGGAACTGGACACTTACCGGTGGCCTGGTAAGCAGCGGACAAAATACCAATACGGCTAATATAACCTGGAGCCAGCCGGGCAGCCCGGTAACCACCGGCAATATGTATGTAATAGAAACCAGCCAGTACGGTTGTGTGGGCGATAGCAGCACCCTTGGGCCTCTAACTATTTACAAGCTCAATATTAAAGACACGGTACCAGTAACGGCTTGTAAAACAGATATACTTGCAGTAAAAACCGGCAGCACCGGGGCTTTTGAGGCCGGCAATAATCTCATCGCAGAATTAAGTGATGTCAGCGGCAGCTTTGCCAGCCCGGTTTCCACTGCATCGGTGGCAGCGAGTGGCAACGGGGTGAACCAGCTCAATACCATTAACCTTACCATTCCCTTTGGCATACCCAACGGCACGGGCTACCGCATACGGGTGCGCGGTACCATCCCTTCTTTTGTGGGCGATACTTCGGCAGCCATCAGCATTGTAAAACCAGATATCGGTGCCGATCTTACCCGCACTTATTGCATTACCCGTGGTTATAATTTGTTGCAACACTTTACCGACCCCGCCCTTACCTACACCTACTTCAACCAGGCCTTTGTAAGCCAGCCCCGGCCCGATAGTGTAGAAGCCGGAACCTACCAAATAATAGGCACCAATGCACAGGGGTGCACGGATACCGCCTCGGTAACGCTTACCAGCAACCCCACACCCATCCTCGGTGCCGATACCACCGTGTACCATGTTTGCCCCGGCGAAACCACTAACATTCTACCTTTTTATAATACCACCGGTCTCACCGCCGTGTGGAACACACCCACACCCACTTTGGCCATCCCCGGCACTTACAGGTTAATCGTTACAAACGGCTTTGGCTGTACCGATACCGCCTTTGCCTTTGTAATACTGGAAACCGCCACCTGGACAGGAACCGTAAGCAGCGACTGGCACACACCCGGCAATTGGAGTACCGGCAAAGTCCCTACCGACAGAACGCATGTAATCATCACCGGCCTGGCACCTAACCTATGCATCATCAGTGCCGCCAATGCACAGGCTGCCAGCATACAGGTGCGCAACGGTGCCACCGTGCAAACCACAAACAACCGGATAGCCGATGTAAAAGGTAAATGCCTAACTCTCCCGCAGAATTAAGATGACCTTCACAAACCTATAAGGTCTATTCGGGGCCTCGGATTGAAAGAAGTTTAAAAAAGTCCTTATAAGTTTTAGCAGCAATCTTTCCAATCGATAATAATCATTTTCTCCAATCAAAAAAAACAACACAACCATGAAAAAACTCCTCATTATCAGTGTAGCTGCCACACTTATCTGCAGCATCTCTTTTGCCAAAATATGGCGGGTAAATAACAATGCAGGCGTGGTAGCCAACTTTACCACCGCACAGTTAGCCAATGACAATGCAAGTGTACTTGCAGGGGATACCATACATATAGAACCCTCCATTACCAGCTATGGCAACCTGACGTGTAACAAAAGGCTTACCTGGATTAGTACAGGTGCATTTTTAAGCAGCCATCCCAACGAGCAGTTTTCTTCAAATGTGGGTAGTGTGGGCACTGTAAGTACAAATGCCGGCTCAGCAAATTCTGTATTCCAAATGTCTATAGCCGGAAATTTCTCGGTGAACACCACTTCTATTTCAATTGACAGGTGCTATGTAAGTAGTAGTATCGTCATAGATCAATTTGCCAGTGGAGCAAATAATAACACGGTAGTAATAAATTCTTATGTAGGAAGCTCGATCCAAATTTTCGGGAGCAACAACCATATTATTACAAATAATGTGGTGGGGGCTGGATTTAGTGTTTCTGGCAGTAATACTGCAGCCACCATTACGCATAACGTATTTAATGCAATTTCCACTACTGCATCAGCAGCAGCAAATTCCATTATTGAAAACAACATTTTTAATAAAGCGACTGCAGTCGCCAACTTTAACAATTGTACCGTGCAGTATAATATGAGTGGTGCGCCCAATGTGCTACCCGCAGGCAACAATAACCAAAACAATATTGCCATGGCCTCGGTATTTGTAAACAATAGCGGCACCACCGATTCGGACTGGGTATTAAAAGCTGGCAGCCCTGCTATAGGTGCAGGTAGTAATGGCGTAGATATGGGGGCTTTTGGTGGTGGTTCACCTTTTAGACTGGCTATGCAGCCACCTGTACCTGCCATTTACAAGATACAGGCACCTGCCGCTCCGGCAGGCAATACGCTCAATGTAACATTCAGCACCAAAAGCAATAATTAGCATTAACCATCCCCGCTTGTGTATGCCGGTTATATAAGGCTGTGCACAGGCATCAAAACTATTATCATGCAAAAAATTATTGCAATAGTAGTATGCTGGTGTTGGTGTTGGCAGGCAAATGCACAACCCAATATTACTGCCGCCGAGTATTTTATAGATACCGACCCGGGTTTTGGCAACGCCACCAGCATCACTATTACTACCCCTTCGCCAAATATTTCCGATCAGGCATTTAGTGTGCCCATTTCGGGTTTATCACAGGGTATCCATCATTTGTTTATCCGCAGTAAAAATGCCAATAGCAGGTGGGGCGTTACCAACCGGTTTGTTTTTTATAAATCATCGTCTGGTGGCGCAGCACCTGGCAACATAGTAAAAGCGGAATATTTCTTCGATACTGATCCCGGCTTTGGTAATGCTATCAATATTCCTGTAACGCCGGGTGTAGATATACAGAATATAACTTTTGCCGCCGCATTAGATCTACTTCCGGCGGGTTTACACAGCTTATTTATCCGTAGCAAAAATGCGGGTGGCGTATGGGGTGTTACTAACCGGCAGTTGTTATACAAGCCTGGTGGAAATTCTGGTACACCCTCTAACATTGTAAAAGCCGAATATTTTTTCGATACCGATCCCGGCTTTGGCAGTGCTATTAATATACCGGTAACACCTGGTGCAGATGTACAGAATATAGGCTTTGCAGCTGCATTAGATACCCTTTCGCAGGGGATTCATTCGCTTTACATCCGCAGCAAAAATGCCAATGGGGTATGGGGAATTACCAACCGTCAGGTGATGTACAGGGCCAACCCGGCAAGTGGCGTACCCCCCGCCAATATTACCAATGTGGAGTATTTTATTGATGCCGACCCAGGTATTGGCAATGCCGTACCTATTGCTATAAACGCTGCTGCCAATTTAGCCGATTTTATAGCGCCAATTAATATTTCGGGTCTTAGCGTTGGTAGCCATAAACTGTATATCCGCAGCCGTACGAGTAGCGGCTGGAGCATCACCAATATCTACACCTTTCCCATTGCCGCCACCGTCACTTCGCCATTTATTAATGTAAATGCGGTTACTAAAACTTTAATGTGTGCCAGGGATAGTGTAAAAGTATCGTACGATGCCACAGGTACCTACAATGCAGGTAATGTGTTCAATGTAGAGCTAAGCGATGCCGGTGGCAGTTTTGCCGCACCGCAGTTAATAGGCACTTACACAGGAATTATAAGCACCATTATTCCTTGTAGGCTTACCAGCCATTTGCCAGACGGTACTGGCTACCGGGTAAGGGTTAGCAGTACCAACCCTATAATTACGGGTTTGGCCGGCAGTGATGCCCTCACCATCCACGACCGGCCATACCCACAAACCATTACTGGCCGAACAGAAGTAATGGCACTTACAGTTGGCCCTATAGTGTACCTACTGTGGCAGGCAGCCAATGGAACTGGTCGCTTACCAATGGCTTAGTTACCAGCGGCCAAACCACCAATAGCACGAATATAACATGGAGCCAACCTGGTAGCCCAACTTCAACGGGTAACATCTATGTTATAGAATCCAATCAGTATGGTTGTATAGGCGATAGTAGCACCCTTGGCCCAATAACCATTTATAAATTGGGCATTAACGACACCGTTCCTGCCACGCTTTGCAAAGCCGATTTACTGCCTGTAAAAATAGGCGCCACCGGCGCTTTTGAAGCAGGCAACACCTACACCGCCGAACTAAGTGACGCCAGTGGCAGCTTTGCCAGCCCGGTGTCCACCGCATCAATTGCAGCGAGTGGTAATGGGGTTAATCAACTGAATACTATCAGCCTCACTATACCCTTTGGCATACCCAACGGTACGGGCTATCGAATCCGCGTACGCAGCAGCATCCCTACTTTCGTCGGCGATACCTCGGCAGCCATTAGCATTATAAAACCCGATATGGGGCCCGACCTTACCCGCACTTATTGCATTACACGTGGTTATAATTTGTTGCTAAACTATACCGACCCGACACTTATTTATGCTTATTACGACCAGTCGTTTGTACCCATTGCCAGGCCCGATAGTGTGGAAGCAGGAACGTTCCAAATTATAGGCACCAATGCACAGGGTTGTAAGGATACCGCCTCGATAACACTTACCAGCAATCCCACACCCAACCTGGGTGCCGATACTACCGTGTACCATGTATGCCCCGGCGAAACCACCAATATTGTTCCGTTTTATAATACCACCGGCCTTACCGCCGTGTGGAACACACCCACACCCACTTTGGCTATTCCCGGCACCTACAGGCTGATAGTTACCAATGGCTTTGGCTGCACCGATACCGCCTTTGCCTTTGTAATACTGGAAACCGCCACCTGGACAGGAACCGTAAGCAGCGACTGGCACACACCCGGCAATTGGAGTACCGGCAAAGTACCTACCGACAGAACGCATGTAATCATCACCGGCCTTGCACCTAATCCATGCATCATTAGTACTGCCAATGCACAGGCTGCCAGCATACAGGTACGTAACGGCGCCACCGTGCAAACCACAAACAACAAGGTGGCCGATGTAAAAGGCACATGCCTAACCCTACCGCCGAATTAAAATGACCCTCACAAACCTATAAGGTCTATTCGGGGCTTCAGAAATGAAGCTTGTTGGAAAAAGACCTTATAGGTTTTTAGCGGGGGCTTAAAATCCGATACACCCCCAGCCTTCTGTTCTTTTCGCGGCTTCCAATAGGACGCATTTTGGAAAGGACCTTCTGGTTTTTACCCCAACACCAAACATCCTTACTTATTTATTTGACTCAACACTTTTTACAAATCATCTTAAAAAAATATCACATGAAAAAAATGTACTCCGCTCTCGTCTTTTCCCTGCTAAGCCTGTTTTGCCCCGCCCAAACACCCGGCAGTGGTAATGCCCTCTCCTTTGATGGGGTAGATGATATTGTAACCGTACCACATAATAGCTCCATTGCCGCCAGTAATAGCTTCACGGTAGAGGCATGGGTAAACATCAGTAATATACCCGCCGATGAAAACTTTCACCAGATATTTGGAAAATACAGGGCAGGAAATGGCTATATGCTATATGCATTCAGGCAGGAGGGCTCCTCTTTTGTAACTTTTAGGTTTAGAGTGGCCAACTCACCGATGCAACAATTTGAAAATTTTTATTCCCGTAATATCACTACCGAAGATTTTAGAAATAAATGGATGCATTTTGCCGTCACTTTCGATGGTGCGTTGGTGAAAATGTATATCAACGGATTATACATAGATGGGCGACCAGCAGCATTTACTTTAAACGATAATATCAATGCCCCTTTTGAAATTGGCAACAATAATTACTTTGCTACCACAAAATATCCGCTTCTGGGTATGGTAGATGAGGTACGCATTTGGAACCGGGTAATGAATAACTTCGACATCAAAGAAAGACTTTGCAGCAAAATTACCTCCACTGATCCCTACTATAGCAACCTGAAAGCTTATTACCGGTTTGATGAAGCTACAGGCAATATAGCAACAGACCTTACTGCCAACGGAAATAACGGCACCATAGATAATGGCGCAACCCGTATTACTAGCGGGGCTCCATTGGGAGATATTAGCAGCTATTCTTATAATGGCACTCATACTACCACGCAACTCACCAACAATTTGCGGGGCGATAAATTCAGGGCTAGTATGACCAGCGGCAGCTCCTTCGGTGTACATGTTTATTGTGTACAAAGCAGCCCGAATACACTTGTTGGTACCACTCGGGTAGGCGGCAACAACGCCTATTTTGGCGTTTTTGTGCCGCACTTGTATGTAGACGTACCACAATATACTGCCGAATATAATTATGCCGGAATACCCGGGGTAGGCGGTTTAATGTCGCAGAGTAATTTAAGGTTATACAAGCGAACCAACAATGCAGATGTCCTTTGGACGGATGCGGGGGCCACCTTAAACACATCCAATACCACCCTTACCTGTACAGGCCAGAATACGGAATATATTGTAGGTACAGAAGGCACTATTTTACCCACCGACCTGCTTACATTCTCTGCTACCAAAAACGGCAATACCGCCAACCTTTCCTGGGCTACTTCGGCAGAACAAAACAGTAACCAGTTTGTAGTGCAACGCAGCAGCGATGGCACCCATTTTACCAATATCGCCACTGTGGCCGCCGCAGGCAACTGCAATACACAAAAGCGTTACAACTACATCGACGACCTCACAGGCCTCACCAATTACTCCGTCATTTACTACCGGTTACAACTGCGAGATATAAATGGCGAAAGCAAATACAGCCTTATTGCGACCCTCAAAAACATTTTGGGTAAAGGCATTACTATGCTTCAGCAAAATCCCGTTCAAAACCAGGCCAGGCTCAACTATACCAGCACCCTCTCCGAAAAACTAAGCATTACAATTATGGATATGCTTGGTAGAAAAATGACTTATCAGGCTCTGCAGGTAGAACCTGGCAGCAACAAAATCGTCCTCAATACTACTCAACTATCAAAGGGTCTGTACCTGGTTCAAATAGTAAATAGCCAGGAAAAAGTAGGGTTGAAAATGATTAAAGAATAACCTGCCCCCAAACCTTCTGGTCTATTCGGGGCTTCGTCTATGATGAATGTTCGAATAGACCAAAAGGTTTTAGCGGGACTTCCAATAAAATACCCTTCCAAATTTGAGACTACTATTAAATGAATGTTCGAAAAACTCCATATAAGTTGTTACAACAAAATCATCCCCGTTCCTAAATCAACCATCATCATGCAACTCATAACCATTCCCCACAACCGCGGCATCCGCCTGGTACAGGCCGAACAAATTATTCGTGTAGAAGGCCTGAGCAATTACAGTAAAATACACTTTACCACTGGCCAACCATTGACGGTAGCCAAAGTGCTCCACTGGTTTGAGGATCACCTGCCCCAGCAAATGTTTGCCAGGGTGCACCGAAGCCATCTGGTCAATAAGCTGTTTGTACAGGAAATTAATGGTGCCAATTACAGCAACCTGCTGCTCACCAATGGTGAAAGCATTAGCATGAGCCGAAGGAAAAAGGTACTACTGATGACAGGATGAGGTGGCGGTGTAGTTCATTTGGTAGGGTGAAAAAACAAATTGCCCGTAAGGATGACCAGCTTTTGGCAGCCTAAAACAACTGTTGGTAAACGTTATTCAAACACCACATTTCTGTACAAAGTGGTTACCGGCAAAGTCATTTCACCAGATATTATTTCAAAACTATCAGCTTCGCCATACACATGCAGCACCCAGAACCGTCTCCCTGCTTATCATACTTTTCAACCAAGGTTTCTGTACTGCTGATGATGACATATTCTTTCAGGCTGGGAATATCTCTGTATAGTTTATATTTCCCGCCACTGTCATAATCTTGGGTAGATGGTGAAAGCACTTCAATCAAAACGGACGGGTTTGTAACAACGTCTTTGTGATTTTCTACGGTTTCTATTTTACCACAAACAATGGATTAATCGGGGTAGGTAAAGAGCGAATTTACCATGCTATGTATTTTTAAATCGCTCCGGGAAATCTGGCATTTTTCTATTCAGCACAATCAAATAACTGGTAATGTTTTGGCTGATATCCATGAGCACCCTGCCATTGCGAAAATTTCCCCTTTATAAAACTCATTTTTTTCCAACGATTTTTCTTCCATTTCCAAATATTTCTCGGCACTATATTTTAAAACAGCTCCGGCACTCATAAATTTTTGTTTTGGTAAAAGTACAAGAAATAAAAAGTCTGCAATTGGGTCATTGAGTAAAGCTACGACGGCATACAGTCGTACTCGTGTGCTCATCTGGCCAGCGAACATTTCGAACACGACTTTCCTCAGCAACATCCCTCCTCAAAACAACCCCCACTCGTCCTCCCACTCGTCCTTTTCAAAACCTGCTACCCATTCTTTAAAATACTCCCTGAAAATATCAATCTCTGCGCGTACCGCATCTAACTCGGCGTCGGTGCTGATGCCCATCATGCTGAACGTGCTGCATTCCTTGTAAGCATCATCCGCCACCTTGCGGACAATGGCGGCATTTTCCATTCGCGACACGTACATGTCGCCAGCCTCGGCGCCTACTATTTTTGCTGGTACTATCATTCCATCACCCATCATCATATCCTTTAAATGCTGCAGGTATTCCTCGCTGACCGGGTAATCATCCTCGCCATTTTTTTCAGGATCTGTTGGCTTTAATCCTTCGCACAAACCTTCTATCAATAAATACACCTGCTGCCATTGGTGGTATAATTTCCTGGCCCGTTCGTTTTTAAGATTGCTCTTCCATTCATCGCCGGAATCTCGACCGTATTTCTCAAAGTTCCAGTCGGGAAACGGGCTCAGGCTCCGCATGTCGGTTAGGTTCGGGGTTTCTATTTTACCCTCGCGATTGATCATTCTTTCCTCCTCGAGCGCATGCTCATCGTCGCCAAACCTCAGGTATAATTTAGCACCCTTTAAAAACGAGTAGCTGGCAAAGACTGGTTCAATAAGCTCCAGCATTTTTCTCACATCCGCGCTGTACAGGAAGATGCGGCCATCGGTATCGTCTTCCGCTATTTCATTACCGTCTACCATTCCTGCAGCTTCCTTTTCTACTAATACACGCAGGTCTTCCTCAAGCGCCAGCAAGGGATCCATGCTATCTATCCCATACAAAAATTCAATTGTTAAACTCTCATTCATGGAATAAAAGTAAGGGATGAGGCCTCAAAATATCAGGGTAAAAAAGGAAAGAGCTAATCCGCCTAAAAAACAGTTTTCCTATATCCTCTCTTTAAAATAGCCGCTATCGCATTTTACCGAAGAACAGGGCTGGCACCCGGGCCTGACAAATCATCAATAAAACCAGTAAGATGCTTGTCAACCCGATTAAATAATGTTCAGACAATGCTGGCTGCCAACTATTTGCGTATTGCCCCGAAAAATTTGGGGATATCGTGGCTGCGACACCCACAAAACAGGATATTGCAGCCTGGTCTGCAAATGAAGATCTGCTGAGAAAAAAGTAGGAACAACATTTGTATTTGCCTTACAATTAAACTTCATGACGCATGAATATAAAAGACCCTTCATTATCCGAAGGCCCTGATGTGGTGCTCATCGGCGCCGGCATCATGAGTGCTACGCTAGGTATTATGTTGAAACAATTGCAACCGGGCATCTCCATTGAAATATTGGAGCGCCTGGAAATGATCGCGGGCGAAAGCAGCGATGCCTGGAACAATGCAGGTACCGGCCACTCCGCTTTGTGTGAACTCAATTATACCCCGCAAAAAGAAGATGGCTCGGTCGATTGTAGCAAAGCTGTTTCCATCCTGGAATCTTTCGAGCAAAGCAAACAGTTTTGGGCCTGGCTGGTAGAGCAAAAAATACTGCCAGCGCCTGAAAATTTTATTACCCCGATTCCTCATATGAGTTTTGTGTGGGGAGATGAAAACGTAGACTATTTGAAAAAACGTTGGGTGGGTCTCACCAGCTATCATCCATTCAAGGGTATGCAATACTCTGAAGGTAAAGCGCAACTCATGGAATGGATGCCCCTCGTAATGGAAGGGCGTGATGCCAATGAGAAAGTAGCGGCCACCAGGATGGAAATTGGCACTGACGTAAATTTTGGTGCGCTTACCCGAAGCATGATAAAATACCTGGATGCCCTCGATGGCGTGAACCTGTACCTCCACCACGAGGTCGAGGATATCGACTGCCAGGATGATGGCACCTGGGAAATTAACGTGAGGGATCTTGGCGATAAGCTAAGCCGGAAGATTGTAACCAAATTCGTATTCATCGGCGCTGGCGGCGGTTCGCTGACCTTACTTGAAAAAAGCGATATCCCCGAAGGAAAGGGATTTGGCGGATTCCCGGTAAGCGGCCAATGGCTGCGCTGCACCAACCCGGATATTATTAAACGGCATCATGCAAAAGTGTACGGCAAAGCCAGTGTGGGTGCGCCGCCGATGAGTGTGCCGCATCTTGATTCGCGATTTATCGATGGCGAGCGGGCCTTACTCTTTGGGCCCTACGCTGGTTTCAGCACCAAGTTTCTCAAGCATGGCTCGTTTATGGATTTACCATCTTCTATCAAGTTGAGCAATATCGTTCCGATGGTTTCTGCTGGTTTAAAAAATATTCCTTTGACCAAATACCTGGTAAAAGAAGTGATGCAAAGCAGCGACGACCGGCTGGAAGCGCTGCAGGAATATTTGCCCAATGCGGTAAAAGAAGACTGGGAACTCGAACTGGCTGGCCAGCGGGTGCAGGTGATCAAAAAAGACGAGGAACATGGCGGCGGCGTGTTGGAATTTGGTACCGAAGTGGTAACTGCTGCTGATGGTTCCCTGGCAGCATTGCTGGGTGCTTCGCCGGGTGCTTCTACATCAGTATCCATTATGCTTAACCTCATTCAAAATTGTTTTTCAGATAATATGAAAACTGAAGCCTGGCAGCAAAAAGCAAAAGAGATGATTCCGTCTTTTGGAAAAAAACTGATTGAGCATCCGGAGTTATGCGATGCCATGCGGGAATGGACCAGTAGGGTTTTGGAGCTGAATCAATAATCTTTTGTGAGCCGGGCTGAAGTACTACTATTGGGCCACATTGGCGTCGCTCCGTTCAAAAGTTGTGCTACTATCGGGCTTTTATCGGGGTGGATAGTATTGTGTTTCCGGCGCAGGCCTCCCTACCAGTGTTCATGCATTATTTGATTTACATTATGTGCGAATAAAAAATAGGGGTTGGATGGCTGAAGCCTTCGGAAGAGTATCACTATAAAGCTACAATCGGTGTATCACAATTACTCGCATTGTTACTTTTCTATACCTTCAAAAAATGCAGCTTTTATTTGGTATCGATACTTTAGTGGCAGTGGCTTCACGCTACAAAAACCTGCGGATCGGTTTGGTAACCAACGATGCAGCACCCTCCGTTGATGGGCGGCAAAGCAGGGTGGCATTACTGCAGGCTGGTTTCCATATTGCAATCCTGTTTTCGCCGGAACATGGTTTGGGTGCGACCGGCGCGGATGGTAGTTTTCAACAAAATACAATTGATGAGCTTACCGGCTTACCGCTAACCAGCCTTTATGGAAAGCATTTACAACCAACAGAAGCCGACCTTGCCGATTATGATCTCATGATTTTTGATCTGCCCGATTTTGGCTGCCGGTTTTACACCTACCAATGGACTTTAAGATATATCATGGAAGCCTGTTCGGCGTTCAATAAACCCCTGATTGTTTGCCACAGGCCCAATCCATTAAGTGGAAATCTGGCGTTAGCTGAAGGCCCAATGCTGGATATCGATTGCGCCTCTTTTATTGGTCGCTGGGATATTCCGATTCGTCACAGTTGTACCATTGGCGAACTGGCCAGCTTTTGGAATGTACAGCAAAGTCTTCACGTGGATCTTACCGTAATGCGGCTTCAAAATTGGAATCGTAGCCAGTTCTTTGCGGATCATGAAATGCCGTTTGTGCCTCCGTCGCCTGGTATTACTGATGCCGAGACGGCGCTGCTATATCCCGGAACGGGGTTGCTCGAAGGGATTAATGTAAACGAAGGCCGCGGCACCACAAAACCTTTTAAAATCCTCGGAGCTCCATGGGTAAACCCTGGGCCTTTGATAATGCTTTTTCAGAATTACAATTACAGGCGTTCGCTCATCGCCTATTTCCTTGATACCTGCATGGGGTCGCTATACTAACGAAACCTGCAATTGGATTCAATTAACTGTTAGAGATGCCGGCCCTATATCCTACTAATGCTGATCCTGATGGAGACAGGCATTTGGAAAAGCTAACCGGGTTTAGTGGTATCTGGGATTTATTAAAATGTCCTAACTATATTTTCCGGGATGGGATGGATGCAAGCTCTTTACTGTATTGAGATATTAGGGGATATTTCAAAGACGTCAAGTTTTAAAAACCTGACTTCTTTAGGGGTAGCGCAACCGAATTGCTAAATTATTTTGCTTTTACTATTATATTTGGCCAGCAGACAAAATTGAGACAAGATGAAAGATGCACTTTCTATTTTACAACAGCGTTTTGGTTACCCGGCATTCCGGCACAACCAACAGGAAATCATTGAGCAGGTTTTAAGTGGACATAACGCGGTGGTATTAATGCCTACCGGTGGCGGCAAAAGCCTTTGTTACCAGGTGCCGGCGTTATGCCTGCCAGGAGTAACGATTGTCGTCAGCCCATTGATTGCACTTATGAAAGACCAGGTAGATGCTTTGAAAGTAAATGGAATTGCCGCAGAATTTCTCAATAGTTCTCAATCCTACGATGAACAAAATTTTATCATCAGTAAATTACAACGAAATGAATTAAAATTACTCTATGTTGCCCCGGAAAGGCTGCTCGGAAGTGAAGCCCAATTCATCAATTTTTTAAAGAACATACAGCTTTCTTTGTTTGCTATCGATGAAGCACATTGCATCAGCCAATGGGGTCACGATTTCAGACCAGAGTATTTAATCCTGGGGCAATTGAAAAAGCAATTTCCCCTGATTCCCGTCATCGCCCTAACTGCCACCGCCGATGACCTGACCAAAAAAGATATTATAGAAAAACTGGAATTGCAAGACTACCGGGTTTTTGAAAACAGTTTTAACCGTCCCAATATCTATTACTATGTAAAGCCCAAAGCCAATTACTATAAAGACCTGGTTAAATACCTCAAAGATCATAAAAATGACAGTGGCATTATCTATTGCCTCAGCCGGGTGGGAACCGAGAACCTCGCGCAGAAATTAAAAGACGATGGCTTTATCGCAGAAGCCTATCATGCAGGCCTGGAACGGCATGTAAAGGACGACCGCCAGAATAAATTTCTCCGGGACGATATCAAAATCATAGTTGCCACTATCGCTTTCGGGATGGGTATTGATAAAAGCAATGTGCGCTTTGTGGTGCATGCCGATCTGCCCAAAAATATTGAAGGCTATTACCAGGAAACGGGTCGTGCAGGCCGCGATGGATTGCATAGTGAAGCGCTGCTATTCTTTGGTGCCGGAGATGTGATGAAGCTGAAAAAGTTTGCGGAGGTGGAAGGCAACGCAGCACAGACAAAAGTAATGTTACAGAAGCTGGATAAGATGGTCCGTTTCTGCGAAACGAGAAGTTGCCGTCGCAAATACCTGCTCAATTATTTCGGTGAAACGGCGCCAGACAATTGTAACAGTTGTGATACCTGCCTCACAAAATCGCCTAAAGAAGACGCGACGCTAGTCGCTCAGAAAATACTCAGTACTGTGGTGCGTACCGGCCAAAGTTTTGGCATGCATTATATTGCTGATATCTTGAGGGGCAGTCATGATCAAAAAATAAAGGAACATCACAAAACTTTGACTGTCTATGGCCTGGGAAAAGACCTGCCAAAAGAAGAATGGATTTATTATACGAAGGAACTGGTGAATGAAGGATACTTATTGCCCAACCCAGATAAGATGAACGCCCTGGAATTAACGGAGAAAGCACAACCGGTTTTATACCAAAAAGAAGCAGTGATGCTCACCAAACCAAGGGCTGTAGTTATGGCGCAGGAACCGACAATTTACCAGAAACTTCCCTTTGAAAAAAACCTGTTCGAGTTGCTGAAACAGTTTAGAAATACGATTGCCAAACACGAGAATGTTCCGGCCTACGTTATTTTTAGCGACAGCACACTTATGGATCTTGCCACTTACTTGCCGCTCACTAATAGCGACCTTCCTAAAATATCCGGTTTTGGTGAAGTAAAGATTGAAAAATATGGATCCACGTTTTTAGAAGCCATCCAGGATTATTGTATCAAGGAAAAGCTGGCAACCCGTATAGAGCTGAAAGAGCCAAAAAGGCAGCGGAAAGTAAGCACAGCTCCGGAAAAACTAACTGATACCAAGCAGACCAGTTTTGACATGTTCCGTTCCGGAAAGTCGATTACTGAGATTGCTGAGGTCCGTCAGCTTACAACCAGCACTATTGAAACACACCTGAGTTATTTTATCGGTGCAGGCCAACTAAATATAGACGATATCGTAAAAGTGGGTAAACAAAAAATAATCCAGGCCGCAATTGCTCAGCACGGGGATTCTGTTTTGAGAGACCTGAAAGATAACTTACCTGATGATGTTTCGTTTGGAGATATCCGTATGGTCCTGGCTTCGATGGGGAAGATGGTTGCGGGTTGATGGGCTACAAATCGCTGGCGGGTATTTTTTTAATTTTGCCTTTTTCGTCAGCTATAACCATATAGCTGTTGAGAGCTTTAGTTTCAGCGATAATAGCCGTTGAAACTTTTTTTAATGCTTTTTTGTTTTTTCCATCAACTCTGTATGAGTTTCGGAAAGGACTATATTTTTTTTAGTAACTCCCATAATTCAAATTTATGAATGATTGGGTTTCTGTCCAATTCTCCTTCTGCAATTAGATTTGGCGGGGTATTATTATTTTGAAAAACTGCACAGTTGTTTGCCAGTTCAATGTATTCAAACAAATACCTGATACCTTACTACTTCGTAACCCAACAATTGTACCCTTTTTATTAACTGCAAATAGCTGCGGGTGGCTAATGTTGTTTCAATATCAAACGTTTCATTGGAGCGTAATCTGATTTCTATCTCTTCGAGCATTATCCTTCCGGCTCTCATTGCTACAGCTTCCGGGTTTTCAGGATTAAGTCCGGCTGCAATAATACCTGCATTGATAAAGATTTCCGTGTGAAATACTTCCGGCAGCAAGTATTTACTTGCCGTTGTTTTTCCAGCGCCATCGGGACCAGCAATAATATAGAGGGTTGGCATTCGGTGATGGGTTAGATAGTGAAAGTAACAAGAAACTAATAACCAGCCAATTTCCTCACAGCCTCGTCCAGCCTGCTTTTGGCCATATATTGCCGTTCCAGTTCTATACTAAAAGGTATGGGCGTATCAAGGCTGCCACATCGCATTACCGGGGCATCCAGCAATTCAAAACAATGCTCGCTAATCCAGGCAGCTATTTCGCCACCAAAGCCACCTGTTAAATTATCCTCATGTAAAATAAGCACTTTGCCGGTGGCTGCTACTGTCTTACGTATGGCTTCATAATCTAATGGGATTAATGTTCGCAGGTCTATTATCTCCATGCTGATGTCGTTCATACTCGCGGCACAGTCGGTCGCCCAATACACGCCAGCACCATAAGTAATAATTGATATGTCTTTTCCCGTTTGTACTGTTCGTGCTTTCCCGATTTCGATTTCAAAATAAGTTTCCGGCACAGGTCCACTGATGCTTCGGTACAAGCCTTTATGTTCAAAAAACAGTATTGGATTGGGGTCGTTGATCGCCGCAATCATCAGGCCCTTTGCATCAGCTGGTGTGGATGGGTATACAACCTTAAGCCCGGGTGTGTGCGTAAACCAGGCCTCATTTGTTTGGCTATGAAATGGTCCTGCACCCATGCCGCCACCGCAGGGCATTCGGATCACTACGTCAGCATTTTGCCCCCAACGGTAATAAATTTTTGCGAGGTTATTAATAATTTGGTTGAAACCAACAGTAACAAAATCGCCGAACTGCATTTCCATTACGGTTTTAAAACCTTCCATGCTCATGCCCAGGCAAGCGCCAACGATTGCACTTTCGCACAACGGCGTATTGCGTACCCGTTGCTTTCCAAACTTTTCTACAAAACCCTCTGTTATTTTAAACGCACCTCCATATTCGGCGATATCCTGGCCCATTAATACCAGGTTCGCATGTTGTTGCATACTCTGATCCAACGCTTGTTTAATTCCATCAATAAAGCGGAGGTTGTTTTCAATTTCATCCTGACCTAATGACCACTGACTAATGACTAGTGACTTTGCTGGCATATACACATCCGCAACTTCTTCGGCCGTATCGGGTTTCATTTCCTTTGCTGCAAACCCTTTGGCCAGTTCATCCTCAATATATTTTTTGATCCCAGCCTTTTTATCAGCAATCATGCTTTTATCCAGCAAGCCAGCTTCCAGCAAATAGGTTTCAAAATTTTCAACCGGGTCTTTTTTCTTCCATTCGTCAAAAAGGTGTTGCGGTACATATTTTGTTCCACTTGCTTCCTCGTGCCCCCGCATGCGAAATGTCATGCATTCTACCAGGTAGGGCTTTTGATTTTCGATGCAGTAATTACGGACGCCTTTGATGGTATCCAATACGGTGAGTATATTATTTCCATCTACCTGGATGCCTTCCATTCCGTAGCCTTTGGCCTTGTCTACCAGGCTTTCGCAGCGGTATTGCTCATCGGTGGGCGTGCTTAGACCATAGCCGTTATTTTCTATAACAAAAATGACCGGCAAATCCCAAACCGCTGCCACATTCAGTGCCTCATGAAAGTCGCCTTCACTGGTGCCGCCATCGCCACTGAAAGCCACACTCACTTTTTGCTCATTGCAAAGCTTATAGGCCAGCGCGACACCGTCTGCAAGGGCCAGCTGCGGACCCAGGTGTGAGATCATACCGCAGATATGGTGTTCCCGGGCGCCAAAATGAAAACTCCGCTCACGCCCCTTGCTATAGCCGTCTTTATTGCCCTGCCATTGCATAAAAAGCTTTGACAGCGGCATATTCCTTCCGGTAAAAACGCCCAGGTTCCTGTGGAGTGGCATGATCCATTCGTCCATTTCCAATGCTTGTACAACGCCTACCGAAATGGACTCCTGGCCAATGCCGCTAAACCATTTGGATATTTTTCCCTGCCGCAACAAAACAAGCATTTTTTCCTCGATCATTCGTGGTAATAACAGGTGATGGTACAAATCGATCAACGTTTCGTCGGTAAATTTCTTACGATCGTATAGCATGGCAGGAAGAAAATGTGGAAATGTGAAAGTATGGAAATGTGGGAATGTGGCGCTGAGTACCGTCTCTTTTTCCCGCAGTCTTACTTTAATTTTTTTATTCCCAACCAGAGGCTGTTCAAAGCCAGCACACCATCGCTTCCACCCATTATCAGCGCGCCCATTGCGGGATGCAAATAGCCCAAAGCTGCCACAGGTATGGCGACAATATTATAGGCAAAGGCCCAGAACAAATTAGATTTGACGGTATTGTATGTTGCTTTGCCCAGCATCATTGCGGTTGGCAGTTTTGTAAGGCCGTTATTGGTCAGCACAACTGAAGCACTTTGAATAGCGAGTTGTGATGCTGCCGACAGCGAAATGCTAATGGTAGCCTTTGCAAGCGCAGGTGCGTCGTTAATGCCATCGCCGACCATGATGGTTGGGGCAATTGAACACAGCCTTTCGATATGCTGTAGTTTCTGTTGTGGTGATTGCTCAGTAAACATTTCGTCAATACCCAGCAATTGCACTACAGGCTTACATTTTGCTGCTGAATCACCGCTCAATAATATCGTCTTCAAGCCTTGCTTTTGGCAAAAAGCAACGATTGCTTTTGCTTCGGGCCTTATCTCATCTTCAATATCGATCCACCCTATGAGCCCGCCATTTTTACTGAGGTACAAATGGTGGCTTTTATCAGTGATTAGGTCACTGATTTTATGGGAACCTAACAGGTACACTGTTCCTTCGATGTCTGTGCCGCGCACACCCATGCCTTTAATCTCTTCCGTCTTTTTCCATTTTACTGTATCAGTTTGTTTCCAGGCCTCATTGATGCTTTTTGCAATCGGATGGCTGCTCGTGCGTTCTAACGAATAAACAATTTTTCTAAATTCTTCTTCGCTGACTCCTGTGGCCTGGAACGCCGCAACGCGAAAATTACCCGTGGTAAGTGTCCCCGTTTTATCAAACACAATTTGACTGATGGTCCGGAATAATTCCATACTTCCAGGCTGTGTGTACAAAATGCCATGGTGTGCAGCCCGCCCCAAACCTACTGCCAGAGCGGCAGGTGTGGCAAGTCCCATGGCACAGGGGCAGGATATCACTAACACTGCGATCGCACGCATGAGACTTTCGCCAAATGTATGGCTACCAATTACTATATTTAATACCAGGGTCAGCGACGCGATGATTAAAACTGCCGGCACAAAAATACCGCTGATCTTATCGGCCAGTTGCTGCACCGGAGGCTTGTGCATTTGGGCATCCTGCATCAGCTGCACGATGCCATTCATTACAGTTTCCTTACCTACTGCGCTTATATAACACTTCGCATTTCCACTGGCCAGCACACTTCCTCCAATCAAAATATCGCCCTGCTTTTTATGTACAGGCAGGCTTTCGCCGGTAATGATGGCTTCATTCACTTCTACGTCGCCGGTGAGTATCTTACAATCCATGGGAACTTCTTCCCCGGTTTTTATCAATACCAGGTCGCCCACTTTGAGGTCAGAGTTTTCAATTGGGAACAGGTGCTCATTATGTTCCTGATCATAGGCAATCATGTTCGCCATTACCTTATGTTTCCTTGTCAACTCTTTTATTTGCTGCTGTGTTTTCTCTATACTAACATGCTCCAGCCAGTTACCGAAAAACACTATCGTGATAATAGCTGCCGCTGTTTCGAAAAATAGAAATTCGGGCCTGTTTGTCAATAACCCAACCAGGCTGTAAGCAAAAGCCGCAATAGCACCGATTGCAATCAGCACGTTCATATGAAAGATCCCTTTTACCAGGTTCTTCCAGGCACTCACGCCAAAATAATTCAAGCCTACGGCAAAAACGGGCAGGGTGAGGGCCAACTGCACGTATCCATTATGCAACCAATGAAAGGGTAGCCACATATGCGATATCAGCACCAAAGTGAATGGCAGGCAGATCAGGAATCGCAGCAAGTGCTTGTTCATCACCTGTGCTTCGTCATGGCTATGATTATGTCCATGATCAGCGTGCCTTTCTGTTGTCTGCTCCAGGCCGACTTTATAACCCAACCCTTCCACATTTTTTGCTGCTGTATCCACAGCGCCATTCAATTCCACTGTTTCAAAACTCACATCCCCGCTTATATGGTTCACCTTGATATTAGACATGCCCTGTTTCTGGAGGCTCTTTGTAATCGCCGCCGAACAGCTTGCACAGTCCATGCCACTCACTTTCCATTTCACTTGTTCCATCCTGCAAAATTACATAAGCCCGGTAAGCTACTGGTTTCGTTCAGGGGAAATATGTTTGCAACGCGGTTGTGGTAATGTTCTGTTTTACTAAGGCCTATATTCGTAATCAACATCTACGGGAGTAATTGGCATTGATCAACGACATATTACAGCAACACTTCGGTTTTTCCACTTTCAGGCCACAGCAGGAGGAGATTATTAACCATGTGCTGGCTGGGAAAGATACCCTTGCGTTACTTCCTACAGGTGGTGGCAAATCTTTATGCTACCAGGTTCCCGCATTGGCTAAAGACGGGCTTTGCCTCGTCATCAGCCCACTGATCGCCCTCATGAAAGACCAGGTGGATCACCTGCGACGGAAAAACATCACAGCTTTCTCAATTCACAGCGGCCTCAGCTTCGCAGAAGTAAAACAGACGCTAAAGGCGGCCGGCGAAAGCAATTGCAAATTTTTATATGTCTCTCCGGAAAGACTACAAACGACCGTTTTTAAAGAATGGCTTCCTTCACTTGATGTCAATATCATTGCAGTTGATGAAGCGCACTGTATCAGTCAGTGGGGCTACGATTTCCGGCCGCCTTACCTGAGAATTGCAGAGCTTAGACGGCTGCTTCCCGGTGTACCCATTCTGGCATTAACGGCATCAGCCACGCGAGATGTACAGCAGGACATTTGTGATAAACTGCAATTCAAACAGCATCATATATTTCGACAGTCGTTTGCCAAACCCAATTTATCCTTCAGTGCATTTCAACTCCCAAGCAAATATAATAAGCTGAAGGAAATTCTCAGGACTGTGCCTGGCAGTGCCCTGGTATATTGCAAAAACAGGCGGCGTACGAAAGATATTGCTGGTTTATTAGCAGCAGATGGTATCGTGGCTTCCTATTATCATGCAGGCCTTTCCACCGATGAACGTACACAAAGACAGCAGGATTGGATCGATAATAAAACGAGGGTCATGGTTTGCACCAACGCTTTCGGCATGGGTATAGATAAGCCCGACGTACGAACGGTGGTACATATGGACACTCCCGAAAGCCAGGAAAATTATTACCAGGAAGCAGGCAGGGCAGGCAGGGACGGCAAGCGGGCTTATGCAGTTCTCATTTACAGCGCTGCAGAGCTGGATGATATGGAACAGATGCCGGATCAAAAGTATCCAGCACTGGCGGACATCCGGTTGGTGTACCAGTCACTTGGAAACTACCTGCAGATTCCTGAAGGAATCGGAGAAGGCCAGTACTATGATTTTGACATCCGGGAGTTTACAGAGCGCTGGAAATTAGATATCTTACAAGTAGTTAATATTATGAAGACCCTTGAGCAGGCTGGTTATATAGCATTCCAGGAAAATGTGTTTACTCCCTCCAAAGCAGGTTTTATTTGTAGTACAGAGTGGCTCCATGAATTTGCGGAAAGACATCCGGATCTTGATGCCATTGTGAAGTGCCTGCTGCGAAATTATGATGGCATTTTTACCAATATTGTTTCTATTAACGAAGCGATCATTGGTAAAATAACCAGGCAGCCGATTGCAGAAATAAACCGGCAACTCGGGCTACTACACAAGAATCGTATTATCAATTATACCCCTAAGAAAGACGCACCGCAAGTTTACTTTATCTATAATCGCGTTGGAAAAGATGAAGTGGTGATCGACCATAAACAGTACCAAAGGCGAAGGCAGCAGTACGAAGAGCGCCTGCAGGCAATCATAAACTACGCTGGCAACAATGCCCGCTGCCGTAGCGAAATACTTCGCAGGTATTTTGGCGAAAAAGAAACAGAACCTTGTGGCATTTGCGATGTCTGCCTTAGCAAAAAAGCTTCTGCGATTACCAGCAAGGAACTAGAGCCCGTGATTACAAAATTGAAAGTGATTCTTCAAAGCCCACTTAAACTACCTGAAATCAGGCCACTGCTTCCCGGAACCGGTAAGGCGGTGATTGAAAAAGCCATTGACTTTTTGATTGCTGAACAGCTTGCCAGCTACGATTTACAGGGCAGGGTTTTTCTTAAAAAATAAAGTGGCGGTATACCTAAAAAATGAGTTCCTTAAGACTAAGGTTACATCTATTCATTTAATATATTAAATATTAATTATTTTTCCGCAATTCTTTTTCGGATAAAAGACAAGGATGGGTTTATAAATTAATTAAATTTGTCTTATGTATAGGTCGTTTTAAAACCAGCTTTTCGTCTTACTGTTGCTCCTGCCTCCCAATCCCAGTGCACCCAGAAGGCTACGAGTAATGATATTGGCGGCAGTTCGTAATGTGCTTTTGACGACGCTGTTGTCCAACACTTTTTCGACAGCACTTGGTTCTTCTTTTTCGTGCTTCTGTACTTTAGTTTCTTCTGTTTTTTTAGCTGCCTCTTCTATTTTGGCATTCAGCATTTCGTAGGCGCTTTCGCTGTCTATAACCTCGTTGTATTTGCTTGCGATTTTGGATTGCCGGGTGAGCGTGGTTACTTCAACGTCTGAAAGCACATCCATACGACTTCGGGGGCTACACATCATACAGTGTACAAGCGGTGTCGGGATACCTTTTTCGTTCAGCAGTGTCACCATAGCTTCGCCAATACCCATTTGGGTAATAAGTTCATCCGTTTGGTAAAATACTGTTTCAGGATAGTTCTCTGCTGTTTGCTTAATCACTTTCCTATCGGCAGCTGTGAATGCTCGAAGGGCGTGTTGAATCTTCATGCCAAGTTGCCCTAAGACACTGGCCGGTACATCCATCGGGTTTTGTGTGCAGAAAAAAATGCCAATTCCCTTACTGCGTATCAGTTTGATGACGGTTTCAATCTGGTCCAGCAATGCCTGGCTGGCTTCGTTAAAGATAAGGTGGGCTTCATCAATAAACAGTACCAGTTTTGGTTTGTCCATATCACCTTCTTCTGGACAGGTTGCGTATAATTCTGCCAGCATTTGTAACATAAAGCTGCTAAAAAGTTTGGGCTTGTCCTGCATATCCATCAGCCGTAAAATGCTCACCATGCCGCGGCCATCGTTGCTGATTCGCATGAGATCATCTACTTCAAAACTTTTCTCACCAAAAAACACATCAGCGCCCTGCTGTTGCAGCTCGATCACTTTCCTCAGGATGGTTCCACTAGTCGTCGTACTGATCTTCCCATAGATTTTTTCAATCTCAGTCTTGCCTTCATCTGACGCAAACTGAAGCACTTTAATAAAGTCTTTGAGATCCAATATGGGAAGTTTGTTGTCGTCGCAATACTTAAACATCATTGCCACAAATCCTTGTTGAGTATCGTTTAAGCCTAAAACCTTACTTAACAGGATAGGGCCAAATTCACTAACGGTGGCCCGCAACTGTACGCCTTCCAGTGTAGCTCCCAACTTCAAAAGTTCCACCGGGAAGGCTGATGCCTGCCAGTTGACATTTAGTTTCTGGCAGCGGTCTGCAATTTTATCATTCATTGTGCCCGGCTCCGCGATTCCACTAAAATCCCCTTTGATATCCATAACAACCACTGGCACGCTGGCATCGCTCAGTGCCTCTGTGATCATCTGTAAGGTTTTGGTTTTACCGGTGCCTGTGGCACCCGCCACCAGGCCATGCCTGTTCATCGTCTTCAAGGGCAAGTTAACGCCGGCCCCACTAACAACCGAGCCGTCAAGCATCCCGCCTCCCAGCTTTATAAATTCCCCCTTGAATGTATAGCCACTGTTTACGACCTCCAAAAATTTTTCTGTATCAGGCATAGCAAATTTTTATGATAGCGAAAGTTACAGTTCTGAGGGATAAACCGCATTTTATTTTACTGCTTTTCACGGCTGTATTTACGAAAACGGAGAAAATAGCTTTGTAAAGAAGGAGTGTTGGGGGCGCGTCAGGGAATATCCTCCCTCGTAACGCAAAAAATCCGGCCTAATTTCGGATACTCTGTAAAATTCATTGATTTTCAATCAGTTACCTCCCCATATATACCATCAATATCTGCACATCACTTGGATTTACCCCACTGATGCGGCTGGCCTGCCCAAGTGTTCTGGGTTTTATCTTTAGAAACTTTTGACGTGCTTCATTGCTCAAGGCATTGATCTTTTCATAACTAAAAGAGTCGGGAATTACCAGCTCTTCCAGCTCCCTCATTTTATTTACCAGTTCTTGTTCCTTTACTATATAGGTTTCATATTTCACCTGAATCTCTGCTTGCTCTAATGTCTCTGGATTGAAATGCCCAATCGCCTCCTGGAGTCGCGGCACATATTGAATCAATGACTTTAGGCCTACTTGTGGCCGAAGAAGGACTTTAAGTGCCCGTTGTTTTTCTGTGATTGGAGCACTGTTGATCGTTTCCAGAAAGGGGTTAACCTCACCCGCCTCAAAACTGAAATTGGCTAGTGCTTGCTTCAACTGCTCTATATTTTCTTTCTTCGCCTTCACTTTCTCCATTCGCTCCTGACTGGCCAATCCAATCCTATAACTCATTTCTGTAAGTCGGAGATCTGCATTATCCTGCCGCAACAGGGTGCGGAACTCGGCGCGGCTGGTAAACATCCGGTACGGCTCGTCAGTTCCTTTATTGATCAGGTCATCTATCAATACACCGATATAAGCTTCGCTTCTTTTCAATACAAAAGGAACCTGTTCAAATGCTTTCTGGTGTGCATTGATGCCTGCCATTAATCCCTGGCACGCCGCTTCTTCGTATCCGGTTGTTCCATTGATTTGCCCTGCAAAAAAAAGATTTTGGATGACCTTCGTCTCCAGCGTGTATTGCAGTTGGGTGGGTGGAAAAAAGTCATATTCAATGGCATAACCTGGCCGAAACATCTTTGCCTTTTCAAATCCCGGAACTTTAGTCAGTGCGGCATATTGGACTTCTTCAGGCAAACTGCTACTGAAACCGTTCACGTACATCTCTACTGTATTCCATCCCTCTGGCTCTACAAAAAGCTGGTGACGGTCGCGGTCTGCAAACCGGTTGATCTTATCCTCGATACTAGGGCAATACCTTGGGCCTGTGCCCTGGATCCTTCCCTGGTACATGGGACTCTTATCAAAACCTGTCTTTAATATTTCGTGTACTTCCGGGCTGGTATAGGTTACCCAGCAGCAACGCTGGCTTTCTGGTTTAATTTTTTCTATGTCGAGGTAAGAAAAGCCAACAATCTCTTCATCCCCTTCCTGGCGTTCCATTTTGGAATAATCGAGGCTTCGACCATCGATTCTTGGAGGCGTGCCGGTCTTAAGGCGATCGCTTTCAAAACCCAATTCTATTAATTGTTCTGTAATTCCAAAGGCAGCCTTCTCTCCCATTCGACCTCCACCAAATTGCTTCTCTCCGATATGGATAATGCCGTTTAAAAAAGTGCCACTAGTGATGACCACAGATTTCGCCTTGATATCATGACCCAGCCCAGTCTTAACTCCGTAGCAATGGCCATCCTTAACTAACAGGCCCTGCACCATATCCTGGTAGAAATCAACATTTGGTGTTTGTTCCAGCATTTCACGCCAGGTGTTAGCAAATAACATCCGGTCGCTTTGTACCCTTGGGCTCCACATAGCAGGTCCTTTACTACGGTTTAACATCCTGAACTGGATCATGCTCTTGTCAGTGACGATCCCGGAATAACCTCCCAATGCATCTATTTCGCGCACGATCTGACCTTTGGCGATACCACCCATCGCTGGATTGCAACTCATTTGGGCAATGGTTTGCATATTCATTGTGATCAGCAAAACCTTGCTACCTAAGTTTGCTGCTGCTGCCGCAGCTTCACAACCAGCATGCCCGGCCCCTACAACTATCACATCATATTCTTGAAACATAGCTGTAAAGGTAAAATAAAACGGGCTCTTGGATTTGTTATGTCCTGGTGAGCAATCGTCCTCGCTTCCTGAAGGCAAATACGGTTTTGCCAAAGACAGATCTGTATTTCGGTTTGATTATGCAGGAATCAATCGCATCATCTTTTTTGGATGTTCCACGTGGAACAGTGTAGGACATTATTGGCAGGAAAAATCAATTACGGCTAGTGAATTCCCCTTTGCATTAAGTGACACACCAAAACCGCCCCTGTGAAACCTCGGATCAAGTAGTGATTTGCGATGGCCAAAATCGGGAACGTTAAAATCAAATAGCAGGGACAGGATTGCTTCTAGCGAATTATACCGTTGAGCCGCGTGGATGCATTCCGATCCGCATTCCTTTATATAAGGTTGCAACCTTTGTTGAAAACTACGTCCATCGCTTGACTGATGCGAGATAGTATTATGATTGCTCATATCGACGGCATGTCCTCTGGATATCATAGACAGAACCGCATCAGGCATCACAAGGCACATGGGCTCTTGCACCTCAAATGCCTTCTGCAAGCTTTTGGTATTGGCTGATTTGATCTCCGGGTGATAAATCAAAAAAACGTTAATGGCCTTCTTAAGAAACACTGCCGGGCTTTTTCGTGCATAATTAAGGTGTATGCCAGTTCCCTTTCCTGTATTCCAAGGGCCTTATATCCAGCGGATTCACTGAGCAACTTTTTAAGATCGGCATCTTCCGGTAATGGGTAATTGACAATAATATCGCGCATTGAGATGAAACCCTGCGAAAAACTCCGGGAAAAAAATAGAACAAACAACACAATAAATAGATGTTTCACGTGGAACACATTCTTGTTGGCTCTTTTGAGGACTTCCATTGCTCAAATAAACGTAAATAGGTCTCCTCTTTGTATCGCATTGAAGCAATTTCACTTTTCTTTTTATCTCTATAGCCACAGAGGTGAAGCGCCCCATGAAACAGTATCCGCTGGATCTCCTGCTGAAACGGTACCGTGAATTGCTTCGCGTTCTCTTTCACCCGTTCAATAGAAATATAGATTTCACCCACCGTGCCTCCGGTATCAGAGAGGTCAAAAGTGATAATGTCAGTATAATTATCATGCTTTAGAAACGTTTGGTTGATGCCCAGTAGGTAGGCGTCGGAGCAAAAAACGTACTGGAGGGATTCCATTGGTTTTCCCTCCAGCCGAAATATCTCAGGGATAAATCTCTTCAATGATGGCTTGAACTGAAAGAGTGCTTTGTTATCAGCATTGGAAAATGATACAGTAGGCATTTTGACGGAATAAAATAACTTGATTAAGGGCTAAAATAGCTTTGCATCCACGAAATTGCACAATGTTGAAGAAACTCTCAGAATTACATTCAGGCGAGTCCGGAATTATAGACTCCTTTACCAGCAATGATATTTTTTTGAAGCTCATGGAAATGGGCTGTGTTCCTGGGGAAAAAGTGACCGTCGATATGATTGCCCCACTTGGCGATCCCATCTCTATACATGTTTCGGGATACCGGCTCAGCTTGCGGCTAAATGAAGCTGAACATATTTTTATCCTTCAAAATCATCCCAACTAACTATCGGTCTGCTCCATGGAAATAGGTCTCTACTTCGGATCCTTTAATCCCATACATGTCGGTCATCTGATTATTGCCAGCTATGCCCGGCAGACGACTTCGCTGCAACAGGTATGGCTTGTTGTGTCACCTCATAATCCCCTTAAACACGCATCCGGACTGCTCAACGAATACCATCGTTTACACTTTGTGCGACTCGCCATTGAAGATGACCTCCATTTGAAAGCAACTGATGTCGAATTTCATTTACCGAAACCTTCTTACACCGTTCATACGTTGGCTTACCTGAAAGCGAAGTATCCCCATCATACTTTCTCCATCATTATGGGAAGCGACAGCTTTACCAATTTGCCCAAGTGGAAGAATTACCGGCATATTCTGGATCACCATAAGATCTATATTTTTATGCGTCCAGGCTTCGACGTAACAGATGACCTGGACGGCAGAATCGAAGTCATTGAAGCACCTTTGCTACAAATCTCTTCTACCGAAATTCGGTCGATGATTAAAAAGGGACTTTCGGTCAGGTACCTCGTGCCGGACAAGGCCATTAAAGAAATTGAGGACAACCGGTATTACAGGGATTAGTGTTTAATTAAAGACTGCTTCCAGACCCAAAATTCTTTTTACTTCCCTTTTTTGGGGGGGTATTTTAAAAGATCCAGCCAAGTAATAGACAGGTACACACAATTACCGGGGATGGAATTTTGGAGAAATATAGAATCAAAAATGTACCCACTAATACACCCAGGTTGATAAAACTGAACGTATTCATATCGGTAATGGAGACATCTTTCAATAGGTAAAAGGTAGAAGCAATCATGATGCCGACCACCACCGCATTGATGCCCTCCAACGACCGGTAGATCACCGCATATTTTTTGAGATTGTGCCAGATCGGGTAAAAGAATAAAACCAGCAGCGCACTCGGCAGAAAAATACAAATAAGCCCAACAATACAACCGGTTGCCTGCCAGCCCGAGCCCCATTGCCGCATGGCCATTCCGCCATGAAAAGACGCTACTGAAAACACAGGACCCGGAATGGCCTTTACCATTCCACTTCCCGTGAGGAACTCATCTCCTGTCATGTACTGCCTCCCCAATTCAGGACGTACCACAAACTGCTCATACATAAATGGTGTTAATACATCTCCGCCCCCAAATACCAAACTCCCGAAACGATAAAAGTTCTCAGCCAGGTTCATTAACCGATACGAAGCTAGAGGCGGCTCTGGCGGGTGGGTTTGTTTTTGCTTGGCGTATGTGCTAAAATAGCCAAGTATTAAAAAAATAACGGCAAATAGCCATACATTCATCCACTTGATTTTCTTAGGCGTGAAGGGTTCCTGAATAATACGTTTCTTGCTAAAATTGGTAATGATACCGCCGAGTACTATAAGCAATGGAAACACCCAGGATGTTTTAAAGAGCAGGTAGGTAGCAAGCATCGCAGTGACGGCGATCACAAATGTGATGGTGTTCTTAACTGATATCCTGCACGCATTCACTGCCGCATACGCCAGAAAACCCACCGCCATAGGTTGGATAAATTTAAATATATCAACTCTAAGTGACTGTTTATCAATGTAATGCAACAAAAATGATAGCAACCCCATGCAGATTCCCGCCGGAACAATCCAAATTATCAGTGTTAGAATGGCTAGCGGCACGCCTCCTCGCTTATACCCGATTAATGTAAGTGTTTGGGTAGAGCTTGCGCCTGGCAGCAATTGGCAAAATGCTGTATATTCCATCAATTCCTTCTCCGTGATATCTTTCCGCTGTTTTACAAACCTTTTCATCATCATACCGTAATGCCCCTGCGGACCACCAAAAGCAGTAAGGCTGTGCCATAGTACAGTCCTGAGAAAACGAAAATGGCGTATCATCTTGACCGAATTACTAACAATCAATGACATACGATCTTTTTGAAATTAAATGTGACTGAATTTAAAAGGCAGCTAATAATTACAAATGAAGCAATTAATTTAGTCAATTATTAGGAATGTGAAAATCTACGACAGATAAATTAAAAAGCAGTTTCAAAAAAGCAAGCATTTATGAAAGGTATTAGCTACCGCACACTCCTCTCCCCTTTTATCAGCCAACGAACAAGAGCTGTAGTTCAGCAATACAATCCGACCAAGCCGAACGACAGGCCCGATCCGGAGAGTATCTCTATTTTTGTTTACGACTATAATAGCGAACAGATCAAGCAGGAAAAGTTGTACACCATACAGAGCTGTTTTCCTTATGTTGATTCTCCTCATGTTACCTGGATCAATGTAGATGGTTTAAGAAAAGCAGATGTTGAAAGCTTATGCTCCAGGTATCATATACATTACCTGATACAGGAAGATATCTTAAGTATAGGCCAGCGGCCAAAGATGGATGAAATTGATGGCATTATGTTTTGCCTGCTCAACATGCTTTACTTTAATGAAATAACCGGAGGCGTTGAGCAGGAACAAATCTCTATTGTAATGGGGCAACACTTCGTGATATCTTTTCAGGAAGATGCAAAACGTGACGTCTTTAACCCGCTCCGCGAAAAACTACAATTTCCCAATAGCCGGATTCGTCTAAGCCGGGCCGACTATTTATTCTATACCATGATCGACTTAATCGTAGACAATTTTTTTGTGGTGATGGAAAAGCTAGGCGAGCGGATTGAAGAGATAGAAGAAGAAATTATCCGCAAAGCATCCCGCCAAACACTGAATAAGGTGAACCAGATGCGAAAAGAAATGATCGTATTAAAGCGGAATCTGAACCCGGTACGCGATTTAATTAGCGGCATACTTAGAAGTGACAGTGAACTCCTGGATGCAAAAACGGAAAAATTCTTTAAAGATATTTACGACCATATCGTACAGGCAAGCGACCTCGCAGAAAACTATCGCGATATGGTAATGAGCTTACAAGATCTGTACCTCAATAACGTAAACCTTAAAATGAATGAGATCATGAAGTTCCTTGCCATCGTAACGACGCTGATGGCACCAGCGACTGTAATCGGGGGCATCTTCGGGATGAATTTTGAAACAATCCCCTACCTGCACAACCATTTTGGTTTTTGGTTCGCCGTGGCCATTATGATTTTAGCACCACTGTTGATGATCTACTTTTTTTGGAAAAGAGGCTGGTTTGCCAAAGACATTCCCACCGATGGGGAAGAGTAAAGCTATTTTCTTTTAAAAATAGGAACGGTGCTACAAGGCTCTCCATACATAATGCTTTTGGCCACTGGTCGTAATAATTTCGTGATCTCCAGGTAAGCCGATTCGCCAATCGGCAAATCGCCACAACCTTTGATCACTACCCTCTTGTCTTCGAAATGAGAAGCATTAATGTGGCGGATATTGTCGACGAGTATCGTTTCCTGCAATTGTTTTTCATTGCCGAAACCAATTAGGCCAGCTACAGGTTGCAGGTAAGTAGCCACTAGCATGTACGCCCACATAGGTATGATCGCATCGGCGCTACAGGTAATCGCAACGGTCTTTCCTTCAAATGCACACCAGTCGTAGCTTTTCAAAGCTTCCCTGAAATCTTTCTCTTTTAAAATTAACCCCATAAAAAGAAAAGGCTGAAGGTCAAAAACTGCAATGGGTTCTTTTGGAAAGTATTCTTCCAGGTCAATTGTGGTTAAAACGCTTTCAGTTACTTTATTTATTAAAATCTCGCTCATAATGTAATCTACAAGGTAACAAAAATAGCACTAAAAATTTTCGTGCTGCCACAAAGACAATTCGCCACAAAATTTCGCAAAGAAATTACCTAAGACAGGTACGGAAATGGAAAATAGTATACTTCAAACCTTCCGAGAGCCGAAAAACCTCCTGTGCGTTGAAGCCTTTGCGCATTTACGGCAGCAAAAAAAATCCCGCCAAATAATTGACGGGATCCCTGTTAGTTTTGGTTGCGGCTCTCAATAAATTCCGCTTATAGGAACGTAGACCGTTTGTCTTTGATATTTGCTGCTTTGCGTAAACCACTAATTGCAGAATAAGCAATAGATTGTTTCATTTGACTTTCCATCTGCTTCTTTTGCTCCTCTACATTTGTAGGTGTAGCTGGTACTTTTGCACCAATCATAACCGGCATAATAGCATATACACCGCCACTTCCTTCCAACGGTTGAGACGATTTATTAAGGTTTGCCTTGTTAAACGCAGTCGCCACTATCTTTAGTTCCGGCCCTGAACCAGGGATAGTTGGATTTGTAAAACCTACACTATCAGCTCGCTGAACTTTTTGACCCTGTGCTGCTGCCCAGGCATCAAGCGTAGAAACGGTTGCAGCTTTTGCTTTTATCGTTTTAGCTTTTTCGGCATTGCGAAGAATCGGCTCTACAGCAGGGCGTGCTTTGGTAGCACTTGCAAGTCCTGGTTCTTCGGCTCCTGTTACTGCTACAACCACATATTTGTCCTTCATATCCTGCGGCTCACTCACTTCACCAGGATCATTATCAAAAATCCAGCGTACCAATGGCCGGTTTTCGCCGATACCTGGAATGCTAAAGTCTACATCTTTTATTTCCGACGATACGAGACGAACCAGATTTTCTTTTTTTACATTCTCGTCAAATGCTTTTAAGGAACGGCTATTTCCGGCAAACATATTAGCCTTTGCCAAAATATCGGCTGTCGTTTCAGGACTGGCAACAATATTTTTTGCCATATACGCTATTTTGTATGCCGGTTGCAATCCCTTCTGCGCCAAAATATTGATCAGGTGATAACCAAACTGTGTTTTGACTACTTTATAGTCGCCAACTTTTCCCTGGAATGAACTATCGTTAAACTCAGAAACCATTTGACCCTGCGGGAAAAAATCATACACACCACCTTTCATTTTACTGCCCTGGTCGTCACTAAACTGCAGCACCATCATATTGAAATCAGCCCCCGCCTTAATTGCAGTGAATATGCTATCTATCTTAGCTTTGGCAGTAGCTTCATCACGGATAGGCTGCTGGGTTTGCGGATCGATAGTACCAATTAATATATGCCGGACCTTTACGGAGTCAGGCAAAATCTTAACATCAATAATGCGGCTCATCACCCAGGCATTTCCATCCATATAGGGACCATACACTTTACCAACACCGGTCGCAAGAATACTATCTTTTGCAGGCATCATTAATTTCGCCTTACCATTATAACCAGGATAAAAAGCCGTCTCAGTGCTGTTGCGGGTTACAAAGCCAGCAGGATCATTGGTTGTTTCAAATTCAGCTTTCAAATTGGTGATGGCTGTTTTGGTGGCCGCGCTGTCAGCAGTGGTTGGCTTCACCTCGAAATTAACATAAGCGACACTTCTACTCGCTTCTTCCTGTTTGTATTCGTTGCTATGCGCTTTCACGTAGGTATTGATCTGATCATCGCTTATTTTAATCGTACTATCGGCGATCGTGCTATACGGAACTGCTACATATTGGAAGCTGGCAATGGCATTATTATCGGCCATTTGCTTTTCTACCATCCATTTAGGAACGTAGGAGCTGGCTTGTAACAAAGTAAAGTATTTCTTACGCAGCAGACCCTCTACATAAGGATCAAACATTGTTTTTTCAAACTGCTGCTTTTGTGCTGTATTCTTACCTTTTTTTAACTGGTTGATAGCGTTACGGGCTGCAACAGCGTCAAACTGGCCATTTTCCTTGCTAGTAAACTCTTGTTTCAAAAACTCAGGAGGATTGCTTCCAAACATCTCATCGTTGATCTCCTTGTCAGTAAGTGCAAATCCGAGACGTTCGATTTCCTGGTCAAGTGCAGTACCATCACTTAGCTGGCTCCACACTTGCTGACGGATCTGCTGGTGGCTAGCTTCATCTACAGGGCGTCCCTGTGATGCATAACCATCTTCCATCATTTTTTCCAGTTCCAGGTACCTGGCCCTGGTGATATTCTGGCCATTAACTGAACCAATTACTTCATCAGCACCACCGGCACCCCTACCTTTATTTCCGCTGCGGGCATCCATTAGCAAAAACCCAATAACACTCAAAGCAATGGCAACGCTCACCACCCACATTCCCTTGTCACGAACCGTTTGAATAATAGACATAATAGAAAAGCATTTCGATATTTAGTAAAAAAAAATCCCCAATTTAAGGGTCGCAAAAATAGGGGTTTCATTGGTATGAACAAATTGTGGAAAACCTGTTGAAATACAGAAGGGGTGCGCCCTGTTAGATTCACTGATTAAAAGGATATAGCTTATTTGAAGGGATAGATACGCGGATTTGGCGGATACAGCATATTTACATGGATTAGATGACGTATTAAAATGCGACCAGCAATAAATAGTCTGCTAATATCAATAAAAATCCGCCCTTATTCTTACGATCCGTGTCATCCATTACTTCATAAAAACCCTCCGTGAAACATATACTAAGGTGGCTTATGGATAACCATGTTTTGCGGTTGATAAGTGGTATTTTCTATAAAAATTATAGTGGAAAGAAATAGAACAATCTCAGTTGCACGTTTACGGAATATAAGTTTGGGTATACGGAAATCCACATTTCTAAAATTCATCCACCATCTATACAAAAATGCACGGGTGCCTTTTTCTCCATAGTATAACCTTATACCCGGTTGTGTATAAACAGGGTAAATACACTGCCACAGCAGATTTTATATGTGGACACGCTGTGGACTGTTATGTATGACAAGTGAGTTACTACCTTTGGACAGGGATAATAAAAAATTTATCCCCTAATTAACACCCGTATTAATAGTAGGTTTATATAAATAAAAGTATTTAATACATATACTATGGCAGTTATTGACATCGCAGCAGCAAGGGCAAAAGTTACCGTTCGTGGTTTTCTCGATATAGAGTTGGATCCGACCCTGGACCTGTTTGCAGAAATAGAAAGATTGAAAAAAGAGAAGAACGCAATTTTGCTGGCACATTACTATCAGGAACCTGATATACAGGATGTGGCCGACTATATCGGCGACAGCCTTGGCCTGGCCCAAAAGGCCAAACAAACCGATGCGGATATCATCGTTTTTGCCGGCGTTCACTTTATGGCCGAAACAGCTAAAATTCTCAACCCTTCCAAAAAAGTCTTATTACCCGACCTTAATGCGGGCTGTAGTTTGGCCGACAGTGCCCCTGCGGACCTCTTTAGGGCCTTTAAAAACAAGCACCCAGACCATATTGTGGTAAGCTATATTAATTGCACCGCAGACATCAAAGCCCAGAGCGATATTATCTGCACCAGCAGCAATGCAAAAGCGATTGTAGAAAGCATCCCCAAAGACCAACCGATTATTTTCGCTCCGGATAAAAACCTGGGTGCCTGGGTAAACAAACAAACCGGACGCAATATGGTACTGTGGAACGGTGCCTGCATGGTACACGAAATATTCAGCCTGGAAAAAATTACCCGTTTAAAAGTGCGGCATCCCGGGGCTTTGGTTCTTGCGCACCCCGAATGTGAAGAACCCGTTTTGGCCGTGGCGGACTTTATCGGCAGTACGACACAGATTTTAAAATATGCCCAAAAAAGCGTGGCTCAAACCTTTATAGTTGCCACCGAAACGGGCATTTTGCACCAAATGCAGAAAGACAGCCCCCAGAAAACATTTATACCTGCCCCACCCAATAACAACTGCGCCTGTAACGATTGTCCATACATGAAACTGAATACCCTGGAAAAATTGTACCTGTGTATGCAGTACGAAACGCCTGAGTTGTTGATGAATGAAGACCTACGCATCGCCAGTTTAAAACCTATTGAGCGGATGCTGGCGATAAGTAAGGCGGCGGGACTGGGAGGATAGTTATTTAATATTTTGCAACCCGGCTGATTTAGTGGTATAGGTTGTCTACTTCGATAAATTTGCGCAACTAATATTTGTAAGCTGGTATTTACAAGTAGTAGTCATGCAGCCATAGAGAATAGACTGCACCTGGTATAATTAAGCGAAGGTACCTCCGGTAGAAACAATATCTATTACTATTACGGCCGGCGTATTTGTAAAGCCCCCCAAGGGCTACAGCACCCTCAATAAATAACGCGGCCACCAATAATCACTGTAAATGTGGCCTAACGGGTATAATTCGTTAATTGCCCATTACCGGGTGATGAAAGCGATTTTACAGAAGAAAAAGCTGGAGGTAGTTGCTTTCCAGGGAGCCACCAAACGGTAGGCTTCTGTATAAACCTGTAACCCGACAGAAGACCCCTGTTGCTTCCGTTTTTTTGCACCTATCTTTTAGCTCTTACATATTGCAACGGCCAGCTTATGTTTTCATCCAGCTGTACTGCGGCATGGAGGGCAAAATACGGATCCCGCAAGTGTTCACGGGCTATAAAAATGAGGTCAGCCTGTTGGTTATGTAAAATATCTTCTGCCTGTGCTGCACTGGTGATGATGCCAACGGCTCCGGTGAGAATTCCCGATTGCTTTTTGATGGCTTCAGCAAACGCAACCTGGTAGCCCGGGCCTGCGGCAATTTTTGCATACGGTACAGCACCCCCGCTTGAGGCATCTACAAGGTCTACACCTTTGGTCTTTAATAAAGCGGATAACTTAACAGAGTCCTCAATAATCCACCCGCCTTCTACCCAGTCGCTGGCTGATATGCGGACAAACAGGGGAAGATCTGTCGGCCAAACGTCTTGAATGGCTGCTGTAATATCCAGCAAAAACCGGGTTCGGTTTTCAAAACTGCCGCCGTATTCATCGGTACGTTCGTTGCACAACGGCGACAGAAACTGGTTGATTAGGTATCCATGGGCCGCATGAATTTCCAACACTTCGTAGCCGGCCGTTTTTGCCCGTCCTGCTGCCAGCTTAAAATCCTTCACTATATCATCTATTTCCATTTTAGTCAATACATGAGGTATCATATCATTTTCGCGAAAAGGGATGGGTGAGGCCGAAACGGTTTGCCAATGGTGGTGGCCTTCCTTAATTTGCTGATCGCCCAGCCACGGTTTTTCAAAACTTGCTTTACGGCCGGCATGTGCGAGTTGGATGCCTGCGACAGCGCCATTGGCTTTTATCAAGGAAACAATGCTGCTGAGCTTTTCGATATGTTCATCTTTCCAGATGCCCATATCTCCATAGGTAATGCGGCCTGCGGGTGACACCGCGCTTGCTTCCTGTATAATAAGCGCCGCGCCGCCGATGGCACGACTTACCAGGTGAACCAGGTGCCAGTCGTTGGCGAATCCATCTTCCGACGAATATTGGCACATCGGCGAAACGACGATCCTGTTTTTTAATGTTACGGATTTAATGGTGAGGGGAGAAAAGAGAAGACTCATATACAATTACCCGGTTTGAATAATAAAAAATAGATGTCAGTAAGACCGTAGAGGAAATAACGCCGGCAAATTATTAGTACCCGTTCAAAAAAGTTCAATCGGCTCCGGATGGTGATCAGAAGTTTTAACCTATAAGAAATTGTTTATATTTTTCTTTTGGTGGCACCAGCAATCGTTTTTTATGGCATCTGTATTGGATACGCTCCATTCAGCAGCAGAAAATAAACCATCATTTTACCCTTATACGCAATCTTGAAAACGAATTTTAAAAAGTCTTTAAAGTTTAATCTAAGTACGATTTAATAAAGCCGGGGGCAATTCGCTTTTTCGAAGCTTGCTCATAAGCATATGCGATACTAATCAATTGCGGCTCGGTATAGGCTGCGCCAAAAAGCGACAGTCCTACGGGAAGCCCATGTGCCACCCCGCAAGGGACCGATATATGTGGATAGCCAGACATTGCAGCCGGCTGTGTAAGAAAATCTTCACTGTACCGATCGCCATAAATCATATCGATACTGCAGGCCGGCCCCATGGTAATCCCAGCAATGGCATCGAGTTTATGTGTTGCTATCACCGCATCCAAAATTTTCCGGCTGGCATCGCGACCTTTACTTAAAGCTTCCAGGTAATCCTTACTGCCAAGACCTGTTTTCTTTTCGGAATTTTCTAATTGCTCCTGTTTAAAATAAGGCATCGCTTTTTCCTCGTTGGCCTTGTTGAAGGCAATAACATCCGCCAGGGTTTTTACTTTACCGGAGCTGTTGGCCAGGTATTTATTAACGCCCTCTTTAAACTCGCTTTGTAAAATTTCGGTTTCGTATTTACCCAGTTCATCTATTTTTTTTGCGTAGGTAATATCTATAATGTTCGCACCCATTTTTTTCATCGTCGCAATTGCTTCTTCCAATAATGCACGGAGATATTGATTGGTGTTTTTCTTTTCCATATCAACGCCGATATTTTTTCCTTTAAGGCCATCCGCAGAGAGGAAGGTAGTGTAGTCAGTATGTGATTTTCCTTTTGATTCGCTGGTGACCGCATCGGCTGCATCCTCACCTGCCAGCGCTCCGAGTAAGATGGCGGCATCTTTTACCGTTCGGGCAAGTGGGCCGGCAGTATCCTGGGTAGACGAGATGGGGATGATACCCGAACGGCTTAATAATCCTACGGTAGGTTTAATACCCACCAGGCTGGCCACCGAAGCAGGGCAGGTAATAGAGCCATCGGTTTCGCTGCCGATCGCAACGGCACAAAGATTGGCGGCCACCGCCGTTCCCGAACCCGAACTGGATCCGCAGGGATTATGATCCAATATATAGGGGCTCTTGGTTTGCCCACCACGACTGCTCCAGCCCGAACAGGAACTGGTACTGCGAAAATTGGCCCACTCGCTAAGGTTCGTTTTACCCAATAATACGGCCCCTGCTTCGCGCAGCTTCGCAATTATAAAAGCATCTTTTTTAGCAATATTACCTTCCAGCGCCAGGGCACCTGCGGTGGTCTGCATTTTATCGCCCGTGTCGATATTGTCCTTTACTAAAACAGGGATGCCATGCAGTGGCCCACGAACGTTTCCGCTTTTTCTTTCCGCGTCCATGGCATCGGCGATAGATAATGCATCCGGATTCAACTCAATTATTGCATTCAGTTTCGGACCGGCTTTATCCAGTTGGGTTATGCGGTCGAGGTAAAGCTGGGCAATGGCATGTGAAGTCATTTCGCCGGATTTCATCTTTTCCTGCAAGGCATCTATGGTGACTTCATTCAACACAAAACTATCGGTAGGGGCGGTAGTGGTCTTGCCATCTTCCTTTTTTGGATCGCCGGCCTCGTTGCAGGATAACATCGAAACGGTTGCAATAGACAGGCCCGTTCCGGAACTGTACCTGATAAATTTTCTTCTGTTCATAGCAGTAGTTGATAGGAAATAATTGATCGAAACGTTGGTTTGTATGTATTTGTTGACGGCCAGCACTAAAATAAAACATGTTGGTGATAACCCACCCGATTAGTTGTGTCAACAGAGATAGTCGGTTTTTATATGATTTCACTTTAGAAGCTTGTCAATAGTGGAATATAACGGCTCCATTTTAAAAGATGCGTTTTCGCAAAGAGCCCGCCAGGCTAATGAAATGAATCAAAAGCCTGGCGTACAACAATTTCAGAAAGATCAGAAGCGCTGGTAAAAAAAACCACAAAAAACTAACCGAGTGGCGGCATCATATGCGTGGAAATAGCGATGCGGTTCCAGGCATTGATAACGATGGTGGCCATAATTACTTCTGCGATTTGCTCTGCTGTAAGTACCAGTTGTGCGCTACTGTATACTTCATCGGGAACATGGCTGCTGATTAGCGTCACTGTTTCTGTAAGCGCTAAAATGGCTCGCTCTTCCCTGGTAAAATAGGCCGTATCTCTCCAGGCAGAAAGCGTATAAATCCGTTGCTCAGTTTCACCAAGTTTTCTTGCATCCTTCGTGTGCATGTCAAGACAAAAAGCACAGCCATTAATTTGTGAAGCCCTTATTTTGATCAGTTCTTTCTGGATTTGGCTCAGGTGTGTAAGCGTTACCTGGTTGGAAAACTGGATCATGGCTTTATAGGCTGCAGGTAGCACGGCCGGCATGTTGATTCGCTGTTGCATAATTATTGTTTTTTGTTGGTACAAAGCTGCAACAGGCACGGCGGAAAAATCTTAATCCAGTTTAAGAAATGGTAAATGAAGCAGGCCGGCTTATATTTTCTTTCCGCGGACCTTGCTTAAAAACTCGGGTGTAAATCCGAGGTAGGATGCCAGCATATACTGTGGTATCCACTGTATAAATTCGGGGAAGGAGTTGGCAAAATGACGGTATCGTTCTTCTGCTGTTTGCAGGTATAAATAATAGATCCGCATCATGGATGCACCAAGGGCTTTTTGAGCCACCATTCTGAAATAGCGTTCCAGTTGTGGAAGCTTGATAAACAGTTCGTCCTGTAGAACCCGGTTTAATACAACGATAGTACTGGCCTCAACGGCCTGTATGAAAAAGTGGGATGGGCTTTTGGCTTCAAGGCTCAGGTAATCGCTTACCCACCAGTTCTCAATTCCAAAATGCGTGATCTGTTCTGTGCCATTTTCGGTGATGGTGAAGATCCTCACGCAGCCCTTTACGATGAAATATTGCGCATCGCATCGCTGGCCTTCGTTCAGGATGACTTCTTTTTTAGCGATCGTTTTTACCGTAATGTATTGGGCTAGTAATTCCAGATCTTCCGCGTTCAGCGACACAAATTTCTGGATATGGTCGAAGAGGGCAGCTGGCATGGCAATAAATATAGGACCCTTGGCGACTATTATTTTGATTGAACACCAATGGTGTGTATTTGAAATTGTGGCATTGTCAAATTGATTTTGAAACCAACTTTATTGTCCTTGCCTGACGAAGTAACTTCAGGGATGAGTTTTCTGTATACTTCCCCCCGAGATTGCTTCGTTGGGGCAAGAACCCCGCCTCGGAACGTGAGTTTGGAAATTTTAATGTTCCCGGCCAATGCGCAAACTCGAACAGCTCCAGCCCTTAACTTCCAATCATAAAATGGGCAGCTACCTGGCAAAGAACGCCGACAAAAAAGCCAGCGTATACATCCACCGGGCGGTGCGCCTTCAAAATTAGCCGCGCAGAGCAAACTGCACCAGCCAGCAGCAAGGCCGCAAGCGACCAGTTGCTTTGCCAGTGATTATCGGAAAATTGCTGGACAAATGAAAAGCCGACCATGCCACCCATTGCCAGGGCATGCATACTTATTTTGGTGTAGATATTTGAAAACAAGGCCGAAGCACTGCTTAAGAAAACACCCATTAAAAATTGCTTGAGTGATATCGGAAAACTATCGAGGTTGCGGCTCACATAGTAGATCCAGAAGAAAAAGAACATCGCAATTACAAATGGGATGATGCGTTCCTTTTGGGTGCGAAGAAAAATGCTGCCAATGAATTTTAACCGCCACAATAGAAAAACGGCTACTGCGGGAAACATACCGGTGTAAATAAGCACCATGGCAAACATCCTCGGCTTTTGCATATCGCTTAGCAGCAGGTTGTTAATGGGGTGTAGCCAGAGTAAAACGCCTGTGACCAAGGCCGGAATAAACATCGGGTGAAACAGGTACGACAAAGCCTGAGCCAGTATACGGACCGGCAGCGGCTGCAGGAGGCCGTCATCAAAATATTTATCTTGTGGTATCGCAGTTTCTGCCATGTGTTAGAAAGCTTTATTGGTTGGTTCAATCAGGTCCCAGAGATTGCCGTAGAGGTCTTCGAAAACGGCGACCATGCCATACGGCTCGATAACGGCTGGCCTGATAATTTTTATTTGCTGGTCTTCCAGGTTTTTGAAATCGCGGTTGAAATTATCGGTGTAGAGAAAAAGGAAAACACGTCCGCCGGTTTGGTTGCCAATGTGGCTGCGCTGTTCTTCGGTAGCGGCTTTTGCCAGCAAGAGGCTGCAGCTACTGCCGGGTGGTGTTACGATTACCCAGCGTTTTTCAGGGGTCAGTGCCGTGTCTTCTGTGAGGGTGAAATGTAATTTTTGGGTGTAGAAGGCGATGGCTTCGTCGTAGTCTGCGACTACAATTGCGATGTGAGCCAGTTGTTGTTTCATGGTTGTTTTGTCTGAGAGTTCCTGGCCACTTCTACCACCCCCTGACTTTGCCGTTGATACAGGCTGTCCCCCCCGGCGGAGGATATAGGTCGAAGTCCCCGCTTTTTTGGAACTGGTTCTATTTTTAGTGCGGGTTTACTATAATTCTCTTCTTAGGCGGGCCACCGGAATATTCAATTGTTCTCTGTATTTTGCCACGGTTCTGCGGGCAATATTGTAGCCTTTTTCCTGGAGCATATCAGTTAGCAATTCATCGCTTAACGGTTTGCGTTTGCTTTCGGCCTCAATCATATTGCTGAGGATCTTTTTCACTTCGCGGGTACTTACTTCCTCACCGCTGTCGGTGCTGATGCTTTCGCTAAAGAAAAATTTAAGACGGTAGGTACCAAATTCGCTTTGAACAAACTTGCTGTTGGCTACCCGGCTCACGGTACTGATATCGAGACCAGTTTTCTCGGCAATGTCTTTCAGAATCATGGGGCGCATGGTGGTTTCGTCGCCGGTAAGAAAGAACTCTTTTTGCCGGTCCATGATGGCCTGCATGGTATTCATCAGTGTTTCCTGTCGCTGCTTGATGATCTCAATAAACCATTTAGCCGCATCTATTTTTTGCTTGATGAACAGTACCGCTTCTTTTTGGCGCTTATCCTTTTTTTGGCCCTTGTTATAATCCGTCAGCATTTCACGGTAGTCGCTACTGATGCGCAGGTCGGGAGCGTTTTTACTGTTAAGGGTAATTTCAAGATCGCCTGCATTGTTCATTACAAAAAAGTCCGGGATCACGTAGCTTTCCTTGTTGTTACTTTCGCCCACATTGCCACCTGGGCGCGGGTTCAGGCGAAGGATGGTGCCGATGACTTCCTTCAATTGCTCATCGTCTATATTAAGTCCACGCTGTATTTTATCGTAGTGCTTCTTGGTAAACTCATCGAAGTATTTTTCAATTACAACCATGGGAAGTTTTACATCTTTACCGTCGATGAGCATACGTCGCATCTGGATCAGCAGGCACTCCTGCAGGTTGCGGGCGGCCACGCCGGGTGGGTCAAAAAGCTGGATCCTTTTAATCAGGTCTTCCACTTCTTCATCCGTTGCCATTACATTTTGGCGGAATGCCAGGTCGTCCACGATAGAAGCTACTTCGCGGCGGAGGTAACCATCGTCGTCGATGCTCCCCACTATCTGTTCTGCCACTTTGCCCATTCGTTCGTCCACTTCCAGCAACCCCAGCTGGTCTACCAGCATATCGTGGAAGGTGGTTTCCACTTTGTAAGGCATGACCTGCCGGTCTTCCAGTTCGGGGTAATTGTCGTCTTTTAGGCGGTAGTCGGCGATGCCATCATCGGCCTCATAATCACTCATTTCAATATTTTCGAAGGGATCTTCATGTTCGTCGGCAGCGCTGCTGTTATCAAACTCTTCGGCTGGCGTTTCAAACTCTTCAGTAGTCGTTTCAGAAAAATCCTCTTCCTGCTGCGGCGCCTCTTCACCTTCGCCGTCCCCGAGCTCCAGGGCCGGGTTTTCTTCCAGTTCTTCTTTAATGCGCTCTTCCAGGTTAGCAGTAGGCACCTGCAGCAACTTCATCAGTTGAATCTGCTGTGGTAAAAGCTTTTGCTGGAGTCGCTGTTGTAAGGATTGACCAATTGCCATTTAATAAACCAGGTTCTAAAAGATTAAAAATCAGGCTCATTGTTTCGCTAGACACGAATCAATAGACCGGGTACGAATGAAAAAATACGGTTGCTTTTCGATTTTTGCAACAGTACAGGTTCTTTTTCCGCTAATTCCTAAAATTGGTATAAAATTCTCAATCCAGTCTTTAGCGGACGGCGTAAATTTACACACAAACCCATCAGCCATGCGGTCTTTCCCTATTTCTTTGTTTGTCGTTTTTTTTGTACATGCACACATGGCTGCAGCACAAACAAGTCAATTGGTGTGGACCCAACAGGAAATTTTGAAACAATCCTACCGCCCATTTATCAAAGAAGTCAAACCCATTCATTTTGCTGGCACCGATACTTCATGGCTGCCGCCGGCGCAAAAGAAGAGTTATTTCCCCCCCAATTTTTACACCCAAAATATGGGTGCAGTATGCAAAGTAGAATTGAAAATGCAAAAACGCATCAACTTTCCGCTGTTTATCAGGCTTGGTGGTAAGGATTATGTCGACCAGATGGAAGGAAAGTTTTCGCCACGACGGTGAGCTTCCATCCCCGGTTATTGTGCGAATCCTGCCGTCCGTAAGGCCCGGAGTAGAAACATCGCCGTAGAAGCATCATGCGAAAGGTCCGTGGGAGTTATTATTCATTATTGTTTCTAAGGCGATGTCTATGGTAAGCCTTTCTTTGTGTTGGCCCAGGATCCGCCGTATCAACCAAATGAAACCCCAAAGTGCAATCCTGCAATGCGATGGCTTCGGGAAACTTTATCTTCGATCCTCCGCCTACCGCCTACCGCCGCCCCCGCCTCGGTATAGAGTATGGTTTAGAAGTGGAACTTGGGAACCCGTAAACTTGTGAACTCGTCGCTTCACGCTAAAAACTGCTTAATACAACTATCATTTCTGCCTGTTTGACTGTTGAATACCATTAGCAACGTACATTGAAACTGTTACCTAACCTTATCCTGACCATGGAAACACAACTTAAAGGCTTCAAACAATTCATTGCGGAATCCAGGGTGGATGAAGACGTAGTGAACCCGATCATTGATGTGTTGAAAGCGCGGGAAAAAGAACGTACGGGTATCGAAAGGATGCCTGTTTTCAGCGACCTGGTTAAGACAGAGGACGACAAAGAATATCAATATGTCAATTATGTGCAGGAGGGCGGCGGAGTACTGGGTGTTGCGCTCGTGGGCTACACTTATGTACTCGAAAAACTGGGAATCCGTTTTTTGAAACTGGCCGGCACCAGTGCTGGAGCCATCAATACGATGATGCTGGCCGCGGTAGACCGGAAGAATTATGCCACAGCAGAGAAGGAACTCAACGAAACGTTTACCACGCAGTCGGAGATCATTTTATTTGAATTGCTCAACTTTAGGTTATGGGACCTGGTAGATGGCTCCAGGTTTGGCAAGTGGCTGATCGGTTCGGCTATTAAGGCGAGTAATCATTTAAAACGGTTTTTTAAAGTGCTGTTGTTTTGCCTTGTCTTTGGCTTGTTCTCCTCGCTTTTTTTTGGTATCCTGAATATGGTGGAGCCCAGTGCGGACGGCTTCTGGGAAGGATTACGCATAACGGTAAAATTGGCTTCGATCGTCGCAATATCATCTGTTTTGCTGCTGACCTTTGTTATGCTCATAACTAATTATTACCTCAGGCGATTTGCCAAGGCCAGTTATGGCATCAATCCCGGCAAGGCTTTTCACCAATGGATGAAAGATGTGCTGCAACGAAATGACATCAGCAATAACCAGGAGATGGATGCCAAAATAGCCGAGCGCTGTGTGGGCCTCCGGCTCAGCAAAGCGCGGCTGGAGAAAAATTACCCGGGCGATAATAGCGCAGTCATTTCACCTTATCTCACTATCATCGCCAGTGATATCACCAACCAAACTAAGGTGGAATTTCCGTTGATGGCGAAGGAATATTGGGCAGAGCCGGACAAGGTAAGTCCTGCCGATTTTGTGAGAGCCAGCATGAGCATCCCGGTATTTTTTGAACCCTTCAAAGTGGATGTGACACAAGTGCTCCAACGGAAAAATACCGACACGACTATGAAGGCATTTACCGATAGCCAACGCAGCGTTGAGAAGAAAGAAGTGCAGTTTGTAGACGGCGGCATCCTGAGTAATTTTCCCATCAACGTTTTTCATAATCCCAAAATAGAGTGGGCGCGTATGCCCACGTTTGGCGTGAAACTGGAAGATAAGGCCCATGAAAAAACCGATGAAAAAACAACGGCGATGAAAAAGCCAAAAAGCTCACTGCTGCCGTTCCTGGGAAGCATTCTCAGTACAATTCGTTTTTACTACGACCGCGATTTTCTAAAGCGGAATATGGTGTACGAAACCTGCATCGCCCATATCGATGTGGAAGGCATTAACTGGCTGGATTTTGGGCTGGATGAAGCAACACAGAAAAAACTTTTCCTACAAGGCGCACGGGCGGCCAAAACGTTTTTTCTCGGAAGCGAGCTGGGCGGTAATTTTTGGATGGATGGAAAAGAAAAACCTTTTAAAGCCTACGACTGGGAAACGTTTAAGGAGGAAAGGAGAAAGGTGGTGTTGGGGGGATAAAATTTGAATGTCAGCAGGTCAATAAATCATTGTTCGTTTATTATTCGGTCTAATGACCAATGACTTATTGACCTGCTGACATTTACAATTACGCTTCGACCGACTGCTCAGCAATTACTTTTTTTATCGCCACGAGCATCTGTTCGCCTTTGGCTTGTATTTGTTCTTCCGTCCACGCCAGGCTGATGGCTGTGGAAATGCAGCGGCTCATAATAGCATCACTGGGGGCAAAGGTTTTAGCTGCGTATTGTTTCAATGCGGAAGTAACTGCGGGCGTTTGTCCATTCAGGGTATCGGCATTTTTAAGATGGTCCCACTTGGTGATATAATGCCAGTTATTGATATACCAATAAAAATTCCCCGCCAATGCATTCTGTTTTTTCATTTCGGCAACAAAGGCTTTGGTCAGCTCTTCTGTAGGTAAAAACCAGCTTACAAAAGAATAGCTGTCACCTTCAGGGTCGGGGACCTGACGGAAGCTTATTTCTTCCACCTGGCTGAGGATATTGCGTAGCTGGAGGTTGTTCTTTTTTTGCGTAGCCAGAATTTTATCCAGCTTCCTGATTTGCGCCAGGCCCACTGCGGCATGCAGCTCGCTGATGCGGAAATTATAACCGATGAACGGATGCAGATCGGCACCCCGGTCCACTCCTGCATGATCGTGGCCATGATCGGTATAGCCGTCGCATTTTTCGTAAATATCTCGGCTGTTGGTCATCACGACCCCGCCTTCGCCGCAGGTAATGGTTTTTACAAAATCAAAGCTGAAAGTACCTGCATGGCCAATGGTCCCCAGCATTTTTCCTTTATAGCTACCGCCGATGCTCTGGCAGGCGTCTTCTAAAAGGATGAGATTATGATCGGCGCAAATGGCTTGTAACGCATCCATATCAGCCATGCTGCCGCACATGTGAACGGGCATTACGCATTTGGTTTTTGCAGTGATGGCAGCTCTCACGGCTTCCGGCTTTAGGGTCAATGTTTCGTCAATATCTACCATTACAGGTATGGCACCCACAGAAAGTACCGCTTCGAAGCTGGCTACAAAAGTGAAACAAGGCATAATCACCTCGTCGCCGGCACCAATACCAAAGGCTGCCATGGCGGTGGTAAGTGCCGCTGTGCCGCTGCTGACAAGTTGTGCGTGCTCACATTTAAAAGTATCACAGATGGCTGCTTCCAGTTCTTTTGATTTCCAGATGTTCTTACGTGGGCCATCGAAACCATACCGCATCAGGATACCTGTTTCCAATACATCGTTTACTTCTTTGCGTTCTTCGGCGCCCCAAAATTCAAAGCCTGGCATGTATAAAGTTTTAAAAATGTTTTAAGACTGAGCTGCGAAGGTAAGAAAGGTTTTTTGCCACGAATAACACGAATGGCAAGGAATATAAAACAGATTTGACCACGACAGCAAGATAGAAATTCGGAGGACGCGGTCGGAGGAGATTTTAAGCAGATTTTTATTCATTGCCATTTGTGTAAAGAACGTTCCGTTAGGTATGGATTTCAGACATGAGGACGCAAACCAAAACACCCCTTTTGCATACCTGGGCTCCCTAACCCCTTATAAACCTCGGCTTCCGCACTATCACCCTGGATCCTTTTGCTAAAAAAACCGAATTCGGCTGAACGGACAAATAAGGAACAAAGGCTTGGCCGTACAGGTTTTCAATATCATAACTGGCTTCAAAGGAAGTTACTGGGTACACCTTCCACCGAGGGTGCTCTACGCCGTATTCGATGGTGGTTTTGGGGTTGAGTTCGTTGTAACCCCAGTAGTGTTCAAAAATAAATTCTTCTTCGGTGCCGGATTGTATCAGTACCGGTGCGTTCTCCGCCGCAACGCTGAGGCTGTTCCATTTATCTTTAAACTTCCAGTCGTAAGAAACCTGGACTCCTGTGGTAGTTTCTAAGCGCTGGTGGCGTGTAGGCATCGCCTTATAGTGCTCGTTGTATAATCCATTGGCCATCCAGGCAATGATATGGCGGGGTACGATTTCACTGATAAATGCCACCCCGCGTTTCCAAATTTTTCCATCAAAATGTTTGACATAGAGCCGCAGATTCACTTCCTCAAAATTGGTGTGAAACGGCCACTTGATGCCCAACACTTTGGTGTGGTTAAAAAGAAATCCCACCACACTTACGATGACTTTGCCTTCAAAAAGATCCAGTTCGGTATATGGCGGAATAAAAGGTTCCAAAATTTCCGGTGGCACCTCGTAGTTGAGCATGATGAGGTGCTCCCAACGGGCGGAGAGAAAGATTTTTCGGGGTAAAACTTTTTCAGTCATTTTTTAATAGTCAAAATCTTGACTGAAATGCTTTACAGCTAACACAAACACTTTGTTGTTTTCGATTTCATAAATCATTTATTGGGAAATACATTGATCACAATGCGTCTCTACTGCAGCGTTTCATTGGAGTAAAGGCCGGAGTTGGCTCTAAATTTATGATTGCCCCGTCTATGGCCATTAAGACTATCTCCGCCAATCAGGCAATTTTGATTCAAACCAATTAAATGCAGCCGCAATATGATGTTGGGCCTTGAAATGTAACGATACAGTGAATATCATTTGCCCGCCGTTTTACGATTGGTAACGATTAGTGTTCTTAGATCTTGCCAGGAAGATAATTCATCCAGGCCGCTACGCCGCTTTTCGCCCTAATCCTCCAGCCACTTAATATCGCGTTCACTGAGGGTTCCGGTATTTTGCCCTTGTTCATTTTCTACCGCCAAACTATATATCGTCTCCAGCAAATCACTATCGGCTTCCTGCACATTAGAAAGAATTTTTTCTTTTAATAGTGAATATTCCATAAAGTCATTATTCCAAAATTAGGCAATCATCTCTACTTCGCGATCACCACGCCACTCTCATTATTATTCCAGTCGAGGGCGCTTACACCAATCAGTTTCCCCGGATATTGGGCGAGGAATTTTTCATCGAGAATGAGTTCATCTGCGCCCTCAAAAAGCTTCACAATATTAGCGGCATTGTCACCATCAGGTTTTCCCGGCGTAAAAGCGTACACCACATAGCTGCGGAGGCGTTCGCTTTTAATACCTCTTCTGACTAAAATAGTATTGCCTTTTTTGGTTATAAATGGATTGGGCGGCGGGATGCTGTCGATCCATTTCATCGGCGGCACCAACGCTATTGTATTGTAATAATGGTTACGCAGGCTGTCATTCCAACCATTAGGGTTTCGGTAAAAAGTTTTGGCATTATATAGCGCACTGCCTTGTATATTTCCATATTCACGCAACAATTTGATCTGGTTGGGAAGCTGGTTCTTGTCTTTCCATGCAGCATTGCTTCCGGCCCGGTACCAGCCATGGCCGATGTACACATGTTTGCCGTAACTATGACCTGCCCACCAGTCTACCAGCACTTCGTAATCGGCCAGCTTATGGCCAAATTCCCAATAGCATTGCGGCAGCACATAGTCGATCCAGCCCATTTTTTGCCAGAGTAAAATATCGGCATATAGGTCATCGTAATTGGACAGGCCATTGGTTGCGCTGCCATCGGCGTCATTCTTTAAATTTCGCCAGATGCCAAAAGGGCTGATGCCAAATTTTACATTGGGCTTAATGCTTTTAATGGTTTTGCTGATGGACAGAATAATACTGTCGCAGTTGCTGCGCCGCCACTCGGCCTTTGACAGGCCATTCCCGTGTTTGCGAAACGATTCGCCATCAGGAAACTCTTTACCCGCAATCGGATACGGGTAAAAGTAGTCGTCGAAATGGATGGCATCCACATCATAACGGGTCACAATATCTTTCACCACATCGGTCACAAAAATCCGGGCTTCAGGATTACCGGGGTCGAAATATTTTTTATATCCTTCAGTGCCGCCGCCATAAGTAAGAAACCAATTTTTTTGAATATGGGTAATGTGATTAGGGGCAATCGAAGACTTGCCAACACTGAACACTGCCCGGTAAGGATTACACCAGGCATGAAACTCCATGCTGCGTTTATGAGTTTCATCAATCATGAACTTTAGTGGATCGTAATAAGGCGAAGGCGGCATGCCCTGCACGCCGGTGAGGTACTCGCTCCAGGGCTCCAGGCTACTTGGGTAAAAAGCATCCGCGGCGGGACGAATCTGCATGATCACCGCATTTAATCCATTTTTTTGAAACATATCCAGCAGCCGGATGAATTCAGCCTTTTGAGAATCTACAGGAAGTCCCCTTTTGCTGGGCCAGTCGATATTCTCCACGCTGGCGATCCATACGGCGCGGAATTCGAATTTGGGATTTTGGGCTTTGGAAAGAAGGAAACAAAAAGAAAAAAATATATATAGGGATAGCGATTTCTGCAATTTCATGAGGCGAAGATATAGGGACCGGTCTCAAGCACCAAGCTTGTGTAAACAGGATCAGGCTGTAAACGGATCGGCCTTCTCTCTTATTTTATCTAATAGTGTATTTAACTGCTCTGCCTCTTTTTCGGTGAGGTTGCCCAGCACTTTATCCATTTGTTCGCTGTAGCCATCCAGCCCTTTCAATAGGTTCAGCCCTTTGTCGGTAATCACCACATCCACCAGGCGCTTATCTCTTTTGCAGGTGGTTTTCTTAACCAGTTCTTTTACGATCAGGCGATCCACAATGCGGCTGGTGTCACTCATTTTATCCAGCATTCGCTCCCTGATCTGCAGGGTACTGAGGGGGTGTTTAGCCCCACGGAGAATCCGCAGGATATTGTATTGTTGCATCGTAAGCAGGTGGTCTGCCAATTGGCCCTGCATCTGGTCGCGTACCCAGTTGAACGTGAACACGAGGTTAATAATCCCCTTTTGATAATCGTTCCGGAAACTATCCTGCTGAATGTCTTTTTCTATACCCATGAGAAACGGTATTACTACTGTATTAAAAGACGAAGGTACAACATTGATCTGGAGCTGGTTGTATTGTTTACAATCCGAAAGGTGCAAAGCCGCGAATTGGTTTTCAGGTCTTTGAGGCATTGCTTAACTGAGTCATTCAGTCGACGACCACGAAACGGAGTAATAGGCTATCCAGATTCCTGATTTTTTTTGAAGTTTAGTCGACGGCCCAGCTTTATATAACGTCAGCTGTGATTTTCACTTGAGAAGTAGCTGGTAGTATTAAATCCGTTTTTTCTGTGGGTATTATCGGGAGACTTCCCTAAGTTTATTGCCTTAAAGATGCCCTCCAAAAGAAACCCCGCCCACTATGAAAACAAAAATGTTGTTATGGTTGATCGCCATCCTGGCTGTACAAACTATCAAAGCCAGGCAAATTAAGCTGCTGGTTATGTATAAAACCAATGGCTTCGTTCATAAAACCATCCCGGCGGCAAAAGAGGCCCTCACCCTGATGGCGACGCAAAACGGTTGGCAAATGGACTTTACAAACGACTCTTTGTCTTTTAGTAGTTATGGCAAGCTAAAGCAGTACCAGGCCATCATTTTTATGCATACTACTGGCGATATACTGGGCGAAGAACAACAGTCAGCCGTAGAAAAATACATGCATAAAGGCGGCGGTTTTGTAACTATTCATACTGGCACGGATACGGAAAAGGACTGGCCCTGGTATATGAGGATGGTGGGCGCAAAATTCAAAAGCCATCCTGCGCAGCAACAGGTGAATATTGTGCTGCTCGACCGGACTCACCCCTCCACGAGAACTTTGCCGGAAGTGTGGACCCGCTTTGACGAGCTCTACAATTTTGCCGATACCCTGGATCCTAAAATAGTGGTGTTGATGGAGCTGGACGAAAGTTCGTACAAAGGCGGCACGATGGGTGCCCATCACCCGATTGCCTGGTACCAGTATTTTGAGGGAGGCCGCGTGTTCCAAACGGCACTGGGACATACGGACGAAAGTTTTAAGGAGGAAAAATTCCTGCAGCATATCGCCGGAGGAATCCGCTGGGCAGCAGGAATAGAGCAGTGAAAGAACCAAGTATCAAAAAACAAGAATCAATTATCAAGAGCTGCTGTAAGTGAAGTGAATCAATAGTCAGAGGCTCATGTCGTGCTACGGTTTTCTATTGACCATTGTTTGTTGAATATTTTCCTTTTAAAAAAAACGGCTATAGACCCATGGTTAAGCCGGTGTTAATGCTTTTGCGTATTTATTTGTTGCAGTAGCTTTGCCAACTTTCCAGCAATATAATGAACCCATCTACACACCAGGTTTTTCAAACGGATAAGCCAACCCGCTGGCAACGGTTTAAATGGAGTAGCCGTTTCATCACCGGAGTAATGTTTTTATTGGTAAGCGTGGTGGTCGTTGCCTTATGGTTGCACCGCGACCCGGATATGCCGCTCAAAGAGGCGTACAAAAAAGTAATGGTGGAGGGCAAGCCATTGCTACAGGAAAGTAAAATAACGAAGGAATACAAGGGCATGCGACAGTACATCAGCGAAACAAAACCGCATCTCCATGGCAACTATCTCCCGCAGGATAGTAGTCGCCGCAGTCTGTTCCAGGTGTTGGGCTTCAATAATGCCGATACCAGCTGGAACCGTTTTCCCTGTGGCATCCGCTCGGCTTTTTATGTTGCCTGGGATCCGCAATCCTATTTTTCATTAAAGAGAAGTATAACCAAGCTCAATCTGGTTTTGCCCGAATGGTTTTTTATAGATCCCATTGCCGATACTGTTTTTGCAAGCGTAGACGCCCGGGGCTTTGAACTGATGCGCAACAGCGGGGTGAAGATCATGCCGATGCTGAGCAATAACTTTAATGGCAAATTCAGGCCGGAGGCTATCAGCCGCATTTTTAAGGACGATCAAAAAAGGAAACGTTTGATCAATGATGTGCTTAACCAGTGTGTGAAAAACAAATTTGTGGGTATCAATGTGGACCTGGAGGAAGTTAAAGAAGATGGAGACGAACCCATGATTGAATTTATGCATGAACTCAGCCAGGCGTTTCATGCCAGAGGGTTGTTGGTGACACAGGATGTTTCGCCTTTTAATTCAGATTATAACTACAAAGCGCTTTCTGATTACACGGATTACATGTTCCTGATGGCCTATGATGAATATTCCGAAGACAGCGATCCCGGGCCGATCAGTTCGCAGAGATGGATCGAAGCTGCGGTGGACCTGGTAGCTAAAGAAATACCATCGCACAAAATAATATTGGGTATGGCGGGCTACGGCTATGATTGGCCGACCGCAGCCGGCGAGGATGCTACACTTACCTACCAGGAGGCCCTCACGCGGGCGAATGAAAGCGAGGCGGATATTCACTTTGACAACGACACATACAACCTTCGCTACAGCTATGGCGACGACAGCGACAAAGTACACGAAGTTTATTTTACCGATGCTGCTACCAATTTCAATACGCTTCGTTTTGCCACAGAATACGGCCTCGCCGGTACAGCCCTGTGGCGGCTAGGCAGCGAAGACGGGCGGCTATGGGATTTTTACGACAAGGACATGACAAAATCAGCGCTGGCACATTTTAATTTTTCGGATTTTAATAAAGTAGAACGCAGCAACGATGTAGATTATATTGGTGAAGGCGAGGTGCTGGATGTTTTGGGTACCCCGAAGGAAGGCCACATAACACCAACTTTTGACACGGCCGAAATGCTGATCAGCGAGGAGCGGTACGATTCGTTGCCTAGTATGTTCGTGGTCAAAAAATATGGCAAAACAAAACCAAAGGAACTGGTACTCACTTTTGATGATGGCCCGGATGCAGACTATACGCCGCGGGTTCTGGACATACTTTCCAAATACCATGTTCCAGCAGCATTTTTCCTGGTGGGCCTGCAGGCTGAAAGCAATCTACCCCTTGTTAAGAGGATTTACCGGGAGGGCCACGAAATCGGCAATCACACGTTTACGCATCCCAACATGGCCGAAGTGAGTTTACGAAGGGCCAAAATGGAAATGAGACTGACCCGGCTATTAATCGAAGCGATCACCGGGCACAGCACGATCATGTTCAGGGCTCCCTATAACGCTGACAGTGAACCTGAAACCATGCAAGAGTTAATACCAGTAGCGAATGCAAGAGATGAGAATTATCTTGATATTGGCGAAAGCGTTGATCCCGAAGACTGGCAGCCAGGTATCACGGCAGATAGCATTTTTGCGAGAACGGTAGCCGCGGTAGCTACAGGCCGCGGGAATATTATATTACTCCATGATGCAGGCGGTGACGACCGCAGCGCGACCGTGGAAGCCTTGCCACGGATTATTGAATATTTTCAGCAGCGCGGGTACACTTTTACCAATATATCCAACATCCTGCATAAAACAAAAGATGAGGTGATGCCGCCAGTCGCGACAGGTAGCGGTTACTACTTGCTACAAATGAACCTGCTATTGGCCGAGATCGGCTACTGGTGCGGACACTTTTTGTTTTCCATGTTTATAGTTTTTATTTTTCTTGGAATGGCCAGGCTGGTATTTATGCTGGTGTTGGTTATTAGGGAACGGAAGCGGAGTAAAAATGTACAATATGCGATTTACGGTGATGCAGCTACGCCATTGGTATCTGTTATTGTACCAGCGTATAATGAAGAACTCAACGCGGTATCTTCACTGCAAAACCTGCTGCTGCAGAACTACCCGAATTTTAATGTCGTATTCATAGACGACGGCAGTAAGGATACCACTTATGAAAAAGTAATGGCGGCTTTTGAAGCTAATCCCAGGGTTCAGGTATTCACCAAGCCCAATGGCGGAAAGGCTTCGGCGCTTAATTATGGCATTATGCAAACAGATGCGCCTTATGTAGTTTGTATTGATGCGGATACCAAATTATACCCCGATGCGGTAAGCCAGCTGATGAAACATTTTACCAGCTCATCGCCTTCTCCACAAGCGGAGAGGAGCAAACCTGTGGGTGCAGTGGCCGGTAATGTAAAAGTGGGCAATGAAGTAAATATGCTCACCCGATGGCAGGCCATTGAGTATATCAGCAGCCAGAATTTCGACCGGCAGGCATTTGCCAATATCAATGCAATTACTGTGGTGCCCGGGGCTATTGGGGGCTTCCTTAAAAAAGCACTGGACGATGCAGGCGGCTTTACTACCGATACCCTTGCCGAGGACTGTGACGTTACAATCCGCATTCTAAAGGCTGGTTATCTGGTGGAAAATGAAAACAAGGCAGTTGCCATGACGGAGGCGCCAGAATCTTTGCCGCAATTTCTAAAGCAACGTACCCGTTGGAGTTTTGGTGTGATGCAAACTTTCTGGAAACACCGCGACGCCTTATTCAATGTCAGATATGGTAGCCTGGGCTGGTGTGCCATGCCCAATATTCTATTGTTCCAGTTTATCATCCCGTTGTTTTCGCCGCTGGCAGATATATTTATGATCATCGGACTGCTTACCGGAAACGCCGGCCGCATTGGCAAATACTACCTGATCTTTATGCTGGTGGATTCCGCCATCGCCCTGATGGCCTTCCTTTTTGAAAAAGAACGGATCAGTAAACTTGCCTGGCTCATACCGCAGCGGCTGGCTTATCGATGGATTATGTACATCGTTTTGTTCCGAAGCCTGCGTAAGGCTGTGAAAGGAGAATTACAGCATTGGGGGGTATTAAAGCGCACAGGTAATGTAAAAAACTTTGAAGAAGCCGTGTAAATCGCAATTGGTGGGTACGGTTATTTTAAAGTCAATTCCTTTCATTAAATAGGCGGGGAAACTGGCAATCTCTTTAACTTGCTGGCCCAAACAAAAGATGCTGCAACATTGTAGCATGAAGATACCAGGTACATTTTCACTCATTAAAAATAACAGCAAAAATGAAACGTAACGCAACAGCCGTATGGAACGGCACCGGAAAAGAAGGTAGTGGTAATCTGACCACCCAAAGTACCGTTCTCGACAAAACCCAGTATTCTTTTAATACCCGATTTGCAGATGGCGTTGGAACCAACCCAGAAGAACTGGTAGCAGCGGCTCATGCCGGTTGTTTTACAATGAAATTGAGTTTTGTGTTGGGTGTCGCCGGTTTTACCGCCGATAGCATTGAAACCACCTGCACCATTGACCTCGATCCGGCCCAGGGTGCTATCGTTGGTTCCCATCTTGTGGTAAAAGCTACGATACCAGGTATCAGCGAAGAAGTTTTTCAGGCAAGTGTTAAGGATGCGGAGGCAAATTGCCCTATTTCAAAATTATTAAATACTGCAATTACTTCCGAAGCTACATTGGCTTAAACAACCAGTTGTCAATAGGTCAAAGACTTATTGACCCTTTGACATAATGACCAGGTCTGTTTTATTTAAAATCAACCAGGGTGTAGAGGTTGATTCCAGGTGTGTTTTCAATCTCTGCTTTTAGTTGCGCTTTCGACAGGTTCTTCATGCGCTTTGCCTGGATCAGGTGCCAGGCTTTTTCGGCCAGCAGCCAACATTTTTTATCGTTGGTGATTGCATGCGCCAAATGGATCTGTATTTTTTCCACCAGCTCTTCAATGCCTTTTTTCTGCGAAGCCACGGTTTTTACAATGGCCACTTCGTGAATGGCTTTTTGAAAGACCGGTGCCAGCATTTGCCGCAGGTTTTTTACAAACAGGTCAGCACCCGGCCGGTCGGCTTTATTCACTACAAACACATCGGCTATCTCCATCAGCCCCGCCTTCATGGTTTGGATCTCATCGCCCGCTTCGGGTACCATCACCACAACAGTGCAGTCTGCTAACCCGGCAATTTCTATTTCGCTTTGACCAACTCCCACAGTTTCTATAACGATATAATCAAAAACAGCCGCTTTCATGATGTCGCTGATCTCTATAATTTTTGGATGTAGCCCACCCAGCGATCCGCGGGTGGCCAGCGAGCGAATAAATACATTGGGATGATTGTACCACTCGCTCATCCGGATGCGGTCGCCCAGCAGTGCACCGAGATTAAAAGGTGATGAAGGATCTACGCAAAGCACGCCTACCTTTTTATCCTGGCTTACCAGCACACCAATCAATGCGTCTACCAGGGTGCTTTTGCCTGCCCCCGGTGGGCCGGTAATGCCAATCAGCGGCACGCCGGAAGCTGGTAACTGTTTCATGAATTCGAGGTAGCCGGGCACTTCATTTTCCACCAGCGAAATGCAACGGGCCAGGGCTTTGTCAGCACCTTCCTGAATTTGAGGCAATAGCCCGTTGAACATAATAGATCCATTTAGGCTGCGAATTTCGTGGATTGTGGGGAATGAGGAGGGGTAGAAATTTAGGCGGGATGGTCAATCGCACTTGGTGCGAATGATGGCGGGTGTCTTAATGCTTTTGGGTCCAGTCGCCGAAGAAATACCCGAGGTAAAGCCACCAGCCCCACTATTAATTTTTCCTCAAACGTCAACTGTTCCTGTCTCCACTTTTCCAGCTCGCTTATAATTGGCGATAATGACTCCGGTTGATGTAACCAAACTTTCTATTAATGTAAATGCTGCCGGAATCGGGCCATTGTCAAACAGCTTTTTTCCTGCACCCAGCGTCAAAGGGTAAATTTTGAGGCAGAGTTCATCCACCAGGTCATGCTGAAGTAGCAGCTGAATGAGCTCACCACTGCCCCAAACCTGGATGTCAGCACCTTCTGAATTTTTGAGGGTTTTGATAGCTGCCAAACCATCGAAAAATACCGAGTTTTTCCATTCTGAACGTTTCCTGGTTTTAGAGAGGATGTACTTGGTACCATCATTGATCCCTGGCCAAAAATCTGCATGTTGAGGCCAGTACGCTTCCCAAATCTCAAATGTTTTTCGGCCTAAAAGATAGTCTGTAGGTTGCATCTGTTTTTGCACGACTTTACCTCCAACTTCGTCACCATACGGTGCAACCCAGCCGCCATATTTAAAACCGCCCGATTCATCTTCCTCCGGTCCGCCGGGTGCTTGCATTATGCCATCTAATGTAATCATTGATAACACGATTACTTTTCTCATAGTGGTTGATTTTTTTATTTTTGCCCGGCTGTTTGAATGGCCAACATTTTTTCTAAAAAGTCCAACGTCATTGTAAATCCTCCCTGGAAGCCCATTTCAATCATCTTCTCCATGCGGGTAAGGGATTCATTTTTGATAGTAATACTCACCTTTGTGGTTCCGTTTTGTTCGCTGAAGTTAAGATCCCAATCAGAACCCGGCAGTTCAGGGTTTTCATCCTTATCTGCAAAGGCATTAACCATTTTGAAATTGGTTGTGGGGCTAATGGAAGTATATTCCTGAATGGACCAATGCTCCTGTCCTTCCGGGCTTACCATCGCATAAAATCTTTTTCCACCAACTTCGAAATTCATAAATTTTGTTTTTGATGCCCAGGGTTTAGGAGCCCACCATTGGTCAAGAATTTCTTGTTTGGTAAAAGCATCCCATACCAGTGGCAGGCCGGCAGCAAATTCTCTGTTTACGAACACCGTTTTCGTTGATTTGTCAACGGTAAAATCAAATAGCAAATTGTTTTTCATTTTTTATGTTTTTTAAAAGTTGATAATACGTTGTCGAGTTGATTAAATCGGGTTTCCCAAAGTTTTCTAAATTGGGTTAACCAGATATCAACCGCTTTCATTTTTTCAATTTCAAGTGAGTAATAAATTTCCCTGCCTTGTTGTTCCTTTTTTACCAGTTCGCATTCGGTGAGTATACGAAGGTGTTTAGAAACAGCTTGTCGGGTAGTGTTGAAGTTGTCAGCAATCGCATTCGGTGTCATTGCCTGGAATGCGATCAAGGTAATAATTGCCCGCCTTGTCGGATCGGCGATTGCCTGAAAAATGTCTCTTCTCATATTATCTGAATTTACCGTTGTGAAACCAACCGGTTGCAAATATATGCGCAATCAATCGGCTGCGGAAAATTTTTTCAGACCGAAAGAAAATGGGCTATAATTGTTAGCTTGGAGCGTTGCCGTAAAATTTCCTGGAAACGGTAGACTATTAGTGACGGACGGGAATTTATAATGACGTGGCAGTAACTGTAGGTGGGCTTATTTTAAAAGCTGAGGGTCATAATCTTTACCACCGCATTGTTCTTTTCCCACAAAATGAAGTACTTAAAGACCTGCTGGCGATTGCAAAGTGGTCTGGCGGGGACCCTGGAAGCCTTTCACTCCCTCAAGTCATTAATACCGCCGTTTCTGCCAATGCTGTTGTCCAAATAAAAGACGCTATGCCGGTGTCTGGTGCTTTGACCATTGGTCACTGAGCAGTTAAAAATTGGGAGACGCTACCATGCTTTTTTTGCCTGTGTACCTACAAAGAATGCCCCTGCGCAGCACCTGCTGCTTGCCGGAAAACTTTCAAAAGAAAATGGCCAGCCAACATCCGGTACCTGCCATGCACGTTTTTTTCAATAGTCATATTCAGCCTCTTTACAAATACCAAAAAAGTGTACGTTTGCTGAAATAGAAAAAACCCAACAAACTGCCATGAAGTTTATCGTATCGTCATCTGCTTTACTGAAACAATTACAACAAATAAGTGGGGTTATCAATGCCAACACGGTATTGCCAATCCTGGAAGATTACCTGTTTGAAGTAGACAAAAACAAACTGAGCGTAACCGCTACCGACCTGGAAACGGTAATGCAGATCCAACTGGATATTGAAGCTAAAGACAATGGCAAAGTTTGTATTCCAGCTAAAATATTGATGGACAGCTTAAAGAACCTGCCCGACCAGCCGCTTACTTTCAACATTGACAAAAATTACAGCATCGAAATTACCAGCGACAACGGTAAGTACAAGGTAATGGGCGAAAACCCGGATAATTTTCCCAAAGCACCTACAGCGGACGATACCACTTCGTTTACGATGACCAGCACCGCTTTGGTGAATGCGATCAATAAAACCCTTTTCGCAGTTAGTAATGATGACCTGCGGCCCGCTATGACCGGTGTATATTTTGAAATGCTGGCCGATGGCCTGCAATGCGTAGCTACCGACGCTCACCGCCTGGTTCGCTACAAACGCACCGATGTAACCTGCCCCAAACAAGACACGTTTATCGTTCCTAAAAAGCCATTGACCTTACTAAAAAACGCATTGCCCAATAATGAGGACGAGCTGACCATCAGTTATAATAGCAACCACCTGTTTGTAACGCACGACACAACACAAATGAGTTGCCGCCTGATCGACGCGAGATTCCCCGACTACAAAGTGGTGATACCTGCCGACAATCCATATCGCCTCACCGTAAACAAGGCCGACTTTCAAAGTGCCCTGCGCCGTGTGAGTATTTTTAGTAACAAGAGCACCAACCAGGTAGCCCTTACCATTAGCGGCAGCCAGTTACAACTTGCTGCACAGGATATCGACTTCAGTTTTGAAGGCAATGAAAGAATGAACTGCCAGTATACCGGCGAAGACCTTGCGATCGCCTTTAACGCCCGTTTCCTGATAGAAATGCTGGGTGCTGCCGATACGCCGGAAGTAGTGATGGAACTCAGCACCGCTACCAAGGCTGGCCTCATAAAGCCCAGCGAACAAGCCGAAGGCGAAGATGTGCTGATGCTGGTAATGCCGCTGATGATGAACAGCTAAAAACGGATATTTACCCTGCTGGATATTTTATTGATCTCCTGTTGCTTAATTGCAACGGGAGATTTTTTTTGGGGGCGATGCGCCTGGTTTGATCATCAGCTTTGGTTCTGGCTGTACGTTGCTACTCCGCCACTGGCCGGCCCACTAATACTTCTGCGGGGTATCCACTTCCATCCGGTATCCCACCGACTGTTGTAGTACCTTTAAACATGCAAAGCTTTGGAATGTATTCAACGAAAGAAAATAGCGGGCGACTATGGCTTACATTGCAATGTCGTTAAGTAATTATCGTGCGCCTTTGGCATAGAAAACCTTACTTAGATGGCGTTGCAATTCGTAGATTCAATTGGCCGCTAAACCTTTCTGAATTCTCTCCACGTAACTACCAAACTATGACCATCGACAATAAATTGCTGCTGATTCGCAACCACAACATCTTCGCCTGCATGACAGACGAGGATTATGAGGAAATGAATATCATCCACAATTTTATTGAGGCGGCTAAAGGCGAGTATATTTATTTCGACAGCCATTTTCACAACAAACTCTACTTCGTAAAAGGGGGCAATATTAAGATTGGCTATTACGATGAGGAAGGCAATGAAGTAGTCAAGGAAATTATACGGCAGGGAGAAACCTTTGGCCAGATCACGCTGGAGCGCAATAACCTCAATGGTGAATTTGCCAAAGCCTATAAAGGCGATGTAAGCCTTTGCGCCTTCAATATCGAAGACTTTGAAAAGCTCCTGAAGCAAAAGCCAGACGTGTCGTTGCGTTTTACCCGGCAAATAGGCCACCAGCTTCGCAACGTGGAAAACCGGCTGGTAAATGTGTTGAACAAGGATGTAAAAACCAGGCTGATCATTTTTCTGTTGTACCTGGCCAAAGAGCATATTGCTACTGCCGCTACTGATGCTTTTTGTATTCCCAATCACCTTACGCATGAAGATATTGCCAGCCTGATCGGCAGCAGCCGGCAAACCGTTACCACGCTGGTAAGCGAGCTGGCTGCACAAGAAATGATTTCGGTCAACAGGCAGCAAATTTGCTTTCTCAATGTTAAAGAATTGAAAAAGCATTTAACTGTCGGTTAGCAGACATACCGCGCAGCTACTTTATTTTACTTTTGAGGAAACGAAATTGCATATGAAAGTAAAGTTCACACTCGCCGTTATTGGCCTCGCATTTGCGGCAAACGTCTTGGGCCAAAACAGCGCCCTGCAAAGGCAGGACCAATATAATCTCAAAAACAACCTTGCTTTAAAAGGGTATGACCCGGTAGCTTACACTCTTTTTGGGAAGGCACTAAAGGGCAACAAAGATTTGAATGTTTCCTGGAAAGGTGTTACCTATTATTTCGCTTTTCAAAGTACCAAAGACCTTTTTAATCTCTCCCCTGCAAAATATGAACCTACCTATGGCGGCTGGTGCGCCTATGCCATGGGCAAAAGAGGCGAAAAGGTTTCGATAGACCCGGAAGCTTTTAAAATAGTGGATGGCAAGGTGTACCTCTTCTACGGCAAAAGCCAGGTGACAGACTGGAATAAAGAAGAAGCTGCGTTAAAAACAAAAGCTGATCGATATTGGCAGGGCTTTTATAAATAAACGAGGACCTCTTAAAGCTTATCTATTTGCCCCTTATTACGTATTCTAGGTATTGAAGTAGCGGGAATCTAAAGGGACACCTACCAAGAAACCAACACAAAAAACATACTGTTATGAGAAAGCAACGAATAGCTGTAGTCAGCACAGTCCTGGCAACCATTTTCATGTTGGGCGCTTGTAAAAAGAATAATGTGCCAACATTCGCAGAGGAGAAGATTGTTGCCGACAGCATTTTATACACTGGCGCACTGGCTGGCGGAGAGTTTGGAGATATTTCAAGGGGCGATGTTTCAGTAGAAAAACTCGCAGGCAAAAAATACCTGGTGTTTAAAAACTTTACCAGCAGCAACGGGCCAGCCGTATATGTGTACCTTACCAAAACAATCGCCAGCAATGCGAACCCACCTGTTGATTATGTAGACCTCGGCTTGCTTAAAGCCATCAATGGAACCTTCAACTACGAACTAACATCCAACCCCGACATTGCTGTTTATAAATATGCGTTGGTATGGTGCCGTCAATTTAAAATTCAGTTTGGCATCGCCGAACTCAAAAAATAGAAAACGATGAAGACTAAAAACATTGTTGTTTGGGTGCTACGGCTTATTGCAGCTATCATTTTGCTACAAACGCTCTACTTTAAGTTTAGCGGTTCGGAGGAATCGAAGTTTATTTTTTCCACCCTCGGTATCGAACCCTGGGGTCGAATCGGAACCGGTGTCGCCGAGTTGATCACCTCAATTTTGATCTTGATTCCCCGAACCACCGTATATGGGGCTGTGATGGGTATGGGTATTATGGCTGGAGCCCTTGTAAGCCATTTGTTCAAATTAGGAATCGTCGTAATGGACGACGGAGGTCAGCTCTTCATTTATGCACTGCTGGTGTTTGTTTCCTGCGCCATATTGGTCATTATGTACAGGGAACAATTACTTAAACTGCTTAAAAACCCCGCCACCACTTAATCCGCATTTTATGAAAAGAATAATAACCGCGTCTTTTTTCCTGATGATCTTGAGTATGCAAGCGCATGCCCAACAAAATAGCAAAGCCAATGCAAACCAGTTTGCCGATTTTACAATAGGTATTGGCAGTTCTCAGGGCTCAGCCGCACTTTCCTATGTGCATAACTGGAAATTGTTTAAAAAACAAAAATGGGAGGCAGGCCTGGGAGCTCGATTTACCAGCTACTTCGGAAGCAACCAGTATTACCGCACCGCACCGGCAAAACTCACCAGCGGAAAAACCGGCCCAGGTGTATTCTTTGCGGATGATATTGTGCAGAACCTCGACTCCGTCCTCTTTGCAAAAGCGCAGGTAAACGCTATGAATATTTCCCTGAATTTCGGCTATCACTTCTGTTCCAAATTTTCTTTGGGGTTTAATATTGACGCCATTGGGGTTTCGTTCGGCGCTAATAAAAAAGGTAGTTATATTAACGGAAGTACCACGGCCGCCACCACTGCCAAGCCAACGGCTTTTAACCTGCTGCTGGTAAGCGACAACGACCTGGGATCGCTCAACTCCGAGTTATTCGCTAAGTACCATTTCAGCCAAAAATGGGCGATTAAGGCCGCGTTCGAGTTTTTGTTTACCGAGTACAAAACCAATACAAAAGTGCAAACTACGCCGGACGGTCAAAAAAACGATCGCTTTAGAAATAAAGTGTCGGCGTTAGCGGTGGGAGTATCACTACAGTTATAACCTTTAGGAGTAAAACATTGCATTAAAAAAAAGTCCTATGAAATCAACATTAATCACGCTGGCAGTGTTTGCCGTAGCCTGTTCGAATATTGCCTATGCCCAGCTTATACCCGACGATGCAGCCAGCAAAGTGCATTTTACCATCAAGAACTTTGGTCTTAACACCGGTGGAGATTTTACAGGACTAAAGGGCAGTATTAGTTACAACAAAGCTAGTATAGCCGCCACAGTTTTTGACGTAACAGTAGATGCATCAACGGTAAATACGGATAATAAGAGCCGGGATGGTCACCTTAGAAAAGAAGAGTATTTTGATGTTGCAAAATACCCGGAGCTCCATTTTAAAAGTACCAAAGTAATCGCGGGCCTGGGCGGTTTTAATACCGTTCAAGGAATGATAACCATTAAAGGTGTCAGCAAAGCCGTCTCCTTTCCATTCAAGGTGATACAACAAAATGGGGGCTACCTATTCCAGGGCCTGCTGGAATTGAATCGCAGGGATTTTGGTGTAGGCGGCAACAGCGCAGTGCTAAGTGACAACCTGAAAATAACGCTCTCTGTTTTTGCAAAATAATTTCTCACAAAAAACACATTACTGCTTATGTTATTGCAACAATCCGTGCAGCATGTAATTGCGCAATTGTGCAGCCTGCTCACACGGCTTTCTGTGGGTCAGTACTGCAAGCAATCAATAGTGTTGAGTAATGCTACGATTGGCCAACATGTGCGCCACACCATTGAGCTTTTCCAAAGCCTGCTGCGAGCTTACGAAACAGGTATTTTAAATTATGATGACCGGTTGCGGGATAAAGCAATGGAAACCGACAGGGATTTTGCAATCCACCTGCTACAAACTATTGCTGCAAGTATTAAAAAGCCAAACAAAAACCTGGCGCTCCATGGTTTTTACGATATGGCCCTGGAAGAAGGTTTGGCTATCGACACCAATTTCTACCGCGAATTGGTCTATAACCTGGAACATGCTATTCATCATATGGCACTCATCCGGGTTGGTGTACAGGAAGTATCGTCGATAAAGCTCAATGCAGATTTTGGCGTTGCGCCATCCACCCTTCAATACCGGAAAGCATGTGCACAGTAACCTATATCCCATCAAACAAAGGCTATTTTCTTACCAGTAACCGCGATGAAAAACAGGCCAGGCCACCCGCAGAGCTGCCGGCAGTATACCTTGTCAACAATACAAGAGTATTGTTTCCCAAAGACCCGCAGACGTTTGGAACCTGGATTGCGTTAAAGGAAAATGGCGATGCAGCCTGCCTGTTGAATGGGGCTTTTGAGAATCATCCTACAAAGCCGCCGTATCGCCGCAGCCGTGGTAAAATTGTACTCGATATCGCGTCTACAATCCAAATGGCTGATACATTTAATACTTTGGACCTATATAAAATTGAGCCATTTACCATGGTCCTGGTAGAACGGGGAAGGCTGTACGAATGCCGGTGGGATGGATCACAAAAATTCTTTTTGCAGCTGGATGAAAAGCAATCTCACATTTGGTCGTCGGCCACATTGTACGACCTGCAGGTGCGCCGCCGCAGAAAACGATGGTTTGATAGCTGGCGGGTTTCAGTACCGGAACCCAGCGAATCGGATATACTCGCATTTCATACAACAACCGGTGACGGAGATCTCAACAACGACCTGGTGATGAACCGAGGTAACCAGGTTTTTACGGTGAGCCTCTCCAGCATTCGCGTGGAGGAAGCAACTATTTCCATGTACTATTCTGAACTTATCAACCATGACAGCACCCACGTTTCCTTTGAAGCAAACCCAGCAAGCTCCTGTTAAAAAGAACGCAGGTATTTTACATACACCCTTCTTCATCCGCCTGCTACATTGGGAGTATTGGAGTACGCCTGTAATTTATGCGCCGATCATATTATATTGGCTCTGGCTTTGTGCAAAAGCCAGGTCGCTGTTTTTCTTTGGCGCCTCCAACCCAACTATCGAGTATGGCGGTCTTACCATGGAATCTAAATATGACATTTATAAAATTATTCCCAAAGCTTTTCAACCGGCTACCATACTGGTTTTGCCGGGTGCCACTGCAGCTCAGATTACAGCCGATTTTAAGGAAGGGGGATTCTGCTATCCTGTATATGCCAAGCCTGATGTAGGTGGTAAGGGACTGGGGGTTAAAAAAATAAACAATGAAGCAGACCTTTTGCGGTACCTGCAACGTTTTGCGGTGAAGATGCTGGTGCAGGAGCATATTGACTACCGGCAGGAAGCGGGCATTTTTTACTACCGTTATCCCGGCGAAGCCACAGGCAAAGTTTCAGGAATTGTGATGAAGGAATACGTGGCGGTACGGGGGGATGGCAGCTCTACTATCTATGAATTGCTCATGCAGAATGATCGTTACATTTTACAAATACCTGAATTGCAACAAATGCTTGGGGCGGGTATGCTAACCGTGCCGAAAGCCGGTGAAGAGAAAGTGCTGGTAGCGGTGGGCAACCATGCCAGGGGTTCAAAATTCGTGGATGCTACCGGCCTTGTGAATGACCAGCTGGAGCAATCGATAGACCGGATTTGCCAGCAGATCCCAGGCTTTTATTTCGGCCGTATGGATATTAAATTCAACACGATTGAAGATTTACAGCAGGGAAGAAACTTTAGTATTATAGAGGTGAACGGTGCCGGTAGCGAACCCACTCATATTTACGATCCGGCGCATTCCATCTATTTTGCCTGGAAAGAAATAACAAGGCACTGGAGAATTATGTACCGGGTAAGCAAGGCGAACCACAAATTGGGGGTTCCTTACCTGAGTTACAAAGCTGGCCGTAAAATGTTTCGGGACGAGAAAAAGTATTTTAAATATATCAACGACGTGCTCGCGGATGTAAAAGAATGAGCCTGATCAAAATGGTTCCCCGTGCGTGCTCCTGATAACCAGCCTGGCTAATGGCGGTATCGCCTTCATGGTTTTAAAGAACAAAGAACTGCTGGTATTTCCACCAAAAGTCCGTTGTACATTCCGGCCCATCCAAAGCCGTTTTGAGAACTGTTTTTTCCATTGATTGGTATAGGCGGCCTCCATTTGAGTGCGGCTAATTTGCTGCTGCAGGAACAAGTGAATTTGTTCAAATGCTATTTTACTGCCATGCATCGCCATGCTCATACCATTGCCGCACAGCGGCGTAATCATGCCTGCAGCATCTCCGATCATTAACACATGATCTTCCACCTGCATTTTTTTGTCAAAACTGATTTGCGAAATGGCGAGCGGTTCCTGGTACAAAAATTCAGCGTTAGAAAAAATTTCTTTTAGTCTTGGATTTTGCTGCAATAGTGATGCTTCCATTTGGGCAATTGAATAGCCTGATTGCTTCAGGTTCTGGGCTGTCGTAAGGTAGCAGAGACAATACCGATCGTCTTCTATCTTAGAAATGCCGCAGTAGCCATTATGAAAATTATGCAAAGCAATGGTATCGGGTGGATGTGGGTACCTTATATGGTATTTGATGCCCATATAGTTGTTCAGCTTGCTTGCTTTTTGCTGCGTAAATAAGCGATTCCATTTCAGGTCAAGGTTGCTGCGTTTCCCAAAGCTGCCTGCAACGGCTGTTGCTGTAAAATTTCCTGCGGCTGAGTCAATCACAAAGGATTTATCTGCAAAGCGGGTGTCCGTAACTTTTGTTCCAGTGAAGACTTGTACCCGTTTTGCCAAAGCCAGTTGGTATAAAGCCGCGTCCAGTTTATAACGGCTGATGCCAAAGCCACCCAGCGGGAGGTTGAAATTATATAGTTGACCTTTCACATCTGACACCTGGAATTTTTTGATGACCGGTAATATCCAGCTTGATAACGGAACGCCCAACCGTTCCAGGAAGTCCCAACTTTCCAGGCTGATATATTCGCCGCACACTTTATGAAATGGATAGACCTCTTTTTCAAATAATACAACAGAGTGACCCGCATCCGCCAGTTGAATAGATAAGCAAAGCCCGGCAAGGCCGCCGCCGATAATGGCAACATCATATGTGGATGGATCTTTCAATTACTGGCTTGGAATGAAGTTTTTTGTGGGTGAAAATTACGGCAGCTGTTTAAACATTCCTGCAAACAATCAGGAACCTGAATGCCCATTTCCAACGAATGGTATATTCATGAATGCCGGCTTTGGCAAAAATTTTCTGCCAATCCATTTTTGTAAACCCACGGGCAACACTTAATGGCGCATCGTTTTTTACCAGGTAACTTTTTGAAAAAAGCTGTGTCAGCAATTTGATAGAGCGATAGGCCAGCCAATGTCGCTGCAGGTCGTTGATGAAGAACCCTGAAACACTGTTTTCCTTCATCCACCGCAATTGCGTTATCAATTGATCGTTGGTAAAATGGTGGCAGAACAAACTGGAAAAAATAATATCGGGTTTCCTGGTAAAACGGGCTTCAATATAGTCGCTGGAGATCCAGGTGGTGCAAGTTTGCAGTGCGCTGCGAGTAGCCGCAAAGTCAATACAGCTCTGCTTGATATCGATGCCCGTAAATGTGGCTGCAATGTTTTGTTGTTGACAATATCGCAGCAAAGCCAGCATATTATCGCCACCTCCGCAGCCAATCTCGCAAATGTGCAGGTGTTTCTTTTTGGCTGCCAATGCTGCCAATCCCTGCACGCTGATACCATGGCCACCCAGTTTGGTATTGATAAAATTCAGTTCCTGCATATTGCGTTTGATAGCTTCAAATGGGATATCGTCAGCATCCAGCAATTCCTGTTGGTATGAGCGGGTTGCCAGGTTCATTCTTTAACCGCAATAAAAGATTCCATGGTAAGACCGGGGCCAAATGCGACCCCAAAAATATTTGCCTTTTCTTCTGAGGAAGCGAGGGCGTCCATCATTTTTTTGAGGACAAACAAAATGGTGGCCGAAGACATATTTCCATAGTCGGCCAGCACCGACCTGGCACATTGGATTTCCTCGTCTTTCAATTCCAACTTCCGCTGAATGGCTTCCAGGATGGCTTTGCCACCAGGGTGTATACACCAGTGCGAAATCTCCTGCAGCGGGAGGTTGTGTTGCTCAAGGGCTCTCTCTACCAGCGCCGCAATATCGGCCTGTATCAACTGGGGTACATAGCTGCTAAGCGTCATCAAAAACCCTTTGCTGCTAAGCTTCCAGCTCATATCATTTTTACCCTTAAAGTCCACCTGGCTGTAGAAGCCTTTTAGCTTCAGCGTGTTTTTGGAGCCGGAGTTTGCGCTCATCAGGATGGCTGCTGCACCATCGGCGAAAAGCAGGCTGCTGGCGGCACTGTCCAGGTTAAATTCTTTTTGAAAATGAAGGGTACATAACTCTACGCATACGATCATTACTTTGGCGCCTGGAGTACCGTTGCAAATCATATCTGCAATTTTCATGGCATGAATCGCGGCATAACAGCCCATAAAATTCACCGAGGTACGAAAGGTGTTCGGGTCAAGGCCAAAGGCTTCCACAAGTTCCAGGTCCAGCCCGGGCGCACTCATACCGGTGCAGCTTACGGTTATCAAATGGGTGATGTCGGCAGCGGCACATTTGCCTGCCAGGCATTGGGTAATGGCATCTTTAGCCAGCGGTAATGCATGTTGCTGGTACATGTGCATGCGTTGGTCAATATCAGGAAACGGATCCTGAATGTTGTCCGGGATAAAGGTTCTTTCTTCCACATTGCTGTAATCTGGCACTACCGAATACCGGGTTCTGATCTCACTGCGGTTGTATAGAAAAGCCAGCTTTCTTTTGTCTGTGTCATTAAGTTGATATGCCTCCTGCATAAACAGGAGAATGTCTTTCTGCTGGTGGCAGAATTGCGGAACCGCGGTAGCTATCGATAAAATTTCAGCCAAGTTGACGGAGGATTAATAAAGTGATAAAAGCCAGGCTCGTACAGCTGCTGGCTAGCCAGTTCATTTGCATGGTGTGTTTAAAGTCTGCGGCGGTTTCATCTTTCCAAACAAGTAACAACCAGCGCGTAAAAGTTACGATTACAGGTAGAAAAAAGATTTGAAGTATGGCAAAATGTAACAACTTGTTCTGTTCGTGGAAATACAGGAACAGGATAAAAAACGCTATTGCATACATCATACCACAAAACAGGAAAGTACCGCGTTTGCCGAGCAGCATACTCATGGTTTTTACACCGTCTTTTGCATCGGCTTCATGCTGGTAGACCTGCGTGATCGGGTAAAATCCGCCAATTAAAAAACCGGCTGCCAGTAGTCCCTGCCAGGGTATTGTCATCATAAAATACTGGGAGCTGCCATAAGCAACCATCCAGAAAACCAGGGTGCCCTGGTTTAGGATGACCGTTATATACCCCAAAATGGGATACTGCTTCAGCCTCACACCACGGTAACTGTACAGCCGGGAAAAAATAATATAGACCAGCATCGCCAGCGCAAACCATTTTGACACCAATAAAGACAGGAACGCTGCCGATATATCCATCATAACAGTTGCCATGTATAATTGTTTCGTGGGCTGCATTGGGTTGGCAATACCGCCGATGCTGCCTTCATCGCGATCCATATAGCTATTGTATCCATTGCTGCTGGGATATAACAACAGGTGCAGGAGGAAAAAAACAAGCGCCGCCCGCCCCCAGTTAACCTGGCTGGTAAAACTGAGGGCAAACCAATATACTGGCATCAGAAAATAAGAGAATGGGAACCGGAGTAATTGTATCGTGGATTTTTGTAGCAAAGAGTTCGGGTTAAGAAAGGAAAGCTAAACCGGATTGCTGGCGAATACTGCCGGCCGATTTACATAGGTACATTTTTTTTGTTTCCTGTTCTCAAAAAGAACGCCTTCGGTTAATATTCAAATCGCTAAAACCATTGCACATGTGATCGATATTCCTGCAACATTAGCCGTATTGAGCGATAATGAGACTTGGGATTTATCCCCTTACAAAAGAGCCGCGCAATTAACGGTTCGCATGGCTCAGCATTACCGGGGCTATCGAACTAATAATCGCGCATAGCGGCAGGCATTTGTACAATAAGAAGGATTTTGCCAAACATGGTTTGGGATTAAATTTCCTTGCGCCTGAATTACACCTTAATAGCCGTGGTAAATTTGATTTTATTCCAGGTCTATCAAAATTGATGTAATGATGTATGCCGGAGTAGATGACTGCTGGAAGATGGTGACAAAAGGTAGATTAACTTAGTGTGAGTATGGGTCGCTAAAACCGGTTTCGTTGGTTAGATGGTTACCGATTAAAACAACAGCAACCCATCTATCTTCTTAGTACCTTCCCGATTTATAACGATGCTATATGAATCCGATCATTAAATATTTTGAGTCGCTGGATCAGCGCCCGGTACAACGTATGGCGATACTGGTAGGTGGTATGATGTTGCTGTGGGTAATAGAAAGTGCCGTGCCGCTGATAGCGATGCGGTATAAAAAAACAAAGCTAAAACACGCAACGGTAAATTTTGGGTTTACCGTCATTCACCTCGCTTTTCACACTGCTTTTGCGGTAGTGATCGTGTTGATCAGCGACTGGTGCCGTAACCACCAGTTTGGAATAGTATACTGGACCAACGCCGGTACCCTGTTGACCATCCTTATTACCATTCTCACAGTTGATTTTTTTGTGGGCTGGCTGGTACATTTTACCGAGCATCAGGTAAGCTGGATGTGGCGTTTCCATGTTGTTCACCATGCGGATAATAACGTAGACGTAACCACAGGTCTGCGCCACCACCCTGTAGAGAGCATATTACGGGGCATCTTCATTTTTGGAGGCGTGCTGCTAAGTGGTGCGCCGATGTACGCAGTAATGATTTACCAGACTTTTTTGATCATCGCCACACAGTTTGCGCACGCCAATATCAGCCTGCCACCCTGGCTGGATAAAGCAATTAGTTACGTGATCGTAAGCCCGAATATGCACAAAGTGCACCATCACTGGAAACAGCCACAAACCGACAGTAACTATGGCGCCGCGCTTGCTATCTGGGACCGCATGTTTGGCACCTACATGCATATGGTGCCCAAAGAAATCGTCTACGGGCTGGACCGGTATTACCCCAATGAAAAAGATGAGGATTTTTTAATGCTACTGAAAAAGCCATTTCAGAAGCTGGACGGGCAAAACAGGCCATTGGTCAATGAGCCCGCCCGCATTTTGGAATGAAGATGCCGTAGATTCGCAGGCTACAATTTTCCAATCTTTCACGATACAATATTTGATGAAAAAAATCGCCCTGATCCCGGCACGGTATGCTGCCACCAGGTTCCCAGCCAAGCTGATGCAGTTGCTTAGAGGAAACACCGTTATCCGCCACACCTACGACAATACTGTGGCCACCGGCCTCTTTGATGAAGTGATGGTGGTAACCGATAGCGAAGTGATTTATAATGAAATAGTCAGCCACGGCGGCAAAGCCAAAATGAGCGTGAAGGAACACGAAAGTGGGAGTGATCGCATCGCCGAAGCTGTGGCAGATATGGAGGTGGACATAGTGGTAAATGTGCAGGGCGATGAGCCTTTTGTACAAAAGGAGCCTTTGCAGCAATTGTTGCAGGTTTTTGATGGCGAAGCAGGACAGGATGTACAAGTGGCCAGCCTGATGCAGGTGCTCAAAGAGCAGCGGCTTATCGACGACCCGAATTATGTAAAAGTGGTGGTAGATAAAAATTGGAACAGCCTGTTCTTTAGCCGAAGTGTAATTCCCTACCCAAGGGATAAAAACATACCTCCCAATTATTATGAACATATCGGCGTCTACGCCTTCCGCAAACAAGCGCTGATCAATTTTACCAACTGGCCAATGACCCCGCTCGAGACCGCCGAAAAAATAGAATGCCTGCGCTACCTGGAAAATGGGGTGCCGCTTAAAATGGTGGTTACGGAATATATGGGCATAGAGATCGATACGCCGGAGGATCTTGTTAGAGCTGCCATTATGTTGCCAACACTTTAACCCAGCAATTATTTCCAGTTGTTTTTTTCAGTTTCTTATAACTCCTTTGTCAATTGGGTTTCTATATCTGCCGGTGCTCCAATGCTAATGGCGACTACGGCCCGCGCAAATCAGGCATTACCCAGAAATCTACTTGTATTGTCCTTCTATCAGCTTCGCTACCAACCCCGTCCAGCCGGTTTGGTGGCTGGCACCGGCACCCCGGCCATTATCGCCATGGAAGTATTCGAAAAAAAGAATATAGTTACGAAAGTTCGGGTCGGTCTGCATTTTCTCATCATCTCCAAACACAGGCCGGCGGCCATCTTTGCCCCTTTTGAAAATACGGATCAGCCGCTGGCTGATTTCCCGGGCGGCGGTTTTTAAATTGACCATATTGCCGCTGCCGATCGGCATTTCCACTTTCAGGTGATCGCCATAATAATCGTCAAACTTTTGCAGGCTTTCTATCAGCAAATAATTAACCGGGAACCATACCGGGCCACGCCAGTTGCTGTTGCCACCAAACATATCACTGTCACTCTCTGCCGGCGTGTACCGGATGCGGTATTTGTGATCGGCTATTTGTAATTCAAATGGGTTTTCATCATAATATTTTGACAAGGCACGGATACCATAATCGCTTAAAAATTCGGTTTCATCCAGCAGGCGTTTTAATATTGATTGGAGCTTATTGCCCCACACCAGGCTAAGCAGGTGCATATTAGTAATGCCAGTCTGCTCCCAGCGGGGTACCAACTTGCTCAGGTCGGGCCTGCTTTCGAAATACCATTGCAGGCGCATGGCAAACTCGGGATTTTTTGCGAGCGTTGCTTCATCTATCACTTCTACCGCAAACAACGGTATCAGCCCTACCAGGCTGCGTACCCGCAACCGTATTTTCTGGTCAGGCATCATGATGGCATCATAGAAAAATTCGTCGTCTTTGCTCCACAGGTTATACTGGTGATCTATATGTGTCATCGCCTTGGCGATGTGGAGGAAATGCTCAAAAAACTTGAGGGCAATCACCTGGTAATTCGGGTTGTTATTGCTCAGTTCCAAAGCAATCTTCATCATATTTAGGCAGTACATGGCCATCCATCCTGTTGCGTCGCTTTGCTCCAGCGATCCGCCATGTGGAAGCTGCCAGTTGCGGTCGAAAAGCCCGATATTATCCAGCCCCAGGAAGCCGCCCTGGAAGATATTATTGTTGTTGCTGTCTTTCTGATTAACCCACCAGGTAAAGTTGATCATCAGTTTATGAAAAATCCTTTCGAGGAAGTTGTAGTCGGGTTGATCGTTATTCTGCCTATCTATCTCAAATACACGGATGGCCGCCCATGCATGAACCGGCGGGTTTACATCGCTGAAATTCCACTCGTATGCAGGTAATTGTCCATTGGGATGCAGGTACAGTTCCTTGGTGAGCAGCAATAATTGTTCCTTAGCAAAGCCAGAGTCCACCATTGCCAGCGGAAGGGTATGAAAAGCCAGATCCCAGGCTGCATACCAGGGGTACTCCCAATTGTCCGGCATGCTTACGATGGCTGCGTTGTGCAGGTGCTGCCAGTCTTTGTTGCGTTCAAAATTGCGCTTCACTGGTTCTGTAGTTCCAGGCTTTGGGCCTTTGAGCCACTGGTGGATGCTGTAATAGTAATATTGTTTGGTCCAAAGCATACCAGCCAGCGCCTGCCGCTGTATCATTTTATCTTCTTTGCTGGTGATGTTCTTTTGTACCTGGGCGTAAAAAACGTCAGCTTCACTTATGCGGTTGTCGAATAGTGATTCTAATTCCTTTTGTGCGAGCAAGTCTTCTTGTCGGCCCAATTGCAAATAAATTACCTGTTTACTTTTAGCAGGAATGGTAAGCATGTACAAAGCCGCAGCCTTAGTACCTGTTTGCTTCGGGTTGATAGCTTTGCTGTTTCCATTTACCAGGTAATTATTAATGCCATCCTTATAATACTTTGCAGGGTCCGATAGATGCCCGAAAATAGCAGGGTTAGTTTCATTGTCGCAAAACATGATGGTTTCAGCGTCGGGGCAATGCAATACCATATCGCCCAAAACCGGGTGTTTCGCAGTGATTTCAAATTCGTCCTTTATGCCAAGTTGGGGTTGAAATTCCAGTTCACTGTATTGCCAGGTATTTCGGAACCAAAGCTGCGGTAATACCTGCAGCGTCGCCCGTCGTTTTGCATGGTTTTCAATCGTAATGCGAATACCGGTGCTGCCGGGTTTATGCTTGGCGTATTCCACATGTACATCGTAGTAATCGTCTTTATCAAAAATGCCTGTGTCCTGCAGTTCAAACTCGGGTTGGAGGCGATCACGTTTGCTATTTTCCTTGTAAAGGATTTGGTAGGGAAATTCTTTGCCTGGGTACTTGTACAGGTAGTGCATGTACGAATGCGTAGGGGTACTGTCGAGGTAATAATACAGTTCTTTTACATCTTCACCATGGTTGCCCTCGGGGCCGGTAAGGCCGAATAACCGCTCTTTGAGAAATGGATCTTTCTGGTTCCAGAGCGCCAGGGAAAAACAGAGCCGTTGCTTTTCGTCGCTAAAGCCTGCGAGGCCATCTTCGCCCCAGCGATAGGCATAGCCACGGCTACGCTCATGGCTGATATAGCCCCAGGCATTGGAGTCTTCGCTGTAGTCTTCCCGCACGGTTGCCCATTGGCGTTCGCTCATATAAGGTCCCCAGAAAAGCCAGTTTTCTTTTTCCTCGTAATGTGCTGCCAGTCGTTTTTTTTCGGCGTTCATGGGCTCCTTTTAACAAGTGATCCCAACCGGGTTATACAGGGTTGGGTATGGCAGGCAACGGCATAAAGTAAAAGCATTGTAACGGAATAACACAAGTTCAGGAAAAATGAAGCTCGTATTTACACGCTGCAACATTCACTTTTTTGGGGTAATGGAGGATTTCAGATCGGCAAATAGGTGTTGGTTTTCCAACCAGCAGCAGCCGCATTTTGCTGATGACATCCCGCTGCTTTTAATCAGTGGGTTATCGCGGTTTTGAAGCAGCGGTTCATTTACCTTTCATTTTCCCATCCCATCTCATTATCCGTTATTTTTACGGCCATAAATTTTACTATGCTCAAATCAATGACCGGCTTTGGAAGAAGCGAACAAACACAAGGCGACAGAACCGTACTGGTAGAAGTAAAATCCCTCAACGGGAAGCAACTGGAAATGAACCTGAAAATGCCATCGTTGCTAAAGGCCTATGAATTTGATATTCGTAATGCTATCAGCGAAATGCTGCTGCGCGGCTCGGTGGATTGTTTTATCAACGTAAAGCAAAACGGGGCTTCCAAGCCGGTATCCATTAATACAGATGTAGCCAAAGCCTATTACCACACCATTGCCGAATTGAGTGCAGATCTTAAGCTGGACACCAGCCAGGTTTTAAGCGCCTTATTAAAGCTTCCCGAAGTGGTAACACCAGCTACTGATGTGATAGACGATGAAGGCTGGGCGCTGGTTAAAGCCACCATGCAGGAAGCACTTGCCAACTTGACTAGTCATCGTGCCGAAGAAGGCAGTATGCTGGAAAAAGAGCTGGCCGAGCGCATTCAAAACATTCAGCTGCAACAAATAGAAGTATCCAAACTGGAACCCGGCCGTCTTGCAAAAAAGAAAGAAGGCATCAAGAAACAGCTTGAAGATAATATTGGGAAAGAGAACTACGATGAGAACCGCCTGGAGCAGGAACTGATTTATTATATTGAAAAGCTGGATATCACCGAAGAGCAGGTGCGGCTTACCAACCATTGCGAATATTTTTTCGCCATGCTCAACGAAACCGAAGAAGCCAAGGGTAAAAAACTGGGTTTTCTGCTACAGGAAGTTGGCAGGGAAATCAATACCATCGGTTCCAAAGCTTATGACGCCACCATTCAGAAATGCGTGGTATTGATGAAAGATGAACTTGAAAAAGCGAAGGAGCAGGTGCTCAATGTTTTGTAAGGCAGCGAATGGTTAGTGGGGAGTAGCGGGTGGAAGCCTGCGATAAGGAAATGACTCAAAGCAGCGAGTGGGAAGTAGGGAGCGGCTAGTAGGCCAGATTGCTATTGTACCACCAAGATGCGCTGGGCTTCGTTTAAAAAATGACTAAAAAAATTGATTTGCATGAAGAAGTTTGTAAAGCTTCCTTATCACCTGTTACTGGCTACTTACTGTTTATTTCCCGCAGCGGGCTGCAAGCAGGTGGAATTATATGAGCGCCTGGAAAATATTCCGAACGCGGCCTGGAAAATGGATTTTAAACCTGTTTTCACGTTTAATATTACGGATACGGTTTCGTTGTATAACGTATATATTACCATCCGGCATACCAATAGTTATGGTTACAATAATATCTGGTTAGAATCTACACTTCAATTACCTGGCGACAGCCTGATAACCCAAAAACTAGACCTGCAGCTTGCCAATACCGACGGCTGGATGGGCACTGGTATGGATGATATTTTTGAACGCAGGATCATGGTGACTGCTACGCCACAAAAATTTAGTAAAAGCGGCCAGGTCCGGTTTACGCTCGGGCATGTGATGCGGCAGGACCCATTGCCTGGCATAATGCAGGTGGGACTACGGGTGGAGAAAGCCGGCCTTTTACCAGGAAAATAATTGTTGCGGGTGATGGGTTCATCTATCATCGCCAAATGGTCAGTAGGTCAATGACCAATTAACTTAATGAACTACTGACCATTTGACTTAAGGAACTAATACCAAATTGTTTCAGATGGATGCACACCTAAAAAAGCGCCTCACTAAGTTAACCATTGTTTATTGGGTTTTGCTGCTGTACATTATCGCTGCGCTGGTGTGGTGGTTTATCAGCTTAAGCCGCCAGAACGCCATCATGACCGATCTCAAAATGAGTGAACTGAAGGCAGATGACCCCGCGTATTATGAAAAAGTGCTAACTATCCAGGAAGCTAAAAAACGAAAAGACGCTCAGTACATTGGCGAGGGGTCCATTTTTATGCTACTCATCATCGTAGGCGCAGTATTCGTTTTCCGCGCTACCCGCCGACAGTTTAAACTGGCCCAAATGCAGCAGAGTTTTATGATGGCCATCACCCACGAATTAAAGACGCCGATTGCCATTGCCAGGCTCAACCTGGAAACCCTGCAAAAAAGAAAGCTCGATGAAGCTCAGCAACGGCGGCTGGTAGGCAGCACCCTGGAAGAAGCCGAAAGGCTGAACGACCTCTGTAATAATATCCTGCTGACTTCGCAATTTGAAAGTGGCGCCAACCGCTTTACAAAAGAGGAACTGGAACTGGGCGCGTTGGCCAATGATTGTGTACAGCAGTTCCGGAGGCGGTTTGCTGCCAGGCAAATCGATTTTGAAACGACTGAAGAAACTGCAGTGTACGGTGAGCCATTGCTACTGCAGTTGCTGGTAAATAACCTGATTGAAAATGCCCTGAAATATTCACCCAAAAACCACCCCGTAATGGTGGAAGTGAAGCGGGAAAAGGGGAAAGTACTGCTGCAGGTGAAAGACCAGGGACCGGGTATCCCGGTCACCGAACAAGAAAAAATATTCGATAAGTTCTACCGCATCGGCGATGAGCGCACCCGCACTTCAAAAGGAACCGGGCTAGGACTGTATCTCTGTAAAAAAATTATGGATGATCACCGCGGCAGCATACAGGTTTCAGACAATCAGCCCGCTGGAAGTATTTTTACCGCTACTTTTAGCGGCAGGTGAATGGGATCTGCCTTCGGTGGCGTCATGGTTATTAATTATTGATTATTGATTGCTTCAGTCCGGGACCGGAGGCAACGTTAACTGATCAAAAGCCGATTGAACTATTGATCGATGGTCTCAGGACCCGATGACCATTGACATCATAATCAATGACAATTGACATAATGACCAAAGACGACTTGAAAAATATTGACCTACTTAAAACATGAGCCAAAAAAGTTCCATATTACTCGTAGAAGATGAAGAAAGTCTTCATGAAACGCTGAAGCTGAATCTTGAGATGGAGGGCTACGAAGTCACTTCGGCCTTCGACGGCATAGCCGCCATGAAAGCCTTCCGGGCAGAATATTTCGACCTCATCATTCTCGACATTATGTTGCCCGAAATGGATGGTATCACTGTGATGGAAAGCATCCGGGTGGGCAATATCGAAGTCCCGGTGCTGATGCTCAGTGCCAGGAGCAGCAGTGCAGATAAAATACTTGGCCTTAAGAAAGGGGCCGACGATTATATGGCCAAACCCTTTGACCTGGAAGAACTGTTGCTTCGGGTGAGCAAGCTGATTATCAAAAATAAAAAACTGCAGGATATCAGCCATATCGGTGATACCTACTCGTTCGGTGGGCATACAGTAGATTTCAAGGCGCAGGGTGCTACCCTGGCCAATGGCATCAGCATTGAGCTGAGTAAAAAAGAAGCAGCGCTATTAAAACTTTTGCTGGAGCATAAAAACGAAGTGGTAACACGTGAGAAAATATTACAAACCGTGTGGGGCTACAACGTGTATCCCACCACCCGCACCATCGATAATTTCATCCTTAATTTCCGTAAATATTTCGAGGCAGACAGCCGTAATCCCAAGTTTTTCCATTCTGTGAGGGGAGTGGGGTATAAATATGCTGAAGAGTAAATGATAATTTTTGAGCAGCTGTTTATTTGAGTAACATTCCCCTGAAAGCAAGGCTGTCGCCATTGAATGCATTGAAGTCGACGCCGGTACTGATACCGTCTACACGACCATTTTCGTTGTGTTGCCAGATGTTCCAGCTGCGGCTGACACGGGGTTCTTTTTTTTGCTGATAATGCGCAGCCCATAGTGGGTAAGCATCAAAATCGTTGCCGAGATACCTGGCGTAAAAATCTACACCGGTGTAGATAATCGGTTTTACGTGATAGGCCGCTTCGACGGTTTCCAGCCATTCTTTTACGTTTTGTTTCAGCTCTTTGGCATTGGAGCCCGAAACGGTTTCTACATCCAGTACCGGCGGAAAATCGCCAGGCAGCAGATCCACTGTCTCCATAAAATTCTCCGCCTGCGCCTTGCCGCTTTTGAACGGGATAAAATAATGATAGGCCCCACGGACCATGCCCGCCTCCTTGCTCTTTTTCCAGTTGCGGCGAAACATATCGTCCACAAAGCCGATGCCCTCGGTGGCCTTAATGAAACTGAAGGCAAGTTTGATATTTTCCACCTTCATTTGTTGCACCATTTTCCAGTTGATGCTTTTCTGGTACCGGCTCACATCAATACCATGGATCGTAAAATCGGTAGGTAATTCTATTCCAAAAGCAGGATATCTAACAAAAGTGATGTCGTTATCGCCAAACAGGTCCATCTTCTTCATGTACCAATAACCCACGACGAGGATACCGCATAGGCTGATCAGCATCAACAATTTTGCAAGAAAATATTTACGAAGGCGGGCCATGGATGACGGGTTACAGCAAATTTGCGATAAACGAAATTAAGCCGGGCTATGTTATTTGATAAGGTCCTGTTGTTTTTTGCAACCTTACTTTTACAGCAACTGAGTACAGGATGGCAGAAAAAAATAAAAAGCGGAACTGGTTTATTGTCGCGGGTATTACCATTGCCATACTGGTGGGGCTATTTATGTTAGCAAGGGTGACCAAAGTTTTAGAGATGTACCGGGTGCGGACAACTTCCAGTGAGCCAGCCCTTAAAAAAGATGCGCTAATCTGGACTTCCTCCCTACAGCCGGTTTCCAGGGGCAGACATGTCACCTACCTCACTTTTGACTCTTTCCAACAACGGGTGACCACACAGGTGCATCGGTGTGTTGGCATGCCCGGCGACAACCTTTAAATGAAAGATGGACTGTTGTTTGTAAATGGCGAAGATTTTGACAACGATATGATCGTGCAGCAGGAATACCTGCTATCAACGGAAAATGCCAGCGCCTACGAGACCATAAAAAACTTTACCGAAAATGAAATATTCCCGGCTGGAAATGTTCCAAATCAGCCGAATCATTTACAGTACAGAGTTTTTTTGACAAAAAGAAGTTTAAACGAGCTGAAGGCGGAGCTTAAAAATGGAGATTCACTTGCCCGCCTGATTGATGCAGAACATTATTATCTAAGCTTTTTTTCTGAGGAAGGTCACCCGGAATGGACCCTCGACAACTTTGGCCCATTGACAGTACCGCCCGGGAACTATTTTGTGTTGGGCGACAACCGTCATAATGCACAGGATTCTCGTTTTTTTGGCATTGTAAAAAAAGAAAAAATAACAGGTGTTGTCGTTCGGTAAATTTGCAAAGGAAAGCTGGAATGCCGGATTGCCAGAAACCCGTAAAGCCTGGAACTTGTGAACTATTAAACTTAAAATGAATTGTACTTCAACCTCAACGATACCATCAACCTTTTTACCAAGCTAACTCCACGGCGGCTATGGAATGCTTCCAAAGTGTGGAGCAGTTATCAGGTAAGTAAACTGCGTAAAAAGCCGATTCAGTGGGGATACCCGATCTCAATCAGTTTTGAGCCTACTACCAGCTGTAACCTGCGTTGCCCCGAATGCCCAAGCGGCCTGCGTGCATTTACACGGCCGACGGGCATGCTTAAAAAGGACTTTTTCACCCAGACCATCGACGATATTTATAAAGAACTACTCTACCTGGTATTTTACTTCCAGGGCGAACCCTACCTCAATCCCGATTTTCTGGATATGGTGAAATATGCCCACGATAAAGGCATTTACACTGCTACAAGCACCAACGCACACTACCTAAACGATGCCAACGCGAAACGCACTATTGAGAGCGGGCTCGACCGTCTGATCATTTCGATCGATGGCACCACGCAGGATGTGTACCAGCAATATCGTGTAGGTGGCAAGCTGGAAAAAGTGCTCGAGGGCGCCAGGAATATCGTGAAATGGAAAAAAGCAATGAAGAGCAAAACGCCGTTCATTTTCTTCCAGTTTTTAGTGGTAAAGCCGAACGAACACCAGATAGAAGACATAAAAAAACTGGCAATAGAAATCGGGGTTGACCAGGTGCGTTTCAAAACCGCACAGGTGTATGATTACGAAACTGACCCCAATAAACTGATCCCCAATATTGACAAATACAGCCGCTACAAAAAGGATAAGGATGGCGTGATGCAGATTAAAAGCGGCCTGCAAAACCATTGCTGGCGGCTCTGGAGTGGCAACGTAATTACCTGGGATGGTTTGGTAGTGCCCTGCTGTTTTGATAAGGATGCATTGCATCAATTGGGCAACCTTAAAAACCAAAGTTTCAAAGAAGCCTGGCACAATGATAACTATAAACAGTTCCGCAGCGAATTAATGACGAGCCGGAAAAATATTGATATCTGCGCTAATTGTAGCGAAGGGCTGAAGGTTTGGGAAGAGTAGATTTCGCTTCAGAAAATTTCAGATTAGTTTTTAATCATTTTAAAAGCCCCGCCTTTGCCAGGCCAATAATTCTGTTGAGCATTAAATGATGTTCCAGTTAGCTTTTTCTTTGGAATTCAAACCTGTCTCTTTTGTTTATCCAGCAAAAGGTCAAACCTGCTTTGACTTTTACCGGAGGGCTAAAAAGATATAACCATTTCTTGATTCATTCTGGCCATAAAAGTTGCAACTTCATCGTATACCTCTACGTATTAACATATTAAAATTTGTTACTGTCAATCTATCGAATCTTGCAATAATTCCAGCAATTCCCTTTCACTCAGCAACTTGACGGCAACTCCACAAAATTCTCAACCTCACAAAAAAGCCGCACCGGAAATCCGGCACGGCCTGTTCTTCAACCACAACTCCTAAACACCAAAACACACCTCTAACTTTTAGTAATAAGACCCTTCGAAGACAAGTCTTTTACAATAGATTTTCCATATTCCTTACTCATACTGGTAATACTTCCGGGATCAAAACTCTTGCTCTGCGCAGAGTAGATTATTTTTTCCTGCGTGGCATCATAGAGATTTGTTTCCCAGAAATAATCGGTGTTGGTGGAATAATACCCCGGAGTATAGATGCGATCATAGATCGTAGTGTAATACCTGCCTATCCGGTTATAATAAGTGCCTATTGGATTATAGTTAACCGATCCGGGATTATAAGATTGCTCTTTTTGCTTATCTAACAACGCAATGGTGATTACTGCATCATATCCTTTTTTACGCACCAGGTCTGTGACTTCATCTTCCGTCATTTTAGCAAAAGCTTTCGGCCCAAATTCATCGTAAGAAGCCTTCGCATTGATCCCTTCTTTCGCCAGATAGGACGAGAGGTAGTTTTCCATTTCCTCCTTCAACTGCCTGTTGTTAGGCTGCATACCCACTACCAAAACATGTTGATATGTAGATAGCTCTTTGCTCGTTGAAGGATCTTTCCAACTCGAAGTAACCTTCGACGATGTACAGGCCACCACCAATACTGGGAGGGCGAGTAATAACCATTTTATTTGTTTCATAATATAAAGTTTTTGTTTTAATAATATACGTGGAGACGGCATCGAAAAGTGTGCCCGGCAAAAGCGCAGACCAGCAATTTCTAATAGCATTAACCTTAAACAACCTTTTTACACAAGACTTTGTGAATCTTTGGCTACAGTTGAACATTTCGCCGGGCTATTGATTGACAAAATGACATTATACCGACCAAACTTGTGGTCATAATGGTAATACAGGAACAAAAAAATCCCGGACATTTTTAAAAATTGCCCAGGATGTGCGTGATATTCTTAAGCCATTACTTGCTCAGGTGCATGCTTCTTTCTTTGTATAACTGGCGGAAATAAGGATCCCGCAAATCTTTAATAAACCGGATGGCTTCTCCAGTACTCTTCATTTCGGGCCCTAATTCTTTGTTAACACCAGGGAATTTATCAAAACTGAATACCGGCTCTTTAATCGCAAAGCCTTTCAGCTTTTTCTCGTAGGTAAAATCGGTCAGTTTAGCTTCCTGCAACATGATTTTGGTAGCTATGTTCAGGTAAGGAATCTGGTAAGCCTTGGCGATAAATGGTGTGGTGCGGCTGGCCCTTGGGTTCGCTTCAATTACATATACCGTATTGTCTTTAATCGCAAACTGGATATTGATTAGCCCAAGGATATTCAAATCCCTGGCGATTTTCTCCGCGTATTCCTTCATCGTTTCCACAATCAGCGGTGTGAGGTTAAAAGCTGGTAAAACGGCATTACTATCGCCGCTATGAATACCTGCCGGCTCAATATGTTCCATCACACCCATTACGTGAAAATTTTCGCCGTCGAAGATGGCATCAATCTCCGCTTCCTGGCAGCGGTCAAGAAAATGGTCGATCAGGATAACGTTATTGGGCAAATGTTTCAGCAAGCTCAATACACCTGTTTCCAATTCCTCGTCGTTCAGCACGATACGCATACGCTGACCACCGAGTACGTAGCTTGGGCGTATCAGCACGGGGTAGCCAACCCTGTTGGCCACTTCCACAGCCTCATCCGTATCTAATGCCGTACCATAGTTTGGATAGGGAATGTCCAATGCTTTTAACCGGTCGCTGAAGCGGCCACGATCTTCGGCAATATCCATGCTGTCGTAGCTGGTGCCAATGATCTTAATGCCTTTCTCGTGGAGGCGTTTGGCCATTTTCAATGCAGTTTGTCCACCCAGTTGCACGATCACACCCTCCGGTTTTTCATGCTCCACAATCTCCCAAAGGTGCTCCCAGAAAACAGGTTCGAAATAGAGCTTGTCGGCAATATCAAAATCAGTGGAAACAGTTTCAGGGTTACAGTTAACCATGATCGCTTCGTAGCCACATTCCTTGATGGCCAGCAGTCCATGTACGCAGCAATAGTCAAACTCTATACCCTGGCCAATACGGTTGGGTCCGCTGCCTAAAACGATTACTTTCTTCTTACCTGACACCTTAGATTCAGACTCGTTGCCGGATTCAAAAGTGCTATAGAAATACGGCGTCTTTGCTTCAAATTCTGCGCTGCAAGTATCCACCATTTTAAACACCCTCGTGAGCCCCATTTCTTTACGACGTTCATAGATCTCTTCCTCCGTGGTGCCGTCTTTTACGATGCGGCAGATTTGCTCGTCGCTAAAGCCATTGCGTTTCGCTTTGATCAGTAATTCGTCAGGGATGGCGTCGCCGTTGTATTTAGCTATTTCCTGTTCTATCCTGGCTATATCCCGTATCTGGTAAATAAACCAGCGGTCTATTAAAGTCGCTTCACAAATTGTTTTTACACTGACACCCAGCATCAGGGCGTCTTTTATTCGGAAAATCCGGTCCCATTTCGGGGTTTTAATGTACTCGATCAGTTCGGCACTATGCATCATGCTTTTGCCATAATAGCCCAGCCCTACGGCATCATTTTCCAGACTCTGGCAAGCCTTCTGAATAGCTTCGGTAAAGCTGCGGCCAATACTCATCACTTCACCTACGCTTTTCATTTGCAGACCCAGTGTATCGTTGGCACCCTTGAATTTATCAAAATTCCAGCGGGGAACTTTTACAATTACATAGTCCAGTGCCGGTTCAAAATAGGCAGAGGTAGTTTGGGTGATCTGGTTTTTCAGCTCATCCAGGTTGTATCCAATTGCCAGCTTGGCGGCTATTTTAGCAATTGGATAACCGGTGGCTTTACTGGCCAATGCAGAAGAACGGCTCACCCTGGGGTTGATCTCGATGGCGATAATCTCTTCATTTACCGGGTTGAGGGCAAACTGCACATTACAACCGCCGGCAAAATTGCCGAGGTCCCGCATCATCATAATAGCCGTATTGCGCATCAGTTGGAAAGCGGTATCGCTCAGGGTCATGGCAGGTGCCACCGTAATGCTGTCGCCTGTGTGCACGCCCATCGGGTCAAAATTTTCCACTGTACAAATAATCGCCACATTATCAGCCGCATCGCGCAGCAATTCCAGCTCAAATTCTTTCCAGCCGAGTACTGCTTTTTCTACCAGCACTTCATGAATCGGGCTTGCGGTCAGCCCGCGGTTCAGGGCCTCATCCAGGTCGTGTTTATCGTGTACAAAACCAGCACCGCCGCCACCCAGCGTAAACGATGGGCGGATTACCAAGGGGAAACCGATCTCCTGGGCAAATTCCTTTCCTTCAAGGAAACTGTTGGCGGTACGGGCAGGCGCTACAGACACGCCCAGTTGTATCATCCACTGGCGGAATTTCTCGCGGTCTTCCGCCTTGTCGATGGCTTTGATATCCACACCGATCAGGCGGCAATTGTATTTTTCCCAGATACCCAGTTCTTCGGCTTCTTTGGCCAGGTTAAGGGCTGTTTGTCCACCCATAGTAGGCAGTACCGCATCGATCTGGTTTTCTTCCAGAATTTGTTCAATGCTCTCTGCGGTAAGCGGCAATAGATAAACCCTGTCGGCCATCATGGGGTCCGTCATAATGGTGGCAGGGTTGCTGTTGATCAGGATCACTCTAATTCCTTCCTCACTTAAACTCCTGGCGGCCTGGGTGCCACTGTAATCAAATTCACAGGCCTGGCCTATCACAATAGGGCCACTCCCTATAATCAGAACCGATTTAATTGAATTGTCTTTGGGCATTTTTTATTACGTTGAAAAGATGGAAAAGACCTTTATCCCGTAGCCATTTTCGATTACCTGCCCGATTGATAAATTGTGCAAATGTAAGGGTGCGGAAAAAGTATTGGGGATTAATTTTCGGGTTTGTTTTTAGGAAAATGCGGTGGAGCGCAAAATGTAGAAGGGGTAAGGCAAACGGCAAACCTTAGTTTGGAAACTCTCGTAAAATGCCATGTCCTATTGTCCATGTTTGAATGCGGGCTAATTGCTTTTGAAAACAATACTCATTCAATCAAAGCCTGCAATTAATAGTCGCCATAACTAACTGTATTTTCCTGGCGCTGGCGCTAATAAAATTATTGTATGCCGTAACAAGGCGGAACACTGTCAAGCTACATCCTGAATACGCCTGCAAGGGGTAGAAAATACGTTAACTGTGGAACTGCTGTATGTTCGATTTAAACAATTTTTTCAAACATTTTATTCGTTAATAAAAACCTGTACCATCCAGTTTTTCTTTTGAGTGAATTCTATTTCTACCTGTTCTCCACCCATAATTATTTTCCCTCTGAAAGGAAAAGTGGGTTTGAGAATGCGGGTTATACCCTTGTTGCCAGATCGGTCGGGTTGTATAATTTGCTCGTAGGTACCCTTAAGCAGTTGCAGGTCGTACACGTTTGCAATGGTAGTTATCGAGTTGCTCATTACCCCAGCGCTTCCGCCGGTATTACTTTTCACCTCAATAATAATGGAGTTCTCGCTGGCCTCGCTAGTGCTTATCGTTAACCGGGTAATTTTTGAGGTTTGAAAATAAACGATATACCCTTTGTCACTCGCCGGCACCAGTTTGTCTTTTTTCCAGGTACCCGTAACTACACTATCTGTGCCGGAGGAATCCTTATAATGCATTTCGCCTTCGCCATCTTTGGTGCCGTTGCTCCATTCGCCCACATAAAAATGGCCATCCTCCCAGGTGTAGGTACCACGCCCATCGGGCTTCCCTTTTTTAAAAAGCCCCTGGAAGGAATGTTTGCCGGCAGCTATGCCAAAACCATCCGCCTTACCGTCTTTGCAGCCACCATCATAGGTGCCCACCAACTCAGGCATTTTTACTTCGCAGGGTTGAGCGTATGCAAGTGATATGCAAAACAGCGGGAACAATAGCAGGTGGACATTTTTCATGTGTTTAGAATATATCATGCGAAGGAAGGCATTTTGGGTAAGATATATTAGGATTCTACACCGATTGACCTATTTTGGATGACCGATGGTGGTTTTAAATATACAGATGCAATTGCCGGACGACCTGTATTTTTACCGCCAGCCCCAGTACTTAGAATGACCAGACTTTTTTCCTGCTTTTTGTTATTATGTTGTTGGGTTGCAGACTTGTTTGGTGCCCACATAAAAGCCCAGACATTTTCGGGCAATAACTACCTCCCAAATTATTTCAGCCGGCCTGTGAGCATTCCGGTTTCGCTGGCGGGCAACTTTGGCGACCTGCGAACCAACCATTATCATATGGGTCTTGATTTTCGTACCCAGCAGCGGGAAAATATTGCGGTGATGGCTGCCGCGGAAGGCTATGTGAGCCGGATCAAAATAGAACCTTATGGTTATGGACGGGCCATTTATATTACCCATCCAAACGGGTTGGTAACGCTGTATGCACACCTCAATTCTTTTTTTAGTTCCCTGGAAACCTTCGTGGAAGCGAAGCAATACAGCGATAAAAAATGGCAGCAGGATTTTGAGTTGGCGGCCAATTTATTCCCGGTTAAAAAAGGCCAGTTTATTGCGTATAGTGGCAATACTGGTGGCAGCGAGGGACCGCACCTCCACTTTGAAATCAGGGATGCAAGGACAGGCAATAATTACAACCCACTCTTATTTGGGTTGGGTATAGCCGACGGTATCCCGCCAGCTATTTACCGCCTGGCGCTCTATAACCGCGACGTATCCATAATGGAAAACAAGCCTTCATATTTGCCCATCGGGAAGAAAAAAATTAAAAACAGGATCATCAATAATGAATATCAAACCCTCGATTCGGTGATCACTGTTCCCGCGGGGAAATTCAGCTTCGCTATTGGAACCGAAGACAAGACCAACGGCTCTTTCATGTTTGGTATTTACCGGGCGGAATTATACCTCGACAGTGTAATGCAGTGCGCTTTTAGCATGGACAATTTTAGCTACGACGATAGCCGCTACATCAATGCGGGCACAGATTACGCCAGCCGTTACGATGGCGAACCCTGGGTACAATTACTGACTAAATTGCCCGGAAACCATAGCCCGATTTTCGACAAAGGCGGTGATGGCGTGTTACAACTGCAGGACAACACCACACACCTAATTCAAATTGTAGTAAAAGACGTGGCCGGAAACAGCACGCAACTGGCATATAAAATAAGACGGGATACGGTGGCACGCGAATGCCGTTTTGATAAATCTGTAGCAGCTAAAATACTTTCTCCCAATCAAAAAGCAATTTTTGAAACGCCCGATGTGAAGGCCACATTTACTACTAACTCACTGTACGACACGGTTTACCTGCGCTACAAAATGCAACCCAGGCAACTGTCGTACATGTCGGCGATACATAGTATGGGCAACTGCCATATTCCGGTTCACGATTCCATAACTATCAGCATCCGGGCCAACTCAAAATTAACCGATGCCGAAAAAGCAACAACAGTGATGGTGACCCGCAGCGGCAGAAAATTTGATGCCCAGAAAGGCATTTGGAAAGGCGATTGGATGGAAGCCAAATGGTGGACGCTCGGCGATTTTTATTTGTGGCGGGACACGCTGGCGCCAAAGCTTACTGCGGTAAATGTGTACGACAGCGCCGTATTTATTAAAGACCGTCGGCTGATTTTCAATGCTACCGACGAAACAGGTGACCTCCAATTATTCGAAGGCTTTATAGATTGCCAATGGGTTATTTTCAGGCAAAAAAACAATATTTACACCTACGATTTTGACGAACATTGTGCGCCGGGCTGGCATGCAGTAAGAGCAGTGGCTACTGATGTGGCAGGTAATATAAAGGAATATAGCTGTAGTTTTCATAATGGAATCCTGCCGAAAACCGAACTACCTGCAACCGAACAATAGGCTTCCGATTGTGTTGCAATGGCATGCATTAAATAACAATTTACGCGCTCCTATGATAACATTAAAAGAAGGCGACAAAGCGCCGGCATTCAAAAGCATTAACCAAAACGGCACCACGGTTCAACTGAAAGATTTTAAAGGCAAGAAAGTAGTGCTGTATTTCTATCCCGAAGATGGCACACCCACTTGTACGGTGCAAGCCTGTAACCTGAGAGACAATTACGCATTGCTGCAACAAAACGGCTTTGCTATTTTAGGGATTAGCCCCGATGCGGTAGAGAAGCATAAGAAATTTGAAACCAAATACGACCTGCCGTTTTCATTGATCGCCGATACAGATCATACCATCATCGACAAGTATGGAGTTTGGGGCGAAAAGCAATTGTATGGCCGCCAATATATGGGCCTGCACCGCACCACTTTTGTGCTTGACGAAAAGGGCACCATCAAAAAAATATTCCTGAAGCCAAAAAGCAAGCAGCATGCTGAAGAAATTGTTGAGTCTATGAAATCGCTGTAACCCTGCCAGAAAAGAAAGCAGCCAATTGGCATCTTTGTGTGACATTCGGTTTTCTTAAATTAACATGATTGGCAACGCTACTGGCTTATAAAAATTCCACCATTTCTTACAGCCGGTACGGTAGCGGCGATGCGTTGCTGATTTGCCTCCATGGCTTTGGCGAAGCTGCCAGTTCCTTCGCTTTTTTGGAAAAATCTTTGGGAGAACGTTTTACGATCATCGCCCTTAATATGCCTTTTCATGGCGAAACGATTTGGAACGAAGGGCTTACGTTCACGGTAACTGACCTATTTGAAATTATCAAATCTCTGCCTTTAGCCGGTAAGCCCGAATTGACTGTAAACATGCACCTGCTTGGCTACAGTATGGGAGGCAGGTTGGCGCTGGCTTTTTTTCAAGACTATCCCCACTGCGTAAAAAGCATTGCGCTGGTAGCCCCGGATGGCCTTCATAAAAACCGCTGGTATTGGTTTGCTACCCAAACAGCTTTAGGAAACCGGGCGTTTAAATTCACGATGCATTACCCGCAATGGTTTTTGGGCATGGTAAAACTGCTGGGCAAAATCGGGCTACTCAATAAAAGTGTGGCCAAATTTGTATCGTATTATTTGGGTGATGAAACCATCCGCATGGCCCTGTACAAGCGGTGGACTACAATGCGGACATTCAGGCCCAGCCTGACTTTAATTAAAAACCTGGCTTTTGAAAAACAGGTGCCTATAAAAATTTTGTTTGGCGCCTTCGACCGAATTATCCTGTACCAGCGCGGCGAAAAATTTCAGCAGGGTCATGAAGATCTGATAAAGGTATTCGTAATTAAAGCAGGCCACCAGTTAATGCAGGAAAAATATGTCGCCGACATTATCGAATTGCTGAATCCCTGATTTGGGCTATTGTTGTACTACCATGTTGCTTATTTGGATCTCCTCCATCCTTTTTTTACTGTACGCTTCACTGATCGTTTTCTATCGCTGGAGCTGGATGAGCATGCCCCGTTTCAAACTGGAGCAAAGGCCACATAGCAGCTATCAAACAAAAGTATCGGTCATCATCCCGGCGCGAAACGAAACGGTGAATATTGCCAACTGTATCCGCAGCGTGCTGGCACAATCTTACCCGGCATCGTTGATTGAGATCATCGTAGTAGACGACCATAGCACCGATGATACCACTGATATCGCACATGCCCTGTCCCTTGCTTATACCAATGTGCATTTAATAAAACTTAATGAGACCCTGGGCAATATGGCCTACAAAAAGCGGGGCATTGAAGCTGGCATTGCCCGCGCAACCGGGACGCTGATCGTTACCACCGATGCCGACTGTACCCACCCGGAATATTGGCTGGAAACCCTGGTGCAGTACCAGGAGCAAACACAGGCACAGTTTATAGCGGCACCGGTTGTTTACCTCACAAAAAACAAGCTGCTATCCGTTTTTCAATGCCTTGATTTTATGACAATGCAGGGCATCACGGGCGCCTCGGTATTTAAAAGGTTTCATTCTATGTGCAACGGGGCTAACCTGGCGTATACCAAAGCTGCCTTTGAAGCAGTGAACGGCTTTGCCGGTATCGACAAACTACCTACCGGCGACGATATGCTGCTGATGCATAAGATCTATAAACAGCATCCCCAACAAGTGGTGTACCTCAAGAGCCAGGAAGCGATTGTAAGTACCCATCCGGCTTATAGCTGGAAGGAATTTTTTAACCAGCGTATCCGCTGGGCCAGCAAGGCAACCCACTATGACGACAAGCGGATTTTTGCTACCTTGCTGCTGGTGTACATTTTTAATGTTTGGTTTCTGGTATTGGCCGTAGCTGCCTTCTTCTCGTGGAAATGGCTGGTCTTGCTCGCAGTTTCATTGGTGGGTAAAACACTGGTGGAGATCTGGTTTTTAAAACCCGTAGCTGGTTTTTTCGGTATGGATAAATGGCTGGGCTGGTTCCCTTTTTTACAACCCCTGCATATTTTGTACGTGGTTATCAGTGGCTGGTTAGGCAAGTTTGGAAAGTATGAGTGGAAGGGAAGGGAGATCAGGCAAAAGCCATGACTTTATTGATACGCATCCAACTGGTGCAACTCATTTGCAATCTTGTTAAACCAATAAAATTGCTTGCGGGTGTTAACGGAAGAGTTGGTCTCCACATCATACTGCCGGTTTACTTTGTTCCGCTCCTTTCGAATGCCTTCAGCAATCCTGTCAAGATCTTTTTCAAGCGTTGCAGGGTTTGAAAAGATATAATTCCTGAACGCCAGCCTTAGCTTTCTCGCATAGATTTCGGTGAGGTCAAAATGTGCTTGTTCATGTTGCAGCAGGTAATCGCTGTTTCCGGATTTAGCCCATGATTTGTTTTTATAAAACACAGCGGTAACGGCAAATGAAAATGTTTTGCTGTTGTGCCTGACAGTATAATTGATACCGGCAACAGTGGTCGATGTATACCTCGAATTGGTATCCGCCCGGCCCAGAAAATTGGCCCATTGTAGTTTGGTTTTGGACGACCATTGCAGGGTATCCTGCGCTAATGATTTTTGATGGCAACAGCCCAGTAAGATCAGGACCAGTAAGAGTTTCAGGCTTTTCATACCACACCGACTTAGCTAAAAATGAAGTGCCAACCCATACCTTACAGCTCCGTGCTGTTTTCCGGTAACCGGTCGTACAGGTTCTTCACCGAGTACCAGCCAAAAATGCAGAAGCCAATAGCGATCGGGATAAAAATGACAATGACTACGGGCCAGAAAACTTTCAGTTCATCGAGCTGCTCTGGCTTCGCTACGCTAAACTCATGGATTGCGCGGTAGAGCAGACCCACCATCATTACAGGCCCTACGACAAGCCATATATAGCCGAGGTATTTTTTAATGCTGTTCATCATACAATAATTTAAACCTCTACGTAAAGAGATAGTTTTTGTAATGGTATCGATAAATCCCTGATAGTATCCTGTAATTTTTTTGTCTGTTCAGCTGAAGGAAATTTTTTTCCTGTAGCATATTGCCTCACTAAAGATTCATTCAGGTTTGCATGCCTCGCAACTGCTGAAATGTTTAAAAAATCGTGTTCCTCGAAGAAAGCCTGAATATCATACAGCATTTCAAACTCAATCGTTTCAGCATTTATTTTATTCCAATAGGCATCCTTAATTCCCTCATGCTGCTGATAATCTTTTATGAGCATCCGCAAATTGGCCAGCACTTCTTTTGTGGTATCGGCAGCAGTTACGGGGGCAAACAAAAGGTTGCCATTAATACGCCCATACAATACTTCGTCTCCTTTTTCTATGATTACCTGTAGGTTCATATTGATAGTTTAGAGCTATTAATTTTTGAGCCCTGCTTGTTTGATAATTGAATTAAAAGTGCCTGGTTTTATATCTTCCTTCCCATGTTCAGGAATCACTAAAATTCCCGGCTTATGAGGATGTTTGAATATTTTATGGCTGCCATTTTGCCTTTCAAAATACCAGCCGTCTTTTTCAATTAATTTAATCAGGTCCTTCGCCTTCATATGCAAGGTAACGTTTTTGTTACTTAAATATGTTCCTCCCGTTAATGACAGTTGACCATTTGACCAATCAACTAAAAAACCACTCAACCAATCAACCAACGCCTAATCCATCACCTCCTCATCCTTTTTATTCTTCAAATAGATCATACCAATTACAAAACAAAGTGCCCCGATAATAATGGGGTACCAAAGACCTGCCAGTGGATCGCTGGGTGCCGCGCCTGGTGACGGTCGCGTAGTGTCTACCAACCTGGTGGCGATAAACGGCACCAATCCGCCAAACACGCCGTTTCCAATATGGTAAGGCAGGCTCATCGATGTATAGCGAATCTTGGTAGGAAATAATTCCACCAGGAATGCAGCCACCGGCCCGTAGACCATCGTTACAAATAACACCAGGATAAAAATCAAACCGATGATCGGGTACTTGGCATCACTGTTTAGCGTGACGGTTTTCTTTACTTCTGCATTTGTGTTTTTAGACGCATCGGCATGAAAAGTTTGTTTTCTCACAATGCTCATTGTGGTGCCATCTGCATAGGTTCTTACGGTATCGTTGCTTATAACAGAATCTGCTACTGACTTCGCCACCAACGTCCGTTGTTCGGATATTTTTACTTGATCTACTAATTCTTGTTTGTCTTTTACACTGCAGGTTGCATAGATTTTTGTAAAGATAGGGCGGTAACAAAGTATGGCCAGCAGCATCCCCGCCATCATGATATACTTACGACCAATCTTATCGCTGAGCCAGCCAAATAACACAAAGCCCGGGGTTGCCAGCAGTAGCGCTATACCAATCCACATATTACTTTGTACGCTATCTATGTTACAGGTCTTTTGAATGAAACTCTGGGCATAGAATTGGCCTGTATACCATACCACGCCCTGCCCCATAGTTACCCCAAACAAGGCCAGCAACACCATTTTGAAGTTGGCCTTATTGCCAAAGCTTTCTTTGAGCGGATTGGTAGAAGTTTTCCCTTCTTTTTTGAGTTTGCTGAACAAAGGCGACTCATGCATTTTCATGCGGATGATAATGGAGATCACCACTAAAAAGATCGATAGCAAAAACGGCAGGCGCCAGCCCCAGTCCGCATAAGCTTCCTTGCTGAGGCTGCTTTGTACCGTGATGATCACAATTAGCGAAACCAGCAAACCCAATGTAGCCGTGGTTTGTATCCAGCTGGTAAAGTAACCCCGGCGGTTGGCGGGGGCATGCTCGGCTACATAGGTAGCGGCACCACCATATTCCCCACCGAGTGCAAGGCCCTGCAATAAACGCAGCAATAACACTAGTATGGGTGCCAGGGCACCAATGGTTTCATAGCTGGGTATACACCCAATCAAAAAAGTGCTGCCACCCATCAATACCAGGGTCAGAAGAAAGGTGTATTTACGACCAATCAGATCTCCAAGCCGGCCAAAAAACAAAGCACCAAAAGGCCGTACAATAAAGCCTGCGGCAAATGTGGCCAACGTACTCAAAAATGCGGCCGTGGGGTTACCTGACGGAAAAAATTTAGTTGAAATAATTACGGCCAGGCTGCCGAAAATATAAAAGTCGTACCACTCAATAAGTGTACCCAGGGATGAAGACAAGATCACGCTGCGGATGCCTTTTACATTTGCATCATTACTCATAGGGGCAAGGGTTTTTAGATTTGTAATTCTGGCAATCGCGACCGGTGTTAACGGCTTTAAAAAATGCTGTTCCGGCCGTAACACCATCATGTACTATACTGGAAGCCTTTAAAAATAAAGAGGAATTTGGGAAGATCCGCTTTGAATTTTTTCATACGAGCCAGTTCCATCTGCTGCGGTTGCATTTCCCGGTTGTTTAGCTGGCAAAAATCCCGTTATCATTTCACTATTTTTTGCCGCTGCCGTTACCTGACAAGTTGTTACCACTTTCATTATTTTGAGCCTTTGTGCTTAACCTTATAAAACGATTCCTATAAAAGCTGGTGTAAAAAAGTCAGCCAGGGTCGACGGATAATACTACACAAGTTCCGGAAGTGCAATTGTCTAATGCAAAAGGCTACTTGGCTACAATTAGTCAGGTAATCGCCAATTCCAGTACCCCGACAATGCCATTGCTGAAATTACCGCAGGCACCTATCCCGGGAAAATATACGGGGCATATAAAAACCTACTTTTTTGCCGACAAGGTGCTCGTATAATAATCCGCCCGCTTTGCATCGGCGACCGGCGAAAAGGGATGCTGTAACGGCACCACATCGTCAATATTAATTACCCGCCATTGGCAATGTATATTTATTTTAGCGTCCCGATAAAAATTCAGTAGCCATATGTCTTACCCCTACCAAATCAAAAGTTTCGAAGCGTACAAAGAAGCCTATCAGAAAAGTGTAGAACAGCCAGAAGCATTTTGGGCAGCCATTGCCGAAAGTTTTTTGTGGCGTAGAAAGTGGGACAGTGTATTGAACTGGAATTTTAAAGAGCCCAAAGTAGAATGGTTTGCAGGGGCAAAACTGAACATTACCGAAAACTGCATCGACCGGCACCTGGAAACGATGGGAGATAAACCTGCCATTATTTGGGAACCCAACAACCCCGATGAAAGAGTAAGGGTTGTGACCTATAACCGCCTGCACAAAAGGGTTTGCCAGTTTGCACAGGTATTAAAAAATAATGGTGTAAAAAAAGGCGACCGGGTGTGCATCTATATGGGCATGGTGCCAGAGCTGGCCTATGCAGTACTTGGCTGCGCCAGGATAGGTGCCATACACAGCGTCATTTTTGGCGGCTTCTCTGCTCAAAGCATTGCCGACCGCCTTTACGATGCCAATGCCGAATACATTGTAACCTGCGATGGTGCTTACCGTGGCGACAAAATTATTCCACTAAAAAATGTGATTGATGATGCATTGATTGGCAACAAAACAGTAAAAAAAGTAATTGTTTATACCCGTACACGAACGCCGGTATCCATGATTAAAGGAAGAGACCTGTGGTGGGAAGATGAGATGGAGCATGCCGAAAACCAGGTGGAAAAAGAGGGTAAGGTTTCTTTTCCTGCGGAAGAAATGGATGCGGAGGACCCGTTGTTTATTTTGTACACAAGCGGAAGCACCGGTAAGCCGAAGGGCGTGGTACACAGCACTGCAGGATATATGGTTTGGACCAACTACACTTTTGTAAATACATTCCAGTACCAGCAGGGCGATGTACATTTTTGTACAGCCGATATTGGCTGGATTACCGGCCACAGCTATATCGTCTACGGACCGTTAAGCGCTGGAGGTACATCGCTGATGTTCGAAGGCATACCCACCTGGCCCAATGCCGGCCGTTTCTGGGATATCATCGGCAAGCATAAAGTAAATATTTTATACACAGCCCCTACTGCCATCAGAAGCCTGATGGGCTTTGGGCCCGGGCCTTTGGAAGGCAAAGATCTCTCATCGTTAAAAATACTGGGCACGGTTGGGGAGCCTATCAACGAAGAAGCATGGCATTGGTACGATGACAATATCGGCAAAAAGAAATGTCCGATTATTGACACCTGGTGGCAAACCGAAACCGGTGGTACACTCATATCAAACCTGGCAGGTATTACGCCTGCCAAGCCCGGATGGGCCACCTTGCCCATGCCCGGCGTACAGCCCGTACTGGTAGATGAAAATGGCAAAGAAGTAACAGAGCAAGACGCGGATGGAATGCTGAAAGGCAACCTATGCATCAAAGCTCCATGGCCTGGCATATTAAGAACTACCTATGGCGACCACGAACGCTGCCGTACTAATTATTTCGCCACCTACGAAAACCTCTATTTCACCGGCGACGGTGCTTTAAAAGATGCCAACGGCAATTACAGAATCACCGGCCGTGTAGATGATGTATTAAACGTAAGCGGACACCGCATTGGTACTGCAGAAGTGGAGAATGCCATCAACATGCATGCTGGTGTGATAGAGAGTGCTGTGGTAGGTTATCCACATGATATTAAAGGGCAGGGTATTTATGCCTTTGTAATAAATAATAATAAACATGGCGATGAAGAACTTACAAGGAAAGATATACTAGCTACCGTTACCCGCATTATTGGCCCTATTGCTAAGCCGGATAAAATACAGTTTGTAAAAGGGTTGCCCAAAACCCGCAGTGGTAAGATCATGCGCCGCATCCTGCGAAAGATTGCCGAAGGAGAATCCGGAAACCTCGGAGACATGTCCTCTTTGCTTGATCCTGGGGTTGTGGAGGAAATTAAAAACGGAAAGATTTAGTTGACTTAATTTACCACTACCCGATTCTATAATTATTGCTAATTGAGGTAAAGATGTCTGGTAAAAAAATATTGATGTTTAAACATTGATATGCGTATCTTTGTACTTCATTACAAAACAAAACAACAGTATGAAGCAATTATTTGTGACAGCAATAGCTATCGGGTTTCTGGCATCATGTAACAATGCACCTGTAGCTGACAAGGCACAAACATCTGATAAGCAGGAAGTAACAACAGTAGAAGGAACTGGTTTTACCATTGACCTGGCTGAAAGCAAGGTAGGCTGGACGGGTACCAAGGTAGGTGGCAGTCATAACGGCACGTTTGGAATACAAAGTGGCTCACTCGCTGTAAAAGAAAACGCACTGACCGGCGGTAGTTTTACTATTGATATGGCGTCGCTGGCAGACCTTGATCTTGCGGGAGAAGACAAAGGCAAACTCGAAGGGCATTTAAAAAGCCCCGATTTTTTTGATGTGGCAAAATACCCCACGGCAAAATTTGAGATTACCAATATCAGTGCAGCCGATGCCGCTTCATTAAAAGATGCAGTGTTGAAAGACGCTACGCATATCATTCAAGGCAACCTCACTCTAAAAGACAGTACAAAGAATGTAACCTTTCCTGCAAAAGTTTCAGTAACGGATGCTGGTGTAACAGCGGCGGCCAATTTTAATATTGACCGTGCTGCCTGGGGTATTGTGTATGATAAGGATACCAATCCTAAAGACTGGGTGATCAGCAATATGGTAAATATCAAATTGGATATTAAGGCCGATAAAAAATAGTTTTTGTGTGGGTGATGGCTGACCGCCGGCGTTTCAGCCGGCGGTTTTTTTTGCACTTTACGCTGCTATTTAAATCCCGGTATTTTTCTTTCAATGGCTTTTACTTACATTGGACGTGTAATGTGCTAAAAAAAACATTTATTACCGGGTCCCGCTTTCTGTCAATTTATAAAAAAAGATATTATGGAGCAACAAACTGATGAACGCCTGTGGCGTGTAGCCAAAAAAAGAGCTGACTTCAAAAGGCATTTGCTTACGTATATCGTGATGAACCTGTTCTTTTGGGCTATCTGGTGGTTTACACAGGGACATAACGGTGTAGGAAGCTGGGCGGCAGTATGGCCTATCTGGCCGATGCTCGGTTGGGGACTCGGTATCGCTTTCCAGTATTTCGAAGCCTATGGCCATACCGATAAGGAGACTTCCATACAACAGGAATACGAAAAGCTGAAGAAAAAACAGAATGGATAAGCTGATTTACGATTTATGATTTTGGATTTACGATTTTATAATATGCAGCCCAATGTCGTTAAGTTAAGCGTCTGGGTTTGGGGTGGCCTCCTAACCTCCAAAGGAGGGATTGGGTGTGTCTTGCTCCGAAATGCCGACGATGAATCCTTAACTTAACGACATTGATATGCAGCCTTTCAATGCAGATAGTAAAAGCAGGAATCGAATTCTTTGTTCGTCCCATTGAATTTGTCACTATAATCATGATGCGGCGCATAAGTATCGATGGTCAATGACAACTAATCAGGTACCATCGACCGCTTGTGAATCAGGAAGCTCCTGTAGCGAATTACCCGCCTGCATGGGGTAGTGTTTACTATATTTTTGGAAAAAAACGATTGCCATGACCACGAAAGAAAAACGACTATTTGATTGTATCGAATACCAGTTGGAAAAATTTCCCAAAGAGGATATGCTGGTGGCCAAAGAAAATGGAATTTGGCAGAAATACAGCACGGCAGAAAGTAAAGCGATCATTAATAATTTGAGTGCAGGCTTGCTGGCGCTGGGTCTTAGCGGAAACGATATGACCGCGGAAAACCAGGATAAGGTAGCACTCATCAGCAACAACCGGCCTGAATGGCTTTTTACCGATATGGCATGCCAGCAAATTGGTGTTCCTATTTGCCCCATTTACCCCACCACTAATCCGTTGGAGCTGGAGTTTATTCTCAATAATGCAGCCGTAAAATATGTATTTGTAAGCAGCAACGACCTCTACGAAAAAGTTCAAAGCGTAAGGCCCAAAGTGCCCTCGTTGATCAATGTATTTACCTTTGATCAGGTACCAGGCGCCGATCATTGGAGTACAATCTCTGACAGGGCGACAGCGTCTCTGAAACAGCAAGTGGAAACCACGAAGGCATCCATCAGCGAAGATCATATAGCCACCATTATTTATACCAGCGGCACAACCGGAACGCCCAAAGGAGTCATGCTGAGCCATGGTAATATTGTAAGTAATGTGCGCCATTCAAAGGAAAGCTTTCCATTTGAAGATGCACCGCAATCCAAAGTGCTCAGCTTCCTGCCGCTGAACCATATATTCGAAAAAACATGTAGCTATATTTATCTTTTCAGCGGCATCGGCATCTGGTATGCTGAAGGCCTGGAAACCATTGGCGAAAATTTAAAAGAAGTTTGCCCAGATGGGTTTACCACAGTGCCCAGATTACTTGAAAAATTATTTGAAAAAATAATGAACACGGGCTCTAAGCTTACTGGCATCAAAAAGAAATTGTTTTACTGGGCAGTAGATCTGGGCTTTAAATACGATAACCTGAAGAGTGGTGGCATGTGGTATACCATGCAGCTTGCTATTGCGAACAAATTAGTTTTTAGCAAGTGGAGAGAAGGGCTGGGCGGTAATGTAAAATATATCATCACAGGCGGAGCGGCCTGCCAGGAGCGACTCTTACGCATTTTTAATGCGGCTGGCATACCAGTATATGAAGGGTACGGACCCACCGAAAACAGCCCGGTAATTACAGTAAACAGAAAAGAAAAAGGCGGAACAAAATTTGGTACTGTAGGGCCGCCAATAGTCGGCCAGGAAGTGAAGCTCGCCGAAGATGGCGAGATCATGGTGAAAGGTCCGAGTGTGATGAAAGGGTATTACAAACGCCCCGATTTTACTGCGGAAACCATGCGGGATGGCTGGCTGCTTACCGGCGATATTGGAATCTGGGTAGATAATAAATACCTGAAAATAACCGACCGCAAAAAAGAATTATTTAAAACCAGTGGCGGTAAATACGTAGCTCCCCAACCGATTGAAAATAAACTCAAAGAATCGCCTTTTGTAGAACAGGTGATCGTGGTGGGTGCAGAGCAAAAATTTGTCGGCGCATTGATTGTTCCCACTTTTTCGACCCTCCGGGAGTGGATGCGGGAAAAGCAAATTCCTTTTACTACCAACGAAGCGGCGATACACGATCCTAAAGTGCTGGGTTTATTCAGAGACCTGGTAGAGAGTTTCAACACCTATTTCAACCATGTAGAGCAAATCAAGAAATTCGAACTCTTACCTAATGAATGGAGTATTGATACCGGTGAGATGACACCCAAGATGAGCCTGAAACGAAAAGTGATCATGGAAAAATACAAGGGGGCGGTGGAAAGGATTTATGATTAAATCAGGTCGGTTGGCATGGTGGCCAATAGTCAATAAGTCAGTAGCCCATTTTTTCAAATCCGATATCTGCCGATGGATGAACATTGGGTTCATAGCCTTGCGTAAATGTCCTCACAATGCTAGCTGGGGTGATGACAAATACTTCCGTTTCAATCTTAGGTTCAACCGGACTTTCATAGCCTTCAATACACCATTTGAATAATTTGTTTTGATACCACAGGCAAGCAATTTTGGTATCATTGTTTAAGGCCACCATGGTACCGGCTGGCAGTGTTGAGAGCGCTGCTGATTCAAAACGCTTTTCCTTTTGCTTCGCCATTCTTTCTTTGTGCAGTAACAGATCAATGGTTTTCATCTGTTTATCGGGCCAGCTAAAAAAGGGTTTATTAGCTTCCAGCCAATGGCTCTTAAATTGCTTAAAATCTTTATTTCTGCAAAAGGCACAGGGACGATGGCCTGCCGCAAAAGCCGTGGCTTCATCCAGGAAAAATAACTCCGTCCATTTACGACCGGTCATCACCAGCCGTTGAAAATTTTTGTATTTCAATGTACAGGTGATCCAGGCTTTTAGGGTAAATGGCCGGACTATTTGCTGCTGTTCATTATGGATAATACCACGGTTCCCAGTGTAGAGCCCGCGTTGCGGTATGGAGACTATTTCACCAAACGGAGTTACACGGTTTTGCAATGGCATGGCTGTCTTTTCTTTAGTTAACCTGAATTACTACATCATTTGAAATAGGGTGGCCAGTGCAGGTAAGTACCAGCCCTTTGGCCTCGTCGTCGTTAGTCAGCACTTCGTTATAGTGCATCCACACATTTCCCTGCAGCACCCTGCCTTTGCAGGTGCTGCAACGTCCGCCCCGGCAACTATAGGGGAGGTCTATCCCCGCATCCAGTGCAGCGGTCAGAATGCTTTTGTTGAAGGGCACAAAGAGCGCATGGGTGATGCCCTGGTATTGTAATAAAATGCTGCGGTCTGTGTGATCATAATACTGTTTGGATGCTTCGGCTTCTGTGCCAATCGTAAAGATCTCCTTGCGGATATGTTCTTTGGCGAAGCCATTAGTAAGGGCCACGATCTGCACCATCTGCATAAAATAGTAAGGGCCACAGGTATAAATCAGGGCATCGCCTTTTTGATGATGTAAATGTTGCTGCAACAGTGCTTGCAACGAAACTACACTTAACCGGGCTTTTAGAATATCCTGGTAATTGCTGAATAGGAATTCGATATGCAGCTGCTGTGGATAGCGTTGCTGCAATGCAGTCAAAGCCCCATAAAATATTGCCTCCTGCTGGCTATGGTTGCTATAGATTAATACTACCCTGCTTTGAGGTTCGGCTATCAACAATGTTTTCAAAATACTATACAGCGGTACGATGCCACTACCGGCACCTATCAGGAAAATGTCCCTGGATATAAAAGTCTGCGGCTGAATAGTAAACATGCCCGATGGCGGCAAGGCATGCAACAGGTAGCCGTTGGATATTTCATGTAGCATCCAACGGCTAACGGCACCGTTGGGCTGGAGTTTTACGGTAATACTTAGTTCATCATCGGCATTGGGAGACGAGGAAAGAGAATAGGATCGGCGCAATTCTCTGCCATACTGGTGGAAAATAAAACTTAGAAACTGGCCTGCCTGATAGGGTACGTTTTTTCCATTAACAGGTTTAAGAAAGAAGGTTTTTGAATGAGCCGTTTCTTCCCGTATACCCGTCACTTTTAATGAGAATTGTTCCGCCATAGTACATTGACTTACAATGAATATGCAACCAAACAGGCAATCCGGTCTTGAATCAAGTATAACTTTTTTCACTACTGTTATCGGCCATTTAGCTACCAGCCTCCGTATGCCTGAAAATTACACGTAGGCAACTGTGCTTAAATGTTACATGCTGATGCCCTTGGCCAAAGCACCATAAGCAACAGCACATATTTCATCTTTATCATTCAGCACATTTACCATTCCAAATACCCGGTTCCCGACAACCTGCTGCAGCCCGGCAACGGCTTTCAGCGATTTACCATGCAGGGGTTTAAGGTAGTGAATGGTAAGCTGGGCGGTGGCGGTCATGCCGTCTTTATAATAAGATAAGCCGAGCAGGCCCAATGCCACATCGGCCAGCATGCTGATGGTGCCACCGTTGGCCGCCGAAGTGCCGATACCGCCCTGGTGTATATCCAGCAGTTCGGGGATAAATGCTACGGGCTGCATGGGTTCTGTAAGATTGATCTGTATATTCTGGTGCTTCAACTGCACGCTTTTGTTAAACATATTTTCTATTTCCTTCCACTTGCCCTGTACCGCAAGGTCCCGGAATTTATGTAGGTTGGCTAAGTCCATATCGCATATTTAATTTGAATAAAGATAACGGCTTGAAAATGATAATTGCAAATAGTTGGAGATGCGAAATTCATACCACTGAGTTGGGAAACCTGAAAACGGTTCAATTGCAGGGTATTTCCTGTCCCATCGGGATGCGGGCTAAAAATTCAGGCCATTACTCAGTTTTCAGCTCTTCTCGTTTCAAATCGTCTCATAGTTTCGTTAAACGATGTTTGAAAGGATCTTGGTTTGCTCGGAATTAAAGCCAGGTCAAGAAAAGTTCGTGGTTGTTTTCAGGCAGTTACCAGCACAAAAGCAGATTGGTAAATATCGAAAGCTAAAGGTTGAGTAGTAACAATATGCAAAAAGTCGAACCTATTAAGTCCGACTTTCAATACACTGGTGGTCCCGACAGGAATCGAACCTGTATCTAAAGTTTAGGAAACTTCTATTCTATCCGTTGAACTACGGGACCCGCTGCTCAAACTCCGAACAGCCATTTGCAGACCAGTCAGTTTAGTTTTTACGGGTCGCAAAAATAGCGGTTAGCGGTTTACAAAAAACATCCGGCACCATCTATTATTACATCCTGACTAGGCATACACACCGCCCAATTCGATTTTATTCTGCAAAATATTGTCTATTTCATCCATCACCACCTGGGTTAGCTTTGGCAAAACATCCAGCGCTTTCAGGTTTTCAATAAGTTGTTCCGCCTTGGTGGCACCCAGAATCACGGTGCTGGTGTTGGGATTTTTAGCGCACCACGCAATCGCAAGCCCTGCCAGGGACGTCTCCAGTTTTTCAGCTACCGACTGGAGTAATTTTACCTTTTCGATTTTTTCATCGTTCATCTGTTTGGACTTCAGCCAGCCAAAGCCTTCGATGGCCAGGCGGCTGTCTTCCGGAATACCATTGTTGTACTTTCCGGTAAGCACCCCTGCCGCCAGCGGGCTCCAAATGGTGGTGCCCAGGCCAATATTTTTAAAGATGGGAACGTACTCCTTTTCCAATTTTTCACGGCGAAACATGTTATACTCTGGCTGCTCCATGGTAGGGCCAATCAGGTGATATCTTTCGGCGAACATATGGGCCTCCATAATTTCCTGGGCACTCCATTCGCTGGTGCCCCAGTATAGAATCTTACCTTGCTGGATCAGGTTGTTCATCGTCCATACTACTTCCGATATGGGCACATTTACATCGGGCCGGTGGCAAAAATAGAGGTCCAGGTAATCCACCCTCATCCGCTCCAGCGCTTCGTGGCATGCTTCAGTAATATGTTTGCGGCTAAGACCAGTCTGGTTGGGTTTACTGTCTTTTCGCCACCCGAAGTATACTTTACTGCTCAGGATATACGAGGTGCGGTCCCAGCCTTTGTCTTTTAAAACACGACCCATCATTCTTTCGCTTTCGCCCAATGCATACCCTTCAGCATTGTCGAAAAAGTTAACGCCGTTGTCGTAGGCGATGCCCATCAGTTCATCGGCAATATTGTCCTGTATTTGTTTATGAAAGGTTACCCAGCTGCCATAGCTGAGGAGGCTTACCTGTAAGCCTGATTTTCCGAGTCGACGGTATTCCATGGTGGTAGTTTGTTTAGTTTTGAGAGATTACAAGATCAATAGTTTACAATTCATTGGTTAACAAGTTTACGCGTTCATGGGTTCACGGGTTCGGAATTCTTTATATTACAAGGTTACAAGTAGCGGCCTTCTATTTCTTACTTGCAATTTAATTCTGGAAACCACTCAATCCGGGAGCCTGGTCATTTCGAGATTCGGGCTATGAATTTCTGAACCCGTGAACCCGTAAACTAGTCAACCAGAAATTGATGAAAAAACAGAAAACAAAAACAAACCTGGCAGAGTCGTAACCCCAAACGACACTACGGATGCAAATCCCCCGGCACAATCATCGTACCGGTGGTTTTGTGCAAAGTCCATTTGCTGAAATTCTGAAGTGCAGTTAAGCCATTTTCGCCATGTAGCACCTGATCATTGGCTTTGATATAGACATCTACGGGTAGGTCGGTGTAGAAAATACCTTTGGCCTGGTCCCACCAAAGCAATTGGGTACGAAGCGTGTCACCGGTAAGTTTATTGTACACTACAACACTGTCACGTAAAAGTACTTTCTGGTCATTCTGAAGGTACTTGCTGTACTTGGCCGTGGTAACACTTTCGGTGATCAGGCTGTCTTTAAAAAAATCTACGTGCAGGCCTTTAGGAAACTCTACATAAGGCGAATCTGTCCGGTAATTGAGCATCAGCGGAGCGGTAAGGTGCGCACGGATATTACCACCGGTGCTCATATAACTACTAATGTTTTTCCCTTCGTCCACCTGTACTTTTTTCTTGCCCATCGCTTGTATAACTTTATCATCATTTTCGCAGCCAGACAAAAAAAAACAGGCTGTAATCAAGGCTGTAAAAATTTGGTATGGTGAAAAACGATACATGTACAAGGATTGTTCTACGGGTCACAGCCCAAAGTAATTAGTTCAAAATTTTACTGTTGTCTTCAATTAAAACAGGCAAACTATATTCACGCAAGGACAATTGAGCGTTTTTCTAAACTATATGATACCGGAGTACTAGCAGGGTTGTTCAATTCCAGGCTTTCCGTTCTGAAAAAATCAAAAGCTCCTATGAAGGATCAGGTGTACGCGGTTACATTCAAAAACGAATTATCACCATGGACCCATCACAAATCTTACTCGTATTTCCTCTTCTGGAACCAGATATCACTCAGGCTAAGACCGATATGGAATTTGAAAATGTTTTCGGTGACAGCGGTAGTACTGTTGCCTCTTTTACCCACCTCAATGCCAAGGTTAATCGTAGTATACTGCCTGGTATAAAAGCTTTGGCGTTTCACAGGTATTCCCAATCCAAACGTTACCGCGTATACCGGCAACTGGATATTCTGGGCATTTACATAGTCTTTGCCGAAATAAAGACCTGCCCGGTAAGTGAGGCGGCCTGCGGCATTGGTACTGAGAATATTTGGCGTAATCTCGCCTCCGATTCTTACCATATAACTATTGGCCAACTGGTCTTTCTGGCCATAAAAGGAATAGTCGCTCCATTTGCTGGCATCATATTGCACACCAATCATCCATTTCTCAGTTTTGGTGAGCGTATCTGTTTTACCAATCACAAGTCCTGCACTATAGCTCTGTGGTAATTTAATGTCACCGGCAATCCCGGTGGCCTCGTATACGCTATCACGACGGGTAGCTGCACCGCTGGTCTGATCGTAATTAAAAGTTTCCCGGATCACATCTTTATTACCCTTTAACGTACTCTTAAGCGCATAGGTGGCGCCTAGGCGGAAAAAGGTAGTTTTTCCGATTTTACCGTCGTATTGCAAACCTGTTTCGGCGAAAAAGCTGCCAAACGACACGTTGTTTGCCGAATTGGATTTATAATATGATACGGTATCATTTACAAATATGCGGCGCGTGCTGAGTTCTTCCTGGCCGAATTGATAGCCGATATTGGTTCCGATACTAAGGCCGCCGAATTTGGCACCGGTGCCGATAAAGCCTTTATAGGTGCCGCCACTGCCTTCATAGATAGACATTACACTATCGTTCAGCGTCTGCTGCGTGATCAGCCGGTCGCGGGATTCTATTTTGTAATTGATTTTTGTCATGGGTCTAAGGCCAAAAGCCATACCCCAAGTGCCCTTTTTATTAAGTGGCAGACCAACGGTGAGATAGTTAAAAGTAAGATTGGCGCTGCTATATTTATCCGTTTTTGCCTGATTGTGCAGGGTGCGGTTTTCAATTTCCAGGCTTACATCAAAAGTGGTAAGACCAATGCGGCTATAAGAAGCAGGATTTAAGAAATTGACCGACTGGTAGTCGCCGTAGGGAGTTGAAATTCCGCCCATGCCTTTGGTAACCACGTTACCGCTGGGGGTAATATCACCAAGGCCATACCGGCTATAGGGGCTATTGATCTGGGCAAAAGAAAACAGAGAAAAAATACACAGCACAAGTACCAGCGCACTACGTAGTTTGGTTGAGGTTGTTGAGATTACAGATAGCATAAAGTCCTTTAAACAATAATTCGGGGTCGGCAAATATCTTGTTTTTGAGGTGCGAACCCAAATGAACCGCATCACCACCGGTTAAAAGCACGTTAAATGACCTATACTTTTCCCGATATGCGTCTACGAATCCATCAATTTCCATAGCCATACCCAAAACTACGCCGCTCTGTATATTGGTTTTTGTATCGTAACCTACCAGGGGTACATTCCAGTGTGGCTCTACGATTGGGAGCATTGCAGTGTAAGAATTCAGGGCCTTCATCCGCATATACAGGCCCGGGCTAATGCCCCCGCCCAGGAATTCATTTTTTACATTTAAAAAATTATAGGTAATACAGGTGCCCAGGCCAATGACCAGGTTGTTTTGGGCAGGAAATTGCCCAACGGCAGCCGCACAAAGCGCCAGCCGGTCGGCGCCAATAGTTTCTGGTTTACCTACGGCAGTCGTAAAATTGAGTCTGCTGGTCGCTGCCTCAAGCAGGTGAAAACGGGTTTTCTCAGTCAGCAAACTTTCAAGGGTTTCCGGGTGATGGATTACTGATGATAAAATTGACTGGTCCGGGTGATGTTTTGCCACAATCTCCTCAACGGAGACAGCCAGGTCTTCGTCGAGGTAAACCACCTCAACCAGCTGATCCCCATGAAAAATAGCAGCTTTTTGGCGGCTATTGCCAAAATCAAGACAAAGAGAAACCATAGAGAAGGATGTTTTGATGTATGATGTAGGATAGGAGAAAGGATTTTTTGATGTCGGATGGCTGATGTCTGATTTTGGAATTGTAAGGATGTTTATTGATGCAAACGACGCCAAAAGAATCTGTGACAAAATAAATGGTTCTCCTTGTTGAAATGTACGATTGCAGGGAGCGCGGTGGAATTAAATTTATCTGAAATGTCCTTTTGCCTACCAATTAAAAGAAGAACTTTGCAATTTAGAAATGTAAACATTACCCAGCAGGAATTAGCAGAGAAGGTGGAGGTTTCCCGTCAAACTATTAATTCTATTGAGGCAGACAGGTATACCCATCGACCAAACTGGCGCTGAAAATATCAGCGATCTTCCAAAAGCAGGTCAATGAATTTTTTGAGTGGGAGGAAGGCGATTAAGTAGTATTTACTGGCTGGTTTCGGGAAAACGGAAGAGCGCGGGCTATACGAGGGAAATATAAATGTCTACGAACCGTTGCCTACCTAGCCACTTACTATTCCCCTCTTGCCTCCAACTAAAACTCAAATCCTTTCAGATCCCTGAAATGGCCGTTCAGTTTTACTTTTTCTTTTAGTGCATCCATGCCGGCAATAATAGGTAAAACCTTGGCGAGATGGCGTTTCAGGTATTCCTGCCGCTGGTCTTCACGTACCAGTTGTAGCAACTCATATTCTTCCTCGAGGTTGAGACCGGCATGATGGGCGATATCGTAGCTGATCAGTTCTTCGTCGGGCTTTTTAAATTGCTTGGTGATGTTGAGCAATTTATGCAGTTCCCGGATGCCCTGCAGAATTGCGGGCATTGCGTCGATTCTTGTTTGGAGAGCAAGTTCCTGGTGGGTAACAATGGCGCCGCTAAATAATTTGCCCGGCACTTCTTTGATAATCTCCAGCATCCTGAAGATGCCGAGACCCTTTGTCCGGATGTCCATTTTGCCATCCTTGTATACTTCGAAGACATCGCTCACTGTTACCATGGCGCCATAGTCCATCACTTTTTCGCTGATGACTACAGGAATGCCGAAGGGCTTGTTTTCTGCGAAACATTCAGTAATGAGTTGTTTATATCGTTCTTCGAAAATGTGCAGGTTGAGTTCCTCACCTGGGTACACCACAATACCAAGGGGAAAGAGGGGAATGAAATTGGTCATCCTGCAAATTAACCAATCCCAATATTCCAGTGTCCCATTATGATAATTTTTGTTGGAAGGATAAAGGCGCGGATGAAGCGGATAGAACGGATAACAGCGGAATTATTTTGAAAGTATCCCGATGGCAAAACGTGTCATCTGCGAAAATCTGTTTCATCCGTGTCGTCACTATTTCCATCCACGCCAAAACCTGTCTTGCCCAGATATCATTCGCGGAAATCCGTCACCTACGATTCATCCGCGTTTTCACCAACTCCGGCACATCCATCAATTTCAAACGCCTATTTTTGAAGCATGAGTTCTATAAGCGCCATTATTATTTCTTTTAACGAAGCGGCTCGTATAGGCGATTGCCTGAAAAGCCTGCAGGGCGTGGCAGATGAAGTAATAGTGGTAGATAATGGCTCAACAGACGGCACACAAGCCATAGCCGAAACCCTTGGGGCTAAAGTATTCCAACAGGCATGGTTGGGTTATGGTCCACAAAAAAACTTTGCCATCAGCAAAACCACGCAAGACTGGATATTACAGGTAGACTGCGACGAGCGGCTGGATGAAAGTCTTCGTGCAACAATTATTGCCTTAAAAAATGGAGCGATGAATGGTGCCTACGAAATTCCATTCCTTCACAATTACTATGGAAAATTCATCAGGCATGGATTGCAGTTTCCTGATAAAAAATTACGGCTGTGGAATAAGCAGTATTTTATTTGGGATGACAGGCAGGTACATGAAAGCCTGCTGATTCCTGAGGGGTTTCCCATTACCCGGCTGAAGGGTTTTATGCTCCATTACAGCTATACCAGCCTGGAACATCATATCTCCAAAAGCAACCGCTACAGCACGGAAGGCGCCATACAGCTGTATCGGAAAGGCAAGAAAAACTATTGGTGGAAGATATGGATCAGTCCAGGCTTCACTTTTTTCAATGCCTACATTATCAGGATGGGCCTGCTGGATGGATGGCATGGGTTTGTGATTGCTAAAATGGAAGCCTCCACCACTTTTATGAAGTATGCCAAGCTCTGGGAGCTTTGGAAAAATGGCGGCGGAGACCAGCCAGTAAATCTATAAGGCCATCCTAACATTTGTATTTCAATGTTAAGCACTATTTGCCTCTGGCACATGCGCATTTGAATAAATAACATTGGGATGAAGCTTCGGGTTAGTGGCGAAGTCCTTTTGTAAAATCAGCCCCTCATTTTCCAATCTAAGGCATCATTTTATCTTATTAACTTGATGCCAATGCGGCTTCTTCGGCAAAGATGGAAGACAGGGGGCGCCTAAGGAAGAAGCTGCACTTCTCAGGAAAGGGTATACCGCTTGACCAGGCTTTTACAAATGCTTTCAACACTCTGTGGCAGCGGCGTGTAGCTAAAATTGGGTAATGCTTTCAGTAACTTACTATTGTCAAAATCGGCTATAGCCAATGCGGTAGCTGCGGTTTCTTTGGTCACCAATGGGTCTTTATGGGTAAACCAACTTTTCACTTTTTCCAGCCGCCACACAACGGCAGCGAGAAAAGGAGTAACTAATTTTTGTGGTCGCTTTTTTCCGAAGCTATCGGCGATCATAAAAAATAAATCCTTATAACTCCTGTTTTCCGCACTTACTACAAAACGTTCTGCGTTGATATCGCTGTTCATCAGTTGCATCATCACCCGTACAATATCATCTGCATCTACAAAGCCGGTGCCACCGGTACTGTACCAAGGGAACCCTTTGTATATATTTTTAAAAATCGCCATGCTACCTTTTTCCCAATCGCCATGGCGGCCAATGATGATCGATGGATTTATGATCACCGCATTAAGACCTTCGCCAACGCCACGCCATACTTCCACTTCACCCAGGTACTTGGTTTTACCATATTCGCTATTGCTGGTGTCTTCGGTCCAGTTCATACTTTCATTGATCATCTGGCCGGGACGGATGCGGCCCAATGCCGCCACGCTGCTTACATGCACTAGTTTCTCTACACCGGCATCCAGGCAGGCATTCACAATATTAGCCGTGCCTTCAATATTTACCCGGTGCAGTTCTTTTTTATCTTTTGCATTAAACGATACATAGCCCGCGCAATGATATACATGCGAAACGCCTTCCATAGCTTCTTCGAGTGCCACCACATCCAGGATATCTGCCTTAAACCATTCAGCAGCATGGGCTAAAGTTGGAGGAATTACCGTGCGGTAAATAGCACGTGTCAGGATCCCTTGTTGGTGCATTTGCTCTATAAGATGCGCACCCAACATGCCAGTGCCGCCAGTGATTAAAATCATTCTAAAGGTGTAAGGTTTAAGGTATGTAGTGTAGCGTTATAGAATAAGGGTAAGGTGGTGGCGAAAAGTAGCGTAAAAGTATGTTAGCGTGTCCGGGGTTCCCGCAAAAACCGGCCCAAGACTTTACGTTCTAAGCTCTCACCTTGAACCTTCTTCGTAATCATAAAATCCTTTGCCTGTTTTCCTTCCCAGATTTCCAGCATCCACCTTTTCCTTTTGTAAAAGGGAAGGCTTTAATCTTTCGGGCTTGCCAAGGGCGTCGTATACGATATTGCTTACGGCATAGTTGATGTCCATGCCGATCAGGTCCATCAGTTTAAAGGGCCCCATTTTAAAACCGTTGGCTTCCAGAAGTGCATCCACCGTTTCGATGGTGGCGATGCCCTGTTCCACCAGTTTCATGGCTTCGAGGTAGTAGGGTCGGGCTACACGGTTCACAATAAAGCCGGGTGCATCTTTACAAATCACTGGCGTTTTACCCAGGGTTTTTGTAAGCTCATAAATAGCCTGTACTGCTGTTTCATCAGTCTGTGCACCTTTTACCACTTCTACCAGTTTCATAACGGGTGCGGGATTAAAAAAATGCATGCCCACAACGCGATTCGGCAACAAAATTTGTTGCTGCAACAAAGTGATTGAAAGTGAGGAAGTGTTGGTTGCGAACAAGGTTTCTGCGGGATTGATCTTCGCCAGTTGATTGAATAATCCGGCTTTTATTTCGAGCTTTTCTACAATGGCTTCTATGATCAATTCTGCTTTACAATCGCCCCCCTGGCTGGTATACTGAATGCGGCCCAGCATGTCTTCTTTTGCTTCCGGTGTAATCTTCTGTTTATCTTCCAGCCAATGCAGGCCTTTTTCTATGGCCAGCTTTCCTTTTAGGAGCATCTCCGCATTAACATCAAACAAAATGGTGTTATAACCTGCAGCTACGCATGTTTGTGCAATACCACTTCCCATGGTACCGGCGCCGCAAACGCATATGGTAGTAATTGTAGGATACATGTTTTTTTGCAAACCTGTTTTGGTGCCGTGGCGGTTAACGGTTATTTTGAAGCATGAAAATAAACCAATCCGGTTGTAAGGCTTTTCATTATTTCCTTATTGGCTTGCTTACCGTAAATATTGGTTCCTGTTATGCAATCCGGGCCTAAAATACTGCAAACTGAAGCTGAAGAACTATGTGAAATTACCTTTTCGATAATTATAGCAGCAGCTACTGCCATCCAATATTTGGAAAGTAAACACAGGAGTGATATTGAAACATTAATTGCTAAGATCGAATCTTAGGATTGAATTTTTATTCGAACTTTCCGCGGTTAAATACACCTCCCTTCCAAGCATATTGCCATGTCTTGGCATGATATAGTGAGCATCATCGTTAATGAATAATACCGTCCTGGTATACTTTCCGGTGGCTGCATCCAACGTTAGTGCAAAACAATCAGCATGAGTGAGGTAACCGATCGGTTCGACACGTTGTCCCAATCCTACCACATTCGTGTTTCTCTTATGGTCATTAAACACGATTGTTATTTTACCGGCAGAAGGAAATACGCCGGCACCGCTGTAGAAGGGCCGGTTATTACTACGGCTGAAATAACTTTTACCAATTGACATAACATTGTTTGTCATGGTAAACAATTCCCATTGTTTCCTGGGTACTACATGTACCCAATTAATAGTTCCCGGCGCATCAATTCTACACATCAAAAGGTCGCCCCAATGATATACTTCCTGGTATACATTGGCAGAACTCTGAACACCTGAAACAGGGAGTATATAACTATTGCACTTTTCGGCAATTATTACTACACCGCTGTCGGCCGTGAAAGAAATATTGGTAACCTGTACATGCTTAGGGAAACCTTCTCCTTTTCTTTCCACACCTCTAAGCCATTCTCTTTCCTGTATTACAGATTTGGTTACTTCGCCAATTGGGGCATCATCAGGTGTGTTCAACATTGTGACCGGAGTATCAAAGTCTTTCTGATTCTTTGAAATAACATTACCGGTTTGCGGGTCAATTCGCTGCACCAGCATGCCCGTAATTTCCTTCCCCCCTTTTTCATCGCTAAGAAAACACACCAGCATTATTTCTTTATTCAGAGTCTGAAGCCAGTGGGACGCAACAACCCATTTTCCGGATACTTCTGTATCGATTTCTTTTAACTTTTTACCCTGCCCGTCATAGATCCGGAAATTATAATTACCACAACAAAGGGTTTTGGGTTTTCCTTCCTCATTTTCCGGTATTCTAACTGTCACCGCCACATTTCCCCCTGAAGTATATAATACGTCATTCAAAAAAAAAGCTTTGGCCTCGAATTCGTTGGTGATACTGATAGGGTTGGAGACAGGCTTCAGATTGGTATTGTATTTCTGTATTTCAAAATTAGTTTTTTGCCCGCTTGGCAAAAAACTAACGATAACCATATTATTACTGTCAGCAGTGTAACCTATATGGTAATTAACATAGCGATCCCGTTCCGATTTCAAACTCACGATTTCCTGCCAATCGCCCGATTGCTCCCCTGTATTTTTATCAATCTCCAGACCAAAAAGGGTAAGTTTTTTTTCTCTTTTTAAATAGTCAGTTGCTAATAAAAAAATTTTATCCTTTAAAACGAAAAATCTTTCGAAGTCTTTGCCTTTTAATTCTTTACCATAGTCATTACTGTATAGCAGTTTAAAATCTTTATCCAGCCTGGTCAGTGTACCCTGTTCAAAGCTAAATTGCCCTTCCAGGTAAATACCTGATTGATCCAAAAGCACAACTTTCGGTCCATTGCTACCATTTTTCATTTTGAATTCCTTGCTCCAGGTAATATTTGGCTTTTGAGCATAACAGATTACGGCACTTAGCAGAAGTGCAGCCGAAATTAATTTTTTCATTTATAAGGGAGCTAGGGTCAATAGTTGTATTTAAAAGCTACACCGCACTCGTAAACTGCCTCAAAAACCGCACGTCATTTTCACTAAACAGCCGCAAGTCTTTTACCTGGTATTTCAGCATGGTGATGCGTTCGATACCCATGCCAAATGCAAAGCCGGTGTATTTATTTGGGTCAATACCGCAGTTGGTTAATACGTTGGGATGCACCATGCCACAGCCGAGAATTTCTACCCAGCCCGTATGCTTGCATACGTTGCAACCGCTGCCGCCGCAGATCAGGCAACTGATATCCATTTCGGCACTGGGCTCGGTGAAAGGGAAATAGCTGGGGCGAAACCGTACTTTAAAGTCGCTGCCAAACATTTCTTTTACAAAAAAGTAGAGCGTCTGTTTCAGATCGGCGAAGCTCACGTTTTCGGCGATATACAATCCCTCCACCTGGTGGAAAAAGCAATGGGCACGGGCGCTGATGGTTTCGTTTCGGAATACGCGTCCGGGCATAATCATGCGGATGGGGAGTTTACCTTTTTCCATTTCGCGTACCTGTACGCTGCTGGTATGCGTACGCAATACCCAGGCAGGATTCTGCGAGATGTAGAACGTGTCCTGCATATCCCTTGCCGGATGATCTGCGGGAAGGTTCAGGGCCCCAAAGTTATGCCAGTCGTCCTCTATTTCGGGGCCTTCGGCCACGGCGAATCCGAGCCTGCGGAATATGGCTACGATCTGGTTACGGATCAGCGATATAGGATGTCTGCTCCCCAACGGAAGTTCATCGCCCGGCAATGAAAAATCAAATGATTCTCCGGCACTTTCTTCCTTGGTCATCGCGCTAGCGCTTAGCTCCTCAAATTTGGCTTCTACATAGAACTTAAACTCATTCAGGATCTGACCGAATGCAGGTTTTTGTTCATTGGGCACGTTCTTCATTTCGCCCATGATGGCTTTTACGAGTCCCTTTGTACCCAGGTATTTGATACGAAAAGATTCCAGTGAGGCGGCATCAGTTGCTTGTGCATTGGCCACTTCCAATTTGGTTGCTTCTATCTGATTCAGCAGTTGTTCCATGGTGCCAAAGATAGGCGGTTTGGTGTTTTGCAACCATTGCCTCAGTTTGTTAGGCCCCTCATTTATTTTCCTGTTATTGCGATGCTGGTAGCGAAATTTGCCCCGCTGTATACTGATTTTAGAATATCAGGCCCGTTGGTGGCAGTGGCAATTACGCTACACCAATGCTTGCTGTGGCTAAAAAATCATGCGCCCGCTTTTTTAGTCTGCACCTGCTCTATCAAATCTGCTTTATACTCTACCAAAGTTGCCCAATAATAAAAAAGTATTGAAATTTATGCTAACCCTTATTTTAAAAACCCGGATGCACTTTAGATGGCTTAGGTTCGATAATACATTTGTGCTGCTAAACCCTTTGCACGGTTGGCGGTTATAGTGCAAATTTGACCAGGACAATTAATCCAATATGGTGTGCCAAAAACAAAAACCATTAAACAATTAGTTCTATACACACTTCTATTTCTTTTCGCAGGAATTACCACCCTTGCTCAATCCAACGAAGCACCGGTGAGAGTAAGTGCGGTACATGGAAGATTGGCTCTCGATAGTATTTCAGCCGTAAGAGAATGGAAGGACGGGATAGCGGGTGCATGGCTTGCACCCCAGGCTGAAACAAAAAGAAGAGCGCAATACGCTATCTATTTTACCTTACAAAACGACCAGGCTGATGCGGGAAACCTCTTTTTGCGTAATTGCGATAATGGGGTTACGGAGATGTTCGTTCTGGATAATTTGGGTCATACAATTTCCACCCAAAAAACCGGCTACTATATCAGTATCCAAAATAAATTTGGCCACGATGAACAGGCCTTTCTACCAGTTCATCTCAATGCCGGGCAAACAGTAAACATCCGGATGCTGATTAGCGGTTACAATGGAAACAAGCCCGATGCTTCCGTATCGGTTTATGATACTGAAGCCTATTATAAATTTTATAAAGACACCGCCACTACCGCCAATACCCAGGAGTATATCACTACTTTTTTTACCGGTGCCATATTTATGATGATGGTGTTTTTTTGGTTTATGTATATCAAAAGCCGCCAGGCCCTGTATGGCCGGTATGCGCTATATCTTACCATGCAGTTGCTCTATGGGTTGCTGCGTATCGGACCAACCACGCTAATCGGCTACGCCACCCTGCATTACCCCGTGCTGAAGGCCTCGCTTATTTCGCCCATTATATTAGTCGCAGTTGCAGGGTATGCCTGGTTCATCAATGAACTGCTGGATCTTAAACACACCCGGCCCAGGTTATACCAGCAACTGAAATGGGTAGCCATCTGTTTATTGTGTTACAGTTTTATTGACTGGATTGTTTTTTACTCCTTCCCCAATTTATCCTTCCAGGCACTTACCTTTTTTGTAGTGAGGATTGTCCTGGTGCTTATTAATTTATATATCTTATTCAGTGTGGCTGTTTTTGTAAAAAGCAGTATCAAGAAGTATTATATCATCGGCAATTCCTTCTTCCTGCTATTTGGCGTGCTCGCCGGGTTTAAGGAGATCAATGCTATTTTTTCGGGTACCTATTTTGCAAGCCTTAATAATGCGAACTGGTACATGATCGGGATTTTGCTGGAGTGTATCTTCTTCGCATTTGCTCTGGGCATTCGCATCAAGGAACTCCAGCAGGAAAAACAGAAAGCAGACACCATGCTGATAGAGCAGATGCAGGTAAATGAAAAGCTGATGCGGGAGGCGAACCAGCAGCTGGAAGCAAAAGTGGCAGAACGTACTGCCCATATCCTGGAACAGGAAAAGAAAATTGAGACGGCCCGCCTGCTGGAAACAAAGGCAGCCTACGAAAAACAGCTCAGTGAATCAAGGATGCAGGCGCTGCGCAGCCGGATGAACCCGCACTTTTTGTTCAATAGTCTCAACAGCATCAAGTATTTTATATTGAAAAACGAAAACGACACAGCAGCCTTTTACCTGAATCGCTTCTCTAAATTATTGAGACAGATATTGGAATACAGCAACCATGAAACAATTACCCTGCAGCAGGAACTGGATACGCTGAAGATATACCTTGAAATTGAGAGCCTGCGTTTTGATCAGTCGTTTCATTACGATATCCGGGTGGACGAATCTATTGTGGCCGACCGGGTGAACGTACCGCCGCTTATATTGCAGCCATTCGTGGAGAACGCTATCTGGCATGGACTTGCCAACAGCGATAAATCTGATAAATTTTGCAATGTGGAAGTGTTCCGGCAAAACGGGCATATCCGGATTTCCATCAGCGACAATGGCATAGGCCGGGCGGCGGCGGCCATTATCAAAGAGCATAAAATAAACAAATTAAACGGGGAAAGTTTTGGGATGAAAATAACCGAGGAAAGAATCAGTATTTTTAATTCCGGAAGCAATGGCAACCTGAAAGTGGCCGTGGAAGATAACGTTGACGAAGCTGAACTTGCATCGGGTACCACTATTAATATCACCTTACAAAATAAACAAACATGATACGAGTAGTCTTGGTGGATGACGAAAAACTGGCAACAGAAACATTGCAACTGCAGCTGAAAAAGTTGAGAAAGGATATAGAAGTGGTAGCTGTATTTAACGATAGCCAGCTCGCCCTGGCTGAAATTCCGAAGCTGAAATTCGATATGCTGTTCCTGGATATAGAAATGCCCAGGATCAGCGGTTTTGAGTTGCTGACTAAACTAATTCCTTTTCATTTCGATGTAGTATTTGTAACAGCCTACAACCAATACGCTGTGGAAGCATTCAAATTCAGCGCCATCAGCTACTGCCTCAAGCCTGTGGAGGACAGCGAATTGCTGCAGGCCATCACCAACTGGGAACATAAGCAACAGCAGGTGATGCAGAAAGACCAGTTTGACAATTTTTTCACTGCCTACCAGGTGGCCAATGCTACCGCTCAAAAAGTGGCGCTGCCTACTACTGATGGCTACCAATTTATCCCGGTACAAAATATCGTCCGCTGCCAAAGCCAGGATAACTATACCCATTTCATTTTACAGAGCAAGGAAAACCTGCTCATTTGCCGTACGCTAAAAGAGGTGGAAAAGATCCTGAGCAAGCGAGGGTTCCTGCGCATCCACCAGTCGCACCTGATCAACCCCGCTTACTTAAAAAAATACAGCCGCAGCGAAGGCGGCTATGTGGTAATGGACAACAACGATGAACTGCCGGTTTCGCCGCAGCGGAAGGAAGCCGTGGTGCAGTTATTTGAGATGATACAGCGGGATTAGAAAGGAATGATCCAATAACCATTGAGCAATGGTCTTTTTATGTTCAATGTTCAAGGGTGGTTAAAATAGGGTGATGATGTACTTGTGTCAAATGACTTATTTGCTATTAACTGAAGACGCAGACACCCTTACTCTATCC
>JBDSXW010000095.1:0-86973 GCA_039925965.1 Chitinophagaceae bacterium
GTTTTTGCGAAACAATGGATCCGGGAGATTTTATTGAACCTAATAGTTCGTTCGGCAGGGGTGGCAGCGCGAGGAACCTGCTGGTGCATATTTCCAATGTATACCAGTACTGGATTGGGTAAACGGCCCTGGGGCTGACCGTAGACTTTACCAGCTACACCGCCTGTAACATGATCCGCGACACAAGAGCATTGTTTGACGAAGTGGATGCAATGATGAATGCGTTTATAGATAGCCTGAAGGATGCGCCGTTGAGAGACATAGTTTACGAGCTTAATGGCGTAATAATCAGCGGAAGTCCGTTGAAGCTATTCAGCCATGTGATCACGCATGAGTTTCATCACAAAGGGCAAATCTTATCGCTGAGCAGGCATTTGGGATATGTGCCGGTGGATACGGATATGATCAGGTAAAGCTTGCTGTAACATGTGCGGGTAATAGATTCCAACATCACCAAAACACTAAACATTCCATTCTTGAAAAATCACCTCCAACTGCAATCCCTCCTCGGTAACACTGATATCTACCTCATCGACCAGATATTAAAAGACCGTTACACAGCAAAAGATATCATCCTCGACGCCGGCTGTGGCGGCGGAAGAAACCTGCATTGGTTTTTGCAAAACGCAATCATTATCTATGGCGCAGATATCAACGATGCTGCTATCGAACAATTGAAGGAGCATTATCCATCTGTACCCAAAGAAAGATTTGTTGTGGCGCCGGTTGAAAACCTCCCGTTTGCCGATAATTATTTTGACCATATTATCAGCAGTGCAGTACTGCATTTTGCAGGCAGCAAAAAACAGTTCTTGGAAATGTTCGCAGAAATGATCCGGGTGTTGAAACCCAATGGCAGCCTGTTTATCCGGATGACTTCAGATATTGGCATTGAAAGTCTTGTAACCGAAATACAGAATGGCGTGTTTGATATTCCCGACGGCTCTGTACGATTTTTATTGACCCGGCAACTGCTCGCGCTGCTAATGAAAAAACACCTGCTGGCATTCATTGAACCTCTTAAAACAGTGAATGTAGATGATGTACGATGCATGAGTACTCTGGTGCTTCGCAAACACGGTTAATCAGTCAACGCACTGCTTACTTCCCCTAATAGGCGCCGGACTCCGTCCGGTGTCTACACGTTACTTTTTCATCGACTACTTTGGAGTATCATAAAGAGTGGCAAAAATGCAAAGAGCGGGTGGCAGAACGTTGGTGTCCCGAACTAGCTGCAGGTGAAAACACCTGCAGCGGCGGCTGGGGGTTTACGATATGGGAACACCAAAAAGAAGAAAATGTACCGCAATAACCCACCCCAATACCAAAATGATGTTGATCAATGCCGGAGACAAAAAAGCCACCCCAATGAGCGGCTTTTTTGTTGGCCATATTTTATAGCAAATCCCCGCTAACGCATAAGGAATTAAATCATTCTGCTGCATTATGTCCAGGCAATCATTTTAATCGCCCCACACATTGTCTTCACCCTTGATCCATTTCTTCACCAATTCTGTGGTGATGGATTTTGGCCGCTCCAGCGGGAAGCCAAGGGCCCTGTCCCAGCAAAGACTGGCGAGGACACCCAATGCACGGCTTACGGCGAAGAGCACGGTGTAAAATTCATATTCTACCAGTCCGTAGTGCACCAGCAGGGCGCCGCTATGCGCATCCACATTCGGCCATGGATTTTTAATTTTACCAAGTGATTGCAGGATGGGTGGCACGGTTTCGTAGATATTCCAAACGGTTTGCACCAACGGATCATCCGGCATATGTTTTTTGCCAAATTCCATTTGTGCGGTAAAGCGCGGATCCGTTTTGCGAAGCACTGCATGGCCATAGCCAGGTACTACTTTTCCACTGGTCAGTGTATCCTGAACATATTGGGCGATCTGCTCTTTGGAAGGCAATTTGGTCTCCAGTTTTTCCTGCATTTCAAAGATCCATGTTATCACTTCCTGGTTGGCCAGGCCATGCAAAGGCCCGGCAAGGCCATTCATACCTGCGGCATAGCTGAGGTAAGGATCGCTCAACGCACTACCCACAAGATGGGTAGTATGGGCGCTCACGTTTCCACCTTCATGGTCGGTGTGAATGGTCATGTACAGGCGCATGAGTTCTTTAAAACTCTCATCTTCATAACCCATCATATGCGCCAGGTTACCGCTCCAGTCGAGCAGGCCATTGGGGTTAATATGTTCACCAAATTTGTACTTGCGGCGGTATACATAGGCGGCAATCCTTGGCAGGCGGGCGATCAGGTCCATGGAGTCGTCGAAAGTAGCGGCCCAATAATCCTTTTTGCTCATGCCTTCCGAATACTTCCGCTGGAAATTACTTTCTGTTTGGAGGGCCATCACACCGGTAACAAACATGGTCATCGGATGGGCTCTTAATGGCAACGCGTCGATGGTATTAAATACATGCAGTGGCACATGGCTGCGGCGTTGCCATACACTGGTAAGGTGAAGTACTTCTTCCTCAGTAGGCAGTTCGCCTATCAGCATCAGGTAAAAAAGGCCTTCCGGCAATGGCTCGCCGCCATCTGGCGCCCTGGGCAGTTTTTCCTGGAGTTCAGGGATGGTATACCCACGAAAACGGATGCCTTCCTGCGCATCCAGCAACGATGTTTCGGTAACAAGGCCGGTCATGCCCCGCATACCCTGGTATACTTGCGACAGCGTTACTTCGCCAATTTTTTTACTGCCATGTTCTTTCAGCAGGTCTTTAATTTCGATGCCGGCAGCGTCCGCTACCTCTTTAAAACGATCTTTGATCAAGCCCATGTAGTACAAGTTTTCGGGGTAAAGAATGGAATCGGGTAAAGATAAATGAATCGCATTACCAATAGTCCGGCAGCCAAACGAAAAGGGGAAAAACTTAGGCCGGAAATGAATGGCATCGTTGCCGGGGGGGCACCAGGGATAATTCGCCCGGTGAAAAACGTGAATGGCAGCAGTTTCAGGCGTGATTGGTCAATAGTCATCGGCTATTGGTCAATGGTCAATGATCGGTAGTCAGTGGATCATGGGCTCAAATAATCGGTAGCGGTGTCTTTTAAGCTGGTAATAATCCAATAATTGTGATGGCGTTGTGCCGCAAAGACTTAGGACCCGTTGACCGTTGACTTCGTTATCCGGGCGGCAGGGTTCTCCCAATTCTTTCTGTAACTCACCACTCAACCTCCCCTGACGGATGAGGGTGTTGGTACCTGAGTTTGTAAAAAAATAGCGTCCCCAAAAAAAAACACCCACCTGCTTTTTCACGCAGAGGCAACGGGAAATCCCTGTCACATCCTAATCCAATCTGCCCGTTGACTAATCAAGGCATCCTGTACCCATGCTGAGGAAGGAGATTTAGTCCATCAAATCAACACTAATTCCTACTTCATCTTTCTAAAAACACCATCATGAAAAACAGGTTACTCATTTACCTACTTGTAGCCATTGCCAGTATGAAAGCGCAGGTTTCACTTGCTCAAAACGTAGGCATCGGTAATACAAATCCTTTAATGCGGCTGCATGTAACAGACACAGATAGTGCTGTAGCGGTGTTTGAAAACAGCCAGTTGCTGAATGTTGGGGTTGGTACTTCAGTGTATTTTAAAACAGGTCTTTACTATTCAGGCGCTATCAAAACCACCGGTAATGGACCATTTGGAGCCAGGATGGGGTTGTACACCTATGGCGCAGCCGATGCTAACGCCCTGAAAGAACGCATCAGCATACTAGATGGTGGTGATGTTGGCATTGGCACCATTAACCCTTTATACAGGCTGCATGTACAGTCGACCGCCGTTAATGGCGATATGGCCATGTTTGAATCACCCACCAACCTGGCTGCAGGCATTACAAGCGCCATCTATATAAAAACGGGCAATGGCGCCCTGCCTTATACCGGGGCCATAAAAACAATTGGCACTGGCACCGGCGCAGCACGTATGGGGCTTTTCACGTATGCGTCTACGCTGCCCGCCAACCTGCATGAAAGTGTTAGCATCAGCGATGCCGGAAACCTTGGTATCGGCAACACCAACCCATTGGTGCCGCTGTCTTTCCCTGCAACTTTTGGCAAAAAAATATCATTCTATCCCGGGGCTACAGGCGATGCCGGGTTTGATGTATGGAACAATGAATTCCGCATCCACAGCGATCAATCGGGTGCCGACATCACATTTGGCTATGAAACCAACCCCAATGTATTTACCGAAAGAATGCGTGTAAAAGGCAACGGCGCAGTGTGCATTGGCACCACCCAGGTAGCTACCGGCTATATACTGAACATCGGTGGCAAAGCCATTGCCGAAGAAGTACGGGTGCAAGTAAAAGCAGCATGGCCCGACTATGTTTTTGCCAAAAACTACACCCTTAAAACGCTACCCGAGCTGGAAAAATATATTCAAACAAATAGTCATTTACCAAATGTGCCTGCAGCGGATGAAGTAAGCAATAGCGGCATTGCGATCGGAGATATGCAAACCAGGCTGATGGAAAAAGTAGAAGAATTAAGCTTGTATGTAATAGACCTGCAAAAGCAAATCACAACCCTTAAAGCCAAAGCTGATGACAACAAGAAATAATAAACTGATCGCTTTTGCCTGTATCCTCGTAACGCTGATTTTTCAGTCATTGCGATCACAGGCACAGGGTTTGCCTTGCGGCAACGGCCATATTGACACTGCTGCTGATATTAAAGCGATGGCGTATATGGCCGGCCCGCAAATCAAGGGCCTGCAAACTGTTACCTACCTGGTTAGGGTATATTTCCATGTTTTCAATAATAATGATGGCAGCAATACTGCCTGTTCACCAGCACAAGTTAAGACAGAGTTTGCAAGCCTTTTAGCCACCTATGCTTCCGATAATATCTGTTTTATCAATTGTGGGTCGGAGTACATTAACAATACCGTTATCAATACCACTTTTAATGCAGATGACGACAGTAATGGTGATGCTTTTGCGCCCTACCAGGTACCCAATTGCATTAATATTTTTTACCTGCGCACGATAAAGGGAAACAATACAGCCTGTAACCCGCCTTGTGGTTATGGTGGTATTGCGCTGGGCGGTATTCCCGGCACCTTTTTTCTTGTGGCCTCAGGAAACATTGGTTTAGGATCCACAATCGGCCACGAAATGGGCCACTGCTTTGGTCTTCTGCACACGTTCGAAACAGCGCATGGTTATGAAAAAATTAATGGGTCCAATGGAAGTTCGTCTGGCGATAAGGTGACAGATACACCTGCAGATCCTTTTGCTTATAATGGCCAAGCCTGCTACGGAACCAACAACTGCCAATATTTTGGCTATTGTGCAGATCCAAATGGAGCTACCAATTTTTCTCCTCCATACACCAACCTGATGAGTTATTGGTGGGGTCTTAGAAATGCAGGCAATAACTTTTGCTTCCCCAACCAGGTAACCACTAATGGGCAGTTTACGAGGGTAAACAGTTTTCTGAATACAGATGGGGATTTACAAAGTTGCAGTTCACCATCTTTGTTAAATATCAGCAACCTGAATATTGGGCTTGGGCACTACATGCGTTCGGCGATTGGCTTTCTTACTACTACCAGTACGGTAAGTTTTTATGCAGTAGCAGAAGCTACGCTGGCAGCAGATGTGGTAACACTTAACCCGGGCTTTATAGCAGCGCCGTCTACTGGGGGATTGGTGCAGATACTTACAAAACCCTGCCAGTAAGGGTCAGGGTTTAAAACCAGGTTGACGACAGCATTTCAGCCCCAGCAATAAAGTAAAAGACTCCGCTTATTCAACCATCCCTGCCGTTTGCCCGTTTATTGGTATCATCCGGATCGCCCACCCTATTTTCGCTCAAACTTTTTCATCATGAAACCCCAACGGTTAAAAGTAGGACAGGGCCAAATCAGCGGATATATATCCATTTTTCTTTCCATACTGGCGCTTTGTGGCGTCCTTTGTTTCCGGTACCCGGAAAGACTGAGTACACCCGAGTTCAGAAACGTGTACACCGGTGAAAGCATGGCCACATTGATTACAGGTGTGGTAATCGCGTCCTTCTTTTTCGCCTTACTTAGCTTATTGCTCAGTAAAAAAATAAAATGGGCGCTGACCGGCTCGGTGATTTCGGGTATTGCGATTTTGTTTGGCGCCTTTGGTATGAAAGCCCGCAGTGTGGAAATCACCAACTGGCATTTCGGACTCGACTGGATGCTGCTTGACCTGCTGCTGATGACTGTAATTTTTATTCCGCTGGAATTATTTTTCCCCCGTAATAAAGAGCAAACAAAATTTCATGAAGAGTGGCGCACGGACCTCGTGTATTTCGTCATCAGTCATTTGTTTATCCAGTTCTTTGGTGTGATTACCCAGAAGCCGGCGATGCTTTTCTTTGGATGGATTGGATTGGACCAGGTGCATGTATGGGTACAAAACCTGCCATTTATTGCAGGCTTGTTACTGGCCTTTTTCAGCACCGACCTGTTCCAATATTGGGCGCACCGCATTTTCCATAACCATGTGTACCTATGGCGCTTTCATTCCGTGCATCATTCCACCCAGCATATGGATTGGCTGGCCGGCAGCCGCACCCATTTTATCGATATCTTTTTTACCAGGGCAATGACCTTTATCCCACTATACGTACTGGGTTTCTCACAGCCGGTTTTTAATACCTATATTATTTTTATCGCGATCCACGCAGTGCTTATACATTCTAACACCCGCATCAATTTCGGTCCCTTAAAATACATCTTCACTACCCCTCAATACCACCACTGGCACCATTGCGAAGACCCGGCTTTTTATGGTAAAAATTTCGCTTCTATTTTCCCGGTCATCGACTTGATTTTTGGCACTTATTACCTTCCGGGGAAAGTATGGCCAAAAGGCACCGGCGTCCATGAGGGCTCCTACCCCAAAGGTTTTTTAAGGCAATCGGCTTACCCGTTTACCAAAAGCCCTTTTGATAACGATCTGAACATGGAGGAACGGAGTAACAGGTGAGTATATCAATAGTCCGCAGGGGCAAGGCTCAAATTGGTCATTTGGTCAATGGGTCAGCAAGTCATTGTTGTGGGCTTTAGAACAGCCAAAAACCCGGGCGATATCCATTTATTGTGTAATGCTTTGCGAAGCAATGTTGTTGATATATGGGTTTTATGTCCACGAAGCTACTTTCCTGAGCGGGGCTTTCAAAGTCCGGTGGCCATAAAAATATAGGCAAAAAATAAAAAGACTTTTGCTAAAATATATCTTTCCAGGAAACTTCTTTGTAAGGCTTTATATATTTCCGCCGGGGTGAAGTCCACTGGGTACCGTAGCGGGAATACGCTTGTCAAAGCTACCATCGTTGAGGGCATTGAGGAACCCGGTGAGGGTATTTTTATCATTGTTGTTCAGCAGTTGCAGGGTGGCATCCAATTGATTATTGGCAACATAAGCATTTTGTGACCGGCAGCCTCCCACCCCGTCGTAGAAATCCAATACCTGGCCCAACGAAGAAAATACGCCGCTGTGCCTATACGGTGCCGTCATTGAAAGGTTACGCAGGCGGGGGGTGCGAAAAGCATAGTTATTGTTGGCGCCGCCGTCTGTTGGCAGCCTTACATTGCCGGGAACCGATAAAATATGCGGGGCATAATCTGAAAACATAGGCCGCTATGGCATTTATTGCAGCCATTATTTGAAAAAGCCTGCATACCCTGAACCTGGTTTTAAGTGATTCAGGTGGCAACTGCGCAGACAATGGCATCTTTATTTATAAATCTAACAGCCCATTATCTCAATTCTTGACAATAATCAAAATGCCCCTAAGACTATCATGGGGCATTTCAATTATATCATCAATCGTCATCCGAACTTCAGTGGTACTCGTATACCACATAACCCCAGGGTTCTATTGTCCACCCGGTGCCCTTCAATGGCTCTTTATTTCCCATAAAAACATTGTAGGGCTCACCTTGTAAAGAAGCATCAGTTACTTTGATGGTCTGCTCTTTCGCCGATAGGTTCAGGATCACAAAGACCTTATCGCTACCAGCTTCGCGAACATAGGCGTACAGCGCCTTTTCATCGCCTACCACCACTTTTTTGAACGAGGCATTGGCGGCCAAAGCAGCATTGTTTTTGCGAAGGTTCTGGAGGGTTTTATAAAAAGGAGCCCGCTGGTATTTGCCAAAGCTGATCGTATCCTTATAAAAAAAACTGAGGCTGTCAAGAAAAGGTTCTTCCTGGCCGCTGTAAACCAAAGGCACACTGTTGCCTGTTGTTTGGGTGAACACGGCGAATGGCGCATGTTTGGGGCCAGGCATGGTTGCGTAGTCAGCTTTGTTCCAGGTATTCTCGTCGTGGTTGCTCGTAAAATAGAGTTCTATGGCATTTTTGGGATAGATCGAATCATATTTTGCCCGCACACTATCCAAAGCAAGGGCGGGTCGTTTACCGGCAGCTATGTCCACCATCATATGAAACATTTCCCAGGGATAAGTAGCATCAAAGCCACCGGGAAACAGGTAAGGCTTGTCGCCTTCTGCCAGCATAAAAATGTTCTTCATTTTACGCAGCTTCGGTATGCATTTATTCCAAAAAGATTCGGGGACATTCCAGGCCACATCGCAGCGGAAGCCGTCGATATCAGTATTGGCAATCCAGTATTTCATGGCATTGATCATACTGTCCTGCATCACTTCGTTTTTGTAATCCAGTTGGCGGGTATCGGTCCAGTCGAAGGGAACAGCGGGCTTTCCGGAAGTACTGTCTTTAATAAAAAAATCAGGATGCAGGGTCACCCAGTTATGATCCGCACCCGTATGGTTGGGTACCCAGTCGATGATCACTTTCATACCCAACTCATGGGCATGCTTTACAAGGGCTTTCCAATCATCCACGGTGCCAAATTCGGGGTTCACCGCGGTATAGTCGGCAACAGCGTAATAGCTGCCCATGGCGCCTTTGCGATCGAGTTTACTGATTGGATTAATGGGCATGAACCAAAGCGTCTGAACTCCCATTTCCTTCAGGCGGTCCAGGCTTTTTTCAAAGGCTTTAAAAGTACCTTCGGGTGTGTACTGCCGCACATTCACTTCATACACATTCCCCTGCATGATCCAGCCCGGATGGCCATCGATCATTTTTGCTTTGGCTTCTCCGGGCGTAGCCTCCTCCTCTTTAGGAATTAGTTTACAGGAAAAAAGCAGGAAGGTGGCCGCCAGCAATACAGCCCACTGTTTTAGCATTGATCGCATATCGTTTATAATTTGATTCCAAAACTATTGGAAAAAACCATGCGGTGGAAAGGTCAATGTGTATTTCTTACACATATCGGAATTTAACCGCCCCTACTCCGGTTGCATACGGGGAATGCTGCCGATAATCGGTAGAATTGCACCAAGCATTTAATAAAAACACCCGCGATATATTTGCGCCACCAGGTCTGCAACCGGCCTGCCTTTATGACAAAAGCCATCAGAAAGAAGTTAGACTTTATTCCACTCATTATTCTATTTGTATCCGCGGCGCTTTTATGCAGGGCTTATTTTAATGATGAAACCGCATTTGTGTGGAAGCATATTTTCGGCTTTTGTTTGTTAATCGCCACGGCAGCGGTCGTCTTTATAAATCATAAGGCTGGAGTAATAATGCTGGGATTAACGCTGTTAACAGGGTTATTGGGTTTGTTGTCGTTCAGTCCGGAAATCACTACTATAACTGCTGGCTTTGGTGATGTTCCGCTGGTAAAATTTCAACCCATTTTCGTCCTATGGATAGCCCTTCACTTTGTGCTCTCCGGAAGATACTATGTAGGTATTTTAAACAGCGGATATTGGAAGGAGCTCAAATCTGATGAACCCTTCGATATAAAATAGACCGGTTATCCGGAAACTGGCAACTGGAAGCCGCAACTGGTAGCCTCCGCCATTTTGCACTCCCGCATTTTTGAACAAATAGTATGTTTGCCGCAAAAGTCTGCCCTATGAATAAACCCCAGTATTATTCCGACTACCTGGAACTCGATAAGATATTGGATGCCCAGCATCCCGTAAGTTTTACCGAGCTATATGAGCCAGCACACGATGAAATGCTGTTCATCATTATCCACCAGGCCTACGAACTCTGGTTCAAACAAATGATGCATGAAACGGAATCCATTGTTGCCATCATGCAGGAACCGGAAATGAACGACAACTCACCACAGCTGCAAACTGTGGTGCATCGCCTGAGCCGAGTGAATACCATCATGAAAGTATTGATCCATCAAATGGATATTATGGAAACGATGACCTCCATGGACTTCCTGGATTTCCGCGACCTGCTGCGGCCGGCATCGGGTTTTCAAAGCTGGCAGTTTAAAATACTCGAAGCGAGGCTGGGCCTGCAGTTTGAGCAGCGCCATGGACAGCAATATTATACTTCCATATTACGCCCGGAATATGTAGAGATGGTAAAAAAAGCCGAAAGTGAACCCAGCCTGCTGCAACTGATGAACAAGTGGCTGGAACGCATGCCTTTTTTTAGCAACCAGGAACTCTGGCAAAATTTCGTGCTAAGCAACCCCGAAACCAACGATACCCATTCATTCTGGATTGAATACCGTTATCGCCTGCAACAAAGTTTATCGGAAGCAGAAGCAGGCAACCTGAACGCATTCGACAAAGTTTTTTCTTCGAACGACGACTCCCGAACCCTATCTGCGGCGGCTTGCAGGTCGGCCCTGTTTATCATGCTGTACCGGGGCTATCCTATTTTACAGCAGCCATTTCAACTGATCAATGCTGTGCTGGAACTGGACGAGCAACTCAGCACCTGGCGTTACCGCCACATGAATATGGTGCACCGCATGATTGGCCAGCGCATTGGCACCGGTGGCAGCAGTGGCAAAGACTACCTCAAAGGCGCCGCCGACAAGCACTACATCTTTAAAGAATTTGCACAGCTTACCAGCTTCTTAATTGAAAGAAGAAAACTGCCGAAACTAAGTGTGGAGATGGAAAGAAAACTGGGGTTTATGGTATAGCCATATTCTGTGGGTCAATATTTATTGGTCATTGCTCAGTAGTCATTGGCCAGTAGTCATTGGCCAGTAGTCATTGATTAGTAGTCAGTATTTACATAGTTCATTGGCTACAACGAAAACAGCGACATACTTTTTTCCGCTGAAAAAGAATCCGTGTTCATCCGTCAATTCCGTTTAAGCCGTGTGCCCATCCACCCTGATCGGTCAACAAAAGGTAGGCTTTTCACCACCCCGTGAATTACTTTTCAAAACAATTTTTGCGGCCACACAGTATCTTCAAACTACCAAAGCAAAAATGACCTGATGCCTCACTATGAACCAAGAGAAATATCGGCCTTGTTAACCCTGATCGACGATCCGGACGAGGAAGTTTTCACTACAGTAGAAGACCGGCTCATCAGCTATGGCACCGGTATTATTCCCAACCTCGAAAGCCTATGGGAGCAAACCATTAGCGAGGAAGTGCAGGAGCGCATCGAGCTCATTATTCATAAAGTTCATTACAAAGAACTCACACATGAATTTATCAACTGGAAAAACGGGGATGCCGAACTACTCTATGGTGCCTTGCTGGTAGCCAAATACCAGTTCCCGGAAATGGCAGCTGCTACCCCATTACAGGAGATTGAAAAAATGCGGCGCAATGTGTGGATCGAACTGAACAACTACCTGACACCACTGGAGCAGGTAAAAGTGATGGAAAGTATCCTCTACAATTACTACAAATTAAAAGGCGGTGAGATCGCTTACCTGAGGTCTAATGAGTTTATGATCCACAAGCTGCTGGAAAGTAAAAAAGGCAATGCCATCACCACTGGTATCCTCTACATGGTGCTTTGCGAAATGCTGGATATCCCGGTAAAAGTGATTCAGATCCCGCAACAGTTTATCCTGGCCTATTTTAGTCCGCAGGTGACCGGTTTGTGGGGGAAAGCTGGCGGCCACCAGTTTAACGACCAGATCAAGTTTTATATCGACCCCAGCAGCGGAGCCGCCTATTCTCACCAGGATATCGAAACCTATTTTAGCCGCATCCAGGTAACGCCTGTTGAATCGTATTTTAAGCCGATGACTAATAAACAAATCATCGGGCTGTTATTAAAGGAATTTTCACGCTGTTTCGACGACCCGGAGCATGCTTACAAAAAAAATGAATTGATAAGTCTTGCTTCCCTCATTGGCAGGTAGGCGGCTTAATGATGCTGGCTGCAGCGTTTTCAGGCGAGTGCGGGAGCCACCCGTTTCCGTAAATCATCGTTAAAAGTAAAAGCGTCAGCGCCGGGGTCCGGGTTTACTGACTTAATATTACATGCCAAAAAAAATATTTTGACCCGCAGCCACCTTATTCTCATAACCTGTTTTATTGTGCTATGCTTATTCTCCGTTTGCAAGGGTTACAGTCAGCCACAGGTTCAGGTAAAAGGAACTGTTTACGATGTTACTCAACGCATACCGCTCGAAGGTGTGAGCGTACTCAGCAGCAGCGGAAGGGGCACAGCCACTGACTCCAACGGTCACTATACCCTATCCTTGCCACCCAACGATTCTATTTATTTTTCCTACATCAACAAACCCACTAAATCTACTGCAGTAAAAGACATTGCCTACCCCTGGGATTTTAATATGAGCCTCCATGTGACGAGTGGCCTGCTGCCAACAGTTGTGGTAAGGGCGAAAAGCTATAGACTGGATTCTATGCAAAACCGGCTGGATTATGCGAAAGTTTTCAGTTTTCAAAAGCCAAACCCGCTCAGCAGTATCAATGTTGGTAGCAACGGTGCCGTGGGCATGGATCCGGCAGAGATCATCAATATGTTCAGGTTTAAGCGAAACCGGCGGATACTGTCGTTGCAACGAAGACTGCTTCAGCAGGAACAGGATAAATATATCGACCACCGCTTTACCAGGACCATTGTAAAGAAATTAACGGGTATCCAATCCGACGAACTCGACAGTTTTATGGTTCGTTACCGGCCCGATTACTACTTCGTACAGAATTGCAACGACCTCGAATTATACCAGTATATCTGGGAAGCTGGCAAGCAATACCAGGTTTTTTTAAAACAAAGAAACCTGGTAACGTCTGGCAACTAATACGCCCGAACCTGGCCGGTGCGATGGAGTTAGTTGAAGTGACAAACTTCGCAAAGGACACAATTGTGAATTAATCACCTGACTTTTTCCTGGCAATTAGTAAAAAAATGCCGGTCGTTCATTTGAAAATAAGCAATGCATCGGATTAATCCGCGTTCCATCATTTACTATTCTACCCCGCGACGAATAGATTACCTCAGAAAAGTAAGCCGGACCCTGAGTTTACAAATCATAAAAATCCCCGCTACTTAACTGCAGCGGGGATTTTTCAATTATAAGCTATCGCGACTGGTTTAATCTGCGAGCGTCATTACTACACGACGATTTTCGGCACGGCCGGCAGCAGTTTTATTGGTAGCACGGGGCTTACTGCTTCCGAATCCTTTAGCTGTAAGGCGGCTTGCGTCAATACCATTTTTTACAAAATATTTCATCACAGCGTTGGCCCTGTTCTGGCTCAGCGGCTGGTTGATTTTATCCGAACCTGTGTTATCGGTATGGCCTTCGATATCCAGCTTTGCATCTTCATTTTCTTTCAATATCGCAATAACTTCTTCCAGCGACGGGAAAGATTTCGAAAGTAAGGTGGATTTATTGGTTTGAAAGAAAACCCTTTTGGCAGCCATTTCCACCTTGGCCTTGACTTCTTCAGTAATTACACGTTTCTCTTTTACTTTTACCGGGCACCCACCATTGGTGGCCGGACCAGCTTCGGTAGGGCATTTATCCTGCTCATCGTTTACACCGTCTCCATCAGTATCAGGAATTGGGCAACCCTGGTAACGTGCAAGACCGGGTTGGTTAGGACATTTATCTTCTTCGTCGTTAATACCGTCTTTGTCGCTGTCGGGTATAGGGCAGCCATTGTATTTGGCTACACCAGGAATAGTCGGGCATTTATCAACATCATCGGGCACACCATCATTGTCGCTGTCTTTAGGCTTTACTACTTCCATCACGGGCGGTGGGGCCTTTTCCACTACCGGTATCATGGGCAAAGGTTTTGCCATTTCCGGTTTCCTTTCTGACAAGGCACTTCCGAAACCAATAGAATACACGAGGTGGTAATTTGCCTCCTGGGTTACAGGAATACGGTACTGGATATTGGTCAGCAGAAAGGTTTCGTCAAACAGTTTAACCTGGATGCCGGCTCCAACCGGGATATAAGCGCCATAGACATTTTCAAACCTTGAAGCACCGATACCAGCTGATAAATAAGGAGACACCACGTGTTGATCAGTCAACAGCTTAATGTTGGCCACGGCATCAGCTTCCAGCAACAGCCCATCGTTCGTATAAGGCACTTTATCGCGGAAGGGGTATTTTACAAAAGCTCCATTAATGGATGCCATCAGGTCTATATGACTGCAAAGTCCTTTTAGGTAACTAAGGCCAAATCCGAGGTTCATCTGTCCCAGTTTGCTCCACTTCTTTTCGGTAAGCACGGTGCTCAAAGAGGAAGAACGGATGGCCTGTGCTGTTTTAAAGTCAAAAGCAGTGAGGTTAAGAATGAGGCTGGGACTTTTTTTATAGTCATTATCCTGGGCATTAGCAGATAAAAGACCAATGGCCAGTAATGAACATAAAAATTTCTTCATAACGTTTCGTTTTTTATTGGTGGCAAATGTACGGTGGGTGTTCAATTTGAGATAAAATATTTAAGCCCACTGCTGTATGACAGATATCGTACTATTAAGGCTGCTTTAAAATGTGTAATGCCTGTAAGCAAAGATACCGGACGTACCTGCCAAATCAACGGCAATCATCGAGAACGGACGTTACACAAAGTTTGAAAGTCCCGAACCTGTAATTCGCAATCCACCCACCAGGTCCAATAATTCATTGATTGCAATATTAAATTGGCGAAAAACCACTGGCTAAATGCCCTCATCAACAATGCACGATTTTACCTCGTTCGGTCCTATAAATTCATTCCCGTGCAGGAAATGAACGTAGTTTTAACCGCATCGCAATTTCCCTGCACATGAACAAAATAGAAAAAATAAATTTGACAGCAGCAATTATCTTGTCCGGCATCTGCTCCTGTGCGCCCAAGCCTAATGCCGTACCTAAAAATGAATATGGACTACCGGTGGTGGAGCGTAACGGAACATACCGGCAAATTATAAAAGCCGACAGCACACACCGAATGGTACCACTCAGTAGCTTATTACACCCGGTTAACACAGCGTTCTTTTACGCCACCGCGGATAATTTCACCCACCAGGTATTATACCATCACCCCCAACCCTACCTGCGACTGGAGGCAGCCAACGCGCTGAAAAAAGTGCAGGACAGCCTGCATACCATTGGCCTCGACCTCAAGATCTTCGACAGTTACCGGCCCTACTCCGTTACGCGTAAAATGTGGGAGATCGTCCCCGACGACCGTTACGCCGCCAACCCTGCCAATGGCAGCGGCCACAACCGGGGTGTGGCCGTGGATCTGACCCTGATAGACAGCAAAACTGGCAGGGAACTCAATATGCCAACAGCTTTCGACAGCTTTAGCGATACCAGTCACCAGGACTTTATGAACCTGCCGGAAGCCATAATCCAAAATCGTAGGTTGCTAAAAAAAGTGATGGAACAATACGGCTTCATAGCCCTAGATACTGAGTGGTGGCATTTCTACCTGCCCAACCCCAAACGGTACGAACTGCTGGATCTTAGCTTTAAGCAACTCCGGAGAGCGGTCAAATGAGGTTTCAGGAGTTTACAAGTTCACGCGTTCACGAGATTAGGGGTTCGGAAACCGTTGCACTGTTTGGGGGTGCTGGGAATTTGAAGTGATCTGCCAAAAAAGAGTACCCCATTAAAAACCGCTGCTTTGGCAATCCAAAAGGTTTCAAGTTTCAACCAAAAAAAATCACAAGATGTAAACCCTTGAACGCGTTAACGCGTGAACACTTACATGTGTAAACTTGCACCCCCGCGCCAGCTAAAAAAGCGCCCTCAACGAGGCCCGCCCTATATGAACTGTATTTCCCGATCCTGGCTTTCGACCTTCATATTGAAAATTGAGTTCGAGACTATTTGCGAGGCGCTTGGTAAAGTCGGCACTCCATAAAATATTCTTGCCCGGTTGCAGTCCGTCCAGGATGATAAAAGCAATAGTGTTATTAGTGGGGCCGGCGTAACTGATATTGCTGAAAGTGAGCTTGGCATTCAGCAAGGCACTTTGTAAAATAGTATACTTGGTTTCAATATTAATCGATTGGATGGTACAAGGCTCATTGCCCGTACTGTTCGAACCCTGTTTCCAATCACCCCTGAAGCTGCCGGCAATGCGGAACACACTGCCCGCGGTATACGTAAATTTAGGCTCCACAGATACCGTTTTAATCAGGTAGTTCCGGTTGTCGAATTTGGGATTGGGAACCGTGAGCCCTTGCCGGTTAAGTCTTTCCAGCATTTCTATCGTGTACCTGCGTCCGATATTCCAACGGATGCGCCCGGCCCAATCCCGGTACTTCCTGGTTTCAAAACCATAGGTAAGGATCGCCTTATTAGTATTAAAATTCTGGTTGATATCAAAACCCCATACGGTGCTCGACCGGTTATAAGAAAGCGTATTGGCAAACGTATTTGCCAACGAGATCAGGTTGGTATCCGACACCGAACCCTTAAAAGGATCCAGCTGAAATTTATTGGTACTGATGGCTTTGCGGGTGGTTTGCAGGGTGCTTTGCAGGATAACTTTTGCCAGCATTTTTTCCAGGCTATTCATCCCGGGCCTGGTAAGAAAATTACGTGGCGAAATCACCAGTGAATAGTTAAGTGTATTGTAGGCGGCTTTAATAAACTGATTGGTAGGCGTAAACACCCGTATAAATTTTGCCTGGTCCTGAAAAAGCGCGGTTTCGAATTCGTTCAGTTGCTGGATGCCATCGTTGTTGTAATCGATCCAGGTAAACTCACCCTGTCCTGCCGGCACTTCCACATAACTAAAATCACGACGTTGCTCCTGGCCTGCACCCAGTTCATACAGCAGGTTCGCCGATATCATTCCTTTCAGCATATTGGTGATATACTCGGCCCGGCCGAGTAGGTTATCCTCGGGTTTCTGGGTGGTGATAGCCTGATTTTTTATCTGCAGAATGCGATACGTAGCATTGAGGCGAAACTGGTGGTGGCTGTTCTTGAGCAGTTCTACCAGGCCCGAAAAATTGTGGCTCACATCGGATTTTACAAAAGCATTTTTTTGCGGCAGGCTGTTGGCCCTTGAAGTATAAGTGAGCGACCAACGGTTGTCTTTTGCCTGGTTACTCCTGATATATGCAGTCCAGTCTTTAAACGAAAAACTGGCGGGGCTCAGCGAATCCAGTTGCCGGTAGCCAAGCTGATTATGATCCATATAAAAGGAACCGCCAATAATATAATCATGCCAGTTTTTAAGCACTTTATTCAGCCGGAGCACTGGCCGGAGCAGGAACCCCGAATAAGTGGTGCCGCTGATGGACGTATACATTACCTGGTCGTTGAGCTGCCATCCCTTGTAATTGAAATAGTTAGTTACCGACTGCCGGTGGCCCTGGTAGCCATCGCTGCGGGTATAGCCCTGGTAGCTGTATTGAACGCTGTTGGCATTGGCATCGCGCAATTCAAAAGCCGCGGAGGGCAATTGTTCCGTTACATTGTTAGTCAGAGTAAAAGGCAATCCCCAGTCGCGGAGAAATTCTACCGAACGCAACCGCTCTAACGGTTTAAATTTTTCACTCACATATTCATAGCCCAGTGTCGAATTAAGGTCCAGCTTTTTCTTACCCATCAGCACTGACCGGCTATCGTTAACACCCAATCGTAACGCGCCACCCACGTCATTCCCTTTGTCTTTGGCAGAAAATGTGTTCACATCCCATTTACTGAAAGCCCCTTCCACAAAGCCTTGTGCCTTGTCTGATATCCGGTATTCGGTTTTTATAGTAGCCAGCTGTTGTTTCTTCGGCGCCACCAGCAGGCTCACTGGTTCGTAGTTTCCCTGTGGCACGCCATTAACCGGGGCTACCCACAAATACACTTTGCCATTGGCCGCATTAAAAGCCGGAATATAGTTGCCCCTTCCTTGTCCCAGTTCCGCAAAAGATAGTCCAAACATATTGCCAGCCTGGAATGCCTGGTACAGATAAATTGGGTAAGCGACACCATTAACAACCGAATCTTTTTTTACATATAATATCTTTCCTACCGCAAATGTGTCGAGGTAAGCAGTTGGGTAAAATGCGGTTTGGACACTATCGCCCAATTGGCTCAGAAACTGTTTCTGCCCCTTGTCCAGCGTTTGGTTAATTGGTGAATTTTTCGAGTCAGAATTGGAATAAGCGCCAATAGATACTTTTAATTTTTTGCCTATTTGTAATTCGTTACCCGCATACACCAGGTAGTTGAGGTAATTGCGATCGGCGTATTCAAATTCTATCTGTATGCGTTTATCTTTGGTAATCATTTGACGTGGAGTAAACGTTACCTCTGCCGTGTTGTAATTGATCACATAATCCTGGTCTTCGCCGGGTTGCATCGCCACGCCATCGATAAACACCCGTTCGGTTCCGGCCAGTACGACGAAGAACAGTTCGTTGTTAGCCCCTGTCAGCCGGTACGGTCCCTGGTTACCCTCGAGGCCTGGGAAAATATTGCGGGTGAATTTCCCCTTTGCTACAGCGCCCGTAGCGGTGAGTTTATTGGTGATGTTTTTACTGACCCGGTTTTCAGTTTGAAACGAAAGCCCTTGCAGCCGCTTATAAAAATTGAGAAAGTAAAAGTTGGTCTGCCGCAGGTCAATATCGCCCAGGTCTACCTGCCAGGGACGTTTTTTAAACTGGAGGAAAATGCGGTCAAATTCGTTGAGCTGCTGCGTAGTGCCATCCGGCTGGATCGGGATATTGTTATCGGTGATCGCAGCCGCGACCTGAATGCTGTCGCCCAGCATACCGTTCAGTTGAAGGTTAAAGCTGGAGTTCACGACGGCATCCTGCGAATTGCCAAAACTCAATGACCGGCCCAGGCTGCCGCTGTACGTGAGGGTGCCAAAATCCAATAATTTATTCTCCGCATTCTTCCTGTTATTCCGGTTAAAGATCAGGGGGTCGGCTACAAACTTATTGGCAATCGAATCGTACAGGTACCTGCGGCTTACCGTGTTGAGCCGGAACGGAAATACCCGGTAACTTATCGCTACACTATCCATTTCAGGCAGCTCCGTCCAGTCCAGCATGGCATCGGCTTCAGAAAGTTTGTATTGCTGTTTGCTAAAACCTTTAAGAAAAAAAGTATTGGGCACCAGGCTCAGGGTGTCAAACTGTAGGGGTCGCCGTTGTACAGCGATCATCTTTTGCCGGATATTCGACAATGGGGTTTTCTGCGCCATTCCCCAAAGGCAATACAGGCAGCAGGCAGTTAGTATAAAGGTTGATTTTAAACGCACATTTCGATAATCGGTACTAAAATAACGATAGAATAGCGGGATTATGATTTGCGCGACCAGGCCGGTCGCATAAACACAGTTCCAATTAGGCATTCACAGGGCAACTATTAAGCAACCGCCCGCCGTTATTAGCCTTCCCGCCGCGACAAGTTGTACCAACGCTGAGTTCCTTTTCGGGACGAAAAATGGTTGAATCATCAAAATAGATTTTTTTAAAGAAACCGAAAGTGTAACAATGATTGAAGTTAATAATATGGGCTCTCTTACCCTGAATATTACAATACCAGCAACCCTACCCTGTTCATTGTGCTGACCGGCTTATTATCCCAAAACAGTTCAAAATCTTCAAGACCAGCGCCTTCGTAGCTTTCTTTCACCTCCTGCAGGGTATAGGTTTTCGGGTTGGATACAGATAACCGGGCCAGCATTCCTACCAGCCATTTTCCCTGTTGCTCGTCTACTTTAATATTGAAAGTTTCTTTGCGACTTTCAATTGTGATCGACGCCATTTGCCAGCTACTGCCTTTTTTACTTTTGGTGAAATAATCCACAACGGGCTGATGACCTGTGTACACCACTTTGGAGGTTGGCTTCACAATATTCAACTCTTCCTGTTCCAATGCATTGACAATGAATGCCGGATCCACCTTGGTTTTGGGAACCTTACACTCGAACCAACTGCTAAGATGCTCTTCAAATCCAATTCCGTTCATGAAATTAAACAGCGATTTCTTCAGCCCAAAGCTAAAGCTGTCATGATCGGCACCGGTAGGATCCTCGTGCACCACATCATTATTAGCAAATGTGGGGACGCCATTGGTGATGCTTTTTACGCCAAATTTTTCGGGCGCCAGGCCTACCGGGCTATGTGCCGTCATCGCAAACTGGTGCCAGAAGCCCGATTGGAGGATGCCTGCCTGGAACATTTGCCGAACCATCTCCAGCGAGTCGATCGTTTCCTGTGCCGTTTGGGTAGGAAATCCATACATCAGGTAGGCATGCACCATGATGCCAGCTTCGGTAAAATGCCGGTTTACCCTGGCCACCTGCGCCACAGTGATCCCTTTTTGTATTAACGCCAGCAAGCGATCGCTGGCTACTTCCAATCCGCCACTTACAGCGATGCAACCCGCCGCTTTCAGCAACAGGCAGAGGTCGCGGGTAAAGCTTTTTTCGAACCTGATATTGGTCCACCAACTGACGGTCAATTTCCGCCTGATGATTTCGAGGCTCAGGGCACGCATGAGCGCAGGTGGCGCAGCTTCATCCACAAAATGAAAACCAGTCTCGCCAGTTTGGGCGATCATCACCTCCATGCGATCGCAAAGCAGGCTGGCGGCAATGGGTTCGTACACCTTTATATAGTCGAGGCTGATATCGCAAAAAGTGCATTTGCCCCAGTAACATCCATGGGCCATGGTCAGCTTGTTCCAGCGCCCGTCGCTCCAAAGCCGGTGCATTGGGTTCACCACTTCTATCGCTGAAATATATTCAGTCAGTAAAAAATCGCTGTAATCGGGAGTGCCTACCTCGCCTTGCTTATAGTCTTTGCAACTGGCGTTGTTGATATACACAACTACCTGATTCAACACCAAAAAGGTCCGCTTCAGTTCCTCCATCTTTTTCTTGCCTTCGATAAACGCGATGAGGTTTTCTATAGGTGCTTCGCCATCGTCCAGTGTAATAAAATCGAAGCATTCAAAGACCCGAATATCGCTGAGCCCACGAAGTTCGGTATTGGCAAATCCGCCACCCATGGCCACTTTTACGTTGGGATAGTGTTTTTTAATCCATTGGCCGCAACGTAAGGAGCTGTAAAGGTTGCCAGGAAATGGAACGGAAATAGCGACCAGCCTGGGGTCCAAAGCTGCCATTTTTTGCTCAAGCAAATTGATCAGCAATTCATCGACAAAAGTATAGGGCTGCTGGAGGCTGTTGTATAATTCGTCAAAGCTGTTGGCTGATCTTGCCAGTCGTTCGGCGTAGCGGCTAAACCCAAAATGGCCATCCACGCAGGCTGTAATAAAATCGCTGAGGTCTTCGAGATACATCGTGGCCAGGTGCTTGGCCTTATCCTGTATTCCCATGGTACCGAAGGCCCAGTTCAGGTCGTCCGTTTGGGCAAAACGGGATGCTTCGGGCAGGAAGTCCCTTTTGCAGATAAGTTGTGCCAGTGTGGGTGTTTTGCCCTGCAAAAAACGAATCACCTCGTCAATGGTTTGGATATAATCGGCTTGCAAAGCAAGGATGCGACGAATGTTTTCGTTTGTGGTTTCGGACACCACGGCCCGTGAGAACAAAGTGCTCAGGCCCTTTTTGGAAAATAATTGTAAGGTTACCTCAATTCCAAGATCGGCCTGGAAAGCGGAAATCCCTTTGGTATTCAAAAAGCCCTTGAGGTACGCTGTGGCCGGGTAGGGCGTGTTGAGTTGGGTGAAAGGTGGTGTTATTAAAAAAGCCGTGGTGCTCAATGGGACAGATTTTAAGCGGCGAAAATATTCCTTTTCCGCAGGGTTGCCAACCTTTAAAAGGTTGGCAACGCTTAAGGCTGGCAACCCATGCTCCAGACTGGAATGCCATGGCACTCGCTGTTTGCGGCGCCTACAGCCCTTTACGATCAATTAACATTTACTTCCAGCGTCGCTGTGAATTTTTCAAAAGACTTGCATCTGCGGCAAAATTTATAACATGTTCCAGATAAAAGTACCCAAACCCTGTCATGAAGACTGGGATGCCATGACCCCAACCAGCCGCGGCGCTTTCTGCGGTGCCTGCGCCAAAGATGTGGTCGATTTTACCAATATGTCCGACGACGAAGTGAAGCACTACCTGCTTAACCGGTCCGGTGATAAAGTATGCGGCAAGTTCAATAACACGCAGTTGCAGCGTATTCGCATCCAAATTCCCAACACGATATTTTATTCAAGAATCTCCGGCTGGAAAAAATTTATTGCCGTCGTGATGCTGGCCTTTGGGAGCATGTTGTTTGGTTGTGATGTAATCAGTGAACCGCCAACTACCGTGGGTATCATCGCAACCGCAACGCCACAGCAAAAAGGGCAATTGATGGGCGACACAACATATCCAGTAACTACAAAAGATACAACGCTGCAAACAAGTTGTGAAGTCACCAAAGGCGAACCGGTATTTGTGCCCGACGAAAACACAACAATGGGTATGGTCGCCCAACCTCCTGTAGTTGAAAGGAAAAAAGATACCGTGGTAGTTAAAACGCGTGCCGAAAAACCTGAACCGCCTATAATGGGTAAGATTGCCTATTACCCAGCGGATACAAGCCCTACAGTAAAAAATCAAAAAGATGCTTTGCCAAAAACAACGGCTCCAAAAGACTTAGCTAACAGCTGGCAAGACCGTTTCTATTGACAACACATGCTGAGCTGGTTATCCGGTCAATAGTACACGGGTTTCTGGGTTCAATGGTTATCAATGCCAGCAAATTGCAGAAGTTATTTCTGCCCGGCTATGCTACCTGGTATCTCTCTTGTTTTATTACACTACAAATTATATTTTTGAAACCGGCGGCCATTCAGGTCGCCGGTTCTTTTATGTTACATCTTTTCTAAACGGTAAAATCATCCCACCATGAACGATCAGCCTCTTGAAATTAAAGCCGGTATCCAGGTACTCAAGCCTGTTCACGAGGTTTTTGAAGCCATAGTAGACCCCTTAAAAATGAGTAACTACTTTATTTCCGAAAGCAGCGGCCGGATGGAAGAAAACAAGGAGCTCGAATGGAAATTTCCCGAATTTGACATGGTGGTCAATGTAAAAACGGGTAAAATCATAACCGACCAATATGTGTCTTATTACTGGGACGGTGCAAAGGGTCATAAATTGCTGGTTGAAATGACGCTCACCGAAAGAGGAACCGGTAAAACACTGGTGAGCATTTCCGAAAAAAGCATGCCACATAATGAAGACGGCATTAAATGGTTGAAGCAAAATACCGAAGGCTGGGCCAATTTTCTTGCTTGCCTCAAGGCATATTTGGAATACGGAATCAATCTCCGTAAAGGTGCGTTCGAATTCATGTCGGATCAATCACCGGAATAGATAAATGGCTGACCTTATCGTCCGGAAAGCTCTTTACATATATGAGTTATATTATTACTAATATCCTGCTGCCAACACTTAGCACGATCATTTCACCCATAACAGATTTGCGCCATCAAATTTGTGCAATGTCGTTGGCAGGTGGAATACCTGCTCGATATGCCCGGGAGACAGCACCTGGGAAGGTGCACCTGAGGCGAAGAGTTTGCCTTCACTCAGCAAGAGAAGTTCATCGGCATAATTAAGGGCCAGGTTCAGGTCGTGCAGTATGGCAACTACGATGGTGCGTTCATCTATAAATTTTTCAACATGCTGCAGGAAATCGAACTGGTATTTCAGGTCGAGACTGGAGATGGGTTCATCCAGTAACAAGATGCGGCAGCCATCAGTTGGCGGCTCCCATATCTGCGTCAGCACGCGGGCAAATTGTACCCGTTGTTTTTCTCCCCCGCTTAATGTTAGAAAATTTCTCCTGCGAAATTTGTCAATGCCGAGCATGCTGATCGCTTCGTCGCAAATAGCGAGATCGCGTTTCGTGGGGTTGATATCAAAATGCGGATAACGGCCCATCATTACCACTTCCTCCACATGCAATGGAAAGCTGATATCTACCATCTGGCTTAATACCGATCGATAGCGGGCGTAATTTTTTTTACGCTTATAATTTACGACTTGCCCATTGTACAGCACATTTCCTTCCGCTGGCTCCAGCTCCAGGCTCAGCATTTTCATCAGGGTACTTTTGCCGGCGCCATTGGGTCCGCAAAGCATATAGCATTTACCAGGGTGGAACTGGTAACTGACGTTTTTAACCAGCCATTTGTCGCCAACAGCGTAGCCTGCATTCGTTACCTCAAGCATAGAACCCTCCTTTTTCCTGCAATACATTAAATTTTTTCAGCAAAAAGATAAAGATAGGAGCGCCTACCATCGAGGTAATGATACCAATCGGTATCTCGGCCGGGGCGAGTAACAGCCTGGCGCCCATATCGGCCCAGGTGAGCAATACAGCCCCAAGCAGCATCGACGCCGGCAACAACTTCTTATTGTCGCTGCCGATCAGCAACCGCAGTACATGCGGCACTATCAGGCCCATAAAACTAATCACACCTACAAAAGCGGTGGCCACAGAAACCATCGCAGTATTCAGGATCATCAGTTTCATTTTCAGCCGGTCGGGGTCTACGCCCAGGTAGGATGCTTCTTCCTCGCCGAGAATAAGTGCATTGAGTTGCTTGGAATAACGAAGGGATAAAAAGAATACAATGCCAGCAACAACGGCAGTTATAAACACCTGCAACCAGCTGGCACCGGAAAACGTTCCCAGGTTCCAGAAAGTGATGCTGCGTGCCTGCGGATCGCGGGCCACATAACTCATAAAACCAGTGCCACTAAGTCCCACGGCATTGACCGCAATCCCTATTAACAGCAGGGAAGTTATAGACACCCGCTTTTGACTTTTTGCTAATGTGTACACTAAGAAGGTAGCTACCAATCCGCCGGCAAAAGCTGCAAGTGGAACTAACAAAGGACCGGTTATTGCTTTCAATTCCTTGCTCATGCCGGCGGCCATTACAAATACTACGGATGCCCCAAAAGCCGCACCGGCACTGGTTCCTATCAGTCCGGGCTCCACAATCGGATTACGGAACAACCCCTGCATCAATACGCCGCTAACAGAAAGTATAGCACCGGTAATGGCACATAGTAAAACCCGTGGCAGGCGCAATTGCAAAAACACGCCTTCATAAATATTAGCAGGGTTTTTACCCTGGAAAAAATGCTTTATCGCCGAAGCCATTTCCCCCGGCAATATCGACACAGCGCCAAAGGCAATCGCCAGCAGCAGCGTAACCGCCAATAGGATAATCAGTGCCAGGAAGAAAAATCTACTTCGTTGCAGCATTCGCCGTTGGGTGTAAAAGGTTTATTAATTTGATGATGTTTTCCCCGGTACGCGGACCAAAATAGATGATATCATGTTCTTCGAACCGAACGATGCGCTTGTTTTTACCGGCATTGGTTAACGCCACTCCCGGAACACCGGTTACAAATTTTTCCATGCTGCCCATCTGGTCGTACCCGTAGTCGGTAGCTATAATGATATCCGGATTGGAAACCGCCACGGCTTCGGCGCTGATTTGCCGCGCACCCTTGGCATCGTATTTCACCGTTTTGCCGCCAGCCAGTGCAATCATTTTATCTCCCACACCACCGCGGCCACTCATCACAAAATAAACATTATTGGCACGACCAAAATGGATAATCATGACCGTGGGTGTGTCTTTAAGATTCATGGCCTTTAGCGTATCTTTTGCTTTTGCAAAATCATCGTCCATTTTTTGAGTGATGGAATCGGCACGATTTTCTTCACCAAAGAAAGTACCCAGCTGATGTAATAAAAGTTTGGCACTATCAAAAGTATTGGCGCCGCCAAAAGCCTTGATATTAAGCCCTGCTTTAGTTATTTGTGGCAATACATTTTCGGGTCCGATATCGTTGCTATGAATCACGAGGTCGGGCGTCATAGCGATAATACTTTCAGGACTTAGTGCCCGATGATAACCTACCGTCTTAATTAATCTGGCACTATCAGGATACGTACTGCTAAGATCCACTCCAACAATGTTATGGCCTTTGCCGAGGGCAAAAACAAACTCGGTTAATTGCTTGCTTAGGCATACAATCCGCTGATCCTTTTTACCATCAATTTCATGGTTACCAAAGCGGCCGCAGGAAGTAAGTGCAGCTACAGCGAGCAACCCGTATATTATTTTTTTCATGTGTAGCATTTAGAAAGCCCGGCAGGAATTGCTCCCGGGCCTATTATTAGAAGTTGTATTTGAGGTTAACACCGCCAAAGAAAACTGCGGTGCGGGCTGCTGCAATATACGCATCGGGTAACTGGTTTATAAATACCATATAGTAATACTTGGTGCTGGCCAGGTTGGTTCCACCGAAATAGGCATCCATATCAAAATGCTTGCCCAGGCTACGTTGTATGCCAATCTTGGCATTGATCAGGTTGTAGCTGGTAGCATAAAAATCGTTGAGCGAAGTAATCGGCATTCTGTCTTTGTAGTTGTAGCTCACATTGGCATACAAGCCATAATCCATGTTAATATCGATTCCAACATTGCCCATAAATTTAGCTACGCCGGCAACTGCTTTGCCGCTATAGTCTTCAACACCCGAAGCCAATACTGTTTTTTGAATGGTGAAATTATTACCATACTTAAAATCAGAATAAGTCATGTTGGCAAATGGGCGAACGGTTTGGAAGAAACCGTTGTTAGATTGGTAAGCGGTATACTTAACCAACGCTTCAAAACCATTGTGCTTTTGGGTGCCACCGTTTACCACATAGGAGTACAGCGTGGTATTGGTAGATGCCGGCGACACTACTGAAATAGCAGTCATCTTATTAGAAAACTCAGCATGAAAATAAGCTAGTTCGTAGGTAAGCTTATTGTCCATCAACTGGCCTTTTGTTCCCACTTCATACTGGTTGCCGATCTCTGGTTTCAACACCTCGTTTACACGGCCGGTAGCTGGAGTTGCAGGTGTCGTAACTGCTGGTGTCGTAATGTAGAAATAGGAACTTACCGGTGCTTTATATGCTTTGCTGTAAGAGGCATAAACTGAGAATTGCTTGCTGAAAACCTTGTTGATGGCTACATGCGGGCTTACCATTCCGGTGTAATTTTTCTCGAAAGTAGAAGGCTTGGTGGCAGTAGCTGTGTTGAAACGATCATTCAGCAAGATCTTCATGTTACTAACGCCAACACCCGCTGTTACGGAGAAATCTTTAGGCAAGGCCAATGTCCATTCGGTAAATAAAGAAGTGGTTTTGCTGGTGCTGGCTGCGTCCGATGTTACCGCATTAATCACCCAATAGGGGCTGGCACCATAGTTATACACCGTTGGATTGGGGTCAAAAGGACTGGCCTTCGTATTATAGCCAATTACCTGCGCATCCTGGCGTTGTGTTTCAATACCGGTAAGGCCGCTTAAAGTAGTGCCGGCACCCAAAGAAAATTTCGTATCGAAAGTTGAACGCAGGCCATAATTGATCGTGTTTTTATCGGACCATCCACCTGCAGAACTTGCATTGCTGGTAAAGCCGGTTCCGAAAACGGTGGTGTTGTTTGAAATATTTTTGTTGAATTTATAGTTGTGACCCACACCAGCACGGAAGGTGATCACATTGCTATGGCCATCATTTTTAATGTAGCTGGGGTTACCGCTGTAGTCGTCATTTTCGTATTGGCTGATGGTCAATTCGCCATAACGTTGGTCGTAGCTGTTGCTATAACCGGCGTAAGTGGTAATGGTTTGCTTGTCGTTGGGCTGAAAATTACCAATGAAGTTTACAAAATCCTTTGTAGACTCGTTATGGATCGATGTACCACTCGATTTCTGGTGGCCATAATTCAACAATATAGAAGAATGATCGCCGCCCATTTGAAAATGTGTGGTATAGCGTTGCAAGCCGTAGTTACCGATTATTACCTCCTGGCCTACAGAGGTTTTACCTTTCTCAGGATTAATGGTGCTTAGGTTTACAGCACCTGCTATGGCAAGGCCATACAAGGTACCCGCCGGTCCTTTTACTACTTCTACATTACCAACAGAACCAAAGTCGAGGTCGTCTAATGTGGTAATGCCTTCAGCATCTGTAACCGGAATTCCATTGAGGTATACTTTGTATCCCTGTCCGTCGAAGTTGCTGCTTACACCACGGGAGCCTCTTGATCCGTTGCCATAGCCACGGATGTTGAATTGCTGTCCGCCGCTCATGCTTCTTCTGTTCATGGTTACACCGGGTACGTTGCCATTGATGGCATCATCGAGGAACAGGCCATTACCACGTTTCAGCTCGGTGGTAGTGAGTTTGGTAACTGAAGATGGCTGGTATAAAAGTGATTTGTTGGTGGCAGAAGTTGCTGTAATTTCCACATCATTCAAGTTGCTGTTAGATGGAGTAAGACCAATATTGAGGGCATCTGAACAATTTTTGATCACTTTTTTAAAACTGCCATAGCCTATAAAGGAAACAGTTACTTCTTTTACTTTACTGCAGTCTACGATGAACATGCCGTCTCTGTCTGTGAGGGTTCCGCCTTTACCAAAAGAAACAGCGGCTCCGGAAAGCGGGCTATTATTGGTGGCGTCATATACCGTGCCTTTTATGGTTTGGGCAAATAGTTGGGTGCTGCATATCAGAGCAGCTATTAAAATCAGGCGCTTCATAATTGTAGTATTTTAAATGAGCAATTAGGGTTGGTTAGGTGCTTCCGACCATCCATTTGGTGAATCGTTTTAGGAATATGGGTTGTTAGTAACAGGCCGTACTATCAACCCGGCACAAAAACGTCCGGATCAGACCGGTTAATAAATAAACATGTGTAGGAACCGTAATCCTGTAACGGAAAGTGATGATTTCGTGCGTTCGCATGCATTTGACAGCGCAGAAGCACATGAACGTTTAAAGGAAAAACGATAGGATTACACTATAATAATTATACCAGCCAGGGCGGCGGTGAAGGGATATTGAGGTAAGTTACCGCCAGTTCATCCAATGAAACAGTCGCATTGGCAATAGACATTACCGGCAGGATAAAAGGTATGATTAATCCTTGCGATACATTGAAATCGGTAAAAGAAAATTTAATCAGCGATACCGGCTTTTTTCCGGCCAACGGGTGATTGTTTTGTTGTTGGACTTGTTTAGCGAAAACATTGATCAGGTGGCTTTCCTCCTCATCATTGATACATGTATACACGACCTTATCTTTTTCCCGGCGGGCAGATATAATATCGTACATCTCGCCTTTATAGCTGAGTTCATGCGTGTCGACTTTTTCAAAGTCTTGCGCTATAGCCAGGTCATTGTCAAGTGGAATTTCGATGGTAAATACCTGGTCAGGATGATATTGAACGGAAACTATTGTAGAACGCATTTCTCCTTTGATGGCGCTGAGGTTATACCTATAGGCCGCATAGAAGCCCACGGTATACAGCAGCATGCTGGTCAACAATAATATAGAAAATAGTTTCTTCAACAGGTAGCTTGGAAATGTGAATGTAGGGTTTAAACTAGTAAGATTAAAAAACTGGTGCGTAAAAGCCACCTGTTACGGAGTCGGGCCGGATGGTTTAGTAGCTGAAGGCCGGGAAAATGACCCCAATGGCTAAAATCCTTTTACTGGTCTCCCAGCCTGGGTCTAAGCCGTTCCTTTGCTTTATTAAAGATCATGGTACCATTGCTCTGGCCCTTCCGGCGTCCCTGCTGTTCCGCAACCGGTAAACGATAGGCGTCGCGGCAATCATTGCTGCAACACCCTTCATACTTCGCCGCGCAGGCTTCGCATTGTATAAAAAGCAGGTGGCAGGCATCGTTGTTGCAATTGGTATGCGTGTCCGCCGGCTGGCCGCACTGGTGGCATTTACTGATGATTTCATCGGTGACCCGTTCGCCCAGGCGCTCATCAAACACAAAATTTTTACCGGTAAATTTTTGCTCGAGCCCTTCCTGTTTCACTTCGTTTACATAATTGATAATGCCGCCTTCTACATGAAACACATTTTTGAAGCCGTGGTGGAGCATGTAGGCACTCGCTTTTTCGCAGCGGATACCCCCGGTGCAGTACATGATGATGTTTTCGTCCTCCTTTCCTTTCATCATATCCACTGCCATTGGCAACTGCTCCCGGAACGTGTCGCTGGGTATTTCTATGGCGTTTTTAAAATGCCCCACTTCGTATTCGTAATGGTTCCGCATATCGATTACAACGGTACCGGGCTGTTCGCTCAGCTCGTTAAATTCTTTGGCTTGGAGGTAGTGGCCCTTTTTCATCACGTCAAAATCGGGGTCGTCAATGCCGTCGGCCACGATTTTCTCCCGCACTTTGACACGCAATACCCAAAAGCTTTTACCATCATCATCCACGGCGATATTGAGGCGGACGCCGTTTAAAAATGCAAAACTATAAAGGTAAGACTTCATGGCCTCAAAAGCGGAGGTGGGCACGCTGATCTGTGCATTTATGCCTTCCTGCGCCACGTAAATGCGACCAAAAACCTTTAACACAGTTAGGCCTTTCCAAAGTTTATCCCGGAATAATTGCGGATCTGCGATGAGGTGGTATTGGTAAAAACCTAGGGTAATCCGGGGCTCAGTTTCCTGCAACATGAGTTCCCTAAGCTCCGCATTGGAGACCCGGTTATGTAGTTGTGCCATGTAATAACAAATTTTAAGGACGTTTACAGAACGAACAAAATTTTGAGCCGCAAATGTAAAACAATGGATAATTGGATAATGGACAATTCATCAAGGGGTTGTGTCTAAGTTTGAATTTCCAGTATCATCCTTTTTCATAATTATGTCTGCGTTTCATTTTACAATGTAAGCCAGATTTGATATTGTGATAAAATGGCTTCTGATTAATTAGTTAATCACAGCCTGATTTTTCACAGGTTTGTGTATAAACCTCTTGTGATTAATAAATTCATCACAGCCTGATTTTTCACAAACTCATTCATCACAACTTATTCCCGGCATAATGGCTGGCAAATAGATGGTACCGAAGTTCAAACTGATACATGACTCTTCAAAGGATAAAGCGCTTAATTGACAAAACCTGTCTACGCATGGAAAAAGTATTGCGCACATTACCCCTTCTTCTACAAACATTGCCCACTATCCGATTGCAAATCGTCCATTGTCCATTATACCATTGTCCACTATAACATTGTCAATTATCCATTATCCATTATCCATTATCCTTTATCTTCCCACAAAATTTAAAGAGGTACATGAGGGAAGCGCTGTTTATTAAAAAAAATGCGGACAAATGGCAGGAACACCAACACCAGCCTACGGATGACCCGGATGAACAAGCAGAGCGTTTTATTACGATACTGGACGATCTCGCATACAGCAAGACCTTTTACCCGCAAAGTAAAGTGACCAGGTGGATCAACGGCATTGCCGCCGGCACGTACCAAAAAATTTACCAGAATAAAAAAGAAAAATACAGCCGGCTGGGTTCTTTTTGGAAAACGGAGCTTCCCATGGTGATGTACAAACATCGGAACGTACTGTATTTTACCTTCGGGTTATTCCTGCTGTTCGTTGGCCTGGCTGTGTGGAGCAGTATACAGGATTTTAATTTTATGCGGAACCTGATGCCCGGGCTGGTGGAACGTACCGAAAAGGGCATTGAAGACAAAGATCCTTTCGGCTATTACCGCGACAACGATAAGTTTACCATGTTTGCGCAAATAACCTTTAACAATATACTGGTTTCTTTCATTCCCTTTGCGGGCGGCATCACATTCGGATTGGTGACCACCTGGAATTTGTTCAACAACAGTATGATGCTGGGGGTTTTTCAATACATGCATTTTGCTCAGGGCATCGGTTGGGAAAGCGTGCTGGTAATCTGGATCCACGGCGCTATTGAAATCCCATCATTTGTGCTGGCGGCCATGAGCGGGTATATTGTTGCCAAAGGATTATTATTCAAAGGTACTTTCAGTTGGAAAGATTCGTTGATGCGCAGTATGAAGGACGCAATTAAATTGATCATTGCGCTAATACCCCTGTTTTGCATCGCTGGTTTTTTTGAAAGTAACGTGACCTATCTCAGCAGCAATGCCTTCGACAATACGGCCAACACCAGCTTACCGGTTTGGGCCAGTATCCTTATATTAGTTTCAAGCCTATCCTTCATGGTTTGGTATTTTGCCATTTACCCTCTCAAAGTAGCAAAAACCCAGGCTGCTTTAATGGCGGATGCGTTACCTCAACTGATGACAGCATAAACTATGAGAAAAGTTACTGGTATCACCTATTTTTTGTTACTGACTGTGTTTTGCCTGCCGGTAAGCCGGGCGATGGCACAGGATGACAGCACCTATTATCAAACGGATACGGTGACTACTGATTCGGATATCGTGACGGGGGAAGACAGCACCAACGAAGAAAAAAAGGACACTGATAGCCAGGCTGGCGCAGATATCGTCCCGATATTGAAACAGGTACCACTGGATTCTATTAATTCGATCAGGGGAAGTAAAGAATTTTACTATATGGCTTTTCTCGACAGCCTCTTGCGGGCACATCAGGAGGCCATGAAAAAAGCCAGGGCTCAGGTGGAGTCCAGGACGCGTGCAGACACCCGCTCCGACTCAAGGTCAGTTGACAATGCGCCTTCGGTTTGGGATAGTACCGGATTCAGATACCTGTTCTGGCTACTCGGGCTGGTTGTAGTGGGCTTTGTTATTTATAAATTATTTATGGGCGGCGGCGGTGCTTTTACTACTAACAAAAGCCTCGCTATGCCCGAAGTCGTAAAGGGCGAAGACATACCTGAAAACGATCTGGAAGGTCTGCTGCAACGGGCCATCCGCAATGGCCAGTACCGGCTGGCAGTGCGGTACCAGTTTCTAAAAACAATTAATAAACTTGGGGAAAAAGGCATTTTGAACCTGGGCACCGACAAAACCAACTACCAATATGCCAGCGAAATACAGCATCGCCCGTATGCAGCTGGCTTTGCGAAAATATGTCTGCAATTTGAGTATGTCTGGTTTGGTGAATTCGAGCTGAATAAAGACCAATTCGAAAATATCCGGCAATACCATCAACAGTTTTTGAAAGAGATATGAGGAAACGCAGCATGATAAAAAACCAGTGGCTCGTACTGTTTACCCTGACAATACTTGCAGCGGCATGCGGCGACCGGAGCGATAGCGGCAAAAAACAGATGCCCGACATGACGGAGAATTATTTGCTGACCAGCAAAGGCCCCATGGGCTTATTTACTGCAAAGCAAATAATAGATATTGCCTGCCCGGATGTGGATGTAGCCAAAAACAGCAAACCTTTTGACGAGTTTTTTAAGAAGTTCAATAAGGAACACTATAGCAAGGACAAGAATATTTACGCGGTTGTAGCGTCAGGTTTTTACCCTAATGATGAGGATGTGGACGCCATGGTCGATTTTGTGCTGGAGGGCAATACGCTATTGGTAGCTGCTGATCATTTTGACGGGGGGTTTCTTGATAAATTTCACTTGAGCTATGAATATGTTCAGCCGGTAGAAACCATGCTTACCGGTAATTTTATGGTGGGCAATACCGGTACCCAAATGGCCGATTCATCCAGCTTTACCAAAGAATTGTATAGTTTTTTTTATTACTCCTTTAACCGGCAAATCTCCCGGGACTCATCATTCCCGTCGCAGGTACTGGCAAAAACAGACAAGGGTTACCCTACGGCTCTGGCTCTTAAATATGGCAGCGGAAAACTGATCGTAGCCACCAACGCCCATTCCTTCACCAATTATTTTTTACTAACCAAAAACAATTACCGGTATTTGACGGGGTTGCTGGCCTATCTCCCAGTGAACGCCACCGATATCACCTGGGACACTTATTACAATAAATTACCTTACAAACGGGATAAAAACTTTTCATCTTTTCAGGAATTGATGAAGCACCCGGCGCTCAAATGGGCTTTCTGGCTTACGCTGCTAGGCGCATTATTGGTAATCATCATGGGACTGGTAGGTGTGCAGCGGGTAATTGCAATTATAAAACCCAACACCAACAGCAGCGTGGAATTTGGGGAGACTGTAGCCCGGTTATACCTGCTGAAAAAAGACAATAAGAATATCGCCATCAAGATGATTACTTATTTCCTGGAGCAGGTACGCAGCAAATATTATATCAGCACCGCCACACTCAACCAGGAGTTTGCTGATATGTTAGCCGCGAAAAGTGGTGTAGGTTCCGATAAAGTACACCTACTGCTCCGGACAATCGACCAGTTGCAAAACGAAACAATGGTAAGCGATTATATGTTGCTGGATCTGAACGGGCAGTTGAATCAGTTTGCTGTTTAGTTGATTGGTTTATTGGTTTATTGGTTTATTGGTCTATCGGTTCGCTCGTTTACAAGTTCACGGGTTCATAAGTTCTGATAGATCGGTTTCGTCAATAAATCAGACATTAATACTTCAAACAACACTGATCACAAATCAGACATCAGACATCAGACATAATTTCATCAAAAAACATACTTCACATATCAGACTTCAAACATCGGACATTAAAAAATCACATTGCATAAATCATAAACCCCAACACTATGGATGAGCTTTTTCAACAGAGAACCGACCTCACACAGCTTAGCAGCGCAGTACAGGCAATTCGCGGCAGCATTGGCAAAATAGTGGTAGGCCAGCAAAAGATGGTGGATCTTATCATCGCCGGCCTGCTCAGTGACGGGCATATCCTGATCGAAGGCGTGCCGGGCATTGCAAAGACATTGACGGCAAAACTGCTGGCCAAAAGCATTCATGTAAACTTTAGCCGCATCCAGTTTACACCCGATCTGATGCCCAGCGATGTGGTAGGTACTTCGGTATTTAACCCCCGTGAGGCCAGTTTCCAGTTTAAAAGCGGCCCCATATTCAGCAATATTGTACTTATCGATGAAATCAACCGGGCACCTGCTAAAACCCAGGCAGCGCTTTTTGAGGTAATGGAAGAAAGACAAGTGACTGTTGATGGCATCACCTACACCCTGCCTCCACCGTTTATCGTATTGGCTACGCAAAATCCTATTGAGCAGGAAGGTACCTACCGGCTGCCCGAAGCACAGTTGGACCGCTTCCTGTTCAAAATTGATATTGGATACCCTACACTGGAGGAAGAAGTACAGATTCTGAACATGCAGCAACACGAAACCGCCGCCGATCTGCTGCGGAAGGTAGAGGCCGTTTTACAAGCGTCTGACCTGGAAAATTACCGGGCCATCGTCAAAAGCCTGGTGGTGGAGCCCAAACTGATTGAGTATATCGCCCGGCTGGTAAATGCTACCCGAAACAACCCTTCGCTCTACCTGGGCGCATCGCCGCGAGCTTCGCTTAATATCCTGAAAGCATCGAAAGCCATGGCTGCCATACGTGGCCGGGATTTTGTAATACCCGAAGATATTCTGGAAGTGACCCCGCATGTTTTGCGTCACCGGATTATATTGACACCTGAAAAAGAAATGGAAGGTGCCACACCCGATGAACTGGTGAAGAAGATGATACAGGGGATAGAAGTGCCGAGATAGGCAAGGTCAAGGTTCAAGGTACCAGGGAAACAGGGATTATGTGGTATTTGCGGTTTTCGAATAGGATGGGAAATAACATACCTGGCCTGGAGTGGGATAAGTAGCTCAATAACAAAACAATATTGGCTCAAACATCGTTATAAAAGACGCGAAAAATGAGGAATGTGCACCATTCCTCATTTTAATGGAGAAAGATTCGTTTTTTCGTGGTAATTCGGTTTTAGATTCGTACAGATTTTAGTTTTTACATTCGTCTTTTAAACAGTAAAATGGATTTTTTTGCACATTTAGGTAAATATATACTCACTTTAAAGGGGATGTTTACCCGGCCGGAGAACAACAAGATTTATTGGAGAGAACTTATGCAGCAATGCGTGGACCTGGGTGTAGGTTCCTTACCGATAGTAATTATTATTTCTGTTTTCCTTGGCGCGGTAACTACAGTGCAGTCCGCGTACCAGCTCATCAGCCCACTGGTGCCGCTGACAGCGCTGGCGCAGGTGGTGCGGGATAGTGTAATGCTGGAACTATCTCCAACAGTTACCTGCCTGGTGTTGGCAGGCGTGAGCGGCAGCAAGATTGCTTCTGAGCTAGGGAATATGCGCATTAGCGAACAGATCGATGCACTGGAAATAATGGGTATCAACACCAAGGCGTACCTTATTGCACCCAAAATACTGAGTGCAATTATCGTTATCCCATTGTTGGTGATATTATCAATGTTCCTCGCTATATGGGGTGGCCGTACGGCGGGCAGTATTAGTGGTATTCTTTCTACCGATACATTCGACAGAGGTTTGATAGATGGTTTCTCTACCTTCAACCTGATATTTTCTCTTATTAAATCTTACACTTTTGCCTTCCTCATCGCCAGTATTGCCTCTTACTATGGGTACAATGTAAAAGGCGGCGCTTTGGAAATAGGCAAGGCCAGCACATCGGCCGTGGTGGTGAGCTGTATCTTAATTTTATTTGCCGATTACGTGCTGGCAGCACTCCTACTTTAATTATGATAAAGGCAACAAACTTAAAAAAATCATTTGGCGACAAAACAGTGCTGAACGATATTTCGGCGGAATTTCAAACCGGCAAATGCAACCTCATTATTGGTGCCAGCGGCAGCGGAAAAACGGTATTGCAGAAACTATTGGTAGGTCTTCTGGTACCCGATTCCGGTCGCATTTTTTACGACGACCAGGACATGACAGGTATGGGAAACGATGAAAGGAAACTGTTGCGCCAGCAGATCGGGATGCTATTCCAGGGTTCGGCCCTTTTTGATAGCATGACGGTGCAGCAAAACATTATTTTCCCACTCAATATGTTTTCGAAACATAGTCATGCTGAAAAACTAAAAAAAGTTAATGAAGTATTGGAACGGGTAAACCTGAAGGATGTAAATAAAAAGTACCCAGGCGAAATAAGTGGTGGTATGAAAAAAAGGGTCGGCATCGCAAGGGCAATCGTGCTGAATCCCAAATACCTTTTCTGCGATGAACCTAACAGCGGCCTCGACCCCCAAACCTCTTTGCTGATTGATAAACTGATCAACGACATTACCAAGGAATTCAATATGACCACCATCATCAACACACACGACATGAACAGCGTGATGGAGATTGGGGACAATATTATTTACATGGACAAGGGTTATAAAGAGTGGGAGGGCACCCGTGAAGAGATTATTTTCAGCAAGAACAAATTGCTCAACGAATTTATTTTCGCGTCCGACTTTTTACAGGATGCCAAGGAAATGCGGATGATTGAAGCGGGAAAAAAGGGTTAAGGTGTAAGGCTTAGGGTTTAGGGTCCGAAGCTTGTTGCGAATAAAATTGCATCAATTTTTCTATTACTTCCCGCTTACATTCTTTCTGCTTAGCCTAATCTTCACCACCCTAAACCCTATACCTTTAACCCTACACCTTCAACCTTACTACTTGAAGACAGCTTCGATCAGCGAATTAAAACAGGAACTGCAAACCCTTCAGCCCGCAAGGTTGCTGGAACTATGTCTGCGGCTCACCAAATACAAAAAAGAAAACAAAGAACTCCTCACCTACCTGCTATTTGAATCCGGCAATGAACAGGGATATATTAAAACAGTTCAAGACACGATGGATGAACAGTTTGGGCTGATAACCGCTACCAATCTTTACCTGATCAAAAAAAGCCTTCGGAAAATACTCCGGATCACGAATAAGTATATCAAGTACACCGGCTCAAAGCAGGCGGAAGCCGAACTGCTGACTTACTATTGCCAATCACTGAGGCAAAGTGGTATTCCCATTCATAAAAGCACCGCTTTGAGCAATCTGTATGATCAGCAAATAAAAAAAATAAAGGCTGCCATTAGCACCATGCACGAAGACTTACAACATGACTATACCCGTCAACTTTCAACGCTTGAATGACCGTCTTTGCCTATTAAACCCTATTTTTAAGGCATGAAAAAGAGAACTGTCGACTACCTCCAAAGGCAAAATGCTTTTAAAGAGATGGCCCATCCGCTGGACGTAAAAAGCCTGCTGATCGCTGAATTCAATGCCTCCAGAAATATTGTGGTGAAAAAAGATATCCTGAAAACCATAGAAGAAATAGACCATATGGGGCGAAAAGCACCAGAAGGGCTTATTGCCGGGCCTATGGCAGAAACTGTTTCCTGACAATCAGCATTCCCTCGCATTGCTTTATCAGTCGCTTTACCGGTACTGTCACCCTGGTCCTGGAAAAGCGGCTTTTTTATGCAAACTAACTGGAAATCAGCCTTTTTTATCGCTCCTTAGGCTAAAAAATGTCCATTAAACCTCGTTTAATACGGGTCTTAAGTATGGCCACCGCAATCTTATTAGCCAATCCTATCTTTTAAAGTTGCATCTTTACCGACCATTATGGCCTTATTCCAAGGCCCGGCACTCAAAATATTTCACCAAAAACCGGTTTCCATGTACACTTCAGTATGGCGTAAATACTTGCCAATCATTAAAATTTTATTGAAACGATCGGCAAATAGCGACCAGGTACTTGACTTGAACAGGGTGGATTTCGAAAGAGCCGGAAGTGGTCGCAAGGCGGGCTATAAATTTACGATTGAGTTAAATAACGGTAAAGTAAGAAACGTAATCAGCGGATCTCCATTGGCCCTTAATTTGGCGACCGTTTTGCTGGAAGATGATGCAAATGCGGATATTCTCAGCAATAATCATTTTGAAATAACACTGAACACTAAGTTTCAACTCATCACCAAAAACCTGAATCCAAAACAGGATACTGCGGTTAAAGAGCCCGCAGAAGCAGCGACGGATTAGCGGCTACGATATCGGATTATTTAATATTCTTCACAAACCATTCTTTCATGGAATGGGAGGTCTGTTCCATCGTCACTTTTTTTTCCAGCTTTCGCTGGGCATTTTGCAGCGATTGGGTGATTAACTTGTGTTGAACAGGTTCGTCTTCCCGGATCCCCATCCGGCGCATCATATCGATTATCCGCTCACCTCCAAACTGTGAAAAAATGGGTTCATCCAGACTTCCCAATACATAAATTTCCTGCTGCTGAAGCGATTGTAAAAATGTCTCTTCCTTTGAAGCTATTGGGTAATGCTCCAGTAAAATAATGGTTTTATTAGCTAATTGTAATGCACTCGTACTTCGGGCCAGCATTACCTGCCGGCTAATACCGGTTTGTTCGAGTACCGACTGCCACCGCAGTTGTGATTCAGGAAACCAGGCGAGTAGTACTGCCTGCGGGAATTGTTGTAAAAGCTGCATGCAGCCATTAATTTTACCTGCTTCGTGCATCCATATCCTGTCGGTTACTGCCGGCTTAGCGCTCGCTTCCTTCCTGGAAAAAAAATTAAATAGTCCCATGGTTTAAATATACCCAGAATTGTGAAACAGCCAAACCGGTAAACGGAGATGTTTGTAAAAGCAGGGGGAATATGGATGCTGTTGAAGGTGAGACTGCGGGCTCTCAGATGGTCAGCTTTTTAAGACCTGCTGCCTCCTTTATTTACTTTGCAAGGACCTTTGCTTCCACAGAACCAGACTCCGCTATACCTCTGCAAGGGATGGAAATCCGACGTTTCAATACAGGTAGCGCCCACGGCTCTGCAGGCAAGATTGCTATAGGAAACCCTTTTAAAATTCCAGAGGCATTGCAGAGGCGCAGCCTCGGAAAATCTTGTAACGAAGGATTTCACTTCGTTGTATAATGGCTACGACCCCGCATGCTCCTCACTGGCCTGCCCGACCAGGGTAGTGTCTGCTTTTGTTACCGGCTCTTCTTTCCTGTAGAATTCTTTAAAAATGAGTCTAAGCGATTGGTCGTGGGTGAAATAATTGAAGATCCAGTTGATAAAAACCTGGATTCGGTTTTTTACGCCAACGAGCAGGAACAGGTGAAGTCCCATCCAAATCAGCCAGGCAAAAAAACCAGCGAAGTGCAGCTTAGGTTTCGGCATATCCACCACCGCCAGGTTACGACCCACCGTGGCCATGGAGCCCTTGTCATAGTATTCAAATTCGTAAAACTCGTTTGACTTCCGTTCGATGCGCATTAGGTTTTCGGCCAGATTTTCGGCTTGTTGGATAGCTACGGTAGCTACCTGAGGATGACCTTTGGGATACTTTGGTGTTTCCATATACGCCACATCTCCCAAAGCATATACATCATCAAATCCTTTCACTTTATTATGGCGGTCGGTAAGAATTCTGTTACCGCGTGTTATTAAAGATGGATCAATCCCCTGGGGTACATTCCCTTTAATACCAGCTGCCCAAATGACTATCGATGATGGGATTAGCTTCCCATCCTGAAGTGATACCTGGTAACCGTCGTAATCTTTCACAATGGTATGCGTCATTACGGTAACGCCCAGCTTCTCCAGGTATTTGCGGGAATCATCTGAAGATTTTTGACTCATAGCGGCGAGTGTCTTATCACTGCCTTCGAGCAGGATGATCTTCATCTGGTTAAAGTCCAGTTCCGGGTAATCTTTAGGTAGCACATACCTTTTTAATTCTGCAATCGCCCCGCTAAGCTCTACACCGGTTGCGCCGCCACCCACAACCACGACTGTCATCAATCTTTCCAATTCTGCTGCTGTATCGGTATGCAGGGCTTCCTCAAAATTATGAATGAGGCGGTGCCGTAATTGCAACGCTTCTGTTGTGCTTTTCATCGGGAATGCATGTTCCTGGATGCTTGCATTCCCAAAGAAATTGGTGTCGGCGCCAGTGGCAAGGATTAGGATATCATAGTTAAAACTGCCAATATCCGTACTGATTGATTCGGCAGCAGTATCTATAGCCTGAACATCGGCCAAACGAATACTTACATTTTTACTGCCATGAAACATTTTGCGCAGCGGGAAGGAAATATTGCTAGCATCCAGGCCAGCGGTAGCTACCTGGTAAAACAAAGGTTGAAACTGGTGGTAGTTGTATTTGTCCAGCAATACCACTTCAAACCCGGGTTTATTATTCAGGCGGCGAGCGACTTTTAAGCCGGCAAAACCAGCACCCACGATCACGACTTTCATGTATCTGATTTTAGCATTCAAAGATAGGGCATAACTTTCAATATTTTTTGAAAGTTTATGAAGATGCTTTTGACCAGGAGTTTGTCGAAGCGGCATTCCAAATTGAATGCAGGAATTGCGGGGTTATGGCATTGAAAAATGCTTTGCTAAGAAACTTTCATCCCTCGCTGCGGTGAATCCTTCCACTTTCATGCACCCATTACCCGATATTATACTCCGAAAATACTCAACACAAAAAAACCGCCACATCGCTGTACCGGCTTTTAGAAGTATATTGTAAAAATCTACCACATATTCCTCGGGCACCAATCGCCGTATTTATTGCCTATTAAAAAGCCTAACACTACTTCATGGGTACCCCTGGTAAAAGTTTGGAGGGCAGAAGTGGTATAGTCGTAAGCATAACTGATATTAAAAGTATTGCTCACATTGATACCGAGCATCCCTGCAAAGCCGTCATTAACGCGATAACTGGCACCCGCCCAAAGAAAGTCGCGGTACATGAATTTGGCGTTGACGTCCAAACCAACCGGCGAGGGACTTGCAATACGCACGACAGCTGAGGGAATGAAATTAAAATCTTCGTTCAGATAAAATTTCCAGCCTGCTGTAAGAAAGGTATAAGGGAAAGCTGATTTGTTGCCTACTTTGAGTGTGTCAGAAGCAAACGTAAGGCCCTGTGGCAGGATCTGCATCATAGAAACGCCTGCAAAATAGTCATCGCTATAAAGCCAGAGGCCAGCCTGTATATCCGGGCGTAACTTGTTCAAATAACCGCTGCCAGCTACCGCCGGATCAATCGGATTGTCAAAAATGAGCTTGCTGGTATTGATGGTATTGTTTGTAAACCCCGCAGAGAAACCAGCTGAAAGACTGGTGCGGGCGCTGATACCGATATGGTAGGCATAAGTTCCGTACAATGAGAAACGGGTAAGGGGCCCGGTTTTATCATTAATCAGTGTCATGCCCCAGCCACCATGCGGGGCGGCAGCTGTATAACTTTCCCAGTAGGATTTACCCCTTGGGTTTTCTCCATCCATCTGGAACGACGTAATATTGGTACGGTCATCTTTCTTGTTGATCGGGCTGCTGATAGTAGCATAAGTGGTCACCGGAGCATCCTGGATACCTACCCATTGATGCCGGTGACTGATCTTGATGTCGGTATAATTTTCAATACCAGCGAGGGCGGGGTTAATGATGTAGTTGTTTAAGATATACTGGGTATAATGTGGCCGCTGCTGGGCACTTGCCGCCACTCCTGCTACACATAACAAAATCAAAAGACTTTTTCTCATGACGCAAATTTAAGCGTTATTGGTTTACGATAATTAAGCAGAAACACCTAATCTGGGGGATGTTTTTATGTATGATGCCTGATGTCTGATCTGTGATGGCTAAGGGGTGTTCATTATTGATTATTGATTATTGATTATTGATTATTCCCAGATCACTTCCTTATTGAATCCTGGTCCCTGGCTTTTCTTTAACCTATGAACCTTGAACCTTGGAACTTGGACTTTGAACCCTGAACCCTGATATTTGAACCCTGAACCTTAAACCCTAAACCCTATCGCACCACCGTAACCGACCCCGTAACTGGTGCCGGCCCGTTCTTAATGTCCAAAATATAATAGTACACCCCAACAGGCAATGGCTGACCGTTAAACGTTGCATCCCAGGGTTGATTGTACCCGGTGGAAGAAAATATTTTACGGCCATAGCGGTCATAGATATCCATAGTACATCCGATGTAGGAATTGAGATAGGGGATATTCCACACATCATTAATGCCATCTTTATTGGGGCTGAACACGTTAGGAATCTTAAGGGCGGGCAGCACTTTCACGATCACGCCGTCGGTATCCGAACAACTTTTGTCTGTGGTGGCGAAAACGGTGTACCAGGTATCTGTGAGTGGCGACGCGAGTGGCTTAGAAGCAATTGGATTGTTTAATGTTTGCCCAGGCGACCATAAAGTGGTTGTCACATCGGGCGAAAATGTGGCGTCGAGCAGCGCTGCGCCGCCAGTAATGATCGTCTTGTCAGGGCCAGCATTTACTACTGGCAATGGATTTACTTCTACATTGCCGGTCGCAGTGTCGGTGCAACCATTAGCTGCTACGAAAATATAGCGGATAGCATGCGTGCCGGCTCCGGCTATAATTGGATCAAACAAACCGCCGGGATCGATGCCATTGCCGCTGAATATGCCGTTGCCAACTATACCGCTGGTTTCCCTTGCCGCTGTAATGGCAAACCGCACCGGGCTGATACATACCGGTGGTAAAGCATCGAAAACAAGCTGCGGGGATGGCAATAACACAATAGTATCATACCGCTCAGCACTACAGCCATTTGCCGAAAATGCGATATTCTTTACCACCATTTTTTTATTAGCATTGCCGCCAATAGCAAGGTAGTTGTTCTGGTAAGTCTTGCCCAATGCCGGACTATTATCGATGGTGACAACAGTCGGATTGCCTTCCCAATCCCAATACACCGCCCGCTTTGACAATATGCCAAAAGGAACTACAGAGGAGTCAGTGAAACGCTGTTTGGTATTGCTGCAGGGGCTGTTTTGAAATCGAACAATTACCTGCGGTTTGCCGATTATGGTAATTGGTTTTACAAAGTTCGCTATACATCCAAATGGCGACTTCGCCATTAAACTCAAATTATAGTTACCCCCCGCTGTAAACAAATGTACCGGGCTTACCAGCATGGATGAATCCGGGTTGGCAGGGTTAGCGTTACCATCATTAAAATGCCAAACAAAACTGATGTCACTTTGATTGCCGCCGGCTAATTGTGACAGGTTGATAAACTGTGCGTCGGAGCCGGAGCAGTTAGCAGTAACAGTAAAATCCACTGACGGTGCGGGACGGATCAGTAAACTTTTTGTAAGGCTGTTGGTACAACCCTTATCGGTAGCTACTTTAAGGGTCACATCCAGGTTGCCATAGGTGAAATACCGGTGAACGGGATTGCGCATAATGTCCGTTACACCGTCCCCAAAATTCCAGTCCCAACCGCTGAGGGTGCCTGAATTGGACACAGAGCCATCGGCAAAAACGATATCTACATTTTGGCAATCGGCCGCTGGCAACGTGAAAGCCACTATTGGAAGTGCATTCACCAGGATAGGCACGGTTACTGTGTCCGACCAGCATCCCAAGGCATTTTGAATCACCAGTTTTATGTTGAAACTACCGGCCGCGGCATAGGCATGTGTTGGGTTTTGCTGGGAAGAAAAACTGCCGTCCCCGAAATCCCATTTCCAGCTGATGATGGTACTGCCAGAACCGGTGCTGATATCTTTAAACAATCCGTCCGACCCTTTGCATACTTCAGCAGGCGCCTGGATAGCCGCAACCGGTTTGGAAAACAGGGGCTGTACCTGGATGAACGTATCGCTGCGGCAGTCGCCGTCGAGGGTCTTGATAGCATGCCAAACGCCAAAAGGGCCGGCAGTTTGGTACTGGTGTGTCACGCCGGCTCCACCGACGGCGGTGTCAGGATTCGATCCGCTTGCGTTGGGATCGCCAAAGCCCCAGAACTGGTGGAAAAGATTGGGCAGCCCATCCCCCATTTGCGATGCATCATTGAAGGTGATCGTTGCAGGGAAACTACAGGCTTTGCTATAAGTAAAATCCGGCTTTGCATGGCCGTAGACTTTTACCGATACACTATCACGGGATGCGCAGCCGGGGTTGGAAGTAAAAGCCGTTTCTACATAATATTTCCGGATATAGGAATCGACAGCGCCATTGTCCAGGGATACTTTGGGGTTACTGCTAGTTGAGTTACTCAGCCCCTGCGCCGGGCTCCACAAGTAGGTATTGTCAGGATCAGGTACACCACCCAACTGTGCCGAATCTTTAGAACAAATAGCCACCGGCACTCCTGCGAATGAGGCTGGCATGTCCGTATAGATAATAGCATTTTTTATGGAATGGCGGTCGTTGGAACCGCCGGTACTGGCGGTAAATCCAAAATAGCCCGGAAAATTAAAAACCTGGAAAGCTGTGAGGTACAGGGTATTATTAACAAAGACGGAAATATTCCCCTGGTCGTAAGTGATTTTGCAATGGTTATAGCTATTGCTGCGGACAAAACCGATAGCGCCATCATTGTTGTCCCGCGTAGGTTGGCCGTTACATTCATCATACCCAACGCCCCATCTCGCTTCAATTTTCGGAATCGCATCGCTGCCACAATTTTTCCAGGTATCAAAACAAATTTTCAATCCGTTGGCGGTAGGTGGGATTCCGAGCCCTCCGCCAATTACAGCGCCAACGGGTGGATTGTCGAGGTAGCAGAACGAAAGGCCATCAGCTACGGTGCCATCAAATATCCGGAAGTCAAATTCGGCGTACCATTTGCGGCAAGCACTGAGGTTAATCGGTGTCTGATAAAAAATAGACCCGGAAGCGCTGTTGACGGGATCGGTCAGTATCACTTCGCCGTTTCCTGAACCTATTGGCGTATTGCCGATACGACAGGAGCCCTGTGGGTTCCAGCCAGTAATATCAATAGGACTGCCTTGCAATTTTGCAAACACAAATGTTTGGGCACCTGCCTGCATGCTGTAAAGCAGGCCGGCCAGCAAGCCCAGAACCCACAAGACCATAAATTTCTTTTCTACCACCATTCTGAGGCAAGCATTTAATTTAGTACCATTGTCCAGGTATGTTTCTAGTTCCAAACCCGACCCGCTAAACTACATGATTTATGAAAGCGCTGTTTACCGCTGTTGTATATGCGGCTCTGCTACCGGGGCTTTCCAGCTGCGACAGCTCCAGCATGTACCAGGGAAACGAGGTTGCTGCCACTAAAAAAATAAAGGAAAAAGTACAAAAAGTGCAGGCCGAACTGAGGCGGCATTGCGATAGTATGATCTATCGGGAGGCGGGGAGAATTGCTGATTCAGTGATTGCCTCCAGGCATGGCCTCTAGCGTATCCCATCAACGCTATTCCGGCTCAGGATCTTCGGTTTGTTGTTCCTTTCTTACAAGAAAACTAGTGATGCGTTGCCTTTCACCGACCAGCAAAAGACCAATAAGTATTTTTATAATGGACACAACCAGGTCCGAATACGACACCTTAGAACCTGTAAATCGAATCGCCTCCCCTTCAAATACATAATATACATAAACAAAAAGCTGGGGAATCTCACTCACCACCATATAGGCCCCGCAAACGATAATTGCAATCTTATAAATTGAAGTTTTTTCCAGGCTAAAAGCGAACAAATCCTCGTCGAAACCTTTGTCGAGCCTAAACAGGTCGATCAACTTATGGGTATTGAAAATGAGGAAGTACGATACATATACGAAAACACCCAGCTTCAATACGGAAAAACCTAGTAGCCACATAGAACTGTAACCTGCGGAATTACCTATAATAGCAATGGCAACGGAGATCAGATCCGGGATGCTGGTAACAATATCTTTGATAAAGAAAATACCCAGTATTTTCAGAATGATATTAAACAGACTTCTTGGGGTCATAAGGTTGGAACTAATTGCAAATATTAAAACTATTTTACTTTAATAATTACTTATTTTTTTCCAGGTCGCGCATGGCTATTTTTATCCATTTATCATAGTTATAGTTTGCCCCGCAAACCTGCTTTTGATATACTCCAGATTGGTACGGCAATTGCACGAATCAGTTGCGCGAGCTAAGGTTGCCGCAGCGAGTGAAATAAGAAAGGAAAGCAGGAGGTTTTTCATGTAGCAGTCAAAATAAGACAGCCGCATAAAACCTAAAAAAAATGTTGATGAAAAGGCATTTTAGAGGTAAGGATAGAAGGCTGAAAAAATTTTAGTCACTACATACGAATAGGGATTTCAGCAGTGTCATTCCAGAATATTCGTTTTCATTAGCATCATCCGCCGCTAATTGATTTTTAAATCCATGTTCCAGATTTTCGTATAGAAGTAAAATTTGCTGCTGTCTAACGACAGCGTCGAAATAATCGCATTAACGTCCAGTTCACTTCTGTAGCCAAATGCTGGAACACAAAGCCAGCCTTGGGAAGTGGTGGGCAGATTTTTAACCTGCTGGCAAGTAGTCCCAAGGCTGAAGCCCTGGGTTAGTAAAGTGCTTCTGTTTGTAAAATCAACTCCTAATTTTGAAGTGTATTAATTCAATGTAGCTCATTATTTTACGACCCTGAACAATAATCTGGGGTTGAAGCGCTCGCCATTGTCAATGCTACCGGCAACAAAAAAATTCATGCAATCATTCTCTAATATTTATTCTCCGCCTTCCGCATTAAACCCACCCTTCTTACAATACTCATCACGAACCCAATCAGGGTGATCAGGATGCCCAGCCATAGCACGTTAATATGCGGAAATTCATACACTTTCAGCGTAATAAAATCAAGGATAGCACCTGATTCTTTCACGCTGATTTCTACCTGCTTTGTTTGTGCATCTACCAGTTTGTTAAGCCTGAAAACCAGACTCTGGCTCATTACGGTATCCTCCATTTTATCCACCTGGTTGTTTCTTAATACATAAGCCGGGGTGGCTTTGTACAATGAACCTGATTTATTGATCACAGTAATATCCGCAACAAATGCCGTATCAGTAGGGGCAAAATTATACCGCGTATTCGCTGGACTGAACTCCAGTTTATTCAGCACCCACATGCCATTGCTGTAAAAATTAGTATCGCCGACAGCGACCGTTTTATCCTGAAACCGCGACGTGTCTTTACCTGCCTTTTTAGGATCGGTGAGGTAGGTAACGTAGGTAAAAATATCGCGGTTAAAATAGTGCTTGGCGTCGGGATTTGGCGTGAGCCCTTCCGCGCCTTTGTTATTGCTGATCACATCGGGGTAGAGCTTAAACTGCCGGTCATTTGTCTTGCTTTTGAAATCCAGTTCAAAGTAGGTTTTGCTATTGCTTTCGTTCACAGTATCCCGCAGGTAGGTCACATTGTACTGGCCCATATCCGTTTGAACGCCCTTGATCAGCGTGGTGTTTTCCAGTGAATTCTCTTTGTCGGTAGATTTTAATGGCGAAATACCAGTTTTGTTATAACTCAGCACGGTACGGTTACTGGCCGATATCAATATGCCTATCAGCACCAGCCCGAAACCGATATGCGCAATAGATGCACCGGCCAGTTTCATTTTTCCTTTGATTCCGGTAATAATATAACCGGCATTGGCCACCACCGCATAAATGGCACCGAATGTGGCCAGGTAGAGCGCATAATGAAAAACCGGGCCCTGTTTTGTGTACAGGTTAGGCTCTACAAAACCAACCACAACAGTTAATGCCGCAGCGATAATCGTTGGCCAGAGGATCTTTGAAAAAAACACATTTTTCGGCGTGTCTTTATACCGCAGGTACTGCGTTACAGCGGTGAGCAAGCCAATGATCAGGGCAATAAAAACCTGGTATTGGTTATAGGAAAACTCCGGATCCGCTGGCGGCGCCACATTCCATCTCTTGGGTATCATTTTGTTGAATACCGGCAGCGAGGTTTGGACAATGACCACGATCGCGCTTAGAAAGAAAATGAGCGCCCCGATAAACATCCAGAATTCCCGGCTATAGGTATTTTCTTCTTTCACGATAGTGGGCACCTGCTTATTTACCTGGTAAATAAAAACCGAAATGCCGCCCACAATGGAAAACAAAGTGAACACTGGGTACCACAAACCAATGGTAGACAACAGGGCGAAAATGCCGAGATACACCAACCGGTGTGTGGCTGTTTTAGCGGCCACCAGCGGGGCATACCAGGCAAAAATACCGAGGAATAAAAACAATTGTACGTTCATACCCAGGTCGGTAAAAGCGTGTACCGAAGTATCTCCGAGTACGCCACTGCGGGTAAGAAAAGTTGAATAGAGTACCAGCAAAAAGGAGACGGTATAAAAAACATAAGTGCTCCGCAAAGAGTAGCCGCTGCTTTTAAAAATCAGGTTGGTATGAATGCCTGCTATCAGTACAAACCAGGGTACGAGCGAAGCGTTTTCCACCGGATCCCAGGCCCAGTATCCACCAAAAGTCAGGCTTTCATAGGCCCAGGCGGCGCCCATCATAATGCCCAAACCCAGTATGGCTCCGCTAAATAGCGCCCAGGGTAACGCAGGCGTTGTCCAGCCAATATTGTCTTTGCTCAGAAAGCCAGCCATTGCAAAAGAAAAAGGTACGATCGTAGAAGCAAAGCCTAAAAACAATACCGGAGGATGGATTACCATCCAGTAGTTCTGCAGTAAGGCATTAAGGCCCTGACCGTCTTTTATTAAACTCAGGTAATTGGGTTGTGAAAATATCGGCGCTGCCAGTTCATTCCGCAGCAATACAAAGGGGCTGCTGCCGACCTTATTGCCGGCAAAATAAATACCGATGAGCATCGTCGCCAGGCATACCTGCGCGAAGCTGATGACGAACATGACTGGTGCTTCCCATTTCTTGCTGCGCCAGATCAGTACCCAGCCAAGCACACAATGCCAGAAACTCCAAAGCATAAAACTACCCTCCTGCCCTTCCCAGAAACAGCTGAGCAGGTATTTTACTTCGAGTGCCTTACTGCTGTGTTGCCAGGCATATTTGTATTCAAAAAGGTGGTGCGAAATTATGTAATACAATGTGGTAAACATACCAACCACCGCGATCGTCTCCAACGCAAAACAAACCCTGGCGAGCCTTAACCAGCTTGCTTTTTCGGGTGAGCCCTCCGTCTTAAAGGCCTTAAAAAATGAAAAAGTCGCCACCAACCCTGCGACCAGAAAAAGTATCGATAAAAAATGTCCTAACTGTCCCGGTAAAAGATGCTCGTTTAAATACTTCATAGTTCTTAATTGGTCACCAGGTGATGCTGGTTATTCAATGCGTCAGTGGTCAATGGTCAATAGTCATTAGTCAGTGATCGTTGGTCAATGGTTAGTCGTTATTGATAGTGGGATAATGATTTTTGATCTGGAATATTGGATCAAAATGACCAATGACTAAATGACCTCGTGACCGATGCCCCATGACTACATGGGAACTTACCCCTTGATTTCGAGTTGCTTCTTCGCCGCGTTCATATCATCCTTGTATTTGCTGGGGCATTTTAGCAGGATATCGTCGCAATGAAAACCATCGGTCTGCATTTTTCCTTTTAGCACGATGCGTTCGCTTTGTTCCAGTTCAGGCGGTTTTGGTTTATTGCTGATCACTTTTGTTTTGTTTCCCAGAGAATCCACTACGCTAAATGAGCAGTAATTTGGATTAGCAAGTGCGTCGTATTCAATCGGTTGGGTACGATCAAGCCTGGCGATCAGGTGCAGGTTCTGGTTCAGCTTCGTTTTGGCAGAAGCTACCGTGTCATAAGTAGTAAGGTCAGTGGTATAACTGATGAGGATCGCGATAGCCGCAGCCACCGCCACCAGTAAAAAAATATGCAACTTCTTCATAACCCTGCCTTTTTTGTTCGGCTGCAAATTTATGGCAGCATTGTTAGATTACTGCATGAAACTTCGGAATGGGGATGATGGGTTCGGGAAGTTGCTAAAGTTTTTCCGGGCAAGGTCTGCAAACTGAAAACTATTGTTCAGGTGTACCTTTCATAAGCTGGCTACAGGAAAAACTGGCGCGGGCTTTTGCAATTGCAGTTGCCGGTACGATTATATGCATTGAAAGGCAGCCTGTGGTTTTATCTGAAGAAAAATGCTGGTGCCAATCATTCCTCGAAATATACCCGCTTCACCCGCTGGCTGATGCCGGTCATGATTTCATAAGGGATGGTCTGGCAGGATTTAGCTAGTGACTGGAGGGAAATATTTTTCCCAAAAACCTCGACCTCGTCGCCCGGTTTAAGGGCACCTGCGTCGGTAATATCGATCATCGTCATATCCATACAAACATTGCCGATCACAGGAACAGCCTGGCCATTTACAAAGATAGAACCCACGCCATTGCTCAATTCCCTGCGATATCCATCTGCGTAGCCGATCCGTATCGTAGCAATCACCGAATCTCTTTTTACAATGCCCCGCCGGTTGTAACCCACTGTTTCACCAGCCTGTACCTGCTTAATCTGGGCAATCGTTGATTTCAACGTACTAACCACTTCCAGGTTGGCAAGGTTGCCACTATCCACGCCATATAATCCAATGCCGAGGCGAACCATGTCCAATTGCAAATGTGGGTGCCGGCTAATCGCAGCCGTATTGGCAGCATGCCGGATGAAGGAATAACCAACGGCTTCCTGCAATTGGTTGCAGGAAGTTTCAAACCCTGTGGCCTGCCCGTTGGTAAATGCATCCTGGGCCGGATCTTCACTGGCCACCAGGTGCGTAAATACCGATTTTATTTTCAATATGTTTTGCTGTGCCAGAAACGCGGCGAGTTCCTTTACTTCTGTTGTTTCAAAACCCAGCCGGTGCATCCCGGTATCCAGCTTGATGTGTACCGGAAAATCGCCGATGGCCTGGGCCTGGCAATAGCTTAAAAATGCCTGCAGTATACTGAACGAATAAAGTTCCGGCTCTAGGTTATACTCGTACAATGCATCAAAGGTGGACGGCTCAGCGTTCATGACCATGATGGGGGTATGAATGCCCGCCTGCCGCAGCGGAACGCCTTCATCTGCGTAGGCGACAGCCAGGTAATCTACCTTATTAAATTGCAATAGTTTGGCCACTTCAGCTCCGCCACTACCGTAGCCAAACGCTTTTACCATCACCATCATTTTGGTTGCTGGTTGCAGGAGGCTACGGTAATATTTAAGGTTATGGGTGAGGGCGGTAAGGTTGATCTCCAATACAGTTTGGTGTACCTGCCGCTCCAGTAAGGCAGCTATTTTCTCAAAACCAAAAATGCGGGATCCCTTCAACAATATCGCTTCGTCTTTAAACTGCAGCGTATCAAATTGTTTTATAAAATCATTCGTGCTGAAAAATACAGCGGTGTCGATACCGGCGTTGCTAAAAGCTTGCCGGTACTTACTGATGGCGGAGCCAATGCCGATCACGCGTTCCACTTTTCGTTGCTTTAATAATTCAGCTACGTGGAAATACAGCATGGAATCAGCGATACCGCTTTGGAAAATATCAGAGAGAATAACGGTTTCCTTTTCTGTTTGCCGCTGTTGCTGCAGGTAGTCGAGGGCAATGATCAGCGACGAAAGGTCGTTGCTGTAACTATCGTTGATGAGATAAGAATTGTTGATGGCCTTTTTCCATTCGAGACGCATTTCCACCGGGTGCAGTTGCAACAATCGTTGGGATAGCTGTTCCACAGAAAGCCCAAACTGGCGACATAGCGCAATACAGTTCATCCCATTTTCAATAGAAGCATCATCGGTAAAAGGCAGGTGCAGTGTGTAGGGATTGGTGATTGGTAAATGGTGATTGGTTTCCAGTAGCTGAATAGTTGTTTGGCGTTGTGATTTTTCAACAGAAAGGATTTGAATATTGCAGTCGCTGACTTTTCCCCAGGTAAATGTGGCGACATTTAATGTGGTTGCCAGTTCATGTAAGAGCGTGTCGTCTTTACAATATACCAACGTTTCCACGCCGGTAAACAGCTTGAGCTTTTCTGCCAGCTTTTGTTTGCGGTCTTCAAAGCCCTCGTCGTGGGCAGCACCAATATTGGTGATGATTCCTGTGGTCGGTTGGATGATCTTTTGCAAGGCTTCCATCTCGCCGGGCATAGAGATACCAGCTTCAAAAATAGCCAGGGTATTGGCACCGTTCATCTGCCATACACTTATCGGCACACCGATCTGCGAATTGTAACTCTTAGGGCTGCGTACAATATTGTAATCCGCTGCCAGCAACTGGTTCAGCCATTCTTTCACAATCGTTTTGCCGTTGCTCCCGGTGATACCAATCACCGGTATGTGAAACTGGCAGCGGTGAAATGCAGCCAACTGCTGAAGGGCCGTCAAGACATCCGGAACAACCACGAAACCTGCTCCGGGATAGTGATCGGCGTTCACGGATTTACTTACTATGAAACATCTCACCCCCTGCTCATATAACTCGGCAATATATGCATGGCCATCCCTTTGTTCGGTGATGATGGCAAAAAATAAGGTGTCGGCCGGAAAGAAAATCTTACGGCTGTCGACCGACAGATATTGCATAGCATTCTGCGCGGAACCTTGCAATGTGCCGGAAAGGATAGCAGCTATTTGGTTGAGCGTATACATTTATTGCAGCTGGAAGTTTTTGTCATTTAGTCGCTGATTATTCGCCAGCAGTCATTCGTCATTGATCATTGATCACTATCGGCTAATGACCTATTGACTAATGACCAATCGACAAATGACCTATTGACTTATGCCCCATTGACCCATTGACTTTTTGACCTATTGCGTACCGTCTAAGCTAAAAAAATTCATCATTTACGTTTGCGGGTGTTCCCTTGCGGGTATGATACATGGAATATAAAATCGAACTTCCCAAACACGCTACAATAACGACAAGTGAAATGAATATTGGTATCTTAATGTCAAAAAATTCAATGAGCATTTTCACGCCGATAAACACCAGCACGACTGCGATGCCCTGTTGTAAAAAATCGAATTTATTCACCGCGCCACGCAGCAGGAAGAATAGCGATCGCAATCCAAGTACGGCGAATATATTGGAGGAGTAGATTACCAATATTTCCTCGGCCGTAAAGGGTTTAGTTGCAGTCTCCCGCACCAGCGATACTACCGTGGGAATACTATCCAGCGCAAACACGATATCTGTTGCCGCCAGCATCACGACCACCAGCGCCAGGTTTGTGAAGAAACGTTTATTATCCTTCCGGATAAAAAACCGCCCTTTCGCTGGTTCATCTGTAATACGCAGGGCTTTTTTGGCCCATTTGTAGATACCAGATTCGCCAGGATTGAATTCTTCTTCGTCTTTTTTAATGAACAACTTGATACCGGTGTACAACAGGAAAGCCCCGAACAAATACAGCAGCCAGTGAAAGCGGTCAATCAATTCAATTCCCAACGCAATAAATACGATACGGAATACAATAGCAAGCAGGATACCGATCAACAGCGCTCTTCCTGCATCTTTTTCTTTTACTTTGAAAAAAGAAAAGATGAGGATGAAGACAAAAATATTATCAATACTCAGGCTCCACTCCATCAGGTAGGCGGTTATGAATTTCGTGGCCATATACCCGCCTTTTTCCAGCCAGAGGTATCCAAAAAATAATACAGACAGACCCACCCAAAAAAGGGTTTGAAGCAGCGCCTGCCGGATGGTGATGACCTTACCCTTCTTGCTGATCAGGCCCAGGTCGAAGCCCAGCGCCGCCACTATCACAATGCCGAAAACTAAATATGTTACCTGTGTCGTATTCATCTATACCTTTTGTAAAATTAAATGAGGGTGCAGCAAATGACGCTGCGCCGGTTGTCCAGCCCATGCCGCTTCACGAACCATGCCAATAAGCCGGGGCTGGCATGCTACTTTACAAAACGTCTTTTACGACGCCATTGAAATACCGCACCCGCCAGCAATACCAACACCAGCGGTAATGCAATGTTAAACCATTGCCACTTGGTTTTACCAGTTTCCAGTAGTTTGGGGTCCAGCATGCGCAGCACATATTCCTTACTGCGGGTTTGCAGAATACCGCTTTCATCGGTGAGGTAGTCGAGGCAGTTGAGTAAAAAATCCTTATTGGCAAAATTGTATTGGGTGTAGCGGTTGGCACCCATGGGCATCGGACCCTGGCGGGTAACAGGATTGAGCACCCAGTCGCCATCACCAGTGATAATTACTTTGCCGCCGGGCTTGCCTTCACTCAAGAAATCGGTGCCATAATATTTCATGGTATCGATCTGCGCCTGGCTTACCCGGTTAGCGAATAGAGAGGTAAACTTACCTTCGCTCAGCACAGCCAATGGTATATTCTTCAGCTTCCAGGCCGACGGGTTTTCGATCTCCTTTAGCACATTGACTGTAACAATGGCCGGTGAACCGGTAATGCGGCTGGTGTTGGAAGTAGAGAGCAGTACGGTCTTTTTTACCCCATCACTCTTTACGGTATCGATGCTTTGAGGGAACTGCATCACCACCGCATCCATGTTTTTTACGATTGGATGATCCGATGTTGGATACAATAATGGAAAATACGGCCATCGCAGTAATTCAATCTGCGGCTTGTCGCCTACCATGCCTACGGTTTGCGGCAACACATCGCACTGCAGGTCCTGTACCAGGTCGGGGTTGATGCGTACGCCATATTTAAAAAGCAATTCATCAAGGTCCAGCCCGCGGTCAAAAGCAGTAAGATCTTTGCCGCTGTTGCGCAGGCTATCGAGATCCGCATTGATCACATCCAGTAAAAACATCACTTTGCCACCCCGCATAATGTACTGGTCGATCTTCAACTTATCATCATCTGTAAACTTTTCCGTGGGTTTGCAAATGATCAGCGCTTTAATCGAATCGGAAATTCCACGTTGGGTTTTCAAATTGTACAAAAAATAGCGGTACCGGCCGTCAAGGGTGCTGTTGAGATCGTAGGTCTCAGGCCCCATCGGTTCGCCATGGCCGGTAGCATAAGCTACTATCGGAACAGTGCTTCGGGTCAATGAATACAGGGCGTTAATAAACTGGTATTCCAGCAGCGCTTCCGCATTGTTGATCACCTGGAATTGGGCGTCGGTGCCATCGGGATTTAAAAAGCCTTTATTGCTTTGCCCCTGCAAAAGATTTACGGTAGCAAACTGATCCTTATATTTTACCAGCGCCACCGGGTAGCTAAAAGCCGCCTTGGTAGCGGTTTTGGTGACCTCATTCTGTTTTACAGCTGCCGATTTAAGAAATTCACTTTTAGCAGTATCGTTGAGGGGGAAATTGATGGAATCATTCATAAATGTTTCCGGATCCACAAAACTGTAACTGAAGTTTTTACTGCTGACGCCCTTGCACCGTTCTAAAAAAGCGGTTGTACTGTTTTGTAATTTCTTGAACCCAGCGGGAAGGTTGTCACCTGTTAATAGCACCGTTACTTCAACGGGTGCATCGAGTTTTTTCAGCAGGATTTTGGTTGGCTCGCTGAGGGTGTAGCGCTTCTCGGCGGTAAGGTCCAGCTGCACATTAATCATGGTGCTGAGGGCATAGACGCCTACGGCTACCAGGGGAAGTATCAGCCACCAAATTTTGGAAGAAAGTATTTTATTGAAAATTGATTTCATATTGTTTCTGTCTGAACCGGAACTGTGAAAATTAGAAATTTAAAAATGGGCTGTCGCTAATATCCAACGGCACGACTTCAGTTTGTTTGAACAACTTGTGATGTGCCGTTTATCTTTTAAGTAATCAAACCGAGATCATTTTGTGTCTATTATTTTTTTTCTGAAAAACAGACACAAATCTGTGTCCGTTTTTTTGTGTCTGTTTAAATAGACACAAAAAGATCGACACAGATTTGTGTCTGTTCAAAAACAAAAAATAAAATAGACACAAATAGTAGCCAGGCTATTTTACATCATAACTGACTGCCAAAAAGTATCACCACTTCTTCATTAATTGTCGGCGGGTAATTAATAGAAAAAGCCCGGTCACCACCAGGAAGTACACCAAATCTTTTGCCTCTATCAGCCCACGGCTCATACTTTTATAATGATTGCTGATGCCCAGCTGGTCTATATAATAATCAGCATTGCCTTTAAACGACGGTATCTGGCTCACCGCCGCGAAGCCATTGTAAAAAATAAAGCAGGCAACTGCACTGATCAAAAAGCCAACCACAGCATTATTGGTGAGCGTGCTGCAGCAAATTCCAATGGCAGTAAACACCGCTACCAGGGCCAGCAATCCCACATAACTTCCTGCGATACCGCCCGTATCGATACTTCCTTTTACGATCAGTTGATCAATAGTAAAAACATACAGCAGCGAGGGCAGCAACGCGAGCAGTGCTACAAAAAAAGACGCCCAGTATTTGCCGCCGATCACCTGGCTGAAGGTTAACGGCTTTGTTTTCAGCAACTCCCAGGTACCGCTTCTAAACTCGTCGCTAAAGCTGCGCATGGTAATAGCCGGCACCAGCAATAACAATACCCATGGTGCCAGCTCAAAAAACTTATCCATGGTGGCGAAGCCATAGTCGAGGATACTGGTGTCGGGAAAAATAAACAGGAATAAACCCATCAGTAATAAAAACACCGATATGGCAAGGTAGCCCGTGAGGCTGCTGAAAAATTGCCGTAATTCTTTTTTACAAATACTCCACATAATGAGGGCTGCAAGATAAGTGTGCAGGAAATAACAAGCGGCAAGTTGTGAGGGGCGTGGTGATACGCGGTTGCCAGTTACCGGTTACCTGATTGATGCTTGATTTTAACAAAAATCCAGTTTTCAAATTCCGTCCCCACCTCGCCTGATAACTGGCAACCATCAATCGGAAACTACTGTCCGCTCGTTTTCACAAAAACTTCCCAAATTGGCTGAAATAATTTTAACTTTAAGGCCTGATCATTTAGTAACCCATTTAAAATACCGGTTGATGGTAAAACGTCTACACTCTTTTTTTATTCTCCTCCTCTTTACCGCATCAACCGGCTATTGTCAAATTACCTTCAATGGCAATATGACTGAGGGCTATTGGGGAATACCGTTAGGCACTTCCGCCGGTGGAGCGGTATCCTGTTCGGGCGCAGGTAATAGTTTGAATAGTCTTTATGCAGCCGCTAACGATAATGAGATTCAGCTGGGCATTGGTGCCGATGTGCAGGATGGCCATCATATCCTGGTTTTTATCGATAGCAAACCAGGAGGGTATAGCAACGGTAGTTTTGGCCGTAGCGGCGGCCCATCCGGATTGAAAAACTTCAACAGCAATACCAGTTTCGACGCCGGCTTTTTACCGGATTATTGCCTTGTGATCGGCACCAACGTCACCCACGACCAATTTAGTTTCGAGTTGTATACCCTTAGTGGCAGCGTGGCTTTTGGGGGCGGCCCAAATATCAATATGGGTAACTGTACCGTTTTGAATCCAGTAACCAGCGGCTTGTACAAACTAAGCTGCAGCCCCAGCACCAGCGATTTTACACAAGGTTTTGAATTGGGGCTTCCCAAAACGGTGTTAGGCTACGACCCAGGCAACCAACAAATCGTAAAGCTGATGGCCATGAGCATTACCGATGCCGGTTCACTAAACAACCAGTTTCTTAGCAAGGCCAATATTGGGGAAGGTTGCTATGGCACCGGCCCGATCAATTTTGCAGTTGCATCACCTAACTACGTCGAGTATAACCCTTCACAATCGCTGCCGATTGATTTTGTAAACGTGTATGTGAGGCAGGTGGGCCAGGTGATTAAAACCGTATGGAAATCGGCCTCTGAAAAGGAAATGAAAGAATACCTGGTTGAGAGAAGTGAAGACGCGATTACGTTTACAACGATTGGAACAGTGGCTGCCAAAGGCACCAGCACGGTATCAGTCGATTATGAATTTGCCGACGTACAGCCGATTGTTGGTAAAAACTTCTACCGGGTAAAAGCGGTGGATAAAAGCGGCCGGAGTACTTATAGCATTATCGTAAAGATCAACTACGGCCGGGTGGACAATAGCCTTACCATCTTCCCCAACCCGGTAAAAGACCAGATCAATCTCCAGATCGTGGCGGTAAAGCCCGGCACCTACGACCTGGAGATCTTTAATGATGCCGGCCAGAAAATGATCAGTGAGAAAATCGTGTACAATGGTGGCTATGGTTTGCAGCAGATTCCGTTGTTGCCCAATATGATGAAAGGCCCTTATCGCCTGTTACTACGTAATAAATCAGTATTCTATAAACAAAATTTTTTAGTTCAATAAATAGTCCTAATCTTTAAAACAGAAATAAGGCCTCCCTGATGGGGGCCTTATTTTTTTGTGCCTATGAGGCCGGAAAAGTCCGGTTGAGATGTCTTTTATTTTACCTCAAAAAATTATTTTATGAGATGTGCTATTGTTTTTTTAATGATTTTTTTTCTGGGGCGATTGGCTTGCCACGGGCAGAATTTTACTCCGGGGAATATCGTCGTAGTGCGAATTGGTGACGGGAGTGTTTCCATTGGCAATGGGAATGCTGCAAAAGTCTATTTGGATGAATATTCGCAATCCGGATCATTGGTTAGGTCTTTAGCGATGCCCACTGCCGTGAGTGGATCTAACTACCGATTAACGATTGGTGGGAATGCTACTTCCGATGGAGCACTGACTGTAAGTCCCGATGGTACATATTTAGCCTTTTGTGGGTATGATGCCAACCTGGGTGAAGCAGGGGGAACCGGAGTCGGCGGCATTGGGTCTGGCGGTGGCGTAGACAACTCTTCGGCTTCAATAATAAAAAGAGTAGTTGGAATTATACCATATACCGCAACTCCTAATACAGCAACCGCCCTCGCGGATGCATATGATAAGGCCAATATTAGAAGTGCCGTTACAGAAGAAGGAACAAACATTTGGACTACCGGTTCAGTTTATGCACCATCCGCCCCGACTGCTGGTGTTCGCTATACAACGGCGGGGGCTTCCACATCCACAAAACTAAGTACTGATGCAGATAATATACGAGTTGCAGGTATCGCAAATAATCAGCTTTATGTTACAAGCGGCGCTGGCAGTTACAAGACCATAAATAACGTTGGTACAGGACTACCTAAAAATGCCGGTCAGTATATTACAAATGTTAGTGGTTTAATGAGCGGGTACCAGACAAGTCCGCAGGCATTTGTTTTTTTTGATGTGGACACAAGCATTGCTGGCCCCGATTTATTGTATATATGTGATGATGTGAATCCAGATGATGGAAATCAGGGATTAAACAAATATTCCTTTGACGGCAGTAGTTGGACCTATAGAGGTAGATTCAGGGATGAATGTTCGGGCGTCTGCGGCTATATCAATTGCCTGGGTAAAGTAGTGCTGTTTATTACTTCAGGCAACAATGCAAATAATAAAATTTATAAATACATAGACAACTCCGCCCTTACTGGCGACCTTATCGAAAATAACTTACCGCTTTCTTTTGCGGGAACGCAGATTGCATCTGCGGGCAGCCAGCGGGTATTTCGGGGAATTCAAATGGCGCCGGCCAATGGACGGATGATCACGTCGCTTGATCCTCCTGGCATTGCTCCGGGCGTTTACAATACGATTGTTATAAAGACTGGTGCTAATGCATTTTTGACGGGAGATATTTCCATAGCGCAGAAATTAGTGATTGAATCCGGTGCCTCGCTTGATTGCGGCAACTACATTATCAGGTCTGCGATTGGCACAAGTAGCTATTTTGATTTACAAAGCCGTGCCAAACTAATCATTGGTTCTGCCAATGGCATCACTACTGCAGCAGCCAGTGGCAATATTCAAACCTGCACCCGCCGTTATCATAGCAATGCGATTTATCAATACAATGGGACCACACTTCAAAATACCGGCGACGGTTTACCGGGTACGATTAGTGGAAGCCTGATCGTAAATAACAGCAGCAATATTGTTTTGAATTTACCGGTGAAGCTTACTGGTTCTCTGGGCCTTACACTTGGTAAATTGCAAACGGATGCCACAAACATTCTGACAATAACAACATCCACGGCTTATAGCAGCCCTGCCAATAATTATGGAAATATCAATCAGGGCTTTGAGAACAGTTTTATTGAGGGTCCTGTAAAATATGAGTCTACAGGTACCAGTGAAAAAGTATTGCCCGTAGGTAAAGGTTCGATTTTTGCACCTTGTGCCGTGATACCGGCTTCAGCCTCGCCGGGAGCCTATATTGTCGAGTATTTTTCCGCAACCCCTCCCAATGTTTTTACGGTCGATCGCACCGCTTTCGACCATATTAGTCAATTGGAATATTGGAGCATCGCCCCTGTGCCGAGTGCGGGAGCTGACGCAAAAATCAGGTTAACCTGGAGGCCCGAAAGCAGGGTCGGAAGTCCGATCCAGATTCGCGATAGTATGGCGGTAGCTCATTTCTTTGATGATGGTTCCGGAGGCCCTAAATGGGATACTGAAAATGTGGCCACTACAGTTGCTGGGTTTTCCAAAATTGTCAACGGTGGTTACGGTGCCATCGAGACAAACTTTCTTTCTTCTTCATTTTTACCCCTATTCACCTTAGCCACAAAAAGCGGCGACTTCATTCTCCCGGTTCAACTTATCTCCTGGCAGGTAACACCACAAACAAATATTGTATCCCTCGCCTGGCAAGTGATTGATGAAGAGGATGCTGCAACTTATACAATTGAAAAAAGTACTGATGGTCGCAACTTTTATTTCCTGCACCGATACACTGCAAAACATAGCTATGGCGTAGCCGGTTACCAGGATTATGACAACCAACCCGCATATGCCTGGAATTATTATCGCCTCGTTATCGTCAATAAGCAGGGAAAGACCTTCACTTATAAAACAGAAAAGGTTTGGATAGGCAGCACAAACCAGCTACGGGTATATCCAAACCCAGCTTCGCTCGCTATAAAGTTGGTGTTACCAAACGCTAATGCCCGCATTATAATGCTGGATGCTATGGGAAAAATGGTGCTTCGGGCCAATTGTCTTAATCAACGAAATATGGTGCTGAATGTAGCGCAGCTACCCAGGGGTGTCTACCTGCTGCAATGCTATTCGGCAGACAAAGTCATCAGCCAGAAAATCATCCTGGAATAGCATTAACAAATGGTATGGAAAAAGCCAGTGCCTGCATCCATGGGACTCATCAAAAAATATGCTCATGAAAAAGATACTTTTCAGCCTGCTTGCGATATCGATGGTAGTGGCCGCTCAGGCACAAAAAGCGCCAAAAGCACCCAAAAAGCCGATAGCTGTAAAATTGGCGCCGCCACCACCACCACCACCCATGCGGGCCGAAGGACCTGCGGAACTTTCAAATGACTCTATACCCATACCGCCACCACCGCCTCCAATTCCACCTAAACCTGCAAAACCCAAAGTTATTATACGGGATGGCAAACCACAACCCACGCCACCCACGCCCATTAGACCATCCGGCGGTGAACGCGTAAAATTTACACCACAAATAATTGTAACAGATAGCGTTCAATAACCATCAGATTCTATTATACAGCCTGTCATAACAATGTTATCGACAGGCTTTTTTAGGGCACGATTATTGAAGAAGCCGCTATGATATCCTTGTGTACTATTTACACATTAATTATTCATTTAAAAAAAAATACCATGAAAAAAATTTACGCAGTATTGCTGTGCCTGCCAGTATTTGCAGGTGCCGTTAATTACAACGGAAACACCCGTATGGGCTTTGGTGGCCCCATTGGAACCAGTAGCCTTAGTATAACGGATAATGGATCCACCATTAGTTTTACACTTACCAAAGGAATGGGAGATTTTAACGACGCTTTGGTACTTTATATCGATTCAAAAACGGGTGGTTTTAATTCGACATCTGGTTTTGGAGATAATGCTGATGGTTTAAGACAAGCCATTTCTGGCACCGACGGTACCACACGGACCACTATAAATTTTGGCAATAATTTTCTTCCAGACTATGCTATTGCTATACAGCCCACTGTATTTGGCGGTTTATGGGAGTTAGCAAATGGGGGCGCTAATTCATTGGTGTTTAAAACATCTGTGGGTATTGCACCAGCCACCAATAATGCTACTACGTATACCTTTAGCGTTACGAAAGCTGATCTGGGTATACTTAGTCCTACAGTTGCTTTCGATTTTTTGGGCACTTATATCAGCACTACAGCATTTCGGTCTGACGAGGCCATTGGGTTTGATGTTGCTACGGGCAATCCTGGCTTCAGTGGTACTGTAGCTACTGCCACCAAATTTCAATATCCAAGCGGTATTTTATTACCTGTAACGCTTACCGGCTTTACCGGTGCCCTGAAAAATAACACTGTAAACCTGGCCTGGAACACGGCTACTGAGAACAACCTTAGCCGTTTTGATATTGAACAAAGTACCGATGGTCGCAATTGGGTAAAAGCCGGTACCGTCTTGGGGTTGAACAGTAGTACCGGAGGGGGTTATAGCTTCAGCATTCCCAATTTTGCTTCGGGCTTTATGCTGTACCGCCTTAAAATAATAGATAAAGACGGCCACTTTACAAATAGCCAGTCAGTAACTATTAAAACTAAAGGCATAGCTAACATAGAGTTGGTAGGCGGTCTTTCCAAAGGCGAAGTAAAAGTGGCTATTCACCAGCCCGCAGCTGAAAGATTTACGGCTGAAGTGCTGACACTCAACGGCCAAAAAATTAGCCAAACTATTTACCAGCATGCAGGGGGATCTGGGGTAATCAATATTAATTTACCTGAAACAGTGTCGGGTATGTACTTACTTAAAATTTACAGTGCTACCAGCCAACAAACTTTTAAAGTGGTGGTACAATAATAATAATGGCACTCAAGATAAATGGCTGATCGTTTTAAAACGATCAGCCATTTTTTTATCTTCATCTATTTTTATTCCACTTGTTGGTTTCGCTACATTCAACGGTAATAGGCTTAAAAGTGAAATGACAGGTATCCAAAAGGCTACACGCCCATTACACCGCGAAACTCTCGCCACACCCGCAGCTGCGGCTGGCATTTGGGTTATTGAAATAGAAACCTTTTCCGTTAAGACCATCGCTAAATTCCAGTTCGGTGTTAACCAGGTATAAAAAGCTCTTCAGATCGGTGACAATTTTCTGCCCTTTATCTTCAAACACCTGGTCCATAGGCTTCGACTCATTATCGAAATCCATTTTATAGCTAAGACCACTACAACCACCACCGACTACCGACACCCGGAGAAAATAGGATGCATCATCCCCTACCCCGGCATCGCCCATTAGCTGATGCACTTTATTTAAAGCTTTGTCGCTGATATAAATTCCGTTATCTGTTGCTACCATGATAGTAATATGCTAATGTGATAATTAGCTAATTAGCTAATTGAATGCTTCTACAATGCAATCATTCAATCTGCCAATTAAGTTCCCCTAATTACCTACTGTGACGAAACTTCTAAATTCTAAGGCATTGGCTAACTAGCTCATTGGCCCATTAGCTAATTGCTCTTAGTGTACTACGCTTTCTTCAAAATGAAGTAATTCCAGGCCGTTCTTTACCCTGTAGTCGTTGATGGCGGCTTTGATAGCGTCTTCGGCCAATACAGAGCAGTGAATTTTAACCGGCGGCAGGTTCAACTCTTCAACGATATCCATATTATCTATCGTTACAGCCTGATCCACTGTTTTGCCCTTGAGCCACTCGGTGGCCAATGAGGAAGAGGCAATGGCTGATCCGCAACCAAAGGTTTTGAATTTTGCATCGGTAATTAAACCGGTCGCATCATCCACTTCGATCTGCAGGCGCATTACATCGCCACATTCCGGCGCACCCACTAGGCCGGTACCTACATTCTTTTTCGCTTTATCCAGCGTACCCACATTTTTAGGGTTCTGGTAGTGATCGATTACTTTTTCTGAGTATGCCATGATAAAAATTTAATGTGATAATGTGCTAATTAGCCAATTAGCCAATTAACTAGTTTTAAAAATTGTCTTTAGTCTTCTCAACACAAACTTCCGGTCCTGTACATTAGCTAATTAGCACACTGGCTCATTAGCTAATTATTATTAATGTGCGGCCCACTCAATGCTGTTGAGATCGATTCCTTCTTTATACATTTCCCAAAGCGGGCTCATATCCCTAAGCTTTAACACTGTATCGCTTACCGCCTTAATGGTATAATCGATCTGATCTTCAGTGGTAAAACGGCTCAATCCAAAACGCAGCGAGGAATGTGCCAGGTCATCACCCAATCCGAGGGCTTTCAGCACATAACTTGGTTCAAGAGAAGCCGAAGTACAAGCTGAACCTGAGCTTACAGCAATGTTTTTATTGAAACCCATCATCAGGCCTTCGCCTTCTACATGTTTAAAAGAAATATTAGCCACATGCGGCAGGCGGTGCTCGACGCTACCATTTACGTAGGCTTCTTCCAAGGCCAGTAACGATGACTCCAGTTTATCCCGGAGGCGGCTGGTATGGGCAGCATCCTGGTCCATTTCGAGGCGGGCCAGTTCACATGCTTTGCCAAAACCAACGATTCCGGGTACATTCAGCGTACCGCTGCGCATTCCCCTTTCGTGTCCACCACCATCCATCTGGGCAGTAACTTTCACCCTTGGGTTTTTACGACGTACATATAAAGCACCGATACCTTTTGGTCCGTACATTTTATGCGCGGTAAAAGCCATAATATCGATACCATCTTTGATCACGTTGACCGGAATTTTGCCAACCGCCTGAACCGCATCGCTAAAGAACAACACACCATGCTTTTTGGCAAGGGCGCTGATCTCTTTTACAGGCTGTACCACACCTACTTCATTATTTGCATACATAATGGCGATAAGAATCGTTGTGGGCCTGATGGCAGCTTCCAGTTCTGCCAGGTCTATCAAACCGTCAGCCCTTACTTCCAGGTAGGTTACTTCTGCACCTAATTTTTCAATGTGTTTGCAGGTATCCAGCACCGCTTTATGTTCTGTGGTGGCAGTAATGATATGGTTGCCCTTGCTGGCGTACATTTCAAAAACACCTTTAATGGCCAGGTTGTCGCCTTCGGTAGCGCCACTGGTGAAAATAATTTCCTTAGGATCAGCACCAATCAATTGGGCTACCTGTTCTCTGGCATAATCTACTGCTTCTTCTGCATGCCAGCCAAATGAATGATTACGACTTGCAGCGTTGCCAAAATTTTGGGTAAAATAAGGCACCATCGCGTCAACCACACGTGGGTCGCAGGGGGTGGTGGCATTGTTATCCAAATAGATTGGAAATTGTAATTGGGACATAATATTTATTTTAATTGCCGTTCTCAATTATCGCTCACTCGCTCTACTTTGCGGAATGTCCTCTAAAGCGGGTTCCAACACGCCACATTGTCAAGAGAAGAAGCTAGAGCTAATAACTTGCGTCCACAAATTTACATCAATTGAATGAGCCTGAATGTTGGAACTTTGAATTATACCTGTTTTTCCACAAATCGAAATATAGTTGAAACAGTGATTAACTTAGGTTTGATCATTAAACTTTGGATTACCATGCTAAAAGTCGAACATATCGGCATCGCCGTAGAAAGTCTTACCAAATCTGTACCGTTATTCGGGAAACTGTTGAACTGTCAGTGCTATAAAACGGAAACGGTAGAAAGCGAGCAGGTAAATACGGCATTTTTCCGACAGGGCGACGCCAAAATTGAATTACTGGAAAGTACCCACCCGAATGGCATTATCGCCCGGTATATTCAAAAAAAGGGACCAGGGATGCACCATATTGCTTTTGAAGTAGCCGATATTTATAGTGAAATGGAAAGGCTGAAGGCAGAAGGTTTTATATTTTTAAATGAAATACCCAAACGCGGGGCTGATAATAAACTCGTTTGCTTTCTCCATCCCAAAACTACCGATGGACTTCTTGTGGAGCTTTGCCAGGAGATACAATAAAAATGCCCCCTACAAATCGTAAGAGGCATTTTAAATTTCATGTAATACGGGCTTATTTCATTTCGTCAATTTTCTTCTGCATATCATTTTCCAACACTTTCATGTTGTTATCCTTTGCAAAGCTCTGCTGGCTGGCTTTAAACTCTTTGTCCAGGTCGCCTTCTTTGGAGGTAATATTTGCCATCATTTTGTTGTACTCGCTTTCTTCCTCCGGGGTTAGCTGGTTATCACCTTTCATTTCCAGTATCCGCCTGTAATCCCTTGCGAAGATTTCCTTATAGAATTTAAAGAGATTAACGGCATTATCCCGCATGGTGGTATTCCCTTTCCATTCCGGCATACCTTCTATATCAGTGATAGCTTTGTCGGAAAACGAAACGGCATCATCCACAGTTCGGCCCGCAGCGGTTAAATCTCCGTCCTGGGCTTCCTTACTGAACCGGATAATCTGCTTAACGAGGTCAGTTTGCTTGGTTACAATATAATCATTGTATTCCACAGCACTATTGTATACAACGCCGTTCTTACCTTTAGCAGTGGTTTTGCAACCAACAAACATCATAGCCGCGGCTATTACAATCAATACATTTTTCATGGTAGTAATTTTGTTAGATTGGAAAGATATAAATTGTAGGCAGTAAAAAAAACCATGGGCCATTCTTTTTTGCACATCCTGACTGGTTTGGCTTACGAACCTTGCAATCTATGCCATCCCTATTATTTATAAGTGTTAGTGTTCTGGCAGTTGTTAATTATTGTTGTTTTTCATATTTTCCACTTTAGCCTGCATTTCGGGCTCATCCTGTACGGCCATATTGTTAGCAGTGGCGAAGAAGCTTTGCGCGTTCATCATTGCCAGGTCCAGCCCTTTTTCGGTACAACTTACTGCGCTCATGATTTCCTGCATCTCTGCCAGATCTTCTTTCGTTTTTTTATCTCCTTTTACTTTGATCTCCATCAGTTCCCTGTAGCTCACTTCAAAAGTAGTTTTGTAAAAATCAAAAAGCCTTATAGCCGCATCGCGGAAATCAAAATCGCCACGGAAGGGTGGTATTACTTTCACTTCTTCACCTATCCTGACGATCTCAGGTAAGTCGGTGTCGATCAGTTTTTGGGCAGCTGCCGGATCTGACTTAATCATATCATTTAGTTCAAAAATGTAGTTATATATCTTCCTTTGCCGCTGGATGATATAATTGTTGTATTCGGCCGCTGTTTCCAGCAGCGGCGCGTTTGCAATCGTCGGTTTTTCATAGGCGGCTTTTTCCGTTGTGGCTGTTGTTGACGTTAAACACCGACGGTTGCTATCTGCAGCAGTTCCGCTGTTTTTGCAGGATGCGAATACCAGCATGCAAATGGAGAGGGAGGTGTAGCGTAATTTTTTCATGATTGTGTGATATTTTTTTTAAATTGACCACAAAAATGGCATCTTTCGAAAGTTACCCGGGGGTTGATTTATCCAACGACAGTAGCGAATGAACCTACGGTAGTTCCGGGTTCAAAACCGGCGAAATTATCAGCCCTTTTGGCCAGGTAATCCAGATCGGACTTTCGCTAAAACAACGTTTTTGACAACTAATAGAAATGTTTCCAGGTTTGATAAGCCATTAGTGAGTTGCCTTTCACGTTGATATAAAGACGAGGCTTTGTTAGGGATAAATTCCGATAGGAGGCCGGTTATCAATTTAAAGTAGCCATCAGACAATGGCACTATGATTGATAATATACTGCTGGCTATTTTTGCCAATATATTTGATTATTTAAACCTAAAAAACATAATATGGTACACGATAGCAAACCTGCCGAAATGATGCTGGAAGTAGACCAGCTAATCAGCGATGGAAAAATACCTGAAGCAACAGACCTGCTGAATGAAGTCCTGGCCGAAGCACCCGACTATGGTCGGGCCCACAACCATTTGGGTTGGATCTACGATGTAAAATTAAAATTGCTGGATAAGGCCGAAGAACATTATAAGCTCGCAATCAAATTTAGTCCCGAATACGCGTCAGGCTACACCAACTATGCCTTCCTGCTCAGCAGCCAGCGGCGGTTTAGCGAGTTGGAGGCGGTGCTAAAAAAAGCTGAACTCTGCCCAACTATCAACCGGGCCACGATCGCTAATGAATACGGCATCATGTACGAATCCATGGGTAAATTTGACGACGCCATTATCTTTTACAAAAACAACATTCTCTACACTTTTGATAACAAAGTGATCGATACGGCGGTGGGAAATATTGAAAGGTGTAAAAGGAAGAAGGATTTGTTGGGGAATCTATAAAAACAAATGGTTGCAGCTTCCGCTGCAACCATTTGTTTTTAAGGGAAAAGGTCAAGGTTCAAGGTTGATATAGATTTCAAAGAAGGACCAAATCTTGATCCTTGAACCTTTGACCTTGAGCCCTCAAAGCCTACGCTTCCCGTCCATGACAAGCTTTAAACTTCTTGCCGCTGCCACAGGGGCAAGGATCGTTGCGGCCAATTTTGGGACCTACTTTAATCGGTTCCTGCTTTACCTGCACACCACTTGGATCGTGGTAGTCGTTGCCCTGGCTGATCATTTCGGGTTGGCGCTCGCCGGCAGGTACCGAGTCTGAACGCTGCTGTCTCATCTTGCTCATATCCGTTTTTTCAGCACGACCTTCGTGGATGTCTCTTTCCTGCTCTACCGGTATACCGCTATGGCAAAGGAATTGTACCAGTTCCTTATTCAGGCCGCTTTCCATGCGTTTAAACAGGTTAAATGCTTCTATCTTGTAGATCACCAGGGGATCTTTCTGTTCGTAAGATGCTGTCTGTACACTCTGCTTCAGGTCGTCCATATTACGGAGATGCTCTTTCCAGGCGTCGTCAATCAGCGCCAGGGTAATATTGCGTTCCATAGCATGCAGCAGTTCATTTCCCCCTGAGCTAACCGTTTTGTCAAGATTTGCCAATACCTGCATAGCTTTTTTGCCATCAGTAAATGGAACTACCACATTTTCAATATGATTGCCCTGCCCCTTTCGGATATTCTGAAATACCGGCAAGGCCTGTTTAGCTAATTCGGTCTTTTTATGGGTGTAGTTGGTAATGGCCTCGTCGTATAATTGCTGGCTGAGGTCGTTCTCTTTTTTAGCGTTGAAATCATCGTCCGTGATCACCGTGTCGATAGCAAGATTTACAATGCTCCCCATTTTTAAGGCTTCAAAGTCATTGCTGTCCTTGCAACTGTTTACCAGGTCGGCGGCAGTAATGTAGAAGGCATTGTCGATATCCAGTGCCAGGCGCTCGCCAAACAAAGCGTGTCGGCGGCGGCTGTAAATTACCGTGCGCTGCTTGTTCATTACGTCATCATATTCCAGCAGGCGTTTGCGGATACCAAAGTTATTTTCTTCTACTTTTTTCTGAGCCCTTTCAATGCTCTTGGTGATCATGCTGTGCTGAATTACTTCGCCTTCCTTATAACCCATCCGGTCCATCAGGCTGGCGATCCGTTCGCTGCCGAACATGCGCATCAGGTCATCTTCAAGGCTGCTGAAAAACTGGCTGGAACCAGGGTCTCCCTGGCGACCCGCGCGACCACGCAGCTGCCTGTCCACACGACGGCTTTCATGGCGTTCAGTACCAACGATGGCCAGGCCACCCGCTTCTTTTACACCAGGCCCCAGCTTGATATCGGTACCACGACCGGCCATATTGGTGGCAATAGTTACAGCACCGGCGAAACCCGCTTCTGCCACCACCTGGGCCTCCCTGGCGTGTTGTTTTGCATTGAGTACATTATGGGGAATTTTCTTACCCTGCAACATCTTACTGATCAGCTCACTCACCTCCACACTAGTGGTACCCACAAGGCAGGGCCGCCCACCATTGCGAAGGTTTTCTATTTCTTCTATCACGGCCTTGTACTTTTCACGCTTGGTTTTATATACCAGGTCGTGCTGGTCTTTGCGGATAAACGTACGGTTAGTAGGTATGGTAACTACATCTAATTTGTAAATGTCCCACAACTCAGCAGCTTCTGTTTCGGCAGTACCCGTCATACCGCAAAGTTTGTGGTACATGCGGAAATAATTTTGCAGGGTAACAGTGGCATAGGTTTGGGTAGCAGCTTCGATCTTCACATTTTCTTTCGCCTCGATCGCCTGGTGTAACCCGTCGCTGTAGCGGCGGCCTTCCATAATACGACCTGTTTGTTCATCCACGATTTTTACTTCGCCTTCTATTACCACATATTCTACGTCTTTATCAAATAAGGTGTATGCTTTCAGCAATTGCTGAACGGTATGGATACGGTCTGCCTTTAATGTATACTCGTTGAGCAACGTCTCTTTCTGCTGAAACTTTTCATCGGCTGGCAAATCGCTTTTCTCGATATTGCTTAGCCCGATACTGATATCTGGCAGGATAAAAAAATCAGGATCTTCTCCCCCACGGGTAATGGTTTGGATACCTTTATCGGTAAGATCTACCTGGTTGTTTTTCTCATCGATATAAAACAGCAGGGTTTTATCCACCTTGGGCATTTCTTTGCTCTGATCGGCCAGGTAATAATTTTCAATTTTTTGTAACTTAACCCTGATACCCGGCTCGCTTAAGAACTTAATCAGCGCATTATTTTTCGGCAGGCCACGGTGAGACCGCATCAGCGCAAGACCACCATCTTTAGGATCATCGTTATTCTCCGCAAATTTCTTTTTAGCTTCAATCAAAGCCGCATTGGTGATCCGGCGTTGTTCTTCGAACAACTGCAATACCCTTGGTTTCAAAATATGGTATTGCTGGTCGTCACCCTTTGGCACTGGCCCACTAATGATCAGCGGCGTACGGGCATCATCGATTAATACACTATCCACCTCATCCACCATGGCGAAATGGTGTTTGCGTTGCACCATTTCTTCGGGGCTGTGCACCATATTATCACGCAGGTAATCGAAACCAAATTCGTTATTGGTGCCATAGCAAATGTCTGCGAGGTAGGCCTTGCGGCGGTCTTCGGTATTGGGCTGGTGCTTATCTATACAATCTACAGTTACACCCAACCACTCAAATAAAGGACCGTTCCATTCGCTATCCCTGCGGGCCAGGTAGTCGTTCACAGTTACAATATGAACCCCTTCGCCGGTAAGTGCGTTGAGGTATGCAGGCAGAGTACTTACAAGGGTTTTACCTTCACCGGTGGCCATTTCCGCTATTTTACCATTGTGTAAAACGGCGCCACCGATCAGCTGCACATCATAATGCACCATGTTCCAGGTTACTTCACTACCTCCAGCAAGCCAGGTATTCTGAAAGATAGATTGGTCGGCGCTGATGGTAATATGGGCTTTCTTCACACTCAGGTCGCGGTCGAGTTGGGTAGCTGTGGCAATGATTTCTGTGCCAGCGCTAAACCTTCTCGCAGTTTCTTTAATAGTTGCAAAAGCTTCAGGCAAAATTTGATTAAGGATTTCCTCAGTCTTTTCATCGCGTAACTTTTCCAGCTTGTCCACTTCCTGATATATCGCATCCTTCTCGCTAAGGTGTTCTGCATCCATGCCTTCGCCTGCGGCTTTTTTCGCGGCGATTTCCGCGTCTATGTCGCCCAGATATTCCTTAATGCGGCTGCGGAACTTTACAGAATTTGCCCTTAGGTCGTCGTTGCTTACAGATTGGTACCTTTCAAAAAAGGTATTTACCTGTGCTACAATGGGGGTCATCTTTTTTACATCCTTCTCACTTTTATTCCCCCCAAAAAGTTTACTTAAAAATCCTGCCATAAAAATTACGTGTTGTTGGGTATAGATCCAGTTTTTAAATGAATGAATTTTACTGTCAATAATCGGGCAGCAATAAGGCGGCTCGCCAAATTGACAGGGGAGCAAATGTAAGTCATTTGGTCGTTGGGGAGCGGTGGTTGGCGCCAGCGTTCAGGGGAGTTTTTTAGTTCACGCGAATTTTAGTTCACACGTTAACCAATTCACCAGTTTACGAGTTCATTAGTTCAACTACCGAAACCAGATTGCGAATGACCGAAAGGCGAACTTATGAAGTCCCCGAACTTGTAAACTCGTGAATCAATGAGGACCATTCACACAGGATTAAACCCTTAAAACATGAAATATACAATCGCCTTTGTGGCATTACTTACACTGCCGGCCTGCCGCAGTAACGAGATCGGCTTTAGCAAGGATGTAAACCCCGAAACGATTTACCAGGAATATAATGTATCCGCAACAGAGGGAGACCGGGATGCCAGTTTTACCGCCCAGTTTCGCTTTGGCGGCAGTAATGGCACTACGCTGGTACTGGATGCGGACAGCCCGGTGACCCTCGACGGCAAAAAACTGGCAGTAGATAGCAATGCAGCCATGGGGGCATTTTATCAAACCCACTTGCCGATTTCCGGCGCTACTGGTGCGCATAGCTGGAAATTTGCCAACGGGAAAGGAAAAACCTACATTAACAACCAACACCTGAATCCATTCAGCTTGGTCACTGACCTTAGAAACGGCATCGCGCCTGCCGACCTGGAATTACAATTCAATGGGCTGGCCGATGGTGAAAAGGTAAATATTACGATCAGTGATACCAGCCGCCTTGCTCAATACCATGACCTCGATACCTCGATAACCGTTGTGAGCGGAAAGGGATTGATACCCGCTGCAGCAGTAAAACGGTTGGCTGCCGGCCCATTATCCATTTATATTGGCCAGTATAAGAACACGTCGCTGGACGAGGCTACAAAAGAAGGCGGGGTGCTCAATTATCGTTTCGACCTTCGAGCCATTAGTACCCTTTTGAAAAAGTAATCTGTCCTGGTTCAAACTTATTTTGGTTTCATCGTTGCAGCTCATGTGTAATGATGAAACCATTTTCTTTGTTATGCATTGTCTATGCAGTTTGGCTACAATCCAGCATGGACTGCATTTGTAGCCTCCTTGTGATCATACGGGTTTGTCTGATAACTCTTTACCAAGATAATTTCTATATGTATTTTAAACATGTTGTGGTTAGAGTAGTGTTTAACCAATCAGGTAGATAAAATGCAGATATCTGCACCGAAAAAAAGCGTTGAAAAAGTTTTGATTTTAAATAAAAACTTTCAATCTTTATCGTCGCAGAAAAACCTAACCAAATCCCCAATATAAAAATCCTCAATTAGCTACCCCTTTTTATTGTCCCAGAGTCCACACTTGAAAAGTGCTGGAGAGGTTATGATATTGATAGCCCATTTTTTCATTTTAATCTTGCGGCATAGCCGCCTTTACCTATTTATTCAATTAGATTTTTATCCAATAATCATTAAAATGTTGCTTTATGAAAAAACTATCAATTCTTGTTGCGGTGCTTTTTATTTTCTTTACGTCTAGTGGGCAGTATGTAATCAATGGAAATGCCTTTAACCTCGGCGGTAATTCTTATCGTTTAACCCAGGCTACTCAGGGTCAGGGTGGTTCCGTTTGGTTCCAGAATAAAATTTCACTGGCGTCAGATCTTATTGTAGATGCAGAAATAAATCTTGGTACCAGTGAGCCAGGGGCTGATGGTATGGCGTTTGTGCTGCAACCCGTTTGTAGCGGTCTTGGGGGAGTTGGTGGAGGCCTTGGGTATTTTAACCTCAGCCCTTCACTTGCGGTAGAGTTTGATACCTACCAAAACACTGACAGGGGTGACCCGGCTAATGATCATATTGGCTTAATGAAAAATGGCAATGTAGGCCATACAGGTCCAAGTGGAGGTTTGATTAATAGCCTGCAAACCTATACAGATCTTGGGCAATTAGAAGACGGCGCCTACCACCCGGTGCACTTTATCTGGACTGCAGGGACGAAAAATCTAAAGGTTTTTGTAGACGGAATACTTCGTGTTAACTATACAGATGATATCGTAGCCAATATCTTTAGCGGCAATAGAAACGTTTTTTGGGGCTTTACAGCTGCAACTGGTGCAGCATATAATGTACAGATCGTCCATATCACTTCCTCCAGTTTCACCCAGGAAGGTTCATTTACGGTTACCAAACCAACCTGCCCAGATTATAACAATGGTGCAATAGATCTTAATCCGGCTGGAGGAATTGGGCCATTTACCTATGCGTGGAGCAATGGTGCAACAACTGAGGATATATCGGGATTAAGTGCCGGACTGTATACTGTAGCCGTAACAGATGGTAGTGGCTGTAAAAGCAATTTTTCAATTCCCGTGGAAAATCAAGCGGATAATACACCGCCAACTGCCCGGTGCAAAAATGCAACTGTTAATTTGGTAGGCGGTGCAGCCAGTATCGTAGCTGCTGATATTGACAACGGTAGTTTCGATAATTGTGGCGACGTTACGCTTAGCGTATCGCCATCCACATTTAGTTGTGCCAATACGGGGGCAAACACCGTAACGCTTACGGTTAGGGATGCTGCAGGAAATACGTCTACCTGTACTGCAACAGTTACAGTGGTTGATAATACACCTCCTGTAATAACCTGTGCTCCTGCGGTTGCTGTAGACAACGATCCGGGTATTTGTGGAGCTGTTGTTAACTATCAGGTTACAGCAACTGATGATTGTTTACCTCCAACATCTCTTGCCGGATATACCTATTTAGGTGGGTACAGGGGGCATACTTATTTAATGTCAAATAATATGTTAACCGGCGATCAGGTTAACGCTGCTGCACTAGCCGCTGGAACCGGTGCCCACCTGGTAAGTATTGGTGATGCTGCGGAAAATGCTTTTATTTTATCAGTTGCCCCCACTACTTTCTGGACTGGTGGCTACCAGAATACAGCAAGTCCAGCTTATTCTGAACCAGCAGGCGGCTGGGAATGGACCGATGGTACACCGTTTACATATACAAACTGGCAGAATGGAGAACCAAACGACTACTATGGAAATGCCACTGAACAATACTTGGAATTTTATGCAGGCATTGGCACCTGGAATGATGAATTTACCGCTCGTACCCTGAAATATATGGTTGAATTCGATGGCACTAAGATCGTTCAAACTTCGGGTCTGCCCAGCGGTAGTGTCTTCCCTGTAGGTACTACCACCAATACTTTCGTTGCAACAGATGCTTCGGGCAATACCTCGACCTGTTCTTTTGATGTTACTGTAAAGGATACAGAAAACCCATCCATTACCTGCAATGATCCTATCGTCACAAATAACGATCAGGGTGTATGCGGAGCAGCAGTTAGTTATACAATTTCATCTTCAGATAATTGTCCTGGTCAGGTGGTTACGCAAACCGGAGGCTTAGTAAGTGGATCGGTGTTCCCTGTAGGTACTACCACCAATACATTTGTGGTGAGAGATGCTGCTGGTAATACTGCAACTTGTTCTTTTGATGTTACCGTAAAGGATACAGAAAATCCAACTATTAACTGCAATGATCCTATCGTCACAAATAACGATCAGGGTGTATGCGGAGCAGCAGTTAGTTATACAATTTCATCTTCAGATAATTGTCCTGGTCAGGTGGTTACCCAAACTACAGGGTTGCCAAGTGGGGCCGTGTTCCCCGTAGGTACCACCACTAATACATTTGAAGTGAGAGATGCTGCTGGAAATACTGCAACTTGCAGCTTTACCGTCACCGTAAAAGATATCGAAGCCCCAATCGCAACATGCAAAGCAGCAACAGTTACACTTGTAAATGGCGCTGCCGGCATCGTGGCTGCTGATATTGATAATGGCAGCTCCGATAATTGCGGTACCGTTACATTAAGCATTCCCGCTACAAGGTATACCTGCTCAGATATTGGAAACCACACCGTAACACTCACTGTGCAAGACGCCGCAGGCAACAGAAGCACCTGCGATGCAACAGTTACGGTAGTTGGTGAAAGAACATCCTGCACCATTGCATCTAAACCAACAAGCAATGTGTACACCGGCGGTGTATCTACCAACCTATACCTCGGCTATGGTGCACAAAGCACCGTGCTACAGGTAACAGCATCTGGCGGAACTTCTTTTACTTATTCATGGACGCCGGGCACTGGTTTGAGCAATACCAACACAGCCAATCCAACGTTTACACCAACAGCCGGTGGAACCTATAATTTCACGGTATTGGTTACCAATAATTTTGGATGCACTACTACCTGTTCGATTAAGATATGTGTGCTGGACATCAGGGTGCTGGATAAGAATGGTTTGCCAAACGGCAAAGTACATCTATGCCATCTGCCTCCCGGAAATCCTGGTAACCCGCAATCGCTGGAAATAAGCACTAACGCTGTTCCTGCACATCTGGGCAATCATACAGGTGACCGGCTTGGCAAATGTTCTGATCTGATCTGCAGCGGCGCTCCTCCTGCACCTATAGCAATAAATGTTGGTGGAGACAATCTGGTTATCCAGGAAGGGCTGGTAGTAAAAGTTTCTCCAAATCCATCCAATGGTAACTTTACAGTAAAACTGGTCAGCAGCAATTCAGATCTGATTTCTGTAAGGATTATAAGCGCCACCGGACAAGCATTGGAACTGAAAAACAGCCTGACTCCGGGTACGGTTATTAAAGTAGGAGATGCCTGGAAACCCGGAAGCTTTTTGCTCGAAGCGATTCAGGGAAAAGCAAGGCAGGTAGTTAAGCTGATAAAACTTTGATGGCTTAACAGGTAATAAATAATCAATTTTACAATGGAGGGGCTGTTTCAATTAACAGCCCCTCTTTTTGTTTGATACTATCTCCAATCGTAAATTAGTTTTTCGCCCGTTAAACCAAAGTGTCGGCCCGTTCGTAATTAGGTTATATGATACGAATAACCATTTTTTGCTTTATTTCCCTCGCGCCCATATTAGGTAAAACACAGCAGGCAACCACCACCCTTTCACAATTTCGGGTGGCAGAAAACAGTATTCAGAAAAAAGGTATGACTGTATTGGCGGGCTGGGGCGGGGCCAATATTATTACAGGCGCTTATTACAGCGGCCGAACAAGCGGCCCTACAAAGTACTTCCACCAAATGAATATGTACTGGGGTATTATAAATGGCGTTTTGGGTGGAAGCGCATTGCTACGCTTGCCTGCTGCAAAAAGCAAACAGCTCAGCTTCGTGGAGGCGATTAAGGAACAGCAGACTTTAGAAAAGACATTTTTGTTTAACGCAGGTCTCGACCTGGCATATATCGCATCCGGCATAGCATTTAAAGAAAGCAGCAAAAATAACCTTGAGAAAAGAGACCGGAGGTTAGGGTATGGTAACAGCTTATTGCTCCAGGGAGGTTTCCTATTATTATTCGACGGGTTGATGTACACCATTATCCAGAAAAATGGCAAGCCATTGCATAAAATACTGGAGCAGGTAAATTTTTCCCTGGCGTCCAACCAGGCTAGCCTTTTAGTGAGATTGCAGTAAAGTTGGAAGCTGGCTTCTGACGGAACCGGGTTCGCATTAACACAAAAAATACGACCACCATAATTAGTGCCGATACGGAAATACCTGCCAATCCAAACCAACCCTGGATAAAGTAGCGATGATTCAACACATACATTGGCAACCCGGCCACCGCGATGCCGACACCTAAAACTATGGCAGACGAAACGCCCGGATACAGCGGCATACTTTGCCGCATCAGCAACAGGCTGATGGGAACACTGCTTTGCAGGCAGGCAATACCAAAGCCCAGCATATAAATATTGTCGCGGCCAAACTGAAGGAGCACAAAAGCCAGCGGTAAGGTGATATACACCCAGGTTTTCCAACCCATACGATCTGCCAGGAATCCACCGATAATTTTTCCCAGGAAAGCGCTGATACCAATGATCAGCAAACCCTGCTGCCAGTGGTAACTTACCTGCTGAATAATATCGTAGACCAGGCTTCGTACACTTACTGTAAGCAATATTGCAAGCATGATCCAATCGTGGTGATCGAGTAATGGTTTCGAAAGCTGTGGCAGCTGAAAAACAATGCTGGCTTTGCTTTGCAGTAAAAAACAACCAATTACCAATACGGCTGCCACAGGTAGTAATAACCAAAAGGGTTGCAAGGAAGATGACGCGCTGCCCAACGCAAGTCCCAGTACGCCAGGCGCAGTGAAGAGTCCGAGCGGACCCACTTTATTATTCCCTGATTCCAAACAAATTGCGCCCCCCGTTACATGCACAAATGAAGAGGACAGACCAGCCACCACGATACCAGCAATTGGATTGATAGCCCAGGCCACAACGGATAACAGTAGCAATGAAAGGGATGCCTTTGTAAAGGCCCCAAACGACCGGGAGCTATCGAGCCACATACCTACTGGCAGCTGCCCACCAAAACCAAGAATTGCATAGATGATCAGCATCGGCAGGGTATCGTTCAAATTGCCATGTAGCGCAAAAGTAGCCAGCATGAAGCCGGCTACCCAATCGTTAATGCCATGCAGCAACCCCCATAAAAGAGGCAGCCGGAGCTGGCTTATATTTTTGGATGTTTTACCCAATTAAAATTTCTTTTCAATGGTGGTATAAAATTCCGGGTCGTAGTCTTTCAATACGGTCTTAACGCAGGTTAAGAGCACCTGTAAAGATCCATCTATCTGCCGGCGCATCATCATACCGAGGATCCTGTCGGCGCCATACCGGATACATTCCAGGTTGTTAGAATAGTCTTTGCCCAGCAATTTCTTCTCTGCATCCGCAGCCGCGCTGGGTCCGTAAAAATTCTTATTTGTCAGCGCCTGGCTCTTATAGGCAGTTGCGAGTTGGGCAAACAGCGCTTTTTTCTTCATCACATCGGCGACCACGGTGGCACAACTTCTAAAATAGTCTTTTGCTGCAATATCATAAATTTTTTGCAGGGCAAAGCCATCAAAATCATCGGTTGGCTTTTTATACAACTGGTCAAAAGCGGCCTTCAGGGCGTCGGCTTTAAACTGGTTCATAAATACCGGCGACTTGTCATAATTTTTAAGTGCCGTTTTTAATTGTGCCGCCATCAGGTCTTTGCCGAAAGCTTGTTTAAAATTAACCAGCGACTCTTTCGAATAGCCATTATCTGGATCAATGGCACCAATACCTTCTGCCATAAACCGATAAAAATAGGCGGGGCTACTGCCGCAGAGGCTCAATGGTCCTTTGGTAACCATTCTTGAAGTATCCCAGTTGGCCGGGATATTAACCACCATAGCGCTATCGGGCCATTGGGTGTCGTTATAGCCATAACTGTAAATGCCGCTATATATCAATGACCGGAAAACATCAGCAGAAGTTTTAATTTCCTGGTATTTTTTAAATGCATAAAAGCCAAAGCAGGTAATGATTAAAAAACAGGATAACGCAGCTGCTTTCAGTAATTTTTTCATGGTTGTTTTTTGGGTTAAGGGAATTTTTTAAAAGAGCCATACGCCAATGCCATAGCTGATGCCATTGACCACAAAGCCTGCTACAAAGCAATGCCACCATTTGCGTTTGAAAAATACCCAGTAGCCCGTACTTTCCACCAATGCCACTCCTATTTCCAGCAGGTTGATATTTATATTCGTATGCGACAGCAATAAAACCAGCGTAGGCCAGGTGAGCAGGTTCAGTAAAAATCCAACCAGCAGTGCCTCCTTCCAATCTTTGCGGAGCCAAAACAATACAAACGGCAATTCTATCAGCAGCGTGAGGAGGAAGTAGAAGTAAAGTGGCAAGGTGGGGATTGGTTTATTGGTTGATTAGTTGATTGGTTTATTGGTTTATTGGTTTATTGGAAGTGAAATAGGTGCTCAACACAGGTCAGTTGTGATGCGCCTGCCTGTTGTTGGACAACGCACTTAAACTGATGGCTACAATATCATGGCTTCAACATTTTCGAGCAGGTTTTTATTCCGCCACTGACCGGCTTGAATGTATTAAAAGATTGGAGGTGTCGGGAATCCATTTTGGTGGCCGTGCTTAGGCTTTTAATGCTAGATTGGCAGGCTTAAAATACCAGGTCTTTGTCAATAGCTGGCACCTCTTCACCGGTATCGAAGCGCTCGCCGAAACTGATATCATCCACCAACGCTTCCTGTGATATTTTAAACGCGGTGGCCCGCAACTGCAGCTCCTCGTTTAACCAAAGTATAATCTTATAGAATTCCATGGGTGTTCTACGGCCCCTGAATACCCTGTTTTTGTCATTGTAAAAAATGGAGCCGTTAAATACCGTGACCGACAGTAAAACTGTTGCCCGGGCAATTGAGACCATCACCCGCCAACTAAGGTTTCTGGTTGTTTCTCCTTTTTCTAATAGACCAGGCGATAAGACCGCCCGCTGCAACTACCAATGCTACTACCCAGATCCAGAAGCTTTTGGTTTCATAGAATTCAGGGTCCGGCATCAGGTCCAGTAGTATTTTCTGTATCATTTCTGTTTGGTTTTTTGTTTTATGAAATAACGGATTAACAGTACTATTCCCGCAATTGCGGCGATAATAATCAGCAAAAATGCCCCGGTCGTAAGTACCGGAGGCGCTACATCTGCCAGTATCATGTTCCAGCTCTGCGGCATACAAATATTTATTGGCAAAATAGGGTTTTCCACAGGTTGTCACAATACCCGCCGGCACTGAGGCCATCAGCCTGAAGTTCGCATTGGCTGTTTGGGCACCAAACCTTACTTTTGCCGCCAGTAAAAATGGCCGTTAGTCATTAGTCATTAGTCAATGGTCATTGGGTCAGTTAGTTAATGGTCAAAGTGAAATGTTCGAAAAATACGTCATTAAAAAATGACCTCTTGACAAATGACTTAATGACCACAAGGCAGATCAGACATCATACATCATAAATCGAAACATCCCTATGAGCGGTGCATTAAAAGAGGTTCGTAACCGGATCAAGAGCGTACAAAGTACCCAACAAATTACAAAGGCCATGAAAATGGTGAGTGCGGCCAAGCTGCGCCGTGCCCAGGACGCCATTACACAAATGCGCCCCTATGCCCAGAAACTGCAGGAAATGCTGAGTAATATTATCAGCAATACTGAAGTGGTGGGTGGTGGCAGCCTTACAATTGACCGCCCGATCGAAAAAGTATTGGTGATACTGGTTACCAGCGACCGCGGATTATGTGGAGGCTATAACGCCAACCTGATAAAACTTGCTAAAAGCACGATTGCTGAAAGATATGATGTGCAAAACCGCAAAGGCAACGTGACCGTTTGGGGTATTGGTAAAAAAGGCTTCGAGAGTTTTGCCAAACAAGGTTATAAGGCTGATGCTTCCTTTAAAGATATTTTCCTGAACCTCAGCTTTGAGAATGTGCAGAAAGCTGCACAGGCTGCTATCGAGGGATTTTTGAATAAAGATTTCGACGTGGTGGAACTGGTTTACAGCGAATTTAAAAATGCTGCCACCCAGCGTTTTGCCCTGGAACGCATGCTGCCGATCCCTAAAATCGTAGCCAAAGCAGGCGCTGCCAAAGCTGATTTTATTTTTGAGCCGAACCAGGAGCAACTGATCGCCGAGTTGATGCCCAAGATCCTGAACACCCAATTATACAAAGCCGTTTTGGATGCAAACGCCAGTGAGCACGGCGCCCGCATGACGGCCATGGATAAAGCCAGTGAAAATGCCAACGAATTATTGAAGAACCTGAAGATCAGCTATAACCGTGCCCGCCAGGCAGCCATTACCACCGAGCTTACTGAGATCGTGAGTGGCGCGGCAGCGTTGCAAGGGTAATTAGCTAATTAGCCAATGTGCTAATTAGCTAATGCCTGGAATGGAACCTTTCCTGCATTAATTAAACGGACTTGAACTTGAATAAAATTAGCTAATTAGCTAATTGGCTCATTAGCACATTGCAAAAGATGGAACTAAGCATTATCATCCCCCACATCGAAGCGCTTGTATTTGCAAGTGAAAAGCCATTGACGCCGCTGGAAGTGGTGGAACTCGTGAATAATGCCCTTGGCTTTATTGAAGACCGGGCGACGCTCGACCAGGTGGAGAGCGCCGTGGAAGCCATCAAAGAAAAATACAACAGCGAGTTTTATCCTTTTGAATTAAAGCAAAGCGGAGGCGGCCTGCAGTTTTTAACCAAGGCTGCTTATTACAAAACAGTAGCACAGCTGAATGGCGATAAATTCCTGAAACGCTTATCGACTGCAGCTTTGGAAACGCTTGCCATTATTGCCTACAAGCAACCCATTACAAAAGGGGAAATCGAAAGCCTGCGTGGCGTGAATTGCGACTATGCCGTGCAGAAACTGCTGGAAAAAGACCTCGTTCTTATTACCGGCCGCAAGGAAAATGCACCGGGACAGCCGCTGATCTATGGTACTTCCAAAACGTTTATGGATTATTTTGGCATCAACAGCGCTGACGAATTACCGAAGCTGAGTGATATCGTTTCTTCAGATTTCGTAGAATCAACAACAGTCGGGGCATCTAACCCTGTAGATGGCGACATCATAGCTGAAGACAAAACCCTGCTGGTGGATGAAAACGGCAACATTGAGGAACTGCTTGAAAACGCTGAACCTGCTGTTGAAGCGTCTGCTGAAGTCTTCACTGATAACAGTAACGAAGAGGCCGAAATCGTGGTGGAAGAATTAAGCACGGAAACTATTATAGTGGAAACTGAAAAGGGTACAGAAGAAGAAGTGCATTCAGAGGACCTGTCTGAAGACAAGACCGATGGAGAAGATAATAAGGAAGACAAGGACGATAAACAGGAAGGTGAAGAAGCGCATCCTGAGCAGCATTAAGCAGTATTGTACTCACCGAATAGTCCCAGAGGAATGCCTGAAACTGCATTCCTCTTTTTTGTAGTTTTGGAAAAATGGTACGAAGATGGAAAATTTGATCATGAAGGAAACTGACACGGAATATATTGTAAGTTTTAAGAAAAATGTATTCCAGGAAAAACAGTTACGGAACCTATTGAATCAAGCGGAATTTCAGGCATTAGCTGAACTAAATAATGCATACTTTCTGATTTGATAGATGAAAACAATGTTTACAGGAGGCAGGAAGTGGAAAAAAGAATGCCAGAGATTTTGGCCCGAATTGAAGGATATAAAAAAAAGGAAGAAATTACGATGAGGATAGGTATTGACACCAACACCATATTCGCGATTTTGGGTCGAACTGATTCCAAATATGCAGCCACATTTTTTTCGCAAAATCATGAATTTTTTGGGTCAACATTTTTAATTGTAGCACTATTCAAACACAAAGAGCGAATTCTCAAAAAGAGTAAGATTACGGATGCAGAACGCTACCATCAATTGCATTTAATTCTGGATACGCTACAAATTATTCCATCTACAGAAATTACAACTGCCAATTATTATAAGGCGTTCAAAGTGTGCAGAAATGCAGGTACCAAAGACATTGACTACATAGCCCTTGCTTTAGAGAAAAATGCCCTTCTTTCGACAAAAGACAAACCCATCATAGCCGCCCTTAAACAAAGCGGCATTATAGAATTATTTACCCCACAAACATTTTGATGACCAACCAACAACTCATTTCAATCGCCGGCGAATATGGCACTCCCATATACGTGTACGATGCCAGAAAAATTACGAGTCAGTACCACCGTTTACAAACTGCTTTTGCAGGCGGCGACGTAAAGTTCTTTTATGCCTGTAAAGCCCTGACCAACGTCAACATACTGAAGCATATTAAATCTATCGGCGCCGGCATCGACTGTAGTTCTATCAATGAAGTAAAACTAGCTATAGTAGCGGGTTTCGAGCCGAAGCAGATATTATACACTTCCAACGGTGTCCATTTCAGTGAGATAGAAGAAGCCCAAAGCCTGGGGATCAATATTAATATCGACAGCCTGAGTAACCTGGAAAAATTCGGGGCAAAATTTGGTCATAGCTACCCGGTTGGCATTAGATTAAGGCCTAATATTATGGCGGGAGGTAACCTGAAAATTTCGACTGGGCATGAGAAAAGCAAGTTTGGCATTTCGGTGAATCAGATTGACAAAATACTGTCGTTGGTGGAGCGGTACGACATTTTTATTCACGCACTGCATATCCATACCGGCAGCGAAATAAAAGACGTAGATGTGTTTCTGAAAGGCATCGAAGTACTGTTCGATATCATCCCACGTTTTAAGGAGCTGGAAGTAATAGACCTGGGCGGCGGCATGAAAGTGCCTTACAAGACAGGCGATGCCGAAACAGATATCCCTTTGCTGGGTGAAAAGGTGTTGGAAGCTTTTGCCAATCACCCCAACCCCAATGGAAAGCCGCTCCAGGTTTGGTTTGAACCCGGTAAGTTCCTGGTAAGCGAATGCGGTTATTTTATTACTGAGGTGAACGTGATGAAAGAAACCGGTGCCGCCATATTTGCCAGTGTAAATAGCGGCTTCAACCACCTGATACGCCCCATGTTTTACGATTCCTATCATCGTATAGAAAACATCAGTAACCCAACCGGTGAAGAAAGGCAATATGCCGTGGTAGGCAATATCTGCGAAACCGACACCTTCGCCTGGGATCGTAAGCTCCACGATGTTCGGGAAGGCGACTTACTGGTATTTTACAATGCCGGCGCCTACTGTTTTGAAATGGCCAGTAACTTCAACAGCCGTTATAAGCCCGCCGAAGTATTGGTAAAAGACGGTGAAACAAAGCTGATCCGCAGAAGGGATGAATTTGATGATCTGCTGCGAAATGTAGTGTTGTAAAAAATTGACTGTTTTTCCCGGCGCAAATGGCGCGGGGAAGCGTCATATTTTGAGATGTTGAGTTAGGTAAGGCCCATGATTTCTAACTTAAGAAAGTCATATCCCGAAAAGTAAATCGCTTGAGTGGACATGACGAAACCACAAATCTCAATAGACAAAAAAGGATGCCAGCTAATATATCCAGTCAGCTCAGGTAGCTTCCGGAATTTACCGCCCTAATCTATATCAATTCGAAAATTGTTGCTTTAAAAGGCAGCACGCCTTTCAACAAAAAAAAGGCGGCAGGTGAAAACCCGCCGCGATGTTTAACCTAAACTAACATGAGATTGCCAGTTTATTAAGATTCACGCTAACCTAACAGTCTTCAGATTTCGTCGTCGTCACCATTTGAATTGATATCGAGATCTATATATTTTTTATACTTGTCGGTAACGCTTTGTGGCTGCTCTTTACCGTTGATAATCAACTTTCCATTCTTCCAGTTAATATTCAGCTTCTCTCCTTTTTTAATTAGACCGTCATTCTCCATTTCAGTCAGCATTTCCTTCATCTGTTGCAACTGTACTTTAGCCTTTTGCAGCTGTCCCTTCGCTTTCAGTAGTTCTTCCTTCATGCCAGCCTTACTTTCTTCGATTTCCTTTTTTGCATTTTCCATCTCCTTCTTTAGTTCATCCATGTTCACATGACCGGCTTCTTCCATAGTGATCTTCGCCTCCTTCATGGCCTGGTTCACCTCTTCCTGAATATTCTTCCAATCCACTTCCTTCAGTGCCTTACTTGTTTCAGCCTTAATCTTATCCATATCTACTTCTTTCATGGCCTTTTCCACTTCCAGTTGTATTTTCTTCATATCCACGGATTTCATGGCTTGCTCTACCTCCAGTTTTATCTGGTCCATGTTTACCGATTTCAGCGCCTGCTCTACGGTGCGCTGAATTTGCTCCATGTCCACCGCCTTTAAGGCGTTTTGAACAGTTGCTTCAATATTGGCAAAATCTTGTTTCTCTAATTGCGCCATGGCCTTTTCCAATTCAGCCATGGTTTTTTCCAGGTCACCGTTTTCTAATCTAAAAGTCCGGCCGTTCCGATCCACTGTAACGGATTTACGTTTACCTGTTGTACTGTCTCCGTCTTCATTTTGGATGGTAACCCGTTTAGATTTTTGGGCTTCGCTGCGAAAAGGCGGAACGACGAGAAAGGTGGCAGTTGCGGCAATGGCTACTCCCATCGCCATCCATTGTTGTTTTCTGGTAAAATGCATACGGATTGGTTTTATATCTGCCGATCCGGCAGACGCGTTAAAATAGTGATCTACGATTTACTTCGTAAAGATATACGATTCTATTCGTAGATTGTTACAATTAGCCAAAAAAAAATTATTAATGGGGGTTATTGTAACTGAAGATCAGCCAAACTGGTAAGTTGGAAGCTTATTAGTTAAGGTACTAAAGCACTGTTTACAAGGTTTAAGGTCCCTGGCTAAGTTTTTTTAGGTACCATTAGTTATGAACTTTGCAAACCCCGACATTTCGATGTAACGTCAAGCTAATTTCTATTTCATTCGTCTGAAAGTACCGCCTGTTGAGAAATTAAAAGTTGGGTATACATTGAGATGAAAGATCGCCCTGCCGGAATTATATGAATTAGGTAAGCATCTTTTTTCT
>JBDSXW010000096.1:0-69123 GCA_039925965.1 Chitinophagaceae bacterium
CCAAGTGGGGGTATCATGATCGGTACAGGGGGATACCATAAATCGGTACGGGGGGATACCATGGATCGGTATGTACACTTGGCATCATTCGGTTAATTTTACAATATGAACATTGGCCAGATTCAACAGGAATTAATAACCGCATTGCTTACGATCTATCCCAGGGGCGAAGCGGCCACGATCGCCGCTTGGGTAATGGAGCATTATACCGGCAGAACGAGGATGGAGCGCCTGCTGGATAAATCATCAGAAATTTCGACCAGTACCTTTTCTTCCATTCAGGTTGCAAGGGAAGAACTACTGCGACATCGCCCGGTTCAGTATGTTTTGGGTGAAGCCTGGTTTATGGGCCTGAAGCTGTCTGTAAACGAATCTGTACTGATTCCAAGGCCCGAAACCGAAGAACTGGTTGGCTGGCTGCTGAATGATTCTCCAGTGCTGGCTGGGTCCATTCTCGATATCGGCACCGGCTCAGGATGTATTCCCATTTCCCTAAAAAAGCAGCTTCCCTTAAGTGATATCAGCGCGATAGATGTTTGTAACGCTGCCCTTCAAACGGCCATAAAAAACGCAGCCTCAAATCATGTTACTGTCGACTTTACGCATTTTGATTTTTTAGACGAAACCAAATGGACGGCGTTGCCGGTCTACGATACCATCATCAGCAATCCACCCTATATCCCACTGGCAGAAAAGGATAAACTGGACAAAAATGTAACCGCCTGGGAGCCAGGAACAGCCTTGTTTGTAGCCGATGGCGATCCATTAATATTCTATAAAAAAATAGCGACTTTCGGCAAATCACATCTGGTAAAAGGAGGTAAAATATTTGTAGAGACCCATCAGGATTATGCAATGGCCACTCAGCAGTTATTCGACGAAAAAGGCTTCACCACTGAATTAAGAAAAGACGTTAATGATAATTACCGGATGCTTAAATGCCAGGCTGTGTAACGAATGTAAATGCCCCATTCATTATGAACAGGGCATTTATAATCTTGGAAATTCATCAATTCTTTACATTCATCACCACTTTGGCACCATTGCGTTTGGCAGCTACCATTACCCTGTAAAAGCCGCCAGTGTAAGAAATAGTATCCGCATTGATGACTACTGACGGCGTATCCATGGTTAGCTTCATCTTATCTACCTCAAATTTAATCACAGAATCAAGCATACTGGCGGGTATCTCTTTGGTGCCTAAGAACATCAGGTTGTCCTTATTGATCGACACCACGATTGTTTGCTTCGCCTTGCTGTCGCTTTTACCTCTTGGGTTGTTTACCTGAACGATATTGGGGTTAGCCAGGGTAGAAACTATCAGGAAAAACATGACCAGGATAAACAGAATATCGTTGAGAGGTCCGGTATCTACCTCGCTGCCTTCCTTTGATTTCCTGCGTATATTCATACGTATGTTACTTTTAAAATGATTGCATTAATAACTTCAGCCAGTACCGCTATCTACCTGGTTGGTTCTTGTAAAATGTCGAGAAAGTCTGCACTGGATACTTCCATTCTATTGGCGGTCTTATCTATTTGAACACTTAGGTAGTTGTGAGCTACATAAGCCAGTATGCCAATGATCAACCCGGTAGCTGAGGTGACCATTTTTACATAGATCCCTCCGGCTATAGTGTTAAGATCAAACTTGCCAGAATTATTAATATCGGAAAACAACTGGATCATCCCGAAAATGGTACCCAGGAATCCGAACAACGGGGCCATTTTTGCAATGCTGGAAAGGATCGCCATATTTCTTTCCATTTTATACATCTCCAGCATCGCGACACTTTCCATACTTTTTTCAATGGCATCGATCGGCTTACCAATCCTTTGTAAGCCTTTATCTATCATTCTGGCTACAGCATTATCGGTATTTTTTGCAAGACTTCTTGCTGCAGATACATTACCAGTAACGATATGATCCCTGATAATATTCATAAAGTTACCTTCGATCTTTGATGCCTTTTTGATGGCAATTACCCTTTCTGCAAAGAAGAAAATGGCTAACAACAACAGCAGCGCAAGTGGAATCATAAGTGGGCCACCATTGGCTAGCAGATCAAAAATCTTTATCTTCTTTTCACCCGTGCCGTCTACTAAATCATTTACCTTTTTTGCTGTATCTGCCAGGCCCTGGAAAAATAATAACGTCATGCTTATTTACGATTTGAGATGTACGATGTACGATTTTATTAGAAGATTGGTAGAATGCTGTAGAAAACGGGAAAGTAACAGAAAAATTTCCAAACCCATTTATTCTCCTTCTCTATTAACGTTCTCTAAACTAAATGCCGGCAGGCACACACTCCAGTATTCGCATTCAAATTCGAACGGATTACTATACCGAACTCTGGCGCCCTTCTTAACCAGGATACTCTCACCCGCAGCTACTTCAACGGTTTCACCGTCAATTTCGAAGCGCTTTCTGCCGCGGCTTACCAGCGTCCACTCATCAAAACCCGGGTTTTGAAAAGGCTCGCTCCAGCCTGGCGGCGCCACCATATGAGCTATACTGATTGCACTATCGCCGGTGGTAGCCAATCCAAAATGTTCTTCGATTAATTTCCCATCAGTGGTTGGCACTACAAATGGTTTGTCCTGCTTTAAATAATTACTCATAGCATTTTGCAAAAGAAAAATCATCTGGAACACGGTCTCCAAATGATTTTTTGTATTTCAATTTAAATAATACTGATTCCCAAAGCGAAGGCTCGGCCCTACATTTCCACATTTCCCACACCTCCACATTTTCACATTAGCCATTAATACTTCTTCCCGCTCTTCCATCTTCCTTAACCTGCAACATCGCCAGCATCTGCTTCATGGTATTTTCCATACCGGTTGGGCTGCCATCGAGGAAGATCACATTGCCCTTGCCAAATTCCGCAAAGTTCTTAATTGCTTCTGTCCACATGCTAAACAGGATTACGTTGGTATCAAGATTCGCCGTTTTCATTTGTTCCGCAGCTTCACTCATACCCTTGGCTACTTCCTGGCGGAAGAGTGCCACACCCTGTCCACGTAGCATGGCCGCTTCTTTTTCTGCATTGGCCGAGATCTTTATACTGTTACCTTCTGCTTCCGCGGCCCTGGTTTTGGTGATCAGTAAGGCCTGTCCTTCATTCTCAGCCGCCGCTTTTAAATTATTACTCGCCACTACCCTGCTCATACTTTCTATGATGGCCGCATCAAACGTGATATCGTTGATCTGCAGATCCTGTAAATGATAGCCCCAGGTTTCCAGTTGGTGATCGATCTGGTCTTTTACAAAATCCACGATGTCTTTCCGCAGACTCAAAATTTCAGATTGTTTTTTACTGGCCACGAATGCGCGGATGCTACCTTCCACGGTACGTATGAGCGCTTGCATCAGGTCTTTGTCGCTGATGAATTTGAAAGCCACATTCTTGATGGTTTCTTCCTGCTGGTCGAGTACGCTGTACAGCAACATGGTTTTAAAATACACATTCGCCTGGTCAATCGTAACGGCTTGAAATTCCAGTTCCACACTACGGTTCTGGATGCTTACCTTTTTATATATCTGTTCTACAAAAGGCAATTTAAAATTAAGACCCGGGCGAAGAATGCGGCGGAACTTTCCAAACAGGGTGACCACGCCAATGGTGCCCTGGTTAATGGTAACGAGGCCGCTGAACACAATAAGGAGAATGGCAACGACCCACCAATACTGAATGTAATCTTGCATGACAAACTTTGTTTTTTTGGTGTTGACGAATTAAGGTGATGAAATTATGGTTTTTTATGGCATGGAGTGGCTTAAATGTGGAAAGCAAATGCGGAAATGTAAAAATGGCGAAAGCAAATGCAGCAATGTGAAAATGTGGAAGTGTGAAAATGCTGTAAGCAGCGACTCATCAACTGATTACAATTAGACCAATCAACTAGCCACAATCAACTAACCATTATTCCTTTCCCAAACCTGCACAAGGCGCACGAGAACTTCTACCGCCTTATGCATATCGCTCACCCCGATCCATTCGGTTTTGCTATGGATGCCCTGCATGCCACTAAAAATATTTGGACATGGCAGGCCGATGAAGCTTAGTTTGCTGCCATCGGTTCCGCCGCGGATACTTTCCATTCTTACAGTCAGGCCGGCTTCTTCAATGGCTTCGCGGGCATGGGCGATTACCTGTGGGTGCTGGTCCAGGATTTCCTTCATGTTGCGATACTGTTCGGCAACCTTAAAGTGCATAGTAGTTCCAGGATATTTCGCCACTACGTTGGCTGCTATAGCCTGTAGTCGTTGTTCATGCACCTGCAGGTTCGCGGTATCAAAATCTCGAACAATAAAATCGATCGTTGCTTTTTCGGCAATGCCTTCGAATCGTACCGGGTGAACGAATCCTTGCTTACCACTGGTGCGCTCGGGGCACCATTCATCTTCAGGCAACGCTTCCAGGATGGCGCCGGCAATTTTAAGGGCGTTCACCAGCTTATCTTTTGCATAGCCCGGGTGGGCGATCACACCATGAACGGTGATCTGCGCACTATCGGCGCTGAACGTTTCATCCTCGAGGTCGCCCAGTTCACCACCATCGATGGTATAACCAAAATCGGCACCCAGCTTTTTCATATCCAGTTTGGCGGTGCCTTGACCCACTTCTTCATCGGGGGTAAATAAGATCCTCACGTCTCCATGCTTTATTTCCGGGTGCGTGGTAAGATAATTAGCCATATCCATGATGGCACTCACACCACTTTTATCATCGGCACCCAGCAACGTGTTTCCACTGGCAGTAATGATATCACCACCAATATGTTTGGCCAGGTAAGGATATTTGGATATGTTCAATACTTGGGTGGTATCGTCTGGCAATACGATCTCACCACCGTCGTAAGCCTTATGCAGCAAGGGTTTCACCAGGTAACCACTACAATCGGGAGCAGTATCTACATGGCTGCAAAAGCAAATTACCGGCAATGGCTTCTCCGTGTTGGCTTGAACCGTTGCATATACATACCCGTAATTATCCATATGCGCATCACTGATACCCATCGCCAATAATTCATCTACGAGCGTCCGGGACAAGTCTTTTTGCTTTTCGGTAGATGGGTGCGCGTCACTCTGGGGATTGCTTTGCGTATCTACCTGCACATAACGCATAAAGCGTTCCACAGTCGTATATTGGTAGCTAGAATCAAACATATTGCTGATTTTTTGTCGGCAATGTAGGTTCATTCGGGGACAAGTTCGCGGGTTAGCTGCGTTTGTTTGTTCAGTTGTTTGTGGGTTTGCCGAATTGCAGGTCCACGGGTTCAAAAGTTCACCAGTTCAAGCGTTCTGATGAAGCAAAGAATTTCTAGAATTTGGGAGACTTATGAACTTGTGAACCCGTGAATTCGTAAACTTGCAGACCCGTGAACTGGTGAACCCGAGAACTGGTAACCCCGTGAACCAAAAAAACAGTGAACCAAATAACCAATCCACCAACTCCCCTCATCCCTTTTGGCTGGCTTCGGGCAATGCTGTTTATTGCTTTCTTTTTTCTGTTGATGAAGGGGGTACAGACGGGTGCCGGCGAACTATTGAGCTTGCTGGAAAAAACCAGTACTGGGAAAGATGAGGCCCCAAATGCGATTCTGCAAAGCAGTATCTGGATCAATGAAGGCATCACAGGCATGAGCGTGCTTATTGGCGTATGGGTTTTCAGGGTCTTTATAGACAAAAAAACAGTTGGGTCGCTGGGCTTTGCCTGGCATGGTTTCGCCGGCCATGCCTGGACCGGGTTTTGGTCTGCCCTTGCCATGGTGGGGGCGGGGACGCTGGTTCTTATGGCATTTAAATACCTGAGTTTCACAGATGCCGGTTTTGATATCGTTTCGTTAATCAGCAACCTCGGCCTCATGTTGTTGGTGGCTTTCGCCGAAGAATTGCTTTTTCGCGGCTATCTGCTCAACAACATGATGCAAAGCATGGATAAATGGCTGGCATTGGTGATCAGCGCGCTACTTTTTGTCTCGGTGCATCTAGGCAATCCGAACGCCCAGGATTCTATCATCCCTATGATCGAAATATTCGTCGGAGGCATCATGCTCGGCGTGAATTATATCTACACCAAAAACCTTTGGTTCGGCATTTTCCTCCATTTTGGCTGGAACTTTTTTATGGGACCTGTGTTGGGCTACGAAGTGAGTGGGTTAAACCTGAAGCCTATCCTGACGCAAAGCCTATCTGGTCCAAACTTGTGGACAGGTGGTTCATTTGGATTTGAGGGGTCAATTCTTAGTTTGATTTTAAACATGCTGCTGACAGCATCCCTGGTTTTCTTTTATGAACGTAGTCCTTTGAAAACGAGCAAAATGTTATATCTGAAAAATTAGTTTGTCCATATTCCGGGGCTCAACGGATTGAAATAAATTGTTACAAAATTCATAGAGGCGACTCCCGTTCATGTAAGATACTGCGGTCCATCCTATCAATATAACATGGTGCGCCACCAGACTGGCCGGATTGGTAACATCCGATTTCGGTCCGATTGACACTGTCTGTTATGTCATTCATCATCTCGCCTTCCCCGCTACCAACGCATAAGAATCGTCAATGAATGCTTTGAGTTGTTTAGCAGACAAGCGGCCATCGGCAACAATGGTATTCCAATGTTTTTTGTTCATATGGTACCCGGGCAGAATACAGTCAGGGTAAGCTTCGCGTAGCTCGATTGCCTTCTCAGGGTCACATTTTACATTGAACTGAAAAGGATCAGTATCCATAGAAAAAAGGAGGAACATCTTTGCCGCGACTTTAAACACCAATGCGGTTGGCCCGAAGGGGAATCCTTCCTCTACTCCGGGTTTTGACAGTGCATATTCGCGCAGGGTTTCGATGTCCATGGGGTCGAAATTAGGAATTATGTATTTGTGTCCATGCAAACAATTGGTGCGCTGGTGGAATCTGGTCGGGGCGATTCAATGCTGCAGTAAAATAAAAAGCAAAAAAAAGCCCGCCGGAACGACGGGATAAAATATAGTATTGGGGTTACCATTTGTCTACTTCTTCAATCTCAGCAGTTACCGGAGTTTCCGGAATCTCAACTGGCATCACCTCGGCTTCTTCCGATATTAGCGTTTCTGCAACGGGTACCCCGGCGACCACCTCTTCCTGGCTTTCAGCTGCAGGCGCCAATGTTACCGGTTCACCCAGTTTAGTTGGTTCAGCCCCATTTGCTTGTGGTTCATACTCGCTGCCCTCGTGGTTAAATGCATCAAAATTAAAATCGGGCATTAGGTCTGTTTTCACAAAATCCACCGCCTCAGTGAGGCCCTTGATAAATTTATTGAAATCTTCCTTGTACAAAAATAATTTTGATCTGTCGTAACCATCATCATCAAAGCGTTTGCGGCTTTCTGTAATGGTCAGAAAATAGTCGTTGGCCCTGGTGGCCCTTACATCAAAAAAATAAGTTCTGCGCTTACCGGCCTTTACCCGGCTGCTGTATACACTTTCCTGTCTTTTGTCGTTGTTTTCGTAAGCCACAGTTGTTGGAGTTTTGGTGATTCGATCAATTGCTGCAAAATGCCTTACAAATATATAGGGAATATTGAATCAGCCAAATTTTACACGCCACCCGGAACGCTGAAAGCAAAACACATAACGCCCGAGGCGGAACGATGGACACATGACGCTGGGAGTGGTGAGGCCATTGACTGAAGTATTTGGCAGTTTAACGGCGAAGAACCTTTCGGGCATTGCCTGGCGCCTTGAAAAAACAGAGTCACCCATGTCATTGCCCAATCAAAAACCTTCCAGCGTTTTGTGTCTGGTGTCATGCCTCTGGCGTCCCGCGTCTAGCCTTCCTCCTCCACTTCCTGTTGCAGGCTATAAAGTTCCGCATACGCACCATTTGCCGCAAGCAAATTTTCATGAGTGCCACTTTCTACGATCCGTCCATCGTCCATCACTATAATATTGTCAAAATGCATCATCGAAAAAATGCGGTGGGTAATGATAATCGCCGTTTTACCTTTTAGCTGCTTATCCAGGTTGTTCAGTACTGCCTTTTCGGTGCGGGCATCTACTGCACTCAGGCAGTCGTCGAAAATAGTGATAGCACTGGGTTTCAGTAAGGCACGGGCAATGGAAAGCCGCTGTTTCTGGCCACCACTTAGCGTTACGCCCCGCTCCCCCACCATAGTTTCGTAGCCATGTTCAAAATGATCTATCTCTGCAGCAACGCTGGCCATATTTGCTGCCGCTACCGCATCAGCATGGCTGGCTTTTTCATTGCCGAACTTGATATTGTTTTCCACGGTTTCACTAAATAAAAACACATCCTGCGGCACATAACTTATTTGCCTGCGAAGCGATTGAAGGTCTATTGCAGTAAGCGGTTTGCCATCCAGCAATATGGTGCCCGATAGTGCATCATACATGCGAAGCAGCAATTGAGCAACCGTACTTTTACCGCTGCCAGTTTTCCCAATAACAGCGATTCTGTCACCAGCTTTAATATGGACTGAAAAATCCTGCAGGGCCTTTATACCCGTATGCGGATAAGTGAAGTTTACCTGGTTAAAATCAATCCGTCCGTGGAGGACAAGCTCTGCTGCACTGGGCGGAGAAACGATCGTTGGTTTGGTATTTAAAAACTCGTTGATCCTTTTTTGTGACGCCGATGCCCGTTGGATCATGCTTGCTACCCAGCCGATAGCGCTTACCGGGAACGTAAGCATATTGATGTACATTATAAATGCCACGATAACGCCTACATCCAAACCCGGATGGGGCTTCGCAAGGCCGGCAGCCGCTGCCACATTATTATCATGCAAAAAAAGCCCACCCATCAAAATGGTGACCAGGGTGCTGATCCCAATCATTAAGAACATTGATGGAAAATAGATCGCTTCCACTTTCGCCAGGCCAATGGCGCTTTCGCGATAAGCTTCACTATTGCGGTTAAAGTAGTTGAGCATGGCCTTTTCCTGAACATAACTTTTAATTACCCGTATGCCACTATAAGACTGTTGTGCATTGGTTGTAAGGTCGCTCAGGAGTTCCTGTATCTTTTCGCTCTTCCGGTGAATGATGGTGTTTACGTAATAGATGGTGATGGCCAGGATGGGTAGGGGTGTGAGCACATATAAAGTGAGTCTTGGCTGGCTGGCTGCCATATTCCCTACCGTAAAAATGATGGTCGTCAGCAGGTTGATCAGGTACATAATCGCCGGCCCGGTATACATCCTTACTTTACTCACGTCCTCCGCTATCCGGTTCATCAGGTCGCCTGTACTATGGGTTTTATAGAACTGGGTATCCAGCTGTTGATAATGACTGTATACCTCATTTTTTTGGTCAAATTCAATGTACCGGCTCATTACAATAATCGTTTGCCGCATAAAGAACATAAACAGCCCACGCAACAAAGCCATCGCCATAATAGCTAACCCGCACAGCACCACGATACCGCCCGCGCCATAGCTCAGGCGGTTGGTCCAGTCGATAAAGAAATTAATCAGCGGATCCGTTTGCCTCGGAACGGGAGCTGTAGGATGGTGCTCAATAATGCGCTGCACCTTATCTACCACAAAGCTGGTAAGCTGGGGCGGCAGTACGCCAAAATAGTTAGAAGCGATAATGAAGAGAATACCTGCGAAAAGCCTGAGCCTGTACTTCCATAGATATTTGCGAATCGCCTTTAGATGGTTCATTGGGGCAAAGGTAGAAGTTTAGGGTTTAGGGTTTAGGGTTTAGGGTTTAGGGTTTAGGGTTTAGGGCGTGGGCGTTGGTTCGAAAGTTCACGAGTTAACTAGTTCACGGGTTCGTTTAAGCAATTTCCCCGACAAAAGTCAGGCCGCGTGAGCAAGCAAACAGGTTGTCTACAACACGTAAATGCAGGAACCAAAAAAAAATGCCCCCGGGAACCCACGGACTCGTGAACTTGTGAACCCGTGAACCCGTCAACTTGTGAACCCGCTACTTCGTGAACCCGAAAACTTTTTCTCCCCCTTAACAGCCTGTATTGGCCTTGATTCGTTTTCTTTACCAAACAGACAAATTAATATGATCAAACAGTTTTTTTTAGCAACAGCAGTACTGGCAACGGGTTTTACCAGTTTCTCCCAGGATGTGGAAACTCTAATGAAAGAGGGACTGAAATATGAACAGCAATTGAAGGACACGATGGCCGTTGGTAAATATGCGAAGGCCTTTTTACTACAACCTTCCAATATCAAAGCGGCACTGAAATGTGCTGAAATGAGTTGCTCTATCGGCACGCGCCAAACCAGCGAAGCTGAAAAAATAAAGTTTTATGCGGATGCTAAAAACTTTTCTGATGCAGCGTTAATGCTGGATAGTAATAATGCCGATGCGAATTATATGGCTGCCGTGGTAAATGGCAAACTTACCGAGGTTGAAAGCAGTAACGAAAAGACAGTGGCGGAGGTCAAGAATATCAAAATATACGCCGACAAAGCCCTTACCATCAATCCCAACCAAGGCAAGGCCTGGTTTGTAATTGGCAAATGGCATTACGAAGTGCTCAATCTCAATTTGATTAAAAGGGCTGCCGTGAAATTGTTTTATGGTGGATTGCCCAAGGCCACCATTGAAACGGCCATCTCTTGTTTTGAAAAATGCAAAACCCTGGAACCTTACTTCGCCATGAACTACCTGGCCCTGGGCAAAGCATATTATCAAAATAAGCAGTACGAAAAAGCCCTGGCAGCACTGGAGCAATGCACCAAATGCCCCACCCTGCTGCCAGAAGATCGCAGTACTAAAGACGAAGCCAGGGAACTGGTGGTGAAATGGCAATAGTAGCGGGTAGCTGGTATGGAATTGCGAATGGGAGATTAGTGAATAAGCCAATGGGTCCTTGGGCATTCAGCTAAATGCTGAGTGACCAATGACCCATTTAAGTTTGGCTATTCGTTGACAATTATCGAATTTTCGATTATCCCTTACACTTTCACCACCTTGCCGCTGCCGGAGCTGCTGCTTTTGATATTGGAAGCAGTACCGGAATAAAACACTTTACCACTACCGCTGATATGCGCGGCTACGCTTTTATTGGCTATTACTTTTACATCGCCGCTGCCGGAAATATTGGCTTCCACCTCGTCGAAAGCAACCGAAGCAGCGTCTATTTTACCACTTCCGCTAACATGCGCTTCCAGGTTCCTGCTCCTCCCATTTTTTAAAATGATATCTCCACTTCCGCTAACGCGAGCGTCTACATCTCCAAAGTGACTGAAAACCATGCTGATATTTCCCGATCCTGATATGGCAATTTTGGTGGTGCCTTCACTTGTAAAAGCACCGTCACCGGTGATATCGCCGCTCCCACTCGTGGCTACAGATTCGACCTTAGTCATTTGAACTTTTACAGTGATCTTGTTTTTTGTTCTTAAACCCATCTTGTTTTTAGTCTTGATTACAAGCTTATTGCCTTCAACAACGGTCTCGATATATGGCAACAAGTTGTCATCCGCCTCAACTACCACACTCCCGGTACTCCCGTAGGAAATAATTACGTCCATAGAACCATTGGAAGAGAGGCCGTCAAAATTTCCAACTTGTCGGGTTTCACTTTTCAGGTCGCCGCTACCTTTAACCTGCTCCCAGCCATTACGGGCAAAAGTGGTAATTGTCGAAAAGGCCAACAAGGCAGCAAGTATTTTTTTCATAAAATGATTTTTTAAGTTTTTACAAAATTTACTACCCTTGTACGAAGTGTTTCGGAGTAAGGTTACAAAATTGATATTTTTTTTATTACGCTATAATATACTTGCTGGCTGCCTGCAAGGAAAAGGCCAGGTATACAACAGAAAAAGCCGTCCGGGGCCGACCGGGTCAGTCAATGTGCGTCGCAATTATTTTGTCGGTGCCCACAGCAGCTGCATCACTTTCGTTCGGAAAAAATGAAAACAGTTGACGCTATTTAAGTGCTAGCACCACCACACTCAGAGGAGGCAATTCCACGACCAGGTCGTTATTTTCCTTTTTTGCATTTTTAAATGTAACGGGTTTGATAAAATCGGGGTTTTCAAAACTGTTGATGTCTGTAAATTTCGGAGAAGTAATCATCTGTCCTTCGGCCGTTTTCCAGTTGATGCCCCCAATGCTTGTGCGAATAGTTATCTTTCTAGAGGCGTCCAGGTTTACAAAACTGATATGTACTGTTCCGGCACTATCCTGCGAAGCTGAAACATTGATTGCTGGTATTTTCACATCCCCTGAAATATAATCTGGACTGTTGATTTGTATGGGTAGCAGTTTAGCATCCTGGTGTACTTTATACAGGTCGAAAACATGATAGGTGGGGGTAAGCAGCATCTGATTCCCTTTTGTAAGTATCAGGGCCTGCAATACATTAATGGTCTGCGCCAGGTTTGCCATCTTTACCCGGTCGGCATGATTATTAAAGATATTGAGTGTTGAACCGGCAATCAGCGCATCCCGAAGGCTGTTTTGCTGGTATAGAAAACCAGGATTAGTTCCTGGCTCAACGTCCGTCCATACTCCCCATTCATCCACTACCAGCGCTACCTTTTTATTGGGGTCGTAGCGATCCATAATCGTGCTGTGCTTGCTCACAAGTTCATCCATAAACAGGCAATTCTTCATTGTAGCAGCGTATTCTTTTTCATCAAAAGCAGTGGCGGAACCTTTTTTGCTCCAGTTATTAGTTGGCAAAGTATAATAATGCAAAGTGAGGCCCCACATACGGTTGGCCGCATTTTTCATCAGTACATCCGTCCAGTTATAATCCGTGCTATTGGCGCCACTTGCGATACGGAATAATGGTGCATTGGTGTAATTCCTGGCATAGGTTGCGTAGCGCTTGAATTCGCCTGCATAATAATCCGCCGTCATGTTTCCGCCGCAACCCCAGCTCTCGTTACCTACGCCCCAAAACTTCACGCGCCATGGTTCTGCACGGCCGTTTTGTTTACGCTGCTCTGTGATGGTACTTTGGGCATCTGAGTTCAGATACTCTACCCATTTCGCCATTTCTTCTACAGTCCCGCTGCCTACGTTGCCGGCGATATAGGGTTCACAATTAATCAAGCCGCAAAGCTCCAGGAATTCGTGGGTACCAAAACTATTGTCTTCCGATACGCCACCCCAGTTGGTATTTACCATGTGCGGCCGTTGGCTGCGCGGGCCAATACCATCCCGCCAGTGGTATTCATCTGCAAAGCAGCCACCCGGCCAGCGCAGGTTGGGAACTTTAATTTTCTTCAGTGCTTCTACTATATCCAACCGTATCCGGTCCTTGCGTGGAATCGTGGAGGTGTCACTCACCCAAAAACCGTCGTAAATACAACGGCCCAGGTGTTCGGAAAAATGACCATAAATATGGCGGCTGATAGTTGTTTTGGGATTGTAGCCGTTTACAAAAAGTTGGGCGGTGGACTGGCTAAATACCGGCGACGCTAACCATAACATACTACTGAAAGCAAGCAGTTTTTTCATGTCTTGACAAGATTTAAATCGTTTTAAGAATAATTCTTTTTTACAAGTGTAATAATAACACTTATAATCAAATGATAAAAGCGCTGGGTGTGATAATTACGAAAAAAGGCCCGGAAAAATTTCGGGCCTTTTTTGTTCTGCACGCAGTAGGTATTATTTAAGCGCCGCCAGTGCAGCCTTCATTTTGGCCATGCCTTTTTCGATATTTTCCATGCTATTGGCAAATGAGATACGAATACAGTTAGGGTCGCCAAAGGCACGTCCGGTAACAGTACTCAGGTGCGCTTTGTTAAGCAAGTACATGCACAAATCATCGGCATCTTTGATAGTTTCTGCCCCATCACTTTTGCTAAAGTAGGCGCTGATTACCGGGAATACGTAGAATGCCCCATCTGGTTCGGCACATTCAATATTGGGTATTTCTTTTAGCAGCTCCAGTATACGTTTGCGGCGCAACACGAATTGCGCCACCATATCCTGTGTAGGCTTTTGGTCGCCGGTTAAGGCTACAATAGCAGCACGCTGGGTTACAGCGGTAGCACCACTCGTCATTTGGCCCTGTATTTTTTCGCAGCCCTTTACGAGCTCAGCATTTCCTACGAGGTAACCAAGGCGGTAACCCGTCATTGCGTATCCCTTGCTGAGACCGTTGATGATTGCTATGCGATCTTTCAGGTCGTCAAACTGGGCAATACTCTGATGGCCATCGGCGGTGTAATTGATGTACTCGTAAATCTCATCGCTCATGATCACGATGTTCGGATGCTTGCGAAACACTTCGGCCAATCCAGTCAGTTCTGCTTTGCTATACACCGAACCTGTTGGATTACAGGGCGACGAGAACATGAACAGTTTGGTACGTGGGGTAATAGCCGTTTCCAGCTCGGCCGGGGTTATCTTGTATTTGTTTTCAATTTTGGTCGTCACAATTACCGGCACACCCTGAACCAGCTTTACGATTTCGCTGTAGGTTACCCAAAATGGTGTAGGGATGATTACTTCGTCGCCCTTGTCTACAACCGCCATAATCAGATTGGCGATACTTTGTTTGGCACCCGTAGAAACCACCACGTTTTCCGGTTTATAGTCGAGGTTATTATCGCGTTTAAGCTTGGTGCAAACGGCCGCCCTTAAATCGGGATAGCCTGCAACGGGGGTATAATGACTATAGTTTTCCTGCACGGCTTTGATAGCGGCTTCCTTTACATGTTCCGGGGTATCAAAGTCTGGTTCACCAAGGCTCATGTCGGTAAGATCGTGGCCCTGGGCACGGAGTTCACGGCCTAATTTGGCCATGCGGAGCGTTTCGGGTTCGTTGAAACGGTCGAGAAGAGATGATAATTGCATTGCTGATTTTTGTGGCTGCAAAAGTAAGGGTATGCCGCTATAGTTTACCCGCAACCTATTTTCAGTTTCCAATAAATTGTCAACATCATTGATAAAACAGCAGCGTTTCGCTTCTTCCCTTGCACAAATCGGCAGTAATTACCGCAAATAATGGAATGTTACGAACAAGGTTTAGGGTTTAGGGTTCACGAGTTCACTGGTGCACGTGTTTACGTGTTTGAGAGTTTAGGAGTTTGAGGGTTTGAGCTGCTACCCAAATACCAATCATCTCACCACCAAATACGCGTTCCCTCCAATCAACCACGTAATCATTTAATCATTTAATCATAATAAGGACTAATGGACTCTATTTCTTTCTTCTTCCGAAGCTGTAATCCTGTTCCTTTTGTCCTTCAGCACTTTATTGCCAAAGTTCTGAGTCCAGGTGAGCTTGAACATCCGGCGTGAGAAACCGTAGGATCCATTGGTATAAAAATTTTCGCTGGGTACATCAAAGGAAATCCTATAGACAAGCGTATTAAAAATATTGTCAACACCCAATCTCAGCGTACTGTTGCTGCTTACAAATTTCTTTTGGATGCCGGCATTAAAAGATCCAAATGGCCGTGAAGGAGAAGCTCCAAACAAGGTTGCCGATTGGTAAAATCCGGATAATTCAATGGCGTAATCCTTTGGCAGCGTAAAACTTTGAAAGCCCGAAATATTGTAATCAAATTTAGAAACCGCCAGGCTTTTCTGCTTATAATCCGCCTTAACATTTTGCCAGGTGGTATTGAGATTCAGCTGCGAAAACCACCATTTTGTAATGCTGATCGGCAACGACAGTGAACCAAATACAATTTGTGTGCTGGTAAGATTCCGGGCAATAATGTACTGCTGGTTACTGGCCGCATTAACCTCTGTTTGAAAGGAAGCAATACTTTGAGCCTCGTAAGTATAACCTAGCGAGATAACTGCCTTTTTAATGAGGTAATCTATTTTCACAGCATCGGCTATAGATGGCTGCAGCGCTGCATTTCCCGAGACAAACGTGTTTGGGTCGAGGAAAATTACAAAGGGAGCCAGGTCATTAAAAGTGGGCCGGTTGATGCGACGGCTATAGCTGAAATTAAAGCTATTGACATCATTCAGTTTGTGCGAGATATAAAAGGTTGGAAACAACTTGCCGTACTTCCGGTCTACGATATTTTTTACCGTTTCAGTACCCAGGTTCGAACTAGTGTATTCGTACCTCAGTCCGGCTTTAATACTGGTTTTTTCGGAAGCGGTTATCGAAACGGAGGCATACGCTGCAGAAGTATTTTCTTTGAGGAAATAATTAGCGGTTAGGCTGGTGTCGGCCTTCCAGCCATTCTGCTTCAGGCTTTCAATCCGCACATCATTGGTAAATTTTGACAGCACCGTTTTCAGACCGGTTTCCAATTCCGTCTTATTATTAATTTTCTTTTTATAATCCAGCTGTAGCGGAAGGATGGTGATGACGGTTTCTTTGCCACTCCGGGTACTTTCAGTCTTGACCGGGTTGCTGCTGCCTTTATAATAAAGATTCGTATAATTGGTGGGATTGCTGTCTTTATACCGGAGCCAGTCGATATTAAAGGTCAGTTCATCGCCACTGTCAAAGTTGTGCTGAAGGTTGATGTTTCCCATCAGGTTCTTCCAATGGTTTACCTCATCATTATTTACGATAATGCTTGTGTCGGGCACGCCATTGATAGTGGTGTGAATGGTATTGACCGCGTCCATTGTCCATTTATTGTTATAACCGCTGGCCAAGATGCCCAACACCGTCTTCTTGCCAAACTGATAGTCGATGCCCAATCTTAAGCCATGATTGAGTTGTACCGGATCCCGGTCGCTGGCCGTACTAGTTTCACTGGTTTTTCCCTGGTAGATTACCCGCCTGTAGTTGGTAAATACCTGTTTTTGGGCAAGTCTAGAAAAGTTGTAGCCGCCATAGAGGTTTACCTTTTTCTGGCGGTAGTTAAAATTGAAATTGGCGGAGGGCTCTGAGCCTACAAAACCCGCGGCAGTAATGGCATAAGATCCGTTAAAGCCCGTGTTCGGGTTATTAAGCAGCACAATATTGATATAGCCTGCATTGCCTTCTGCATCATATTTTGCCGGCGGCGTGGTGATCAGTTCAATACGTTCCACATTCGTCGCACTCATGCCATCCAGCATTTGTACCAGGGCTGAGGCTGGCATATAATCGAGCTTACCATTGATCATTACCCTTACCCCATCCTTTCCGTTCATTGTAATGGTGCCAGCCTGTTTGCTTACGATCACCCCCGGCGATTTTTCCAGTACATCCAATACAGTACCGCCCGTACTGGTGATGCTATTTTTTACATTGACCACCATACGGTCGATCTTTTGCTCAAACAGGGGTTTTTTCCCGATTACAGTCACTGCATTAAGTTGGGAAGATTCGCGTATCAAAGTAACCGTTTCGATCGCTGTTTTACCAGAGACTGATAACGGAGCGCTAAAGATCGTTTGAAAACCAGTATAGCTATAACTGAGCAGGTATTTTCCGGAGGCAATATTCTGAAAAGAAAACTGCCCGGTGCTGTTAGTGATGGTGCCTTTAACCAAAGATGAATCCTTTGGGTTCAACAGTAAGGCATTGGCATTGGGTACGGGTTGCAGATCAGAATTGACTATCCTGCCGCTAACGACATGTTGTGCATTCACGCTGTTACTGGTGATCGTAACCAATATTAGCGATATGATTGTTTTGAAGAAACGGGGAGTCATTGTAGGGGTTTAGGCTGGGGAATAATCAACGGCTCACTAAAATACCGCCAAAAGCCGGATATATTACCATACAATACACTATCAATCCGTAGATGGCGGGTTTGAATGATTATTCGGCCCTGATAGCCGGGATCCGAAGTTTTCCCCGACGACAAGCAATATCATTGCAGCATTCAGTAACCTGATATCCTGGAACCTGGAAGTATCGCCCGAACAGCCCTGGCAGATAAACTGCATCTATGCCCGGACCGTCATCTTTAACTGAAAAAAAAACGCGGCCATCCTCCTGATTTGCTTTTACTTCTATTACGCTGCTGGTGTAGGAATATTTAATAGCATTGATTAAAAGTTACTTAGCAACCAGGTTGTTTTATCAGTATCTGCCGCAATCGGCGGAAGCTACTTATCAAATTTGCTGACGGCCATTATTCCTTTCTCTTTCGCACTGGCACTAATCGCCAATACTTTCATGCAGCGAAGCGGAATCAAGGCTCCGGAATCTATACCATGAATTTCAGGATTTTAAACTCCCGGCTCAAGACATCATGGTTTTACTTTTTTTAATATATTAAAAACGAAGCCCGGAAAGAATCGGTTCAGCCTGATAATGAATTGCTGCGCTTTTGGCCCGGCAAGCAGTACGCTCTTATTTTTTTCAATGGAACGAATGATACACTCCGCAAGGCTTTCAGCACTGATACCATTATCTATCACCTTGTCGGCTTTATTGAATTTACCACCATCGGCTGTCAGTGCATTTTGGGCAATATTGGTTTTGATAGAAGCCGGTCTCACCATCAATACCCGGAGATTCGTTTTCCAGATCTCGGTTCGCAAGGATCTATAAAAACCCTCGAGGGCATGCTTCGATGCCGTATAGGCAGTTCGCAACGGCAACCCAACGATACCTGTAATACTGCTGATTATGACAAACTGCCCTTCATTTCTTTCCAAAAAATGCCGCATCACCAGATTGGATAGGTGGATGGTGCCGAAGAAATTCACTTCCATAATATCCCGGTATACTTCCAGCGAAGTATCTTTTGCTTCGCTGCGCTGCGAGATACCGCCATTGTTTACGAGGATGTCGATTTTGCCAACAGACTTTATAACGCCGGCGACCTTTTCAGCCAGTTCGGCTACTTTACTCAGGTCCATGGGCATAATTTCGACCCGGTCCGGACGGCTACAATTTGCTTTTACGCGTTCCAGTTCTTCTACCCTCCTGGCGGAAATAACCAACCTGGCACCACGTTTGGCAAATGCATAAGTGATTGCTTCACCGATCCCGGAGGAGGCGCCTGTAATCCAAACCGTTTTTTCGGAAAAGTTGGTTGCTGGCATGCTAGTATTTTATTGATCGTGAAAACCGTAACAGCAAAAAAAAGATAGTTTGACGGCATGCAACCTAAATAAAAAAAATCAGTTTCCTGACCCCTTGCGATTTTCCCTGACTACTATTTTAATGCACCTCTACAATCGGCCTGGAACAAAACCAGCACCTTATCCATCGGCCTACCTAACGTCAGTTAAAACCTATGGGAATTGCCATAAATATTTATTGAGAATCTTACCGAAAGGCACTTTTCACCGCAAGAAGATGGGAGTTGGATGAGGCTTACTAGCGACGTGCTGCAACTTTGCGGAACACATTCCAACATGCCATCACAAAACTCTCCCCGTGCACTTCCAAAAACAAAAAAAGCCCTCGATTAAATTCGAAGACTTCTTGCGGACCGGACGGGACTCGAACCCGCGACCTCCGCCGTGACAGGGCGGCATTCTAACCAACTGAACTACCGATCCAAATGTTGAGATCAACTGGGAAATACTTCTAGTTTCATCTCTGTATTTCCGACCCCCTTATTATTTAGGATGGCAAAAATAGGGGAATGAGGTTTTCCACCAACTTCATTTTAAAAAAAAGTCCCAATTTATTTTTGAAACCGGCAATATTCAAATTCAAGCCGCTTTTCTTAACTGATTACTTTTACCGCATGAAGTATGTGCCGAAGAATATAAAATGGGTTTTGCGAAATGGATTGCTACTGCTGCTACTGATGACCTTTTTCCGGCTGGTGTTCTTCCTGGTATTTAAAAATCCCAATAAAGAAAATGTACTGGATGCGTTCTTGATGGGGCTGCGTTTTGATATCCGCATCGTGGCGATACCTACCCTGGCCATTTGGATACTGAGCTGCCAGCCATTCATAAATCCGTTTAAAAAGACCTGGGCGGCAAAATTCTGGAATATTATTTACCAGGCTATCGGGTGTATAGTACTCATCGTTTATACCGCTGATTTTGGCCACTATGCCTACCTGCACCAGCGACTTAATGCCAGCGTACTCAGCTATACTAAAGACGCCGCCATATCAACTACTATGGTCTGGCAATCGTACCCGGTGATCCGCTGGGTGCTCGGTGCAGTGCTGTTTATTTTCTTATTTAGGTGGGTGATCCGCAAAAATTACAGAACGGTCCATGAAGGTCAGTCAACAATTAAGAAGCGGCCTGCAATGATCTGCTTCTCCGCCCTGTTCTTTGTATTGCTGGCAGCAGGGATCTTCGGCAGGATCGGCCAGTTTCCCCTGCGCTGGAGCGATGCACAGGAGCTTGGCAGCGACTATAAAGCCAGCCTGGCGATGAATCCATTTCAATCTTTTGCCAGCACGCTTGCCTTTAAAGATAACAAGATTGATATGCAGAAAGTAAAGCAGCATTACCAGGAGTTGGCTGCTTACTTTGGGGTAGTTCAGCCTAATCCGGATTCGCTGAACTTTAGCCGGACAGTTGCGCCGCGTGACAATTTCAGCTTTAAACAACCCAATATTGTACTGGTGATCTGCGAGTCGTTCAGTGCCTATAAAAGTTCGATGTATGGCAACCCCCTGAATACTACGCCCTACTTTAATTCGCTTTGCAGCAATGGTATTTTCTTTGAAAGATGTTTTACACCTTGCTATGGCACGGCCCGCGGCGTGTGGGCAACCATCACCGGCATTCCCGACGTCACCATTGGCCCTACCACCAATACCCGCAACCCGGAGATCGTGAACCAGCATACCATCATCAACGATTTTAAAGGTTATGAAAAATTCTATTTTATTGGTGGCAGCGCCAGTTGGGCCAATATCCGCGGCCTGCTGAAGCATAATATCGACAGCCTGCACCTCTACGAACAGGACGATTACGAAGCGCCTAAAATAGACGTATGGGGCATCAGCGATAAGAATGTATTTCTTGAAGCCAACAAGGTGCTGGCGAAGCAAACCAAGCCCTTTTTCAGCGTAATACAGACCGCAGACAACCACCGGCCCTATACCATACCCGAAGAAGATCGGGCAGCGTTTAAAAAGGTCTCCGTACCAAAAGACTCGTTAGCTAAATATGGGTTTGAAACAGAAGATGAATTCAATGCTTTCCGCTACACTGATTTCTGCTACCAGCAATTCATAGAGGCTGCGAAAAAAGAGTCCTATTTCGACAACACCATATTCGTATTCGTAGGTGATCATGGCATCCGGGGCAATGCTGCCGATATGTTTCCCAAAGTATGGACCGAGCAAGGGCTTACCTGCCAGCATGTACCGTTATTGTTTTATGCACCCAAAATACTTCCAGCAAAACGGCATTCTTTTCTATGCTCGCAACTGGATATACTACCTACCATTGCCGGGTTAAGCCGCATCCCTTACACCAATACCAGCTTCGGTACCGATATCCTCGACCCGGCTCTACTGGCCAAAGACAGTGGCAACAGCAAGCGTATTTTTATTTTTGATGATGGCAAACAATTGGCTGGAACGGCCTACCAACGCAACTTTTACGAACAACTGGTGAATGGCAAAACCGGAAGTTTGTACAATATGCACAGCAATGAGAAGGTATCGGAAAACGACTCTTTGTTAAACGCACTGCATTCATTTACCGAAGGCTGGCTGGAATGGGCGAAGTACCTGCCGTATCATAATGGTAAGCGGTGAGGGTAGCGTTTAGAATTTATCTTAAGGTCAGTTATGCAAAATTGGCAGCCAGTTACGCATCCCCGGCGCCCGGTTTTTGATTTCTTATGGTCAGTTGGCGCTTCCCGTCACCCAGTTAACAATTCCTTACACCCAGTTGACAATTTCTTACACCCAGTTGAGGATTTCTTAGCCCAGGCAGGAGGCTGAGGAATGGTTAACTGTTGGATATCTGGATTTCTTTATTGCTGGTTACTCTAAAGCCACCCGCTCCTAAAATCGTAAGTTTTTTGTCCGGGAAATGGCTGGTCTGTAGCTCAGATGTTGTTGATAAATGTGCTTGCTCAATAAAAGCTTGAAAGCCTTAAATACGAATAGCCCCGGGCGAAACCCGGGGCTATGGTCAGAGGAAAGTAGCCACCACGAAGTAGTTGAATTATTTTATTTATTAAACAGTATCAAACCAGATTGTTCACCGTTTAACCTGCTATTCCTAAATCATCGGCTGGAGTTATACATTAAACCTGAAGTGCATTACATCACCATCTTTCACGATATATTCTTTGCCTTCAATTCTCAGTCGGCCATTGTCGCGGCAGGCTGCTTCGGAACCATATTTTACAAAATCGTTGTAGGCAATAACCTCTGCCTTGATAAAACCTTTTTCAAAATCCGTATGAATCACAGCCGCTGCCTGCGGGGCCTTCCAGCCGTCCTGTATCGTCCAGGCGCGAACTTCCTGCACACCTGCGGTGAAATAGGTGGAGAGTTTTAGTAATTTGTAGGCGCTGCGAATTAATTTATTCAGCGCAGGTTCTGTCATCTTGTATTCATCCATAAACAGCGCCTTATCATCCGCATCGTCCATTTCGCTGATCTGCGCTTCAATGGAATTACTCATCACGATCACCTGGGCATCCTCGCCCTTCACCGCAGCTATCAGGGCATCTGAAAATTTGTTCCCGGTATGCATGGATGGCTCATCCACATTGGCCACATAGAGTACCGGTTTCTCGGTTAATAAAAACAGGTCCTCCACTGCTATATGCTCTAGTTTATCAAGACCCATTGTGCGGATATTTTTACCGGCCTCGAGGTGTTCCTTGCAGCGTTTTAAAATATCAAACTCCGCTTTCTGCTTGGCATCCGCATTGCGTTGGAGTTTTTCCGCTTTGCTGTATTTCTTATCCACACTCTCCAGGTCTTTCAGCTGTAACTCGGTATCGATGATATCCTTATCTCCCACCGGGTTGATCGGTCCCTCATCCCGCAGGATATTTTCATCCTCAAAACACCGGATCACATGTACGATTGCATCTACTTCGCGGATATTGGCCAGGAATTTATTTCCCAGCCCCTCTCCTTTGCTGGCGCCACGCACCAGCCCGGCGATATCCACGATTTCTATCTGGGTAGGAACCGTACGGTTTGGCTTTACCAGTTCGGCCAGTTTGTCGATACGCTCGTCGGGCACATCCACCAGGCCCACATTGGGCTCGATGGTGCAAAAACGATAATTGCTTGCCTGTGCCTTTGCACTATTACTAACGGCGTTGAATAGCGTTGATTTACCTACGTTGGGAAGACCTACGACACCTGCTTGTAAAGCCATTTTGGATTACGATTTACGATTTATGAATTACGATTTATGAATTACGATTTACGATTGCCCTGTGAAGGGGTGCAAATGTAATCTTCGGCAGTGTAATAGGGAAATTAGGGTTGGAAGAGGCAGCTAGTGGTCGGGTATGGTACGAGGCAGGGGCAGGACTTTATAGATTTCAGCCAGGAATTTTAACGCAGCAGTGTATGGGGTGAGGCCGTCTTTCAGCCAGCGGGTTCGTGCAATGGAGCTAAGCATTACCCTTGACGCCTGCAAAGACTTTTAAAATATACTGCCTGTTCATTCGTCTTCCAAATGGTACGCTATTGTACAATTATCAAAAAAAGAAAACATGAACTATTTTGAGTCATGCGCCGCAAAAGGCGACTATGGAAACAGGCAGCGGCAGCAACTGTTCAACCGTACCATGCAACGTGCTGCAGTAAACATTTACAAGACGGACACCAGCTACGAAATGTTGGTGTTTGCACCCGGGCGCATCCGGGAACATTTTAAGCTGGATGTAAAGGGCTACCAGCTGACGGTGAGCTACCTGCCGCCAGACGGTTTTCCAAGACCAGACTGGGTGCAACGGGAGTACAGTCGTGGCGGTTTCGAAAGAACCTTTACAATGGATGAAAGGTTTGACCTCTCCGGCATCTCCGCAAAATATGTGGATGGCGTGCTTGAAGTGAGCCTGCCGCTGATTCCCGGCAAACTGGCCGAAAAAAGAGACATTGTTGTGGGTTAAGTTTCAACATTCGGAAGACGAACGGGCGGCAGCGAAAGTTGCTGCCTCTGTTTTTTCAGCAACACTTCTTGTCGAGGCGCAAATGGATGATTACTTCGTCCTTGATAAAAAAAGCCATGGCTGACTTTCCCAACACGGGGAAATTCCATATACCTGTAGCTCGTACCGTTGAAATTGTGCTGTACCATGAAACTGCTAAACAATAGATCCCCACACAAAAAAAGCCCTGCCATCAACTAAGATGGCAGGGCCTTGTGCAATTAGATAAATCCTTCTACACTTTTCTTTTAATACTGCAACCTACGCTGCGGGAGGTTTTCACACTGACCTCTTTTCCCTGTGCTAATTCGGTTACTGCTTCTTTGAGGTGATGCCGCTGAACCGCACCTGCATCACTGGGATTGTCATCGATGGCCCCATGATAAGCCAGTTTGCCATCCTTATTAAAAAGGTAACATTCAGGGGTACGATTAGCGCCAAATGCATCTGCCAATTCATTGTTTTTATCCACCGCGTAGTTCCATTTGTAGCCCTGCTCCTGCGCATAGGTTTTCATAGATTCAAGGCTTTCTTCACCGCTGCGATAGGCTTCATTACTATTAAGAATTACCACACCCATACCGCTCTTGATCGCATAATTACAGATCTCGGCGGTACGTTGCTGGTTTTTTATCACATACGGGCAGGTATTGCAGCTAAACATCACTAACAAGCCGTTCTGCCTGGTGGAAGACTGTAAACTGATTTCGCTTCCAGATATATCCGTGAGCTTCAATGTAGCTTTTGGCATTGAACTTCCAATGGATAGTTCTTCACCAGGTTTAAAAGCCATCAATGCAAACATTGACACCCCAATTGCTAAAAATATTTTTTTCATGAGAAGTAATTTTCAATAAAGGTAACTAACGGCACTTTAATTTGTTTGCAACTAATTGAATTTTAACCTCACTGATAAGCCCGGTAATAGGAAAATTTAACAACCAGCCACAACAATTATCCATTCTCAATTATTCGATTGTCCATCTGAATTATCCCATTATCCATTATTACATTATCCATTATCCATTAAAACCTTGCTGCTCAATGAACGCCCACATGGTATCAAAAGAGATTTTTTTCAGCGAATCCGCCGTCTGCCCGTTTACGGGGATCGGTGGGAGAATGTACACCCTTAGCACCGTGGGCATCAGGTAAAAAGGTTTGTTGGCCGGTAAGGCTTTACCGGTACCAAAAACGCAAACGGGAACAATGTCCTTCTGGGTATTTACCGCCAGGCGAAATGCGCCATCATAAAAAGATTTGAGTGGTTGCCCGGTACGGTTTCGGGTGCCTTCAGGGTAAAGCAGCATGTGCAGGCCGCTGTTGAGTACCCGTTTCATATCGTCAAAACTTTTGCGGCGGCTGGCATCGCTGTTCCGGTCTACCAACACCGCGCCCCTTGCGTAGATCCACCCAAAAAGTGGTGTTTTGGCTATGCTTTTTTTCGCGATGGTTTTGTTCCCACCCGGTAAAAAGGGAGTCAGTAGCGGCACATCCATCAGCGAATTATGGTTCCCGATGACCACATAGGTCTGCCCTTTTTTGAAGTTTTGCTTCCCATATACCTTGAACGGACAGGCAATGAGGAATAGGAAGGCCCGCATCCACCAGCGGCTGATAAAGGCATATACCCGCATGCCGTTCGGCTCGGGTATCAGGTAGGTAATGCATAAGGGAATAATCACCAGCAGCATCGTGGCTGCAAAAGAGAGAATGCCCCACACCGCCCAAATACGGCCAAATATGTCCTTAAAAATTTTCACAACCAGGGGATTTAAGATTTACGATTTGGGATTTAAGATTTATATGGTGCAACCCCTCACTCAATTATTCATTCGCCGGTCGGCCCATTTGCAATCCCTCAATTTTCACATTTTCACCTTTCCCAAATTCTGTCACACCGCCCAGTTAATCGCCTCCCGCCCTTCCTTCAGTAGCAACCCATTGGTCCTGCTAAAATGTTTGCAGCCAAAAAAACCGTTGTAGGCACTGAGCGGCGATGGATGTGCGGCCTTGAGTACATGGTGTTTGCCTTCGTCGATCAGGCTCTGTTTTACCTGGGCGAATTTGCCCCAAAGTAAAAAAACAACGCCGTTCTTCTCATCAGATATTTTCTGGATCACCGCGTTGGTAAATTGCTGCCAGCCAATCTGCGCATGGCTTCCCGGCTCATTTACCCTAACCGTTAAAGAGGCGTTGAGCAATAATACACCCTGCCCGGCCCAGGGCGTTAGATTACCGGTTTTAGGCGTCGGCATGCCAATATCGCTGAGTAATTCTTTGTAAATATTTGCCAGCGATGGCGGCGGCGGCACGCCATCGGGAACAGAAAAACTTAGGCCCATCGCCTGCCCCGGATTGTGGTAAGGATCCTGGCCCAGCAACACCACTTTCACTTTATCCCAGGACGTTTTTTCAAAGGCATTAAAAATCAGCGGCCCGGGTGGAAAAATCGTTTTACCGCCTGCCCGCTCCATCTTCAGATGGGTAGTGATCTGCAGAAAATACGGTTTGGAAAATTCCCCTGCCAATTGCTCCTTCCAGCCCGGTTCTATTTTTACGTCCATGTTTATCAAAAGATTATGCACCAGAAAGAAGTGCCAGAGATTAATGCACAAAATAAATAAGTAACCGGATATCGCGGCATTAATAAAATAGGTACATCCATACCGGAGAACAGGCAGTTACAGGTTATATTCTCCGCCTTGCATCAGGTGTAGGTCTATAGGCATCTACTTCACCCGGGGACTCGTACGCTTCAAGCCGAAATGTATCCGCAAAAAGTGTTGTTTGTATTTATATTTTATCCCAGCCATATCGGGTAGCATACGCTACAAGCCACCCCACCACTTCATTGTAGCTATCCTTACCTTTAGGTTGGCTGTTCATTTTCAGGTACCTGTCGTATAGCCAATCGATCACCGGGCTAAAAGGATTTTTCCGGCTGATAAAGAAACTACGCACCATCTTCCTATCGTCTTTTATGGGCTGGGTAAGCGCCTGTAACCGCAACCTGGCTGCAACAGAATCGCGATGATAGAGATCGCTGATCACATAACTAAAGAGATCGAGGTATACGCTGTACCTGAATGCCGGCACTTTACTCTGGCAGCAGGCCAGGTAGCCAACAAAGTTCGCTTCGCTTTCGCTGGCATAACCCAGTTGGTGAGCCATTTCATGGCAGCATACATAGGGCAATAGAATTTGCGGAATGGTAGTATTGAGCTGCGCCTCTGCAGTAAAGGGATTGATATAACCCAGGAACCCAATATAGTTGCCGGCGCCATAGAAGAGCCCGGGCTTTACACTAAGGTTCTGGTGATGAAGGAATGGATAGGTTAGTTCTGCAGTGTTATACGCTGCCAGGCTGAGGGTGGCTATTTGCCGGGCGCTGTTACCAGGCCTGGCAACGACAGTATCTCCGGCCACCGAATTCAACTTTGACAGGATCGAATCTGTAAGTCTTTCCAATTGCGCGTTGCTGTATCGTTCGAACCTCAGGTTCATCTGGTAGGCACTGCCAAGGCGGTTATAATTAAAGCCCCAGAGCCAGTTGAAAGCGATATAGATAAGCAGGGCGGTTTGCAATATCCGCCTGCCGTAGTAATAGAGCATGCGTCGGTTAAGCTGATTCCGCTTCCACCTTTTGAAAAAATTTACCACGCGGACAATAATCCATATCAACGCACAAACGTACATCACATCACCGATGCTGAAAGGTATCCATCCCAGCAGGAACCGGGAAGTACGGCTGATATAAAGAAATAGGCCGGTAGCATAATATTTCTCAATAAAAACCGGGAACTGGTTAATAATCACCGTAACTAAAGCGAGTGCTGCCAGGGTGATAAGAAACCAGTATTTTTTAAGTAGAAGCATTGGGCCAATAATACGAAAATGTGAGGAAAATGAAACGAAAGCTGCTGATAACCGCCTAACTGCCTGGCCTATACACCCGATTGAAGTGGAAAGCCCGCGGCCGCCAGTGCATGCTTCTGATGCGAAGGTGGCAACGTTGTATGCGGCCGGGGACTTGCAACGGAAAGCGGGCCTGTTGCTGAGTTTTATTCTATTGCTTGTGTTCGCCAAAACCCGTTTTTTCCAGCCTCGGGCCTCTTTTCTCTTCCACTGGAGAAGGACGCTGCTTTGACATATCACCAAACATCAAATCTTCCAAATCAGCAGTGGCATATATAACAGCTTTAAGGTTCCTGGTTACTCATTATCAATTATCCATTGTCCAATTATCCATTAATTCACAAATCCCCATTTAAACCCAAACCGTAAGAAGAAGCCCGGTGTTGGGTACAAGGGAGCGGCGAAATTGTTCTTTAGAAAGCCAGTCTGCGGAGAAAAAGTAAGCGTATTCAGGTTTTCCGCGCGGATAAAGCAATTGAAACTTTTAATGCGGAAATGAAAGAAGGCGGCGATGTCGGGGCGGTTCCTGATGGTGGTGGCTTCCTGCAAAAAGAACTGCTGGGTAAGGGGCGAGTAATTATCGGCTTTAAAGGGTGAAAAATACCGGATATCCAGGCCAGTAGCCATGTCCAGGTTCTTGAAAAAGTTGCCTTCGAATACCAGTCGCTGCCGCGTGTATAAAATGGGCAGGTTAATCACATTACCGGTACTTTGTTGAAAATGAATCTCGGAATACAGGTTCCAGCGCTTGCTGAGTTTAAATTTCTTTTCGGCACCCAGGTGCAGCACGCTGGTTATACCGCTGGCCTGGGTAGCATGGTAGAAACTATCAAAATAGCTGTAGTTGGCGATCACATAATAATTCGCCGACAGGGCTATATCGTATTTGGTTTCGTGTACCGAAGCAAATAGGTGGGTAATATTTTCCTTGTTGAACGAGGCATTCGAGGGGAGTAACGGAAAGCTGCTCCGGGTATCGAATACAAATGAGGGCGTATGGTTGGTATTTTGAAAAGCCAGCACCAGGTCGCCGAAACGTTTTCCCAGGGCGGCCTGCAACTGGACCCTCGCAGTGTAATCGCCGGCATTATAACCGGCAACATACAGTTGGCCATTCGCATTTACATCCCATTTTTTATTGCGGGTCCGGTTGCGGTATTCCCCCAGGAGGTACAAGTTATTGAGGCGGAGGGTGGTGTTATCCAGCGTGCCCGTAAGGATCTGGTAGGCGGCTCCCAACTTTAAGAACTGGTTCTGGTTTTGCTTTTCGGGGAACAGGATCAGCGCAAATTCATTCTTGAATTCCTTCCAGACATCTTTAAAATTTATACTGGTACCCAGGCTGGTGTAGCCATAATATTTCCTGATTGAATCGACGGATACCGCATCCCGGAAAGAATTAGTGCTGTTGCCCAGCGCCATATTATGCTGCAGACGAATACGCGGGTAAAACAATTTAATGACCGTGGAATCGGTAACGATTGAATCCTTCTGCCCAAAGTCGTACTGGTGCCGCAGGTAAAGTATACTGTTTTTATCAAAGGCGCCAGTAACGCTGCTATTTGCAAAAAAATTAGCGTTGAACTGGGCATCACCGCCCAGTTTGGTGGGCACAAGGAACCGGTCTTTGTACCGGTCATCGCTAAGATAAGATGTACTTAAAATACCACCGCTTTCGCCTGCAGACACTTTGTTACCGATCCATACCATATATCCGCTGTAACGTAATTTCTTAGTCTTGAAAGAAGTGGCCACCCTGAGCCCGCGGTTGCTGTTCTGCAGGTTTTTTAGCATGCCAGGCGAAGTTTCAAACCTGAAATCGAAACTGGCATTCCAGGTAGGATTGATATTCTGGGTGTATAGAATGGAGATTGTTTGTTCTGCCCGGGCGGCTATGACATAGCCTAACTCTGCATAAGGACGGGTCGTCTGAAAAAAACGCGTGTCCTCCAGCTTGTACTGGTATACATCGTAGGCGTGAAAGCCCGCATCGAAGCCAGCGTTCATTCTTGGCGTAAATAAAACAGGTCGGGCAGCCGAGCCCAGGTTACCGAGAAATAGGTTATCGAAAGGAACAGGAATACGCTTTACCAGGCTCAGCACGTTAGAATCAAGAAAACGGCTCCGGCTGCTGTCGAAATAGCGGTATGAAATGGTGATACTGTCTTCAAGACCCGTGCGATGCGAAAGACTGTCGCCGCCACTGGTATGACTGTTGGGACCTACCGGGTGGCCGTTATTGCTACCAAGCTGCTGGTTATTGCGAAGCGTTCCCGCGCGGGTGGCACCCTCCTGGGCGTTCGCAGTTGTTCCGATGGTGAGTATTGCAATAAAAAGGAGAAATCGTACCAGGGCCATATGGCAAAGAAACTGAAAGCAAGTGATAAAAATTTGCAAATAGAAGAAGATGGGAAAGTGTGAATTACTCGATAATTGGATAATGGATATTGGATAATTAAGGAAAGTGGGAATGTGGAAGTGTGGAAATGAGCAGGGATGGAAATGAGATTATATGAAATGAAAGGTTTAAATAATAAATGGCAAAAAGATGTGCTGGGATTGAAACCAGCGGCCTCCATTGCGGCAGCAATTCAGACATCAGACATCCGACATCGAATATCCTTTTACACCACCCCTATCAGTTCCTTGAAAATGAGTGTCAGCTTGGGTTCGGCGGCATTGGCGGCTTCGAGTACTTCAGCATGGGTGATGGTATTTTCTTCCTCGCGGATACCGATATCGGTGATCACACTCATGGCAAAAACAGGGAGACCCATATGTCGGGCAGCCACTACTTCCTGCACCGTGCTCATTCCTACCGCGTCACCGCCAATTACTTTTAATAGCTTGTATTCAGCCCGCGTTTCGAAAGTGGGGCCGGTCACACCACAGTATACGCCTTCTTTTACCTCAATATTATTTGCAGCTGCAATGGCTTTTGCTTTGGCGATGAGATCTTTACTGTAGGGCTCGCTCATATCAGGGAAGCGGGGACCGAGTTCACTGATATTAGGGCCCAGCAGTGGGTTAACAGCAAGAAAGCTAATATGGTCGTTGATAATCATCAGGTCGCCCACTTTAAAACCTGGATTCATACCTCCAGCCGCATTGCTGATAAGGAGCGTTTGAATACCCAGCCATTTCATTACCCGGATCGGGTAGGCGACTTCAGCAGGGGAATATCCTTCGTAAAAATGAAAACGGCCGGCCATGCATACCACGATTTTGCCACTAAGTTTGCCGAAAATGAGTTTGCCATGATGTCCCTCCACTGTGCTCACGGGAAAATGTGGAATATTTTCATAAGGTATTTCACATTCTATTGTTATCTCTTTTCCGAGGTTGCCAAGGCCGCTGCCCAGTACAATGCCCAGTTCGGGTTTGTAGGGATAACGGGTGTTGATTAAGGCAAGGGTTTCGTTGAGTTGTTCGATTATATTCATGGGAGTTGGGAGTTAGGCGTTGGGAGTTAGGAGTTAGGAATTATGTGTTTAAAAATGTTATGTGCTGATACATTCGGAGTACGTAAAACGCTGACAGTGCGAAAACCAGCTTCAGGCGAATGCATAAGATTATATAAACCGGTTGATGATATTTTCCAGGTATTCCTGCTTGCCGCTGATGACTTTAGGTTCGCCGTTGGCGATGGCATATTCCCGAAGGTCTTCGAGCGTCAGGGTTGCTTCTTCAAAAGCCTTGCCCTGGCCGGCATCGAATGAAGCGTACCGATTAGCACGGATAGACTTGTAGTCGCTTTTGTGCAGGATATTATCGGCGATGATGAGTGTGCGGGCAAAAGTGTCCATACCACCGATATGTGCGTAGAACAGGTCTTGCGGATCAGTGCTATTGCGACGGATCTTAGCGTCGAAATTAATACCGCCGCCCTGAGGTCCACCACCTTCCAGGACAATCAGCATCGCTTCGGCAAGTTCGTTCAGGTTATTCGGAAACTGGTCGGTATCCCAGCCATTCTGGTAATCGCCCCGATTGGCATCCATACTGCCTAGCATACCATTGTCGACGGCTACCTGTAATTCGTGCTGGAACGTATGCCCGGCAAGGGTTGCGTGGTTTACCTCGAGGTTGAGCTTAAAGTCGTTGAGGAGGTCAAACTTGCGCAGGAAGCCGATCACAGTTTCGCTATCGTAGTCGTATTGGTGTTTGCTCGGCTCGCAAGGTTTTGGCTCGATGAAGAAAGTGCCTTTAAAACCATTTCTGCGGGCATAGTCTTTGGCCGTATGTAAAAACCTGGCCAGGTGTTCCTGTTCTTTTTTCATGTTGGTATTGAGCAGGCTCATATAGCCTTCTCTCCCACCCCAGAACACGTAGTTTTCGCCACCCAGTTCAATAGTAGCATCGAGAGCCGCCTTGACCTGTGCACCGCCATGCGCCAGCACATGAAAATCCGGGTTGGTAGCCGCACCATTCATATACCTGCGGTTGCTGAACAGGTTGGCAGTACCCCACAATAATTTTACGCCACTGGTTGCTTGTTTTTCTTTGGCATAATCTACGAGTGCCTGGAGGCGCCGGTCGTTCTCCGCTACATCGTTGCCATAATCTACCACGTCCACATCGTGGAAACAGTAAAACGGAATATTCATTTTGGTGATGAACTCAAATGCGGCATCCATCTTATCCTTCGCTCTTTCAACTGCATCCGTCTTTGCATCCCAGGGATGAACATGGGTAGGCTCACCAAACGGATCGCCACCGTTGCCTACAAACGAATGCCAGTAAGCACATGCAAACCGCAGGTATTCTTTCATGGTCTTACCAGCGATCATCCTATTTTCATCATACCAGCGAAACGCCATCGGGTTATCGCTTTCCACACCTTCAAACTTCACTTCGTTAATTCCTTTAAAGAATTCTTTGTCTCCCAATAATATGGCCATAGTTATTCGATTTTATCCACCAGGTTAAATGGTAGTTGTTAAAGATGAAAATTTTTTATGGTATTTGTTTGATAGGCTCAGGTTAATCTTTTGGAACACCAGCAGTGGTCTTTTATGGCATCGCCATTGGCGAACGTTGCAAACCCCGATTATTTCGACGCTCCGTTCAAAAGCAGTGAATAATCCCACCATGTAGCGTTTCACCAAAACTAAACATTGCTGCCAGCCTGTCTCCTATAGCTGGGCGTCCAAAACTGCTTTCCACTCCTGGTACAATTCATCATACAAAGCCTCCTGCACCGGCTCTATCAAAGCAAGTGGTTTCGATTGACTGAATGCTTCCTTAGCTGAAGCGTAGCAACCCATGCCGATCCCTGCACCAATGGCTGCGCCTATACTACCGTCACTCTCGTACAATTCAACAGGCACATTGGTGGCATTTACAAATGAATGTGCAAATACATCACTCAGGAACATATTGGCCCGTCCGGCACGGATCACTCTTGGCACCATCCCGTTCTGGCGCATAATGTCCAGGCCATATCTGAATGCAAAGGCAATACCTTCCTGCGAGGCCCGGTAAAAATGCGCCTGTGTATGAATATTCAAATCTATATGATGAATGCTGGCCCCGATGGTTTTATTACACAGCATCCTTTCGGCGCCATTGCCGAAGGGCAGTATTTGCAGGCCTTCGCTGCCGGCAGGAATAGCCCGCGCAGCATCGTTGATCTGGGTATAGCTGAGATGGTGGCCGGCCATTTGCCTGCTCCACCTGTTCATACTGCCTGCACCATTGATACAAAGCAACACGCCGAGGCGGTGCTGGCTGGTCGTATGGTTTACATGCGCAAACGTGTTGACCCTTGATAACTGATCAAATGCCAACTGATCACTTACACCATAAATAACACCCGAGGTGCCGGCAGTAGCAGCCACTTCCCCGGGCTCCAGCACATTCAGTGATAATGCATTGTTTGGCTGATCGCCGGCTTTGTAGGTTACCGGTATCCCTGCAGACAAGGATAATTCGTCCGCCACGGCTTTACTGACACCACCGTGGCCGGTAAATACATCCTTAATTTCTGGAATGATAGAAGTTTCAAAGCCAAAGTAATCCATGACATCTTTACTAAGCTCATTGTTTTTCAGATCCCAGAAGATGCCTTCGCTGAGGGCGGAGATCGAAGTCGTTATTTCGCCTGTCAGCTGCATAGCGATGAAATCACCCGGCAGCATAATCTTATCAATTTTTCCAAATATTTGCGGCTCATGCTCTTTTACCCAGGCCAGTTTGGCTGCGGTAAAATTGCCAGGCGAATTAAGCAGGTGAGAGAGGCATTTTTCTTCGCCAATGGTTTCAAATGCTTTATCGCCATAGGGCACTGCGCGGCTGTCGCACCAGATAATGCTGTTGCGTAGTGGCTGCTGGTCTTTGTCCACGCACACTAATCCATGCATTTGATAGGCGATGCCGATAGCCTGTATATCCTTTGGATCGTAGGTCTTAGATGCATGGGCTTTCAAAATGGCTTGTTTGGTATCGGCCCACCATTGCGCCGGCACCTGCTCTGCCCAACCCGGCTGAAGGGTAATAATTTCCCGCTCGGTTTCTGGGTGTTGTACACTGGCCACTATTTTGGCAGTAGCCGCATCCACAACCGATACTTTAACGGAAGATGTTCCAATGTCGATCCCTAACAATAACATGATATGTGGTTTATGGCAAGCAAACAGGTGCGCAATTTTGAGGAGGCAAAAGTAGGCCTGTTTAACAATGCAGCTCAACCGTTATTTTACAAAAAAAATCTGCTATCTTATCAAATGAGAAGATTATTTTAGCATATTGCTGATAAAATAGCAGTTTTTTGAGAAATGGCTTAAGGTGCGAGGCCTAAGGTGAAGGGTTTAATCACCCGCAGTAAGAACCAAGTGCAGACAAATTCGAATGTCTGACGTAAACGTTGACCCACTCCATTGTCCAATGACCATTGTTTTGATTGCAACATAATAAGACAGATGAAAGCACTTATTCAAAAAATACATGTTGAGGAAAACCAATCTTTCGCCTGCCGTACCTATCGTACGCCGCAGTTTGAAACCAACTGGCATAAGCACGAAGAGTGCGAGTTGCTGATCATCACTGAAGGTCATGGCACCGCGTTGGTCGGCGACTATGTGGGTGAATATAAGCGTGGTGATATCTTTTTCCTGGCGGGTAACCTTCCGCATTGGTTTCGCAAACATCAAAACCGGATGATGGGCAGCGCCCTCGTTATTCATTTTAAGAAAAATCTATGGGGCGAAGATTTTTTAAGACTGCCGGAGATGAAACAGATCAACCAGCTACTTAATAGTAAGAATCACGGTATGCAGCTTACAAGTGAAATTCAAAAAGAAACAGCTGCTTTTATAGAACAGATTGATAAGGCAACCGGCATCGGGCGCATGAACCTGCTACTTCTTTGTCTTCAAAAAATTGGCAGCTCAACGGAAATCAATACCCTCACCCATGACTTCAGCACCAACGAAAACCAGAAAGAGAACTCGGTGATTGAGAAGATATTCGATTACTCATTTAAGCATTATCTTGAACTGGTAACCTTGCAGGATGTAGCTGCCGTGGCTGGTATGAGTATCCCCACTTTTTGCCGTTTCTTTAAAAAGAACATTAAGAAAAGTTATTTTGATTTCCTCCAGGAGATCCGCATCAGCCACGCCTGCAAACTACTGCATAGTACCACGAAGCCCGTGCTGGAAATCTGCTACGAAAGCGGCTACAATAGCTGGGCGCATTTTAGCAAGCAGTTTAAAAATGTGAAGCAAATCACGCCGTCGGCGTACAGGAAGGAATATAGTGTGTAGGGCTCAACAGTCTTTGCGAGGGTTCCTTCCCGAAGCAATCTGACCGCGGGTTGTTCGGTCGGCTGTTGGTAATGCGATGATTCGTTACAAATGCTGAACAGATTGCTTCGTTGGGCAGGAACCCGCCTCGCAAAGACTGTGGAGATGGTTGTTATGTCTTTGACAGTCTTTGCAAGGGTTCTTGCCCGAAGCGATCTGACTGCGGGTTGTTCGGTCGGTTGTCGGTAATGCGATGATTCGTTACAAATGCTGAACAGATTGCTTCGTTGGGAAGGAACCCGCCTCGCAAAGACTGTGGAGATGGTTGTTATGTCTTTAACAGTCTTTGCGAGGGTTCCTGCACGAAGCAATCTGACTGCGGGTTGTTCGGTCGGTTGTCGGTAACGCGATGATTCGTTACAAATGCTGAACAGATTGCTTCGTTGGGCAGGAACCCGCCTCGCAAAGACAGTGGAAATGGTTGTTATGTCTTTGACAGTCTTTGCGAGGGTTCTTGCGCGAAACAATCCCACCGATTTGTATCAGGAATGATCGGAGATTATGCAACTTCACCGACAAAGCCTAAACTTTAAACACCTAAACTGCCTTTCATTTCAGTTTGGTATTCCATCGCTACAGCCTGGGCGGCTTGGGCAAAATCTTCTTTATCGGAAGCGAAGATGATAGCACGGCTGGCATTTACGAGCAGGCCGCAGTCTTTGTTGAGTCCGTATTTGGAAACGTCGGCCAGGCTACCACCCTGGAAACCAACGCCAGGAACGAGTAAAAAATGATCGGGGATGACCCTGCGGATATGTTCGAGATCGCTTGCCTGCGTACCACCAATTACGTACATGAGGTTATTGGGGCTTCCCCAGCGGCTGGTGGTTTGCAGCACTTTTTCATACAAATAATTGCCAGAGCTATCCACGTTCAGTCGCTGAAAGTCGTTACTGCCTTTGTTGCTGGTGAGCGCCAGCACGATGGTCCATTTATCTTCATATTCTAAAAAGGGTCGCACGCTGTCTTCGCCCATATAAGGCGCTACTGTCACGGCATCAAATTTCAGGGTTTCGAAAAATGCCTTTGCATATTGGTCACTGGTATTGCCAATATCGCCCCGCTTGGCGTCCGCAATTTTAAAATGCGAATCCGGAATATAGTTGACCGTTTGCTCCATCGCATCCCAGCCTTTGAGCCCCTGGCTTTCGTAAAAGGCGGTGTTGATCTTATAGCTTACACAATAGTCTTTCGTAGCATCAATAATGGCTTTGTTAAACGTAAACACCGCATTAGGCAGGCCTTTGAGGTGTTTGGGGAGCTTAGCGATATCAGTATCCAACCCTACGCAGAGATAAGATTGGGTGGCGTTGATACGATTGATGAGTTGTATTCGGTTCATTTCTTTCAGGTTAATTACTAAGAGCCATTTGGTCAATGGTCAGTAGGTCATTTGTCAATGTTTGCCATTGGGTGGATAATCTGTTATAATGCCATTGACTCCCATCTCTTTTAATTCCTCAAATTTTGCAGTATCATCCACTGTCCAGGGGATCAAACGAACATTCATATCCTTGCACTGCTTTACCAGCAGCGGCGTAACCAGTTCGTAGTATGGCGAATAAATCTGCGGGATAAATCCGAGTTCCTGCAATTGCAGGGCATAAGCTTTTTTATCCCCTTCCTCCACTAGCAATGCCAGGGTAATATTGGGATACTGCTGGTGCAGGTATTGTAATGGCCGCATATCGAACGACTGAATTATTACCCGCTCTTGCATACCTTTTTCTTTTAATACCTTCATCAGCATTTCAGTAAAAGGAATTGGCAGGGGATGATAGGTATTGTCGCCTTCCGGCAAGCTTTTGATCTCGATATTAAAACGCACCGGTTTCTTTTTGTGGGTGGTGCAATAGTTATTTACCGCATCCAGCAAATCGCCCAGCCTGGGTTTTACGGCTGCTATTTTTTGTTGTTCCGGAAAACGTGGATGTGGCTTCATACCTACATCGTAGCGGATGATCTCCGCGTAATCCATATGGTACATGTTGAGGCTTTTCTCCTCCGCCTCCGTCACAAAACTACCATCCGGCTTCGTGGTGATCTCATGGTTAAAGAAGGGTTCATGGCTAACGATTACCTCTGCGTCTTTAGTAATGCAGACATCCATCTCCAGGGTATTTACGCCCAGGTCAATGGCTTTGATCATTGCCGGAATCGTATTTTCCGGCATCAGTCCCCGGCAGCCGCGATGGCCTTCAATGTCGAATTTGAATGTTTCCGTTTTATTCAAGTGGTTGAGATTATGGCAGGCGGTTAAGAAAAGCAGGCAAGTGGGGAGCAGCAAGTAGCGAGTGGAGAGGAGCAAGTAGCGATGAGGGAGGAGCAAGTAGCGGTTAAAGGAGTTGGTGTTCAAATTGGTTTCAGTCATTATTGATATTTTTTTGGGCGCTCATTTTTACGTCTCCACATTTCCACATTTGTGTATTTTCTCGTTTGCCGATTTTCACATCCCACATTTGCATATTCCCTTATTTTCACAGCTCCACATTTTTCTTCATCTCCTCCGCCACTGCTCTTGCATCAGGGCTCCCTTTGTCTAACTGCGTAATAATATTTTGAAAACTTTCTTTGTTGCGGTTTTGGCTTAGTTTAAAAACATGTTGAATGTCTTCGACTTCTATTTCGATACCCACGATGGCTTTCATCAAAGTTTGCATGTATTCCTCTGGCAGATGTTTTACGAGCGACGGAGAATCAGGATTATTTTCAAATGTATCGGTGAGATCCGTCAGCAGTTGCAGCAGTTCGTCAGCTGTGGTAAAACGCAGTTTCCCTTTCGCATGTACCGACCGGTAATTCCAGGTGCTACCCGATTTTGGGTCGGTGTACCAGCTGGCGCTTACGTAGGTATGCGCGCTGCTAAACACCACCAGCACATTTGCATCTTCTTCCAATGCCAGGTGGTGATCGGTCTTTCGCATGACATGCGCCCGAAGGATCATTTTTCCTTCCCGTTCTTTAAACAGCACCGGCACCTGGGTAGCCACCGGATATTCATTTCCATTCACGATGAGCATTACAAATGGGTGTGCGTGCATGAAATCGACTACATCCCCGGGGTTGTTGGCTTTAAAATAAGGCAGGTTGTACATGATGTTTTGATTGCTGATGCCTGATTGCTGATCTCCGATTTCTGATGTCTGATGCCTGATATCGGATACCGGATACCGGACGCTTGATGTTTGATGTCGGTTTTTAACGATGATCAAACGCCGGGCTATTGCCTCAGCCCCGGCCCCGCTCCTTGCGGAGAGGGGTGCCCCGCCGCGAGATGCTTTACAATTTCGTACCAATGCCCGCTTGTTTCAAACTAGCCAAAAAAAAGCAAGGTTCTAACAACCCTCCTTTGGAGAGCAGGGAGGCTTTCCTTTTGAGTGGTTCCGGCAATCTCCCTTTGCTGGGTTCGGCGTTACTCTACCACTTCCACCACTTTCGTCACATCGACATTTGCGTTCCGCATTGCAATGCTCCTAACAGCTTTGCTGGCAAAATCCATGAAGGCATGTTTGGTAATACGGTCGTCGCCCACCATGGCCGGGATACCTGTATCGCCTCCTTCGCGGATGCTTTGCACCAGGGGTATCTGGCCAAGAAATGGCAGGTCGTATTCTTCCGCCAGTTTCTTGCCGCCATTTTTGCCAAAAATATAGTACCGGTTATCGGGCAATTCTGCAGGCGTAAACCAGCTCATGTTTTCCACCAATCCAATAATGGGCACCTTAATCTGCGCCTGTCCAAACATCGCGATGCCCTTTCTGGCATCGGCCAGGGCCACGTCCTGCGGCGTGGTTACGACCACCACACCGGTAATCGGCACGGTTTGTACCATGGTGAGGTGTATATCGCCGGTGCCTGGTGGCATATCGATCACGAGGTAATCGAGTTCACCCCATTCCACATCAGTAATAAATTGTTTGATGGCGCTGCTCGCCATTGGTCCACGCCAAACCACCGCACTTTTATCGTCCACCAGCAGGCCAATGCTCATTAACTTAATGCCATAGCGATCCAGCGGAACGATCAGCCCTTTGCCATTGCCGCCATCTTTCATCATCGGTCTTTCGCCACGTACGCCAAACATAATGGGTACACTCGGCCCATAAATATCGGCGTCCATCAATCCTACTTTGGCGCCGCCGGAACTCAGTGCCAGTGCGAGGTTTGCAGCTACCGTGCTTTTGCCCACGCCGCCCTTGCCGCTGATTACGGCTATGATATTTTTTACATTGGGCAATACATTATCACCTTTCAGTCTTTTGCTGGTAGTATTACTGGTAAAATTTACCTGCACAATCGCCTCCTTGTTTACCAACAGCTTTACCGCATTTACGCAGGCACCGTTGATCATGTCTTTCATAGGGCAGGCCGGGGTGGTCAGCACTACCGTGAAAGCCACATTATTTCCATCGATGGTTATATCTTTTACCATGTTCAATGTTACCAGGTCTTTACCCAGGTCGGGTTCCTGTACATTGCTCAGGGCGCTTAAAATCTCCGCTTCGGTCATCACTCAAATTTTAGTTAAAAGAAAAAAATCGCTGCAAAAGTAACCGCTGAACGGGCAACTTTGTTCTTTTTGATGACAGAAGGATAGGGTTAGGAACTACTTGTTCCCAGAACTGCTATCAGTCAGATAAAAAATAGTTCTATTAATAAGTAAAACCGGTTTTACAATAAACTTGCCGGATACCGGATGTGTGGCAAAAGAAAAACTACATTTGAAAACGACCCGACTACAATTCATGAAGAAATTATTACTCATTATCACCACTGTTTGCATTGCGTCCGCCTCCCAGTCGCAGATTTTTAAAAGCGTGCAAACCTATTCCGATTCGGTGGTGCAACTCTATGGGGTTGTGATGACAGCGGATAGCCTGCGTGCTTTGGAGGATGCCAGTGTGATCGTAGTCGGTAAGGGTCGTGGTACCATTACCAACAACCAGGGTGTATTTAGCATTGCGGTGATGAAAGGTGACCAGATAGAATTTTCTACGGTGGGCTTTAAATCAAAAACGATCCTCATACCTACAGACCTTGAAGGAAAAGACTTTAGCGTGGTGCAATTGCTGGTGGATGACACAGCCTATCTGCCAGGTACCGTAATTCGTCCCAGGCCCAGCCGGGCGCAGTTTGAACGGGATTTTATCAACGCCGACATTCCTTTTGACCAATACGAGATCGCCCGCCAGAATACTGAAGAAAGCAAGCGCCGCATCCTGCTGAGCTCTCTGCCAAGCGATGGCCGTGAAGCCGTTAGCTATTCCCTGAAACAGACCGCCAACAAAGCCTATTACGCTGGCCAGATCCCTCCGATGAACATCATGAACCCATTTGCCTGGGGCGAGTTTATCAAAGCCTGGAAGCGCGGGGATTTTAAGAAGAAGAAGTAGGTTTTTTAATGTGGAAATGTGGAATAGGTAAAGGCTGTCTTGCAAATGGTAGCATTGTTGAAATTATTTCTAAACCGACTGGAAGCAGTATGCAGATTGTTTCGTTGGGACAAGAACCCCGCCTCGCAATAACTTTGGCAGTAATGACTGTGCCTCGCAATGATTATACAGTTTTATTGCGATAATTTGAAATGCATTCCAGGCAGGTGTTGAAATGGGGAATTTCACTTTACTTTACGGCTCCTCTAATACTTTCACATTCCATCCACCCATCATTTTCACATTTCCACATTTACACGTTCTATGATTCAACACGTTTCAGTAATCGGTGCGGGCACCATGGGTAATGGCATTGCACATCTGTTTGCACAAAATGGTTTTACCACGCACCTTATCGATATCAGTCAGGTGCAGCTGGATGCCGCATTGGCCACGATTGCTAAAAACCTCGAGCGGCAGGTAACAAAGGGAACTATCGATGCCACCATCAAGCAAAATACCTTAGACAACCTCACCACTTTTACCTCCATCACCGCAGGCATCGCCAACGCCGATCTTGTGATAGAAGCGGCAACCGAAAATATTGACCTTAAGCTGAAAATTTTTAATCTATTGGGTGTAGAAGCGCCCGCAGACTGTATCCTGGCTACTAACACATCCAGCATCAGCATTACTAAAATAGCCAACGTAACCGGCCGGGCCGGCAAAGTAATCGGTATGCACTTTATGAACCCGGTGCCGATAATGAAACTGGTAGAAATTATCAATGGTTATGCAACTGAACCTGCGGTGACCCAAGGTATCGTAGCGCTCAGCAAAACACTCGGCAAAGTTCCCTGCGTCGTAAATGACTATCCCGGCTTTATCGCCAACCGTATCCTGATGCCGATGATCAACGAAGCCATTTGCAGCCTGTTCGAAGGTGTGGCCGGGGTTGAATCCATTGATACCGTAATGAAACTTGGTATGGCCCATCCCATGGGTCCATTGCAATTGGCTGATTTTATAGGACTGGATGTTTGCCTGAGTATTTTGAATGTATTGCATGCTGGATTTGGCAACCCTAAATATGCGCCCTGCCCCCTGTTGGTAAACATGGTAATGGCCGGAAAACTGGGGGTAAAAAGTGGTGAAGGTTTCTACACTTATTCTCCCGGCAGCAAAGAATTGATGGTGAGCAATCGATTTAAATAAAATATCGAATTATAAGCTGTAAGTTTTATGTTTACTGCCCCAAAATTTAATGACTCCTTAGCTCAGCTGGTTAGAGCTACTGACTCTTAATCAGTAGGTCCAGGGTTCGAGTCCCTGAGGGGTCACCGAAAGAAGCAGTTATGAAAGAGGTTCATAGCTGCTTTTTTGTGGGTTCTTGCAGCAATTCAAAGCGTTTAAGACAAGTAGCAATTTAAGCAAAACCTTGATTCTGCCCCGACGTGTCACTTGCCCCAAGTCACCACGATCATTGGGAAAGCTATAAAATTTCATTGCGGGAATCACTTGCCCAAAGCCGTCCCGGTCAGCTTCGCAACATTAAAAAGTCATCGGAGATATGTTAGGTAAAGAGACGCACCACGGCAAGGGTAGACAGGTATTATCACAAGATCTATATTCACCAACCCCCCGTAGCAGCCGGTTTATTTTCGTTTCCCAAAGACTATTTGTATTCATCAGTTTTGTTGGATGTCGGCAACAATTCTAGGCTCAAAAATCTCCATCTACGCTGCGTCTCGTTCTACCGGCGGATAATCGAATTCGTCCAACAGCCATATCAACTTAACTTTTATAGCTCATTTTATATCGTAGTCAATTTATAAGAGAATGATTCTACGTCGGGGGCGGGCAGTTGTCCGCCCTGGCTAAAGAATGCCTTGATATTGGTTTTTATTAGATGGGCAGCACACAGACCTGCCCCAAGTTTTTATTTACGAACGGCAACTTTTCGAACCCATTCCATGTCTATTTTTACGCACTAAAAAAAAGCACAAACAATGAAAAAATTATTAATAGCGGTTGCAAGTGTGTTTGCAATTGGCTTTACACAGGCACAGACTGTGGACGAAGTGATTAACAAACATATCGAAGCCATGGGCGGCAAAGGGAACATCGAGAAAATCCAGAATGTAGTAATGGAAGGTACACTCACCATCCAGGGAGCGCCAATTTCAGTTACCCTGACCCAGGTGCAGGGGAAATTATCCCGTCAGGATATCAATGCCATGGGCATGAAAGGCTATGATTTCGTAACCGATAAAGACGGCTGGTCTTTTATGCCATTTCAGGGCATGCAGAAACCGGAGCCTAAAACTGCTGAAGATGTAAAAGAAAGCCAAAGCGACCTCGACCTGAGTGGGCCGTTGTATAACTATGCCACCAAGGGACACAAAGTGGAATTGCTGGGCAAAGAAGATGTGGAAGGCACCGAGTGCTTTAAGATAAAGGCTACGCTTAACAACGGTAAGGAGATGACTTTTTTTCTTGACCCCGCTTCCTATTTGATCGTTAGGGCCAAGGAAAAGAAAAAAGTAAATGGACAGGAGATGGAGCTGAGTGTTGATTTTTCGGACTACAAAGATGTAGAGGGTGTAAAGATGCCGTTCAGCGTTACCCAGCCATTTGGTACGGTTACGATGACCTCCATCAAGGCAAACCAACCGGTAGATGAAAAGTTATTTACCCACGAATAGGATTTAAAATCATGAGTTTAGTCCTGCCGTACCAACAGCAGGACTTCTTTTTTACCAGAAACTATTTGCAATGAAAACTTTACTTTTTTCAGCAGCCGCTATATGTTGCGGCCTTACCGCTTTTACCCAAACCAAAGTTAGCTCTGCAACTTTTGGGATGCTGGAAGCCCGCTGGCTTGGCCCCGGTACCATGAGTGGCCGAATTACAGATATTAAAGGAGTGGACAACGAACCCAAAACTATTTACATCGGCACGGCAGGCGGTGGAGTGTGGAAGACCACTAATGCAGGTGCTTCCTTCAAACCCATTTTTGATAAATATTGCCAGAGTATCGGCGCTCTTGCAATCGACCAGCAAAACCCTAAAACCATTTTTGTAGCTACGGGTGAAAGCAATATGCGTAATTCAGTATCTGTAGGAGACGGGCTATATAAAAGCACGGATGCCGGGGACAACTTTACCAAAGTAGGCCTGGACAGCACCGAGCATATTTCGAAGGTTTTAATTGATCCCAAAAATAGCAGTATTATCTATGTAGCTGCCCCCGGCCCCCTATGGAGCGACAGCAAGCACCGTGGGCTGTACAAAAGCGAAGACGCCGGCAAAACATGGAATAAAATTTTATATATCAGCGAAAAGGCAGGCTGTGCAGACATTGCCATTGACCCTACCGATACAAAAACCATTTATGCAACCACCTGGGAATTTCGCCGTAAGCCATTTGAATTTAATAGCGGCGGCGCGGGAAGCGGCGTGTATAAAAGTGTAGATGGCGGCAAGAATTGGCGGAAGATCCAAAGCGGTTTGCCCACAGGTATTTTTGGCCGTGTAGTGCTGACCCTGGCGCCGTCCTCGCCCAAAAACCTCGTAGCAATTGTAGAAAGCGAAAAGACGGGCCTGTTCATCAGTGACGACGCTGGCGAAACCTGGAGGAGCCAGAGTGCAACCATGAATGTGGTGAGCCGTCCATTCTATTTCTCTACGCTGGTGATAGATCCCAAAGATTCGAAACGCATTTACCGCCCGGGTTACCAGTTTAGCTACAGCGCGGATGGTGGCTACAGTTTTGCAGATGCCAGTAACGAAGGTGGTTGGATACACAGTGATCAGCATGCCTTGTGGATCAACCCGCAAAACACCAGCGAACTGTGGCTGGGCACCGATGGCGGCGTATACTTTAGCCTTGACAGAGGCGCTACCTGGGGCTTCAAAGGCAACCTGCCGGTGGGCCAGTTTTACCACGTAGCTGTGGATAATAACCAGCCTTACAAAATCTATGGCGGTTTACAGGACAATGGGAGTTGGGTGAGCCCAAGTGCGGCGCCTGGCGGGGTGGGTAATGCCAACTGGGTGGCTTTGTATGGTGGTGATGGATTTTGGACGGTGCCCGATGGAACGGACAACAACATCGCTTATGCTGAGTTCCAGGGCGGTAATGTAGCCCGCATCAATCTTAGCAATGGCAAATCGGTAAGCATACAGCCAAGCAAGGGACCTAATGATGAAAAGCTGCGCTGGAACTGGAATACACCGATCCATAATGGCGTTTCCAATCCTAATAATCTGTACATGGGTGCGCAGTATATTTTTAAGAGCACCGATAAGGGCCGGAACTGGACGCGCATCAGCCCCGACCTTACCACTAATGATAAAAGCAAGCAGCAGCAGGATAAAAGTGGGGGACTAAGTGCCGATAATACCTCGGCCGAAAACCATTGTACCATCTTCACCATCACCGAAAGCCCGCTGGATAGTAACACCGTCTGGGCCGGCACAGATGATGGCAATTTACAATACACAACCAATGGCGGCAGGAACTGGATCAATGTGGCCAATAATTACAAAGCCGCCGGTATACCCGCCCAAACCTGGGTGAGCAGTATTGAGCCCAGCCGCCACGATAAGAACACTGTCTATGCCACATTCGACAACCACATGTATGGCGATATGAAAACATGGGTGGGTAAAAGCACCGACATGGGTAAAACCTGGACGGCCTGGAAAAGTGACGAGTTCACTGGCTTTGCACATAAAATAAAAGAAGACCTGGTGAACAAAGACATGCTGTTCCTCGGAACCGAGATGGGCCTGTTTGCAACACTGAACGGAGGTGCCGATTGGTTTAGGATGAAAAATAATATCCCTTGGTATGCGCTTACGAGGGACATACAAATTCAGCCCGCCACTAACGACCTGGTAGTGGCTACGCATGGTCGCGGTATTCTGGTTGTCGACGATATTTCGCCAATGCGCGGCATGACCAAAGAAGTGATGGAGAAAGACGTAGTGCTGTTTCAAAACAAGCCATTGATATTGCGGGATGGAGCGTTTGGCGGTGGTGGCTTTCCCAGCACCGGCGGCTGGAATGGAGGCAACCCACCGGCGATACAGCCGATCCAGTTTTATTTAAAGGATCGGGTGATGAGCGGCGATGTATATGTCGAAATACTTGACAAAGACGGTAAGCTGGTGCAAAAGATTCCCGGCACCAAACGCAAGGGGATCAATAAAGTGAATTGGAACCTTCGCAAGACGCCGCCGAAAACAGCTGAAGGCGGTACTAAGCTGGATGCTGGCGGATTTACAGCGCCGATGATATTACCCGGTGACTACACTGTTAAACTAAAAGTAGGTGACAAGGAATTTACCCAACCCTTGAAAGTTGAAAACGATATGAAAGGCGAAATGACTTTGGAAGACCGGAAAAAGCAATATGATGCCGCCATGGTTTTGTATAAAATGCAGGAAGACCTTGCAGCACAGGTTGATTCCATCAATAAAGTTCAAAAACTGGTAAAAGACCATATAGAACAGATACAAAATAAAAACAATAAACAGCTTGCCCAGGAATACCTTAATAAACTGGAAGAGATCAGGAGCACGCTGCTGGCTACTAAACAAAAAAGTATTTTTGCAGATGAGAAGCAACTGCGTGAAGAAATCAGCGAAGTGTACACCGCCGTTGCCGGCAATGAAACCGCCCCAAGTAATATGCAGGTGGAACGCATCAACGGGTTAAAGGATGAGCTGAAGAAGAAGGAAACAGATACAAAAATAGCGATGGCCAAATACCAGGGACCCGTGATGAAAATGTTTGAAAAAGAGAAAATTTATATCGGCCCTAAGTTGCCGGTAAGTGGGGCAGGGCAGTAGTGAGTAACAGAAGAATCCGTTGTTTTACAAAAAGCACTTTTCAATTAAAACCCGGAGCCAATAATGGTTCCGGGTTTTTTATAGCCCAATAATTGACAATATATCAATTGACATACGGCCGATAATCTACTTACCGATTCCGTGTGCAAACACAATTGAGCGATGTCAAAAAGCTCACTGCTTACTACGACCGATAGTTTTTGTACGCCGATCGCTGACAGAGAACTGGCAAAAGTGGTATTGATAAATTCACTCAGGTTGGGAATACTGAAATTTCCGAGCACCGTGCAATCGGGGAGCGTATTCCCGGCGTTGTGACTGTTTCGTGCAGCCGGAAATACAAAATCCTGTAACGATGCGATGAACCCATCAGTACCCACTGGTTCATGAAACAAGATCCCCGCACTGCCTCGATCGTTTTTGTATTTGCAGGGTCTGGCTTAAGCAAAATGCTTGATGCTGTTTCACTTTACTATGCCGTTGCGTCGCCAATTGGCTTTCAATATCTCAATATTGGCTAACTCAGGTTCGGAAATTCGTCCTTAAGCATATCGTCGAGCGCATCTGCCCAATGTTCAAAATCGGCGATAAATGTCACCAACTCATTATAGTCGATGCCTTTGATATCCCGTTCAAAAGTAGCCCAGATCTGATCGCTGCCTTTTTGCATGGTGAGTTTAATACCCAGCTTCTCGTCGTTTAGCTCCAGCAAGCGGTGGTAAAATTCCAGTAACCGCGTTGTCTGCGGCATGTTCATTACAGGCGAAAATATCTTAATAAAATCCCGTTGATAGCCATCTGAGAAAGTGAGCCGCTGGATAAACAATTCTATGCTGGCAGAGCCCTTTTTCCAAAGCCAGTCTTTTTTATCGGCACTGTACACTTTCACGCGGTCGAGGCCTACCGACTCCGCATAACAATTCACCATCTCCATGACCTTAAAATAATTAGCTTCAAACTCAGATACAGGTTTTGCAGGTTCCATAATCGGTTTTTTTTAGGGTTTGAATAAAGTTCATGGGTTTACAAGTTTGCGGGTTCAATTGACGCAGTCACCATCCTATTTTTAGTCATGTATCAGTTTGAATTTTCGGTACCATTTATTTGCCAGCCATTAGGAATGGAATAAGTTGTGATGAAAGAGTTTGTGAAAAATCAGGCTGTGATTAATTAATTTTTCACAAACCATTTTTTCACAAACCTGTGAAAAATCAGGCTGTGAATAATTTATTTTTCACAAGCCATTTTATCACAATATCAAATCTGGCTTACATTGTAAAATTAAATGCAGACATAATTATGAAAAAGGACGATACTGGAAATTCAAACTGAGACACAACCCTATTTTTTGCCCCCACTTAAATTTCCACATTTACTCCGCATTCGCCACGGAACTTGTCTTCGACAGTACCACGCAGAGAATATTTACCACCGCGCCAACAACCAACAGAAAGATGCCTGCTTCTTTTACCGGAACATTGCCCGCATAAGCACTTGTGTAGGTAAAATAACTCTTAATGGCGAACGCAGCGCTGAGAGCGGCGAAAATAAGGTTTGTCCGAACCGCCCATGTTTTGTAGAAGGCGTGAAAAAGAAGACTGAGCGAGGCAAAAAAGCCGATGATGTACCCGGGCCGGCCATAATAGTTGATCATTTTCCCCTTGAAAGGAACCATTGAATTAAACCCGGTAAAATGCCTGTCCAGGTCCGGGTAGTAGGCCCAATTCATAAAACAAGCGGCTACAACGCAAATACATGCCGCCATACCCAACCACTTTTGCCAGTTCTTCATATCCTTAAATTGAAAAAACCTGTGAGAGTTATTGCAGCCTCACAGGTTTATGATTTTTGCAGAGGTACCAAACAGATTCGAACTGTTGTAGAAGCTTTTGCAGAGCTTTGCCTAGCCACTCGGCCATGGTACCAGCTTTTTCCGGTTAAATGCTTCCCTGTTCTGAACACCAGGTCCCGTCTCTACGAATGCTGTTTTTTAACCGGCTGCAAACATAAAGGAAGCAGGGGAAAAGAAAAAATTCTGCATGCCCCATTTACAAATAAGAAAAAAACTCCATTGCGGTCATGAAAACCGAAATTAGCGTTCTTAAAAAAAATCCATGCAAAGAATACCCGAAAGCGAGTTGATCCTCAATAGCCGCGGCGCTATTTACCACCTGAATCTGCGGCCGGAAGAGTTGGCAACAGATATCATTACCGTTGGAGATCCTGAACGGGTAAAAGAAGTGAGCAAGCATTTTGATAAGGTGGACGTAATGCAGTCGCACCGGGAGTTTGTAACGCATACCGGCTGGCTGGGCAATAAGCGCATTAGTGTAGTGAGCACCGGCATTGGCACCGACAATATTGATATCGTTTTAAACGAGCTGGATGCCCTGGTAAATATCGATCTTGAAACCAGAACGATTAAGGACGAACTTACCAGCCTTAATATCATCCGCATTGGCACAACAGGTTCTTTACAAGGCGATGTGGCCGCAGATGAACTGGTTGCCAGTACCCATGGCCTCGGTATCGACAACCTGATGAATTTCTACCGGCTGGAACCGGGTGAAGAAGAAAAGACGCTGTTGCAGCAATTCGTAACGCATACGCAGCTCCATTCCAACTTTTCACAGCCTTATATCAGCGCAGCGAGTGTGGGCTTACTGAAACATTTTGTGGATGGCTTTCACCAGGGGATAACCGTGACCTGCCCAGGATTTTATGGGCCGCAGGGCCGGGTGTTGCGATTGGGATTGAAACAGCCAGACCTCATCGACGCCCTCACCAAATTCCAGTTTGGCCCTTACCGTATTACCAATTTTGAAATGGAAACCGCCGGTATTTACGGACTGGGGAAACTACTTGGTCATCAATGCCTGAGCCTTAGCGTGATAGTGGCCAATCGCATTACCAAAACTTTTTCTACAGATGGTGGACGGGCAGTGGAAAATCTGATTCAAAAATCGCTGGACGTGATCGCGTCTATATGATTTCTCGGGTGAGGAGTAGAACAACGAAGGATAGATTCCCGGTTTAAGCGGGTTAAACGGATAAGCGCGGATTATTTTTATTTCCAAATGAATGACCGGCTCTTTTTATTGATGCCTCTAAAACAGGCGTGGTGAGCAATTCGCGATTTTGTTTCGTGCGAAGGAATATATCGGGGTAATAATGAAGAGTTACTTACGACTCTTGAATGGAGCCCCAGAAAAATTCGGTGTTTGCAACATTTGCCAACGCAGATGCTATAAAAAGCAATTGCTGCTGAACCAAAAAAATAAAAATAGAAACAGTTATGGGATGCAAGCTTCCTTTTTGTCAGCCACCTGTTAGGGTTCGCCGGCAGTGGGCGAACAGCTGCCTTTCATTGCGGTATTTTCGGGGTGAAGTACAGGTGCTATCTTACCCCTATTTTTGCCCTCAACTTTTTTTAATACCATCCATTTAAGCCATGGCCATACCATTTACAAAATACCAGGGAACTGGTAATGATTTTATTATAATTGACAACCGCGACAATAAGATCTCGTTAAGCACCAAACAAATAGAGAAGCTTTGCCATCGCAGGTTTGGCATTGGTGCCGACGGGTTAATGTTGCTGGAAAAGCAGGATGGCTTTGATTTTAATATGGTGTATTATAATAGTGATGGCAATCCTGGAAGCATGTGTGGAAACGGTGGCCGCTGCATTACCAGGTTCGCCCACGACCTGGGCATCCGCCGCGAAGAATATAATTTTTTAGCCAGTGATGGTCCGCACAAAGCCTGGATAGATGAAAAGTTTATCGTAAGGCTAAAAATGCAGGATGTAACACATATAGAAAATCACAGTTCGTATGAACTTCTAAATACCGGCTCACCTCATTTTGTAAAAATGGTGGCAGACCTGCATGATTTTCCGGTGTACAAGCAAGGGCATGAAATTCGTAACAGCGAAAAATTCAGGGAGCATGGTGTGAATGTGAATTTTGTAGAAATGCTGGATGAAGACCGGATTTTTGTGCGTACCTACGAGCGGGGCGTAGAAGATGAAACCTTTAGCTGTGGAACCGGTGTTACAGCTGCAGCTATTGTGAATGCGCACAACGATCGTGGTTTTAACCATATCGATATTAAAACACGTGGGGGAGAACTGTTTGTGGAATTCGACAAAATGGACGATGAACGGTTTGAGAATATCTGGCTTTGCGGGCCGGCAGTTAAGGTTTTTGACGGCGGCTTTTAAAATAAATTACAGAAAAATTTCATCTAAGGTGAAGTTGCATAATTTATAATTTTCACGGATCGCTGCCCGGCGTGTTCCGAACTAACACAGGGTTTCAACAAGATCTCACCCAGTTAACATTATAATAGCATACAATTCCGAATCTGCCAAATGCAAAAAAAATCGGCTATCTCAAAACCATGAGACAGCCGATTTTTATTCGTGGTATGTTAGTTATTTTATTGCCGGCGCAGGCTTCGCAGGTCCGGAATCCTGTTTGATAACAGGGTTGGCCGTTTCCACAGGAGTTGCCGGTTTGTTGTATTGATTTTCCATCTGGTTCAGCGTTGCCAGTAGTTGGAAAGCCTGTACGATTTCCTGCGTCATGCCGGGCTGGCGTTTTTGCATGGCACCGTAGAGGTATTGCTCGGCACCGCTTTTTTCCTGTTGGGTGCGTGCGCCCTGGCTCATTTGGAAATACTGACCCAGTACTGCATCCAGTTCCTGGCGGCTCATATCGCCAAGGGCAGCATAATAGGTCATTTGCTGGTCAAGGTCTGTCTTAACCGATTTTGAAATTTTCGCCGCCAGCTCCTTGTAATCGTTACGGTAGGCTGCTTCCAATACCATCAGTGAAGTGCGGTTCTGTTGTTGGTATCGGCTTACCATACCATAAGGCATGTTTTCTTCCAGCATCAGTTTGTCCAGCTTTTCCAGCACTTTTCTGCCATCATCTTTGCGGTCTGCCTGGCCCAGATAATTGGCTAGGTCGGCATATGCCTGGCGGATATTATTCAGGTGGCGGCGGTTTTCTTCATCAAAATAAACACCCGGTTTGTTGGCATTACCGCTGCTGAATTTATTCATTACTTTATCCAGCATCCAATCAGGATTTACCTCCGCATTGGCCATCGGTACCAGGCGGTAACTCATACCATCCCTGCGCAGGTAGGCATCGAGACCCAGGCCCTCGGTGCTTGGATTGGTGAAATAAATAGGACGTTTCCATTTGCTGCCTGCAATCACACCCAATACGGCCAGGTCGTTTTTCATCAGCGTATTACGCGAAACTTCAAAATTTATAACAGGCAATACCGCTGTATCTTTTGGACCAATTACACTGTCGGCCCGTAGCTGATTAAGATCGGTAGGCACCGGTATGCTAAAGCGATGCGTTGGGAAGGTGTTGATCATCTCTTCGCCCTGCGCCATCTTCTTATTAGGATCGTCACTACCGACCCAATTCCTCAATGTACTGTCGAGGTCACGATAAGCAGTTTGTTCACCGTTTGCCTGGTAGCGGATATAATCCCTGTTGCGGCCTTCGAATTGTTCAGTAGTAAACACCACATTCATGGCGTCACTGCTATTTATCTTGTACCGCAACTGGTTTACATACCAGTCGATACCCAGCAAGCTGTAGTTGATGACCCTGATATCCCGGCGTATGCCTTCTACTTCCTGTGCATACCATAGTGGGTAGGTATCATTATCTCCAAAAGAAAAGAGGATCGCATTGGGCGCACAGCTTTCGAGATAATTGCGGGCGAGGTCACGGGCCAAAACTTTTTTACTTCGGTCGTGATCGTTCCATTCCTGCGAAGCCATCAGTGCCGGAACAGCCAACAGGCAGATTAAACTGGCAATCGCACCTGAAGCCCCGGGGTTGATTTTCTTCCCAAACCAATCCCGCACCTGCAGCACACCAAGACCGATCCATACAGCGAACGCATAAAAACTACCCACATAAGCATAGTCACGTTCACGTGGCTGGTTACCCGCCTGGTTGAGGTAGATTACGATGGCAAAGCCGGTAAAGAAGAATAGCAGGAAGTTGATCAGGAAGTCTTTATTGTGCTTGCGCCAATGGTAGAACATACCGATCAAACCCAGGATAAATGGCAACATAAACAGTTTGTTATGTGCTTTATTATTCTTTAAACTGTCCGGCATCTTGCTTTGGTCGCCATACATCAAATCATCAATAAAGGAGATACCGGTGATCCAGTTACCGTCCCTTAAATTGCCTGGTGCGCTCCATTGTACATCGTTCTGTTTGCCGCTGAAATTCCACATGAAATAGCGGAAGTACATATAGTAGTTCTGATACCTGATAAAAAAATTCAAGTTATCGAGACCATTGGGATCTCTTTCGTAAGGGTAGTGTTTTTGATTTTCTTCGTCGCCCCAAAACTCTTTGTCCTGGTCGGACACTTTCTCAATACCAAGGAAGCTGGCATAATAGTCAGCATGCCCCTGGTCGTTGCTGGCATCCCATACGCGCGGGAATAACATCATTTGTGAAGCATTGTATTCGTAATGCCCCTCCTGCCCATTCTCGAAATATTTGTCCTTGCCTTTCTGATACTTTGTGTAGGTATTTTTATAAGAAATTGGGCTGGCGGTAAACTTCTGGCCATATAGCAGTGGAAAATCTCCATACTGCTCGCGTCCAAGATAGCCCACGAGGCTCATCGGGTTGTCTACATTGTACATGTCGATGGCCGTATTGGCATTGCTACGTATCATCGTGGTGAGGTATGATGAATATCCGATCAGCATAAACGCGATACACCAGAGCGCCAGTTTCAACGTTTTCAGGCCACTTGCCTTAATGAGGTAACCAGCAAGGCCACCGCCGCCGACGGCCAATAAGAGGCCGAGGAATTTTTCGCCCCCACTACCTTTTGCGATGAACGGAATTGAAAGCAGCAGCATCAAAGCCACGAACCACCCAATGAATAAGTTACGGTTGAATTTTTCTGCCTTGAAGCGAAGCCCCAATGCGATCAAAACCGCCATTAGGATAAAATAAATCGCAAACCCGCTGAAGAAAGGAAGACCCAGCGAATTAACCGCAAAAATATCAGTATAACCAGCACCGTCGATAGTGTACTGAATCATCACTTTTTGCACGAAACCAGTGATCACACAACCAACCACAAATGCCCAGAAAGTACCCCAGCCGGTAGTTTTGAAACGTTTGTAGTAGTACACCATTACAATAGCAGGGATACAAAGCAGGTTCAATAGATGGACGCCGATACTAAGCCCCATCATAAAGAATAGAAACACCAGCCAGCGATCGGGATGCACCCCAATTTTACCTTCCCTTCTTAACGCATCATCCTTTTCAGCCGCCTGCTCCCATTTAAGGATTGACCAGAATACCAGGGCAGTAAAGAAAGAGCTCAAGGCATATACCTCACCTTCCACCGCGCTGTACCAAAATGAATCGCTAAAGGTGTAAGCCAATGCACCAACAGCCCCAGCGCCCATTACAGTCCAGATATCTCCCATGCTTAAGACTCCATCCGGCTTCCCCTTTGCTATTATTTTACGACCAAAATGGGTGATGCTCCAGAAAAGGAACAAGATCGTAAAGCCGCTGGCTAAAGCGCTCATGATATTAACCGCTTTAGCAGCAGTTAGCGGATTATCGCCAAATAGAACAATGAAAACCCTGCCTATCAAGACAAAAAGAGGCGCCCCCGGCGGGTGTGGTACCTGTAGTTTATAACAGCTGCTCACAAATTCACCACAGTCCCAAAGGGATCCGCCTGCTTCGGCGGTCATGATGTAAACGGTGCAGGCAATCAGGCACACGATCCAGCCTGTAAGGTTGTTGATCTTCTTAAAATTCATAACGTTGGGATGCAGTTGAGAAACAGTAGTTTTTTTAAAGATTGGCGAATATATACAAACCAACCTTTTTACCCGCATAAATGGAAGGCTGAAAGCCAGTCGTTAAAAATTTTGGGAAATATTCACAAATACGAAGCGATTCGTTCATTGCTGGGCTACGTTTTAAGTCTTCTTTTCGGTTTGTAGAAAGGGCTATATTCTCCATCATTTGTAATAGGCTTTCATTTTTCCAAAAAATCATTGACACGCTGACGTTTATTGTTCATTTATAAACAAAGGATATTGACAGCTTTACTGAAAAACTCAAAGAAGGGTATGATTGCGATGCTGATGAGATAAAAGATGCAAGAATGCACCGTAGCATGTTTAATATTATTGACCATGATTCAGGTAACAAGGCAGATTTTATGATTTTGAAAAACGAAGAATACAGGCAAGCCGAATTTAGAAGTAGGGGGAAAGTGGATTACCTCGGCAAATCTGTTTATTTAGTTTCGGCCGAAGATCTGTTGCTTTCAAAACTAATATGGATCCAATCATACCAATCGGCACTTCAGATGGACGACATAAAAAACCTCGGTAAGATGGAAACACCTGACTGGTCGCACATTATAGTTTGGATTCAAAAATTAAGCAGCTCTACGTTTAATTTGTTACCGCAATGACTGATACGCCCGAACATATAAAAGACTTGCAGCTGAAGATCTGGCTAAGCAAAACGCCTGGCCAACGAATCTATCAGCAGCTTAAAGACAATGAAGACCTATTTCATTTTTGGGCCAATGCAAAAACCATAGATAAAAAGATGGATCCAGCACCTCAAAAGAAGCAGCTCCAAATACAGAAGGTGGTATCCCAAACCATTGACCACTGACCTAATGCCCCACTAGCCACTTCCCGCCAACCACTTGCCGTATTATTCACAGTCGCATTTCCACTCCTCCCCTATATCTATTACTGTAACCACCGTTACTTCGCTGGCGCAGGGCGCGAAAATGATCCGGACTTTTTGCTTATCGTGGGTGGTGCCTTCTACGGCATATTTCTTTTTACAATCGGTGCCATCCAGTTCACTCTTGGCATAGTTTACTTTCCCGTCTTTCAGAATCTCCTTTACCTCGCTTTCATCAATATGCCGGCAATCCATCCGGCAACGGGCATGTTTACTGTAATTGATATTGGATGGGTTCCGGTTCAGCCCCCGGCCATTGTAGCCATCGTCGCCGGTAGTGGTTTTAGTGGTAGTGGTATTTGAAGGCGATGTAACCCGTTTACAGGTTTTTACAATAACCAATGCTATTAAAAGCACCACGATGATAACCACGGGAGCCCATGGATTTTTCTTTGTGGCGGTAGAGGTTTTGGAGGTGGCCATGATGGTGATTTGCTTGCAAAATAGCGGATTACGGGATATAACAGCGCCAATTTTTAATGCAGGATGAATAACGGTTTACCATCCTCACCCAGACAGCAGCATTTGGCTGCCCCACGAAAATCAATACATTTAGCCTTAGAACTTTCTTCGACTTTATTGCAATAAAATATTAATGCGTAACTGTTAGCTGCACCCCACTTTTAACCGTTACAGATGCTGTGACCGGATCCACTTTTAAAGAATAACACTGCGCAGTCGCTGTAACAGCAACCGCATGGTGAACCGTAACGATCGAACTGAGATCCGGCACCTGGTTTCCAGCCCAGATAGCAGGATTATTCCAGTTGCCATTGGCTATCGTGGTAAAAATGGGCAATGAACCTGCAAGGGTACCATCCGGCAAAATATTGGAAGCATAGACATTCGATTCGCTGGAAAAAGCGGAATATCCAGACCAGCTGATAAGGGTGGATTGATTAAGGCCGGGCACCAATTGTGGCACCGGATAATAACTGGTATGACCGCTGGAGACTAAGGCGCCATTTGGTCCCCATTGCAAAGTGCCGGCAGCATTCAACTTTTGTGCCCCTACAAATTGCGGCATATCCGCGTGAAAACCATAAATAAAATTACCGGTACCATCGCCTGTCACTGTACAATTATAAGCAGAGGGCGGAGTAACCAAAACACCATTTAGTGCCCAGGACCGAACACCTGCTGCATTTACTTTCTGCGACCAATAACCCGGTGTATTCATATCCGCCCAGCAGGCTACCATATCAGTCCCGGCCTGGGTTACCGATTCAATATACTGGTTGCCAGCTGCAGTGCTCAGCGCCAAGCCGTTCGCAGTCCATTGAGCAGCGCCCGAGGCATCGACCCGTTGACCAAACACGTCCGAATTGGTGCTATTTCCCAGGCTATCGGGTATATCATTACGAAAATCGTTGAAAAAAATAAAGGCCCCACCACTGCCGTCACTCCCGGTGTTGGAATTGTCGGAATAAGCATCCTGGTTACCCGGTGCCGTGCAAATAGCCACCCCGCCAGTTGTCCAAAGCCTGTTGCCCGTGCCGTCCAATCTTTGCGCATAAATATCAAGGTTGGTAATATCGTTGGTGTTGAGCGAATCATAGTCTAACCCGAACACATCATTGCGGGTATCCACCATCATAAGAATTGCGCCACTATTGTTATCTGTGGCAATACCTACACAACCCCGAAACCCGGGCACCGTACAGGCTTGTACGCCATTTGCTCCCCACAATAAAGTTCCGGCGGCATTTATATGCTGACCATAAGCCTGCACATTGGATGCAAGGTCGTCGCTGGAATAACCTAGTATAATACCATCGCCACCATCCCGGCAGATTTCTGCAGAGTAAGTGTCATTGGTATTGCTAAGGGTAGTTACCCGTAAGCCATTTGCTGCCCATTGCACAATTCCGGAGGCATTAATATGCTGGGTATAAATTTCTCCTTTGTTTGCGTCGTGCCGGTAATCTGCCCAGCTAACAAAAGCCCCGCCCGCAGCATCAGCCACAGCCCGCATTTCGAACCGGTTTCCCAACGCCGTACAGATAGCAACGGGGTGCAAAGTGTCACCCCAGGCAATAACACCGTTGCTGGAGATCCGTTGCGCCATAATATATTGCTCGTGGTTTCCGAAATAATGCTGATTGATAAAGAACATAATGTTGCCACCTGCCCCATCGCTTACCGACACAACCGATTCTGCGCTCAGACTATCATTTACCGCCACGGTATTGTTGACCATAGGATCGCTTTTCCATTGGCCTAAGGCTGCGGTTGAGGAAAATAGAATAAATAGGACAAGTATATGGAGTTTCATGTGCAGGTATTTAATCAGCTAAAAGTAGCGTCAAAAATGATCTGTTTTTTTTTAAGGGGCATATTTAGTGCGTACTCATAAAATGCACCTCGTTTCACCCGTAACAATCCCATTAACCATACAAAAGCCTCCGTTGCGGAGGCTTTTGTTGCAAATTAAAATCTTTCCATTAATTCGGCGGCAATACCTGGCAAACCCCGTTAATCACCAGCTTTCGGTTATTAATGATCTGGAAGTTACCAATACCCCTGGCCTGCACACTGGCAGCCATTGCATCGGCACCGCTGATGATGCATGGAATGGCAATCCCAGCCGGGATGATAACATGGGTAAACAAGCCTGGCACTTTGTTAATGTTCCAGTTGCCTGCCACATGCCAGTCATTGCCTAAAGTGCCCGTCCAGGTTGCCACTTCAAGTTTTAAAGTAATATCAGCGGTATCGCTGCAGCCACCACCTGCGGTAACATAATATTTATACATGCCTGGCGGGGCTACCGTAGGGTTTAGTGTGTTCCAAACGCCGCCATTGGTAACATTGTAAAGATTGGTAAGATTGTAGGTATCGTTAAAACAATTGAGATAGATTGTAGAATCCCGAAAGCTTTGCGATACACCCAGCACTGCTAAACTACTATCGCTGGTGGTTCCGGTTACAGCCACATTGCTACTGATCACTCTTAGTTTATAAGAGTTAGGTGCCGTCGCTGGTGGCACTACTGCTTTAATAATTCCGCTCACAGTGCTGGTAATACTACCCAGGTTAACCGGCGAACCAAACAAACCACTACCATCGCTCATTTGGAGTGTAAATGCATTGCCGGGCACATAGTTACCGGTACTGTGAAAGGCAACATCGATGCTATTGCCTGCGCATACAGTATTGGGTGTGAAACTATTTACCAAAATAGAAGATCCCGATGCGGTGCTGATGACGGTAATGTCTTTATATGCTGTAAGACTCCACCTGCCACTATCGCTAAGGGTACGTAAAAAGAAACGGTGGTTACCTGCTGCCAGCCCGGTTACATTTACCGGGAACTGAATACCACTGACCGTATCCTTTGGTGCCAGCACTACCGGTATGCCACTGCCTACTGCAGCAAAATCGTCAAAGTAATATTCAGCTCTTATAATTCTTGGTCGATAAGGTCCCCGTACCGGTTCGTAGTAGAATAATTGATGGGTGGTTTGTCCCCATTTGCCACCCTGTTCTTTTGCACGTACGCTCAGCCAATGCAGCCCGATTTTTAAGGCACTAATATTGGGAACAAAATTGACACCTGAAAGCGTTGTATTTGGGGTAACCGGCACATCGGTAGCCGAACCAAAGCCAGGATCAGAATCAATAAAGTATTCCAGTTTAACCAGGTTTTGAGCGGGTACAAACAAATCTGCTTCGTTAAAAAATAATTGAGATATAGACTGGCTCCATTTGCCGTTCGCATCCAAAGTACGAACAAATAAGTTATGCAACCCTTTGCTCAAACCTGTAAGCGCTGGCGCAAATGCAGTACCAGCAAGGCTTGTAGCAGCGGTGACGGGAACATCCGTTGCCAAACCAAAACCCGGATCGGTATCTACAAAATACTCAAGTTTTACCAGGTTAGGTGCTGTGGTGCCAAGGTTGGCTTCTTTAAAAAACAATTGGGATGATGTTTGGCTCCATTTGCCGTTGGCGTCCAGCGTACGAACAAATAAGTTATGTAATCCATTCGACAAACCAATAAGTGAGGGTATAAATGCAGCACCGGTGAGGCTGGTGGCAGGGACGACAGGGACATCCATTCCTAATCCAAAACCCGGGTCGGAATCCACAAAGTATTCCAGTTTTACCAGGGTAGGGGCTGTGGTGGCAAGGTTAGCTTCTTTAAAAAACAGCTGTGATGATGTTTGGCTCCATCTACCATTGGCATCCAGCGTCCGAACAAATAAGTTATGTAAGCCATTTGATAAGCCAGTTAATGATGGTGTAAATGCAGTGCCAGTAAGGGCGGCAGCAGCAGCAACGGGCACATCCGTGGCTAAACCAAAGCCTGGTTCATTATCTACAAAATATTCAAGCTTTACAAGATTGGGGGCAGTAGTCGCCAGGTTGGCTTCCTTAAAAAACAGTTGACCAACGGTTTGGCTCCATTTACCATTCGCGTCACGGGTTCGCACAAATAAATTATGCAAGCCATTTGACAAGGTATTAAGCGAGGGCGTAAAAACCGTACCGGTAGCGGCAGTTACTGACACTTGTATTCCCAATCCAAAACCTGGATCGGTATCTACGAAGTATTCAACCTGGGTTAAAGCTGGTGCATTGATAGCCAGGTTAGCTTCTTTGTAAAACAACTGTGGAATGGTTTGGCTCCACATAAAATTGCTATCCAGCACGCGTACAAATAAGGTGTGCAGGCCAGTTGAGAGGTCGCTGATATTTGGGTTTATGTTCAGATTGCTAACAGTCTGCACGGGTGTAGGCACCAGTACCTGATTTGCATTGTTAAAGCCAGGGTCGGTATCGAAAAAATATTCCGCTTTGAATATTTTCTTTTGCCCCTGAACGCCAGCTAAAGCAGTACAGCAGATGAGAAGCATCAATATGCGGCGACAAGCATGGGTAGGCATATTGTGGGTTTTAGATTGAGAAAAGAAAAAAAGAATATCATATTAATTTCCTTCTGTTGGCTGACGCCAACGGTAATGGATCGTTTCATTGACCATTGAACGTCGACGAAGAAGCATTAACATGCCAGATGGGATATTGCTTGTTATCGATAAGAGGCATATCCATTTCCGTTGGCTGAAGCCAACGGAAATGGATGGTGATTTCATTAACCATCGGTCTGCAATTAATTACTCTTAGCACTCAGCGTTACGCTCATAGTGCTGGCACCTGCCGGTATGGTGGCGATATTCAGCTGATAAATGTTGGGTATGTTTACGATACCACTTAATGAGTAAGGAAAATCGCCAGCAAAAGCACCCAAGTCTACACCGCTTTTACCTGCATTTTTTGCCGGACTGCCGGGTTGCAGTTTCCATTGCCCATCTGTAGATGCACCTCCGGCAAAAAGCATATTGGCGACGGTTTGCAGCGTATTGTTTGTCGCATTGGTTGTGTTGCCGGTTCCTCCAGGCGTTTGGTAACTGCTTGCGTAGGGAGCCATATTGTATTCTATTACACAGTTATAAAAATTATTGGCATAGCCAGCTCCGCCTGTGTTGTACGACATATTGTTGACTACATAAAAATTGTACAATGCACCAAAGCAGGTGTAGTAACCGTATAATATGTTGTTTTTTACAATGCCCGATGAATTGCTATTTAAATTAATAGTTTGGTAAGACGTGGATGTCAGCAGGATGTTGCCATAAATACCCACATTAGTATTAAGTCCGGTGCCAGCCGAGGAACTGATACAATAATAGGTGTTACCATTGTTGCAATAATTATCACTAATTTGAATATTATCAGTATTGGCTGCACTGCCGCTACCTATCTCTACGTAGCCAAAATAACAATAAGCAACTTTTACATTATTGGCACCTGCAATAATATAAGTAGCCTGCAGACCTAAAATCTGGGTACCAGCAGCAGAAGGGCTTGTAATAGTAATCGCGCCCACAAGGCTGTTAAAGCTCGTTTGTACCTGTGTGTTGGGGTTCATCCCTAAAAAATTACCTACACCAATTACAGTAAGCCTTTTGGTAAATGTACAGTTGCCATAAGTAGTGTTGCTCTGCTCAATATGTATCGTATCGCCGCTCAGCACTTTCGCACTGTCATGTGCCTGTTGCAACGTAACACCCTGCAAAAAATCTGTTTTAATGGTGGGGCTAATGGCGCCGCCATTGTTGTTGTTTAAACGCCAGATTTTGGCACTGGCAGCTGTACATACTACAGTAACTAAAGCGATAGAGAGGAGTACTTGTTTCATAAATCAGTAGTTTAATGATGATGGCTCAAATATGGACAACAAAACAGCACCTGTATATACCCTATGGACGGTATATTCCAAAACCGGCTCCAACATTTGCATATTTCATTGAAACGAAGAGCTCTAAGTTAGTTGTTGTTTCATCCAACTGCATTACTAATACAGTCATATGCTCACTTATTTACTCCTTTTGATAATTGGCGTTGTAATTGCTGGTGTATTCTCTTCAATTTGTGGCCCGTCCATCAGCAGTTTCCAATAAATCCGCAACTCATGAAAAACCTATACCCAACTTCGCTCTCACTTGTTTTTTTAATGTGCCTGCAATGCCATCTTTTAAATGCCCAGAGCCCCGTCTCAGTAACTGCGGGCACTTCGGATAATGGCCTGCCTGCCCACATTTATACCTGGACAGATGCCGCTAACCTTACACGTACGGCCACCCTCGTAGACCAGCGCCCAGGGGGAGCCGGCTATTTGAGAACCTTGGTTTATAAAGTAAATGGTGTCGACAGAATATGCCGCGGCACAGGTGCCAATGGTCATCAGGGTGACGGCTATCTTCAAAACCATACGATCTATGGCGGCGACAATTCTTCTCATGGTACCGCCGGTACTACTTCGCTACCGCTACAGGGTCGGCATCATAGCATTATCGACTTTTATATGCCTAACTATACTATCACATCACCAGGTGGCTCAGGTGGTACAAATGCTACCGTACCCAGCCGGGTGCAATGGTTTTTTGCCACCGGACGCGATTACCCCATCTTCTCCATGACCCAGGATGCGAGGTTAGTAACGGCCGGTAATATCGGCGGCGATTCCCGTTCACCGTATGGCGATTTTCACTACGATGGCAATACCAATAGTGGCGCCTACAGCGGCGATATTATTGGAGGATCAAGCTGGGGCGACACCCACAAATGGGTCAGCGTTGTTAATGGCACTACCAATGAGAGTACCACTATCACCACCAATTCCGGGTGGCGCTATGATGAAGTGAATACCATACCCTATGCCATGCAGTGGACCAAAAATGTAAATGCCGAAATGGGCCATGTATGTACGCAGCCCATGACGGTAAAAGATATGGGACGGAACGGATCGCCGCAGCTTGCCAATACGCAACAATTAAACGGTCCTATGATTGGTGATGAACAATGGTGTTACCAGATACTGGCTTATGGCATTTTGAGCAACACCGGCGGTGTTACAAAGCGCCTGACCTGGGGTACGAACTGGGGATACCCCGGCGGTTTTGATGAGTGGGGTAGCTACTCTTCTAAAACCGACTTTACCCACCACGGCGATGGTGCGCGAACCAATGGCATGCTATTGGCCTATTCTGTATGGGAAGTGCTGGGCATCCATACCGGTGGCTATAAAGCAGGTAGTGTGGGCAAAATGGTTACCCAAATGGAAAACATGCAACTGGCCACGCTGTCATCAACCATCGGTACGGTAAAGACTTCGGGACCAGCGGGTGTCGGGCTTACCAGTTCGGTTGCTAATAATGTACCCTATATACCCATGGGCTACAACCAAATTTTTGCCACCTGGGAGGTGGATGCCAGTGCCAACGCTGCAGATATAATACTTACAGCCGCTGCCGGCAAACCCATAGAGTCGCCCATATTTGTTTTAAATGGCTACAGCGCTGCCACCACCGGAAGCATCTGCATTAACGGTGCCGCTGCCGTAGCCGATGTGGACTATTTTGCCACCATAGATGCATCCAGCCAAAAACTATGGGTCACTGTAAACCGTACCGCTTCACCATCATTGAGACTGCAAGTAAATACCAACACCTGCCAGTTGCTGTTGCCCCTTGACATAACGGCATTTACCGGGCGGGAAAATGATGGAAAATCACTGCTGCATTGGGAAACCGGCAATGGAATCACTTGTACCCATTTTAATATAGAACGTAGCAACAATGGCCGTAATTTTCAAACTATTGGCAGTATTGATTGCAATGCTGCCATTGGTACTGCCTATTCTTTTACGGATGAAAATCCTTCCATAGGCGCTAACTATTACCGGCTGCAACAGGTGGATGCCAATGGCGTTATCCTTTATTCTAAAACCATTCAACTGGATATGTTTACATCGGCTTTTAAAATTACGGCGTTGCAGGAAAAAAACAGTTTCCTCGTTGTGTGCGATAAACCTGGTAATGGCAGCCTGAAAATTATGGATGGCGCAGGCAAAATCATGAAACAACTACCATTGCAAAACCAGCAAACTATCAACCTGGATAGTTATCCGGCAGGACTATATTATGTAACCATAAATACGAACAGATTTACAGTTACTAAACGGATAGTGCGGGAATAGTGTAAGATGGAAAAACGGTCTTGCATAAGCCTGCCGCTCAACAACCTAATCTACATTACTAACCCAAGTTGGGCTTTCCTTTATCTTTGCGGCATCATGACAACAGTGGAAAAGAAATCGGTGGCGTTCCATACGCTGGGCTGCAAACTCAATTTTTCCGAGACTTCGACGCTTTCCAGGCAAATGGAAAATGAAGGTTTTGAGAAGAAAGATTTTGATGAAGTGGCGGACGTGTATGTGATCAACACCTGTAGTGTAACCGAAAATGCAGATAAGGAATGCCGGTACCTGGTGCGCCGCATCCAAAAGCAGGCGCCTGAAAGCCTGGTGGTAATCACCGGTTGCTATGCCCAGTTGAAACCCAAAGAAATTGCAGAAATTCCTGGTGTAGATCTTGTTCTGGGCGCCGCGGAAAAATTCAATATTGCCCAGCATATAAAGGAGTTAAGTAAAGGTAATTCTGCCAAAATAAGTAGTTGCGATATAGCAGAAGTGACCGGATTCAACAGCAGCTGGAGCATTAACGACCGCACCCGCACCTTCCTGAAAGTGCAGGATGGCTGCGATTATAATTGCTCCTTTTGCACCATACCGATGGCGCGTGGTAAAAGCCGTAGCGACAATGCTGAGAATGTATTGGCCAATGTTCGCCAGCTGGCAGCCACCGGTGTGAAAGAAATCGTGTTGACTGGTGTAAACCTGGGCGATTTCGGCAAGGGCGCCAACGGAGACCATCACCACGAAGAAAATTTCTTTGATCTCGTAAAAGCCCTGGATCAAGTGGAGGGTATTGAACGCTATCGGATTTCTTCCATCGAGCCAAACCTGCTTACTAACGAGATCATTGAATTCGTAGCTAATAGCAAAAAATTCATGCCGCATTTTCATATCCCCTTACAAAGTGGCAGCAATAAGATACTAGCATCTATGCGCCGGCGTTATAAGAGAGAACTCTATGGCGAACGGGTGGCCCTGATTAAACAATTGATGCCACATTGTTCTATTGGTGTGGATGTAATCGTAGGGTTTCCCGGCGAGAGCGATGACGATTTCAAAGAGACTTTCGATTTTTTGCACAGCCTGAACGTAAGTTATCTTCATGTATTTACCTACAGTGAAAGAGACAATACAAAGGCTCTGGAAATTAAGCCCGTCGTTCCAATTAATATCCGGCACCTGCGCAACAAATCGCTTAGAAACTTGTCCTATATGAAAATGCAGTACTTCATCAACCTACACCTAGGGCAGACCAGAAAAGTACTGTTTGAAAAAAACAGTAAGAGTGGAATGATGGAAGGTTATACCGACAACTACATTAAAATTACGGCTGTCTTTAAAGAAGGCTGGGCAAATAAAGTGGTTGATTGGACGATTAGTTGATCTGTAATTTGACACCATGAATGAAGAAGTGTACCAGCTCGGCCCTCAGTTAACAAAATTTCAGGTGACCATTTCATTTGAGATGGATGATGCGTTTATGTCCCTTGTGCCGCCCCACCGCACCTATATCAACTACCTGATCAATAAAGGTATTATTGACCATTATACGGTAAGCCTGGAGTCACTCCGGAGCTGGATTGTAATGAATGCTGAAAACAAAAAACAGGTGGAAGACTATTTAAAAAAATCGCCCCTGCATAAATACTGGACTTACGAAATAGATGAATTGTACATCTATGATGGCCAGGGCTACCGGATGCCGGCTGTTCAGTTAAATTAATTATCCTTTTAATTTATTGCCAGGAATATTCCGGTAAGTCTTTATTTTGCTGTTGATATAATCTACCACGTCTTCATCAACTGTATGCTTGCGCAGCCAATCGTAATTAGGGCGATAAAGATTGAGAAATTCCACCAGGCCTTCTCCGGTAAGGCCGGTAAACTGCGTTACTTTACTATTCGGAAAGCGGTAATTGATATAGGCTTCTTCTTCCATCATCTCAAATAATTCTTTGGCCCTGCGTTTTTGCTTTTCATGTTTGGAATAGCGATCGAGGCTGAAGGAGATGCCAAAGCCGCTGCCTTCCACCGGCCCATCAATCGCCTTGAGATTTTTTTTGTTGAGCAATGCCGCATGTTGCAGGCGGCGTTCCATACTGTCGAGCTGGTAGTGTGAAAATTTACTGTTTGCAATCACAGTCGCCGTTGGCAATAATGTTCCCAGCACGTTCATTTTGATATTGATCGTATCATTAATCATCTCCGGCGTTACGCGGACTGTATCAAAATCGTAGCCCGAATAGGAAGTCACCAGCAGGTTGCCAGCTTCCGCCAGGATCGTAAACCGGCCACTATAACTGCTCACCACCGATTTACCCTTGTTCAAATTTGTAACCGTGGCCAGTGCAATTATATTGCCAGTGGTCAGGTCTACAGTACGGCCATGCACCACTGTTTGGGCATGCAATATTCCTGGAAGCATCAGGGTAAAACCAGCAATCAGTATAGAAAATTTCATCAGCTTACATTATTTGCACGAAAATGGTCGATGCCAGCCATACTACCAACGGCCAACGCAGAAATGGGAACTGATTAACGGTTTGCCAACAACGAATGCTACTTTATTTTCCGACAACAAAAATCTTGTTGAAAAAATCCTTCATATCGTTCCAGGAAGCGGTATCTGCTGCAGCATTGTAGGTAATGGGCATGCTGAATTTTTTACCTGTTTCAGTAGCTGCAGGATTTGTAAAAGCATGAGTGGCGTTGGGGTAGGACTTAAAAGTGTACTCCTTTTTGATAGAGTCCATGCCCTTTTTGAAGGCATCTACTTCCTGCTGCGGTACAAAACTGTCGGCTTCGCCATGGCATACCAGTATCGCCGCTTTTAGCAAATCCTTATCGGGCGCAACGCCACCCAATCCGCCGTGGAAACTAACTATGCCTTTTAAGTCGATTCCCTGTTTGGCCGCATTGAGTACCACAAAGCCCCCAAAGCAATAACCGATAGCGGCCACATTGACGGCGTCGGTTTCAGGCATGGATCTCAGTTTCGCCAAAGCTGCATCCAGCCTGGTTTTGCACAAGACAGGGTTTATATAGTACGGCATCGCCAGGGCTGCCGCGGCCTTGGGATCGTCACCGGTCTTTCCATTTCCATACATATCCACTACCATCGCGTAATACCCCATACCGGCCAGTTGCTTTGCACGGTTTTTAGTATAGTCAGTCACGCCCCACCACTCTGGCACTACCAAAATTCCTGGCCGTTTTCCCGGCAGGTTTTCATCATAAGCTGCAAATGCTTTCACATTGAGGCTATCGACCTTGTAGGTGATATCCGCCGTTTTGATTTTGGGCTCAGACATTTTGTTTTCTTCGGTAGTAGCAGTATTACAGGAGCTGAAGAAAATAGCGACATTCGTAATAGCAAATGCCAATAAAAAATTGAAACCGATTTTCATGATTGGTATTTTTAAGAGTTGTAAGGCATCGTAACAGCGGTTAAATCAAAAAGTTGCTATTTGGCCCGCGACAGTCCAACAAACTGTCAATGACCGAGCTAGAAAAGAACGCCGGTTTGTAATCTGGGATACCATTAAAGCTACGGTAGCACCGCCTGAACGTAGATTACAATGTCTACAATAAGGGTGATTTTGCCCATAAGGGAACCGCCACCTGAATATTAAAGGCAGTTTCCCTTTTTCGCACTGCTTTATACCGGCTAACTATAACCCGGAAAGGGACGATTCTTCGGTCGGCCCCCGTTCGGTTGCCCTCGCCATACTTTATTGATTGTGGCCGCGGTCAATAGCCCCACATAATTTTTGTTATCGATTATTGGACGTAGGGCACCTATTTTTTAGATTGACCCTTGCCACCGTGCCGCTTACCGTTACAAAGGAGCGGGGAATGGTAGACGCATGGATTGAGCCAGACAATTGCGGAAATCCCGTCCAGACACCGTGTAAAAAAATGGAGCAGTAGCTTTAAAATTGTATTTTTTGGAAGACTTACAACAAGGTTTTCATTTTTATACTCAAAAGAACCTGACAACGAATGAAAAAATCAGCATGGCTCCAAAATAGAAACCAGTACCAGCAAGGCTTTCGGGCTGCTTGTTAATTACATTAAAAACAATGTGCATAACCCCGTTAATAACTGGTGGACATCAACAAGGGAAAAAATTTGGAAAGTGGTGGATGGTAGTAGTACTTTTATATCACTGAAGCAGGAAGCCTTTTAGAGAGAAAAGAAAGCAGAGAGCGACAAACAGAAGCAGGTAAGCAGAAGAGAATTACGGAAACCAGGAGCCCGTTAAAAGGAGCCAGGAAGAAGCAACAATCATCAGCTGAAAAGCAGAAGAAAGGAGCAGGAAGTTTGACAAGATCAACATCAGGAAGATCGCAGAAGAGAGCAAACAGCAACAAGAAGAGGAAGGGCGTAATTGAAGCTGGAAACCCGTTAAAAGGAAGAAAGCAGCAAGAACAAACAGAATCAGAAAAGTGAAAGGGCGTTCGGCATGGTTTAAAAAGTCCGTCAAAAAGATGAATATGAACCGTGTGAGAGATGAAGGAACCTGTTACAGGGGGAGATCATTTCAAAATGAGTTCGAATCAATTAATTTATTAAACGAGGAAAAACTCATCGATCAATGAAGTCCCCTTAAAAGGATAACAAAGATCAAAACGGTTGTAATGCTTGCAAAAGTATTCCAGCAAAAAAAGGAATGCAAAGGGTATAGAGACAATTGCTTCGGCAAATGTTTTTGAATCTGATGCTTCCTTTTTTTTATGTGCGGGGGTCAGGGGGACTTTGAGGACGGGTTTGGATTTAGAAAACATCGCAAGAGTTTATACATGGCCAACTTTAAAGTTCTGCACCTGCTTTTTCCATTACTAATTTTGCCGAAAAGAGTCAGATTCACAGCATAGCATTACCCACACCGTTGTTGTGTGTTTTCACCAACAA
>JBDSXW010000097.1:0-51345 GCA_039925965.1 Chitinophagaceae bacterium
GTACCACAGTGCTCGCTGACTCTAAGATATAGTACGTGGAGACAGGTACCACGGCTAAGGAAATAACTTTCATTTTCCAGGAACTTGGTATCGATAGCTGGCCCTGACATAAATATAAGCTTCGAAACAGTGCAAGAAAAGTAACGGATAGACACCAGACGGAGTCTGGCGCCTACGTGAAATAACTACAGGAGATTTAAAATAACTAACTTTATTACATGAAAAATGATGAAGAGATATTACAGTCATTGATAGCTGGCGGGTTAATAGGGGCAGCATTAGGGGCTTTAGTTTCCAATAATAAAGAAGAAGGTGCCACATTGGGTGCGCTGGCCGGGGCAGTGCTATTAGCTACTTTTAAAGCCAATGAACAGGCCATGAAATCAAATATTGCCATGTACGTACAAGAGGGTGGTAGTTTGTTCGAGATTCAGCCTGGGGGCACAAAGCAGTTTGTGAAAGAGATAAAGAAAAATTCGGCCACACTACCCCAACACTTTAAGCTACAATAGAATGCCCATTAAACGAATGAGGGTGTTTGCCGGGCCAAACGGTTCTGGAAAAACCACGATTGTCAAAAGTCTGCAGGCCGAAATTCCATTTGGTGTGTATGTAAATGCTGATGATATCGAGCGCATTGTTAGGGAAACTAAGGTGCTTTTTTTTGACAATTTTCAATTGAATATTACAGAAAATGAGCTTCAGGATTTTTTTAAATCCAGCAGATTTTCTCCTGTTAAACGAGGTGAGGCAGCGTTGTGGACCCACCTGATGGTAGTGGAAAATGTCCTTCATGTAAATACAGCCGTTGACTCCTACCTTGCCGCAGATATTGCGGAGTTTATTCGCCAGCAATTACTGGCAAATGGCCTTTCTTTTACCTATGAAACAGTAATGAGCCACGAGGGTAAGATTGAATTTTTGCAACAGGCCCGTGATAGCGGATATAAGGTGTATCTCTATTTTATAGCTACCGAAGATGCTTCCATTAATGTAAGCAGGGTTAATGTCAGAGTTTCCCAAAACGGGCACTATGTACCACCTGAAGTAATCACTAAAAGGTATTTCAAAAGTTTGCAGCAACTGAAACAAGCAGTTAAAAAAACCAACAGGGCCTATATATGGGATAATTCAGGCACAGCCAGTTTGCTGATTGCTGAAGTGACAGACGGAGTTGATGTCAGAATAATTGATACAGAAAGAGTACCTAATTGGTTTGTTAAATACTTAGTGGACTAATTTCTGTGGTCTGAATTTGGGAAAGTAATTAAACATAATTATTCAGAATCTAAGCGTTGGCCTATTTAACTGGACGCCAGGTGTCAAAATTGCCCGAACCCTCATCTACTCCTGGCCGTGGGACGTGGAGTCTCGTACCATGGCTAAGGAAATTACTTACATATTTCAGGAACTCGGTATCAATAGCTGGTCTGCCCTGAATAAGCGCTTTAAAACCGTGCAAGAAAAGTAATGGGTAGACGCCAGACGGAGTCTGGCGCATATTGCGATAAGCCTGCTGCTCCGCGGTTTTGCCAACCCGGCAGACAAATTCACCGAACGTGAAAAAACGATGATGTACGTTGTTTTTACTGTTGCAATTGAAAAAGCTTTACACTTATTTTGTGCAGCCATTATGCAGGCTGAAGTGGTAGGACTGTGCAGGGTTTTCAGTAGTTCCATCGGTTTATTATTTTTGAAATGGGTGCATTACCGGTGCCCATTTATTGCAGGCAACCAGATCTAACAGAACGACAATGGAAATGGTATCGGCGTTACCGGGGCGGGGAATGGCGAAAAGATAACAAGGACTGGAAATTACTTTCAGGGCTTTTAATTTTACAGGTTCTCCTCTTTATATATAAATTAATTAATCGTTCTACAATGAAAAGCTTCCGCTATTTGTTACTTACAGCAGTAACCCTGGCATCTCTTGAAAGTTGTTTTTTAAAGCATGCTGCTACCGCTCCCGCAAATACAGCCACCATCGTAAGGCCGGCACCGATTGGCGAGGATGAAGAAGAATTGAACAACCGCCGCGAAAACTGGTGGAAGTTGATCCATAAAGCTGACAGCGCAACAGACTGGAAGATGGTTGAGTCTGCGAACCGGGAAAACTTAGTGCTGGTTAAAAAACAGCGCCTGGCCAATCGTTTAGCGTCTGTAGCGGAAACATTTGCCGGCGGCAACCTGGTAGGTAGCTGGAGTGAGAAAGGCAGTATCAACCAGGCTGGCAGCGTCATCGGCGTCGATTTCGATCAACCCACAAACACTATTTACGCCGTTTCTTCGGGCGGTAGTCTTTGGAAGGGTGCACTTACCACCAACAGCTGGACGCTGCTGAACGATGACCAGGTTTTTGATAATGCCAATATCAAAGTGTTCAATAAGACCGGTGGTGGTAGACGTATCCTCGTAAGCCACGACCTGAACGTTTACTTTTCAGACAATGAAGGTGCTAGTTTTACCGCCAGCACAGGTATCAGTTTCCCGGTAGGGTGGGGTGGTAATTTTATTGCTCAAATCGTAATGCCCAACGATGCCACCAACAATATATATGTGCTTACCCGCCCCTGGGACAATACCGCAGGCAATTGGTCGCCCCGTTTCTACCTGTATCGCAGCACCAACCAGGGCGCAACATTTACAAGGATTGCTATTTTTACCGGCGGGGACGATTATAATGTGCGCCTGGTGGCACCCTATAACAGTGCCGGTTTATACGCCATTGACACCAAAACAACTGCCAACAGTCTTGCATTCTGGCAGGTCTCGGGTTCAGCTGTTACCCTGCTTAACAGTTTTGCCTGCGCCGATGCTAGCAATAAAGCACTGTTGAAGGGTGTTGCGATCGGCGGTACCACTACTTTCTACACCCTGCTTAACCAAAATAAACTCTACCGGTCTACCAACTTTGGCGCCAGCTGGACCCTTCAAAGTACCCTGCCGGATAATTCCTGGGACCGGCTGGATGTATCCAATGTGGACGCTGCGAAAGTGTTTTTTGGGTCCGTGAATGCATACCGGAGCTATAATTCGGGGGTATCATGGACGATGGTAAATGTATGGAGTGATTATTATGGCAACGTGGCGGGCAAGCTGCACGCAGATATCATGGCGATAGAACATTTTTACAAGCAGGACGGGACGCCACTTGCCTTTGTGAATAACCATGGCGGGGTGGCCGTTTCTTACGATGAGTTGACCACCACTTTGAACCTGAGCCAGGCCAACCTGAACAGCAGCCAGTATTACGATATCCTTACAGATCCGGATCAGCCCAATAATCTTTTTGCAGGGTCGCAGGATCAGGGTTTTCAACGCAGCACGGCTGCCAGCATTAGCGGCGGGGTTAACTTTACGCAGGTCATTAGCGGGGATTACGGTTACCTGTGTTTGAGCGGCTATCCCAAGCATTTGTGGACCCAATACCCCGGGGGTGCATTGTATTATTACAATAGTCCCACCTCAGGTGTAAGCAGCACCTGGACCATGCCCGGATCCACTAAACCCAATTACGGTTGGATGTTGCCGATGGTAAATACCAATCACCCGGAATTTCACGAGACATTGATGGGAGGCGGCAATCTTTCTGGTGGCAGCGGATCTTATCTGTGTAAAGTAACCTCGCTTACTTCTTCACCATATACCATATCGGCCACGCAATACCCATTTGATTTCAGGGCTAATTCCACCAGCACCACTGCCGGGATAACTGCCATCTGCTCCTCACAAAAAGACTCCAATAATATCTATGTAGCCACGGAGGACGGCAGTTTTTTCTATAGTAGCAATAAAGGCAGTACCTGGACGAAAACCAGCTCTTTCTCCGGTCCCGGTCCCTGGTACCTGTACGGCTCCACTATTTGTGCATCAAAGATCACTTCGGGTCTGTTATGGTATGGTGGCAGTGGTTATTCCAATCCTGGAGTGTACAAATCGATCAACGGGGGCGTATCGTTCACAGCAATGAATACCGGATTGCCCTCAACACTGGTACATGAAATCGTAGGCAACCCCACAGAAACCCTGCTGTTTGCAGCAACTGATGCCGGGCCGTACGTGTACGTGGTCGCAAATAACACCTGGTACCCGATAATTGGCGGTCTTACACCCATACAACCTTATGTTTCTGTAGAGTATATTGTGGCTTCCAATACCGTTCGCTTTGGCACTTTCGGCAGGGGAATCTGGGATTTTTCGCTTACGCTGCCCAGTATGAATCTTTGCCAAAATGGTACCGGTGTACTTACGGCAAACCTTACCGGCACCAATTATCAATGGCAGGTAAATACGGGCAGTGGTTTTGCAAACCTTACTGATGGAGGCAATTATAGCGGTGCCAACACAGCCAGGCTCCAGTTGTTGTCCATCCCTTCGGACTGGTACGGATACCAGTATCGTTGCCTGGTAGATGGTAATAATGGGAATGTAAGCGCCGTTCGTTTCTCGGCATACTGGAATGGGTCTGTCAATAACAACTGGGAAACGGCCGGTAACTGGAGTTGCGGGGTGCTTCCCGATATCCATACAGATGTATATATCAATGCAGGCACGTTGCTGGTAAATTCTAATGGTTCCTGCCGGAGCCTAAATGTAAAGCCAGGTGTAAATATGAAAGTAAATGCCAATTTTACCCTGACGGTGGCCAACGAAAATTAGTTTTGACGGGCCTGGGTGGCCAACCCTAACAATGTTGGCCACCCAGGAACGCACCTGCGCAAATGCCATCCATACATCTCTTTCGAGTTGCTATATTCCGCTGGCTATTTTTAATCAAACGGATACCGAAGAAATTATTTGGCCGAAATTGAGGCGGTAGAAATGTACCATGTGTATGGCCGCACCAATAATAAGGAACTGTTTTTTTTAAGCGGAGAGCATCGTCTCTCTGTAACGCCTGGGCCATATCTCCCTCATATCGCCCGAACCCTACTTCGAAAACGCCCATCCGTCCATCATTTTTCTGTGCCTGTGAGGTACTGTTTATGTTGCACGGTGCCAGTTCCGGCTACTCTTTTGCCATCTACTGGCCTTTGCAGAGATAGACTGACATAGGGCGCCCTTCTCGCATCAACAATTTTAAACAGCCACAAATTCAACAAGATGGACATCAACGAACTCACCTACAAGATTAACGGTTGTGCCATGAAAGTGCACAATAGTTTGGGCAATGGATTTCAGGAAGTCATCTACCAACGGTGTCTTGCTATCGAATTACGGAAGGCCGGCCTGCAATTTGTGCGGGAGAAAGAGCAGGTAATATTTTACGATGGTGAAGAAGTAGGTACGAGGCGGGCCGATTTTGTGGTAGAAGGAATCGTAGTGGTAGAATCGAAAGCCGTGATCAACCTCGAAGATGTACACCTGGCGCAAGCAAAGAACTATGTGGTTGCCTATGGTTTTGAAATTGGGCTGCTTATCAACTTTGGCGCAACGAGTTTGCAATTTAAAAAAGTGTTTCATGGTAATCGGGGGAGGAGGTTGGAATCAGGATTTTAGGATTTGCAGGATGGGCAGGATGAGGGGCATAACGTACGATAAATCCTGCAAATCCTATCATCCTGAAAATCCTGATTCTCAGCATGGTAGGATTTTAGGATGAATAGGATTATGGGGGGAATAAGTTTAATCAGGATTTTAGGATTTGCAGGATGGGCAGGATGAGGGGGAATAACGTACGATAAATCCTGCAAATACTATCATGATGGGAATCAGGATTTTAGGATTTGAGGATGAATAGGATTATGTGGTAATAAGTTTATTCAGGATTTCTGGGATGTGAGAATTAATAGGGATAGGGTTATGGGGATTAACGTACGATAAATCCTGGAAATCCTATCATCCTGAAAATCCTGATTCTCAGCATTGTAGTATTTGAGGATGAATAGGATTACAGGGAATAACCATACGAATCAGGTTGGCCGCATAGGTATCACCCCCACGTTTGCCGGGTGTTTTCGCTCCAAACCTTGCTTCTTTTGGCTGTAGGTGTTGCATTACGAATATAAAATTCTTAGATTAACAGCTATGGTATGGTTAACTGCCACGGCAAGGGATTATGGCCTGATCATTTTCTTCAATGCTGCTTGTTGATTCACCTGTCTCTGCTGGCGGTGGTACCTGTCTCCACGTACCACAGTCCTTGCTGACTCTATGATGTAGTGCGTGGAGACACGCACCATGGCTATGGGAATTACAAGCATATTTCAGGAACTCGTTATCAATAGCTGGTCTGCCCTGAATAAGCGCTTTAAAAACGTGCAAGAAAAGTAACGGGTAGACACCAGACGGAGTCTGGCGCCTACTTGGGCTGGTAGCCGTTGACTGAGTGAAAGCTGCGAGGGTGATGATAGGATCGGAAGCGTGCACCCTTGGGCTTCAAACGCTTGCCTGAACGAGACTTTCAATGACAGTTAACCCTTGCGGACCCTCGGGGCTAAGGAATTTGCCATTGAAAAAATAATAGTACTACCAGAAGCAAGGGATCAGTTAAACAGACTTATCCACCAGCTTTTCGACCTCGAGTATTTTGGCTTTGCAGAAAGGGCAGAGCGTATGTTGAAGGGCTTGATGATTGCATCAATTCTGTTGCTTCGCTACAATATTGGAAAACCATCAACCCAATCCAAGGTCAATATTATTACAAGTGTAAGCACAACCGCCAAACCACCCGGTTCTTTATTTTCGATATGAATGAAGATCGCTTTGTCGTAAAAAAGTGATTAACAATCATACCAGCGTCTACCCTCGCTTTATTGCCGGGCTCTTATAATACTTTATCCTGCCAGTACCCGGCAAGGGTTGTTAACCCTGAACCCTATTACTATACAGAATACCCTCCATTGGGTATGTGGTCCTGTTGTTCCTGATCGTACAATTGCGGCATGAAAAGAAATATCCATTTTGCCACGATTGTATTGATATCAGTGTTGTTTTTTTCCTGCAAGCAACAAGAACCCTTACCACCGGCGGTGGGCAGTGTGGAAGAAGCGCAAAAATTGATTGTTGGTAAATCCTGGCAGGTGACCGATGTGGCTACTATTTCCGGCAGCCGGATATCGGCTTTTGATGACGATAAATCTAAAAAAGAAACGGTTGTGGCGCCGGCTGTGGAGACATTAAATTGGTTTAGCAAAATAAAAGGAATAGACACGGCCACAGATTTTATGGGTGCTTTTTACAAAGAGAATTTTATAAAATTTAAAAAGCTATCTATGGCATTTAATAAGGATAGCATTGCCACCACTACGGGCATGGGTGCGGAGCAACAAATATTTTCAATCAATAACAATATCAAAGAAAGCGAGCCCAATGGTCTGAAACTTACCTTCACAGGAGACATGAAGGGTTTTTCGGATATGGACATGAGTAAGGGCACCGCTACTTATTATATTTTAGGCGCCAACCAAAATTCTTTGTACTTACTTACCCCCAACCAAATGAACGACTTGAAAGTGGTGTTTTTATTGAAAGCTAAATAGGGCCGATCGTTTCCTTTCATGCAGCAATTAATACCAGGGTGTATTTTAGATTTTTCAAGATTCAGGTACAAAGCGGCTGGCGCTGGACCTTAATTGCCTGGGCAAAAAAACCGTAATAGCAGTGGCACTCCCGTCATACTTACAATTTTACACCTGCCATGGTGCCGGGTTCTGCCTTGCAAACAGGTATGCGGATATTCAATACAGTTAAAACTACGCCGCCAGGTGCGATTAAAACCGGCAAGGGACAAAGTTGCGGGTCGGTCATTTAGTTAATAGCTCATTATGTCAATGACCTATTAACCAGATGACCTAATGACACGCCAAATGGTACATCACATTCATGGATTTAAGCCTTGCGAAGTTTAGTCTTTAGATAACGATTCACATGAATTTGCGATTGTAATACCTGGTGCTACATTTTTTTTAAACCGGGTTTTTTATTTTTTATTTTGAGCTTTAAGAAGTTCAATTTCTTTTTTTAGTTCTTCGATCATTACCTGTTGTTCCTGCATCCCTTTTACTAATGGCACAACAAAGTCTGCGTAGCTTAGCCCGTAAAAATCCTTATCGTTTTGTGGTTTACTTAAACCACTGAAATTATAATGTATAGCATCAGCTGCTTGCTCTACTTCCTGGGCTACAAATCCTGTGTATATATTTTTTTCTTTTTCATCACTACCTTTTGCTAAAATATTGTCTTCTATAATTCCCAATTTCTTATTGATGTTGTGTATTTCAAGTGTGTAGGTAACCGGCCTTAGTTGATTGATAAAACTTAAACCCGGCACGTTTTGCTGTATATTCTTTTTATAACGACCATCAGATATATTAAAAAAATTGGCGAAAGCCTTAACTGCATTTACCACCGGGTTTCCTAAAAAGACTTGATTCGCGGCTGATGCGATTGTCTGGAATCCAAAACTGCTCGAGTTACTTATAGTTGGACTTGCAGTTTCTGCGTTAGCCTGGTATCCAACAAACGTATTACTACTTCCGGTAGCTGAAGACCCTGCAGCATAACCCAAAAAAGTATTTTGATTACCATCTACATTAGAAAGACCGGCAGCATATCCATAATAGGTATTAAAATTTCCGACGGTATTGGCATTCCCTGCATGAAATCCTCCATAACAGTTATAAGATCCCGATGTATTAGCCGATCCTGCCTCAAAACCCAAAAAAAGATTTACTGCGCCGCTGGTGTTGGCTATCCCTGCCTGGAACCCTATCGCTGTGTTACTTCCTCCAGTGTTGGTGTTGTAAAGTGCCTTGTAGCCCACAGCGGTATTAAAGCTGCTGTTGTTAGTATATAAACTTTTATACCCCACAGCAGTATTTTGAAAGCCGGTTGTATTTGTAGCGAGTGAGGAATGTCCAATACCAGTATTTTCAGTCCCTACTGTATTGTGAACAAGGGAATAAATGCCAGTAGCAGTATTTTGATTTCCGGTTGTATTGAAATATAGTGCCTGCACTCCGGTGGCGGTATTATCATACCCGTCTGTATTGGTAAAAAGTGAATTGGTACCGGTGGCGGTATTATAATTTCCGGTATTGGAATAAAGAGACTGGTATCCGTTGGCGGTATTTTGAGTTCCGGAAACGTTGTTTGATAAAGAAAAAGCGCCGGTTGCCGTATTAGAAATACCAGTTTGATTAAGCTGTAATGCCAGGCTACCTAAAGCAGTATTGCCGCCGGCGACTGTATTCGAATAACCGGCGCTAAAACCTACAGCTGTATTGCTACCGCCTGAAGAGTTGGTATATAAACTTTGCGTACCTATTGCAGTATTGTATAATCCGATACTGTTTGAATAAAGCGCATTGAAGCCTGTAGCAGTATTATCATATCCGACGGTGTTTTGCCGGAGTGCATACGTTCCCACAGCAGTGTTCTGGTATCCTGTTGTATTGCTTTCCATGCTGTGATTGCCGGTGGCTGTATTAAAGTATCCGGTATTGTTTGCAAACAACGTTACAAAACCGTTAGCTACATTGTCGTGCCCGGAAGTATTTGAGAAAAGTGCAGCAACTCCTGTCGCAGTGTTAACTGTACCGGAGGTATTTGAATAAAGTGCCGTCTGGCCAGTTGCTGTGTTGGAGCTTCCACCTGCATTTAAAAAAAGTGCTTTAGAACCCACGGCTGTATTTTGCAAACCCGTTGTGTTACTGTATAGTGCAGAATCGCCAATAGCAACAAGGTTAGCGCCTGTAGTATTGGAGAATAATGACTTAATTCCAAGACCTGCATTACTGTAACCTGTATTTTTTACGCCGCTTTGATATCCAAAAAAGACATTCCCATCATTTGATGGCAGTCCGATATACCCGGCTTTTATGCTGTTTACTCTAAACACTAAACCTTTATTATCGGTAGTCCCTAAAAAATTGATTGCCGTATCCGATCCGCTGTTACCAGTAAGCTGCCAACTGCTGGCCAGGGTGGCAAGCTTTGACCATAGCGGCAAAACAGAAGTGCCACTGTTATAATAATAGCCATTTCCACCTGCTAATGCTGCATTGGCATTATACACTAACAGGCTGGGTAAAGGATTGGTTATGGTGATCGCATCGGTTAATGAAACAAGGTTCACCCTTGGAATAAGTAAGCCCTTATTGGTAGCGCTTACGTCGAGCATGGCACTTGCATTCGGTGTAGGCGTGCCAATACCAACCTGTGCATGGACCTTAGCTGCAAGCATAAAAAACGAGCTGACAGCTACAAAAAGATATTTTTTCATGATAAAAATTTTGAAGATCATTTAAGTTGATGGATACAAAGTTGCTGGAAGTAGGCCTTCTGAAGAGAACATGTCTTTGTTTAATGTAGCTCATAAAGGTAATTTACGCAAAAAAAGGCGGCTGAGAAAGATATTAAAATTTATAGAAATTTCCAGTGCGTTTCAATCGGATCACGATTGCTGCCGCTACCTTATTATACCAGATAAGGGGCAAAATTGCCATTTGGTCAATAGATCAGAACTTCAATGACCAATTGACCAAATGACACGGAAATGGCAGATCGCATTTACAGTTTTAAGCCTCGCGAAGTAAAACAGCTACTCCTAAAAATTGATTGGCTACAACTGATCGCTATTAATGTGTGAGGCGTGTATCCGTCTGGTATTTTATGTAGCTTTAAGCAATAGGTAAAAAAAATCTCATTCCCAGAACAATTGTTATGAAAAAAGCTTTTGTGCTCACTTTTCTATCGTCATTTCCTTTTGGTTTTTGCTTAGCGCAGGGCTTGGGCATTGGCTACAAAGCGCCACATAGCATTGCAGCACTGGAAATAAACGCGACCGGCAATGGCCTGCTGATTCCCCGCGTTGCTACAACAAGCTGAAAGAGCATTGTAAACCCTTCAAAAGGGTTGTCATCATACAATACAGGCGCCAAAATGACAAGGATGCCTTGGGATTAATTTATGGGGATTTCCCCGTTGCTACTTGCAAAAGCCAAATAGGAATGGCAGGCAATTATTACAGGGCAAAGCAAAAGATTAATATGCGGCAACTGCAGCACAATGCACTTGAAAAGGACCACCAAATGATTATAGTAAAACTAAAATTTCAGTTATGAAACGACTCTGTTTATTACCGACTTTTATGGCTATATGGATTATATCAATTGCCCAGAATGTAGGTATTGGTACTACTACCCCCCATGCAAGTGCACAATTAGAGGTTTCGGGCACCGATAGAGGATTTTTACCTCCCAGGCTTACAACAGCGCAACGGAACAATATCATCAATCCTGCAAACGGCCTTATCATTTACAATACCACAACCGCGTTGCTTGAAATATTTGGATCTGCAGGATGGCAGACCATAGCAACACCAGCACCTGCTATAAAAAACCTGTATGGCGGTAGCAATACCGAATATATAAAAGAGGTATTACCAGCAGCAGACGGCGGGTGTATCATTGCCGGGTACACTACCAGCAATAACAGTGGTACATTTTCGGGCCTTATAAATTATGGCGGCCAGGATGCCTGGGTGATAAAGCTTGATCCAAACGGGAAGATTGTGTGGCAACGCCTGATGGGAGGCACCGGCACATTTGATACGTTTCAGGATATTATAGCAGATGGAAGTGGTGGCTATCTAATTATAGGCGGCACTACGTCCTCTAATAGTGGTACCCTAACGGGCATTACCGGTAATGGTGGGCAGGACGCATGGCTCGTAAAGCTGGATGCATCGGGAAACATGATTTGGCAAAAGCTGTTTGGCGGAGCAGGTAACGATTACTTCTTCAGTATTATAGAATCTGGTGATGGCGGGTTCATCATTGCTGGTGGAACTTATTCATCTTCCAGCGGCACATTGGGATCTATCACTAACAACGGAGCCATTGATGGATGGGTAATCAAGGTAGATACGAACGGCAACACGATATGGCAAAAATTATTCGGCGGCGATATCGCCGATGTCTTTTACACCATTGCTGCAACTACAGACGGAGGGTTTATGCTTGCTGGCTCTTCCAATTCCACATCGGGCACCGGAACATTAGCCGGTACCAGCAATAATGGTGGACAAGACGGTTGGATTATTAAAATAAACAGTGCAGGTATTCCCCAATGGCAAAAACTATACGGCGGCAACGGCACTGATATATTAAATAAAATAAAGCCATCAACTAGCGGAGAATATTACTGCTGTGGCACTTCCACTTCTTCCAACAGTGGTACACTCGCAGGAAATATAAATAATGGCGTTCAGGATGGTTGGGTAATGAAAATAAGCGGTGACGGATCACCTATCTGGCAGCATTTATTGGGAGGGACCGATACAGAAACATTCACCGATATCGCTGTGAAGCCTGATAATAGCATCATTATAACAGGCAGATCAGCCTCGGCACTTACAGGAACGCTTGCACCGGTAGCAGGGTTTGGCAGCGATGATGCCTGGCTTATTGTAATAAGCAGCAATGGGACCACCATCACCCAAAAATTATTGGGCGGTATCAATGCCGATTCCTTTGAATCAATAAAAGTGTTGGATTATAACCGGATTTTGATAGCAGGCGTTTCAGCTTCTGCCAATAACGGAAGCCTGAATGGTATCGCAGGTTTTGGCGGCACCGATCTCTGGGTTATTATTGATGGAGTCTTTGGTAATTGATCGGTTGATCATCTATTATCGAAGACCTGTAAACATATGACCTGATGAAGTTCCCTTCTATTAATATGATCACTACTAAATCATACACCTTAAAAAAGACAACCTGGATATTATTACTGATGCTTACCGGAAACCCTGTAAGTGCACAAAATATAGGTATTGCTACCCATGCGGCCGATACTAGTGCAGCATTGCCCACAGTGTTGCCAACCCTTCAAGGGTTGGCAACGCTATTTTTTAAGCAACGCTTCCACCAGCCTTTCTAATTTTTCTATCCGGGTGTTTTGAGATGCAATAACGGTTTGTTGTTCCTGGATGGCTTTTATGGCTATCACGCTGAAGTTTTGATAAGCTATGGCTTTCATGCCATCCTTTCCCTTGGTATCTACAAATGCGGGGAATAGTTTTTCTACGTCCTGGGCTATAAAGCCATAGGAGAGTGGTGCCGTGGTTTCATTGTCTTTGTAGTGGTAGGTTTGGGCGTCCAGTTTCATGAGCATTGGCAGTACGGTACCCAGCTGTTGAATATCCTTTTTCATACGTATATCAGAAACCTCAATATATTTTCCATCGGTCTCCCTTATATAAGCTTTGGCAACACCATTGTAGATAAAATCAAAGTCGTCGCCAATGTCAATCCCTATTTCCCAATGATTCGTATTTGCTTTACGTTCCATTCGCAGCCCCGAACCATTTAGGGGGTAAGCATCAGCAGGTTGCTTTATATGAAGTACTGCCTGCGGGTTGGTTAAGCCAATGCCTATTTTTGTATCGGCCGTAGCATTGTTGACGCCATTAACAGAACCCAATACCATACAATTGCTACAGGATACCCGTGAGAAAGCACCAATGGAGGTTGCATTATTTAAATTATTAACAGCTACATCCGCGTAAGCGCCCAGCGCAGTATTATTAACACCAACTGTGTTGGTGCTTAGCGACGCCGCACCCATTGCCGTGTTGTATTCCCCAACGGTGTTGAAACCCAGCGCAAAATTTCCAAAGGCATTGTTGAACCTGCCTGATTGATTAAAATGAAGTGCATTTAAACCAACTGCCCCATTGTTATGCCCCGTGCTACTGGTGTAAAGGGTACCAGAACCAATAGCGGTATTTGAAAAGCCTGATGTGTTATTTAAAAGCGCTTTTGTTCCAACAGCCGTATTATCCACGGCCAATGAAGGATTCATTACGCCCAAACCATTATTCATTAATGCAGAATCGCCGATGGCCACTAAATTGGAACCGATTTTATTTTGGTATAAGGAATAAGTGCCAATTGCCACATTGCTGAACCCGCCTGTGTTGTACGACAGTGCTTGATATCCTAAAGCTGTATTTTCGTTGCCCGAGGTATTGTTGTATAGCGATTCATACCCGCTGGAAGTGTTCCCACTGCCGGAAATGTTACTGTATAGTGCAAAGACCCCGTTGGCAACATTCTCCGACCCATTGTTGTTGTGAAAAAGAGAACGATGACCGGTACTGGTATTCGCATCACCCGTTATGCTATAATAAAGGGCGTCACTGCCAAGCGCGGTATTGTCGATACCCGTGGTATTATTGTTTAATGCCTCGTGGCCATTAGCAGTATTATCATGGCCGTCCTGGTTTTTTGTCAATGACTGGTAGCCAGTTGCTGTATTATAGTTACCATCCACATTGTTAGATAATGCAAGCATACCATTGGCTGTATTAAAGCTACCGGTTGTATTTTTATACAACGCCCCGGATCCGGTACCGGTATTTGAATTTCCGGTGGTATTAGAGTAAAGCGATTGGTTTCCCAGCGCGGTGATGCCATAGCCGGTAGTATTTAGATAGGCTGCCTGGAAACCAAGTCCTGTATTGCCGGACCCGGTGGTGTTTGTATACAATGCTTTTGAGCCAACCGCCGTATTTTGCTTTGCGTCACTGCTCTGTGTGATTCCGGTACCATTAAAATAAAGGGTCTTATATCCTATCGCCACAATAGAAGAATCTGCGAAAGCATTGGCAGCTCCTACACCCAGCGCAATCATTCCTTTATTATCGATCCTACCGGCATAGGCATTGCCTACCCGGAACACCAAGGGCTTTGCATCGGTGGTACCTATAAACTGCGTGATGGGATCACTGCCCGCATTACCATTCAATGACCACACATTCGGGGTCGCCACACCCGTACCCCAGGCACTGCCATCATACGTGTATACCCCTGCAGCACCATCAATCTGATAGATCATCAAACCCGCTTTGGGTGAGGGAATCAACCCTTTCTGCTGGGCAGTCATACGGGGCAATAATAACCCTTTGTTGGTAGCAGCCAGGTCCAGCAGGGCAGAAACATCCGGTGCCGAGGTACCGATGCCTACATTCTGGGAAAACGTATTGCTGGCTATTGCGAGGATGGCGATGGAAATAAGGAATTGCTTCATGCGATAAACCTAACACAGGTAAAAGGCCGGCAACATTGGCAATTAGGCAAAGCATGACGCCATTTAGGGTGTGTCATTTCTATTGAGGCAACGGCAATAACATGGCTGAACAACAGGCTGGGATTCTACTCCATGCGGGGTTGGGTGACCCTTGTGCCGATCCCCCGGGTTTCCCCTGGCTTCTGTTGTTGTGTAACCATTTCGTAGTAAAACCCGGCGCCTGTTTCACCGATCCAGCCTTTTGAAAAAGGACTGCCTTATGTGTAACTCCCCGGCACTACGGGGCTTCACAACAATATCCTGATATGCATCGTATCATTCGGTGAAAATGCCGCCCGACCCTGAACGGCCCTGCATTCCCAACCCAGGTAATCGATTGAATGCCAGCATTGCTTTTTGCCTTCTAAAAAATAGCTTTGAATCTTTGCAAAAATCTTCTTTAGTTTCCGCTCAAAATACCAAAACTACCATGCGTAAATCTCCCGTAGTCCTACTTATTATTGTCCTGTTGTTTTCAAGCATAGCCAGTGCCCAAAAGCCAGCGCCAAAAGCCAGTTTCAAAGTGGAATATGAAAAATTCACACTGCCCAATGGCCTCGAAGTAATCTTTCATATAGACCGGTCGGATCCGGTAGTCGCGGTATCATTGACAGCCCATGTAGGCTCCGCAAGGGAGAAGGTCGGCCGCACCGGCTTTGCACATTTGTTTGAACACCTGTTGTTTCTGGAATCAGAAAACCTGGGTAAAGGCGGGCTGGATAAAATGACGGCGCGGATTGGTGGCTCCGGTGCCAATGGATCGACCAATCAGGACCGCACCAACTACCTCCAGACAGTACCCAAAGACGCCCTGGAAAAAATGCTTTGGGCTGAAGCGGATAAGCTTGGCTGGTTTATCAATACCGTTACCGCGCCAGTGCTGGCCAAAGAGAAACAGGTGGTAAAAAATGAAAAACGCCAGAGCTATGATAATGTTCCCTATGGCCACACTTCCTATGTGATCAATAAGCAGCTCTATCCGGCTGATCATCCTTATAACTGGCAGGTAATAGGATCGTTGGAGGATGTGCAGAATGCCACTGTGCCCGACGTAACAGCGTTTTTCAAACGTTGGTATGTACCCAACAATGTAACACTGGTGGTAGCAGGCGATTTTGATGCCCTGGAGGCACGCAATTGGGTGGAAAAATATTTCAGTGAAATAAAGAGAGGTGAAGCCGTTACACCCGATTCGAAGCGCCCGGGGTTTGTAAAGGAAACCGTGAAACTTTACCACGAAGATAATTTTGCCCGGTTGCCCGAGCTTACCCTTGCCTGGCCCACAGTAGAAGAATATAATCCGGATGCCTACCCCCTGGAAGTGCTGGCGCAATACCTTACTGATGGTAAAAGGGCGCCTTTGTACCGGGTGCTGGTGGAAGATAAAAAGATTACTGCCGATGTAAATATGTACAACCAGACAGCTGAACTGGCCGGCCAGATGGAGCTCTCAGTTCGGGCTTTTGCAGACAAGGACCTGGATGAGGCAGCGACGGGTATCCAGGAGGCTTTTACATTATTTGAAAAAGAAGGGATTTCAGAAAAGGACCTGGCGCGTATTAAGGCAGGACAGGAAACCCGTTTCTATAATTCGCTCTCCAGTGTGCTGGGTAAAGGGACCCAACTGGCGCAGGGTAATATTTTTGCCGCCAACCCCGGACATATTGAACAAGACATCAACAATACGCTGGCAGTTACTGCGGCCGACGTGATGCGGGTCTATAACAAATACATAAAGAATAAAAATTATGTAGCCACGAGCTTTGTACCAAAAGGTAAGATGGTGCTGGCTCTGGAAGGTTCTAAGAAAGCGGATGTGGTAGAAGAAGCAATCGTACAGGGAGCCGAAGAATCTGTTGACGCTTCTGCTAAGGCAGATTACCCGCATACACCATCCAGTTTTGATCGCAGTAAGGAGCCACCGTATGGCAAGGCCCCAGAAGTAAAGACCCCGGTGATCTGGACCAGCAGGTTGGCTAACGGGTTGCAGATCTCCGGAATAGAAAACAACGAAGTACCGCTGGTGCAGTTTGAGCTGGTAATGGACGGTGGCTTACTGCTGGAAGATCCAGGCAAAGTAGGCGTATCCAATCTCATGGCAAAGATGATGACGCTCGGAACCCGGAGTAAAACACCCGAACAGCTGGAAGAAGCGATCGAACAATTGGGCGCATCCATCAATGTAGCTGCAGGGCAGGAAGATATTCGTATTCGGGTGAATACGCTTGCCAGGAATTATCATGCCACCCTGAACTTATTACAGGAAATTATATTGGAGCCACGCTGGGATGCCAAAGAATTTGAGTTATTAAAGCAAGGAACCATCAGCCAGATTCGCCAGCAGGAAGCCAATCCCGGCGCCATTGCGAGAAACAATTTTAACCAATTGATTTTTGGCAAAGAGAATATCCGGTCTAAAAATATTTTAGGCACCATAGAAACTGTGAATGCGATTACGCTGGATGACCTGAAGGCATTTTATGCGAAAAGTATATCACCTGGGGCTGCACACATGCAGGTGGTGGGTTCACTGGGTAAAACAGCGATTACGACACCATTGGCTGCGATCGCTACCAACTGGAAGGCGCAGCATGCAGTGATCATACCCATGTACGCTGTAACAAAAGCGCCTACCACGTCACAGGTTTATTTTTATGATGTGCCAGGTGCCAAGCAATCGGTGGTCTTAATTGGTTACCCTGCACTGGCAATTACTGATAAAGATTATTACCCTGCAACGGTGATGAATTATATCCTGGGCGGTGGTGGATTTGCTTCGCAACTTACCCAGCAATTGCGTGAAGGAAAGGGATATACCTATGGCATCGGATCTTCTTTCTCGGGTACAAAAACACCCGGTGCTTTTTCTATCTTCGGCAGTGTCAGGTCCAATGTAACCTTCGAGTCGGCGCAGCTGGTGAAAGATATCCTCCAGAACTTTGGCACCAATTATACGGAAGCTGACCTGGCAACCACAAAAAGTTTTTTGATAAAAAGCAATGCCCGGGCCTTCGAAACTTCCGGCTCTAAATTGAATATGCTGGAAAATATCAGCAAGTATGGCTGGAGACCGGATTATGTAAAGGCCCGTGAAGCGATCGTAAACAATATGACCGTGGCGCAAATCAGGACCCTGGCACGGCAATACCTGGATGCTACTAAAATGATCTGGCTGTTTGTTGGGGATGCAAAGACGCAACTGGCAGGGTTAAAGGCCCTTGGATTCGGGGAGCCTGTTTTGCTGAACAAATAATGTATGATTTTTATGTAATGAATTTCTTAGTGTTTTTCAGGTCGCCTAATGTTTCTGAAATTTTTTAATATACTCAGCCACTTCAATCATCGGTGCTACCCAAATCTCTTTTTGCTGTTGCTGTAAATATTGTAAAAATTGCCGATGGGCTGGCAGGGACACGTTTAGGCTATTACCGCCGCCAACACCGTGAAAGAGAATCACCAGTAACGAGTTTGTTGCAACAGCTTTTTTTGCCCAGGCAATCAACTGGTCACCGGTTTCGCCATTCACCACGTAACAATCGACATCATTTAAATCAACCTGGCCGATAGGGTGCATCTCGCCACGAACGCTGCGCATGGCTACAAAGTCTTTTGCGAGTAATGGAGCGAAAGAAGAATCGCCGATTTTGGTATCACCACAGGTAAAGGCAAAGGTTCTTTTAGTCTTGCCATCCATTGCCTGCAATAATACATTGGTAGCCCTGGTTTCATCAAGAAAGCGCTGGATGGTGTATTTGCTTAAATCCTGGTCGGGCTTCACCCATTCCCTTCCGGGGCCGCCGGTACATGGGTGAAAAAGGGTATGGTTGCCCAACTCGTGACCGGTAACCGCCAGTTTTTTCCAATCATTTAAACGGGCTTGCATGGATGCGGAAAAGCCGGTAATATAAAAGGTAGCTTTTAAGGCGAGGGAATCCAGTATTGGCACTGCATTATCCAGGTGCTCATTAATGGCATCGTCGTATGTAAGCACGACCGCAGCCTTTTTACCATTCCAGGGCAATTTATTTTGGGCAATCGCTATCGGAAAAATCAGGGAGCAAAATATTAGGGAAGCAAAGGTTTTTTTCATATCGACTTTTTGGTATTTACGAAACGACTGATTGGAAATCCTGTTTGGTCTGGTGTCAAACGGAGTACAAATTTTTTATTGCCCAGCAGTCTTTTCGTATTTCAAGAACTTACTGGCCCATGGAATAAATGTTTTAAAGTTTGGCGCATCCGTATGGCCGCCATCGTGCTGCCGCCAGGCCAGTTCACCATCGAGCAGGCCTGTTAGTACGGGAGGCATCTGTTCAGTTTGGTAATCGTTCGAAACGCCAAGGTCTTTGGCACCCAGCAATTTGAATACGGCGCCCGCGGCGATAGTGGCTTTATAACTGCCATTCTGATCCAGCCAGCGGGAATCGCCATTTGCCGGAATACCATAGCTGATAAACGTGAGTCTTGGAGCGGCGAGTGCTATCAGTTCATGCGAATCTACGGGCAGGTCGCAGCCAGTTTTGCTGCCAAAGCCAGCGTCCGAAGCGCCGTATTTTAAATAGTTACCCGCCATCCAGTGGTACTCTGCGCTGGCAGTGAGGCTTTCTACGGCTTCGCCGAATACACGGCGATGAAGGGCTGCACCACCTTTGCCGGATGAGCCAATTAAGCCCACGGCAAAACCTTGTTCAAAAGCAAGCGTGACCAGCGCAGCTTTACCATAACGTGATACCCCTTCAATACCTACTTTTTTGGCGTCTACCAGATTGTCTGTTTCCAGGTAGTCGAGGCCACGCGCAGCACCCCAGGCCCAGGCACGTAGTGAACCCCAATCGTCAGGTTTGCGCGGTTGTCCTTTATTGACCAGGCCAATGATGCCTTTTGTAAGTCCGGCGCCATTATCGGCCTGTATGCTGGCCGGTTCGATGGTTGCATAGCCCCAGCCGGCAGCCAGTAATTGCTCTGTTGGTGATGGGTCCCCGGCAGGTGGCGGGGCAAAGAAATTGGGGCCAGCCAACCTGGTCACCGGCAAATAAGCTGGGTATTTATCAAACAAACCTTTTAGCGAAGGGTCATTTTTGACCATCAGCTCCTTAAAAGCATTATTTAGTTTTTCCATTTCGGCAGGGGAGGGCTGCGCCGGCGCGGGGAAAGAAGGGAAGCCGAACATCATAAGTACCGGTACCGGGCTTTTTACATTTGTAGGAATTACCAGCATCATATTGATATCTACATTAATCAGTGGATACGCACTATTGTCTACATGCCCCACCAGTTGCTTCACAATCGCCGGCGTCCGACCAATAAATTCACGGTCGGTGACCTTCACGGTCCAGGTTACGGCGGGGATTTTTTTAGGCAACCGGCCATATACTTCCTGCTCCATATCTTCTACGATCTCCGGGCGCCGTTGGGACCACCAGGCAGCTGCATTGGTCACTTTCTTGCCCGCCTTTGTGGTGAGTGCATCCGGCAGCTGCGGACAGGGATTGGCCAATGCTTCATCATAGTTGGCATGATTGGGTGCGGATTCGTTGCCGCTTGGCCCAGGCCGTAGTTTTTTAATGCCCAGTTGTTGCATCATATTATCATGGTCCTGCTGCGCCGTAAACACAAAGGGCTTTGGATATTTGCTGCTATCAATAATCGCTGGTTGAGCAATAGCAGTGGTAACAAGGCTGAGTAACCACAAAGGGCTGAAGATTTTTTTCATGGTGGTATCGTTGAGGAAGTTTAGAATTGGTTGCTGTTTGTGTATGAAGGTTAAATAATATTATATGAGGCATCCCTTGGAAACGATTGCAGGTGTGTCTGTGTGAATAATGTTAGCACCGGGATTTTTCGCCCTGTCAAAACCGGGTTCGAAGATCTGCTAAAAGCGTTTGGTAACCCCTAATGACAAGTGCCATAATAGCCCCAAAGGGGCGAAACATATTAGCCCGGGGCATCGCCCCGGGTAGCATATACATGACATACAATCAAGCCCTGTAGGGGCGAAACAAATACGAATGGGAGTGATAACCTGTTAAGAAGGGTTTCGCCCCTACAGGGCTTATATGCAATAATAATATTCTCAACCCAGGGCGATGCCCCGGGCTAATATGTTTCGCCCCTGCAGGGCTTATTGGCTATAAAAATACGCTCGACCCAGGGCGATGTCCCGGGCTGGTATGTTGCGCTCATTCAGGGCTTCTTGGCTATGAATATATTCTGAATCCAGGGCGTTGCCCCGGGCTAATTTGTTGCGCTATTTCAGGGCTGAAAAGCTATTAGCTTGTCATTTCAAAGAACTTAAAATTGCTTTTATCCGGGTATTTATTTATCCGTTCTGAAAGGCGAAGCGGGTAATCCTTCCTTGTTAAACAGGTTCGGGTTCACCGGGTTGTCGGCCCAGGCATAACGAACATACAAAGGGGTCAAAACTTCATCACTCGAAACCACCACTTTATCGCCTTCAATACTTGCCTTCGCCCAAACAAATTTCTTATCGGCGCCAGCTATCGCAAACTCAGCTAACGCCTCCCCATCGTTAGCTTCCAGGCCGCTACCTGTATTTAAAAAACTGACACTGATCTTGTTGCCCTCGACAGTTGCTGATTGAAAAATGGGTCCCGAGTAAACGATGTTTTCTCCGTAAGCAATTTTTTCTGCGGCCAATGCCAGGCGCTCGGCATAGCTATTGGTTATTTCCCAATTGTTGGCGTATGCCGTCTTGTTCAATGCAGCATAGTAATACATCTCATTCAGGTTTGCGCAAGCTTTTACAGGGTGCAATACTAATTGGAAGTAAGCATCTTTGTAGGCTGCGGGAAGAAGCGTATTAATTGTTTCCGCTTTCTTCAGCAGGTTATCATAATCCCTCACTATGTTCGGCCATTCATTATAATTCATGGTATAGGTGGTGGCGTCGAGCAACTCAGGCTTTCTTCTTGCGTTGTACTTTCCATAGGTACCAATAATGCCTGCAATTTCTTTTGCATACTTCGATCCAAACTGCGCTGCTGCCCATTGCTCTGTATAGCTTGCCAGGTCGTATTCGCTTATTTTGTCAGGGTTCCAGGCATAATCCAGAAAGAAAGAAATTGGGAATTCCATGGGCTTGATATCGCCCACATTTACGATCCATATTTGCCGGGCGTTATATTGCCAGGCAAGGTGCATTTGCTCCCAAATGCGCGGTATCGGATTTGTATTCAGCCATTTGTAGTTTCTTGGTCCGCCCACATAGTCAAAATGATAATAGATGCCATAGCCACCCTGCCGGGGTTTTTCATCCAGCTTTGGTAGTTTGCGGATGTTGCCCCAGTTGTCGTCGCACAACAACAGGGTGACGTCATCCGTCACGCGCATACCTTTTTCATAATAATCCTGCACTTCTTTATATAATGCCCAAAGTTGTGGTGTTTGGCTGGCTGGTTTGCCTGTAACGTCGGAAATAATCTTTCGCTGGTCGCTAACAATTCTTTCCAACAACGACGTTGCTGTTTCACGGCTCATCGGTTCATCTCCATCCCCACGCACCCCACAGTTACAATCTTTTCGTTCCATGCACGCTCCATACCACTCCGCCAAAATTCTTTCAGCCCGGTTTCGGTGCTGTCATAATTCCATTTTTGGTTACGGCCATATCGCTTCCATTCTTCGTGTGCGCGCATCAGTGGTTCATGATGGGATGTTCCGATTATAATACCATAGTCGTCAGCGGTTTTGATATTTAACGAGTCGTCATCGTAAAACGCATTGCCCCACATAGCAGGCCAGATATAGTTTGATCTTAAACGGAGCTGCAACTCAAAAACTTTTGCATAGAACTGGTGGTTAAAGCCACCGAATGTTGCCTTGCTCCAGTTAGATAAGGCGGGCGCCTCGTCATTGATAAAAATGCCCCGGTATTTTACTTTTGGGGCATCACTAAGAACCGCTTTGGTATTGATATATAGTAGTGGTCTCTTTTTTATCGGAACATCTGCCCACCAGTACCAGGGAGAAACGCCAATTTGCTTTGATAGTTCTAATACGCCATAAGCGGTTCCTCTTCTGTCGCTGCCGGCAATTACCAGGTTATTAGCTTCAGTGTATAAGTGGTAGGCTTCCCATTTGCCTTCAAGTGCCCCAGCAAGTGATTTGTTTTGTGCAGCTATTTTTTTCACGAACGCCGATTGGGTAAGGCTGCCAATGATAATGTTGTTACTGCCAGATTTACCTGGAACATTTACCACCGGGATTTTCTTTCCAGTGACAGCCTCAATATCCTGCTGTAGCAATGAAGCCGCTTTTTTCACCAGGTCAAAGTCATTTTGATCTACCACAATGGTAGCGGTTGACAGTTCAACACCAGTGCTGGTTACTGACAATAACTGTGCCTGGCTTTGAAGAAAAAGCATCGCAATACATATACTAAAAAAAAATTGTTTTTTCATGGGCACCCTTTTTTAAATGCTTGCACACGGAATTCGAATATTACCTGCCAGATCCTAAATAGCCATCTAGATTAATTAGAAACCTATACTGTTGCAGCCGTCAACCGGGAGCACAACGCCGGTTATATATTTTGCAGCGTCGGTAGCCAGGAAATAGGCTGCTTCGCCAATATCAGACGGCACACCCATTACGCTCATCGGGGTGCGGCCAAATACTTTAGCTTTCCTTTCGGGGTCACTATCAAATGCTTTTGCAGTCATTTCTGAATAGATAAACCCCGGTGCTATGGCGTTGACCCTGATGCCCTGGGGAGAAAGCTCCACTGCCATAGCTCTTGTCATGCCCTCAATAGCCGTTTTACCGGCGCTATATGCGATTACCTTTGGCAAGCCATACTGCGCCGCCATCGAACTGATATTGACAATGGATCCAGATCCGTTTTTCAACATATGTTTCACTACTTCCCGGCTAATACAGAAAACGGCGGAGAGATTTGTCGTAATAATTTTCTGAAAATCTTCATCTGTAACTTCCGTAAATTCTTTTTTCATGTTAATACCTGCATTGTTGACGAGTATATCAACAGTGCCGAATTTTTCAACTACATTTCGTACGAAAGCAGGAATAGTAGGAAGGTCGCTCAGGTCGCAAGTCATGGACTGGCATAACGCTCCGAATTTTTCTTTTGCGGTATCTAGTTTTTGTTGATCTCTTCCAACAATAATTGTAAGGATGCCATTGGCTACAAACTTTTGTGCAATCGCATAACCCAGGCCGGAGCCACCACCTGTTACAATGCCTACTTTCTGTCTGCCCATTTTTTAGCTTGTTACATTTTTTTCGTAGTGTTGTTGTTAAGCTGGCCTCCCAAAGTAATGCATCAACTTCCCATCGCAACTTTGTCATCAATTTCCAGGTGCGAATGGAAATTGTAATTTTTTATAGTATTCCAGCGTTTTATCTGGCTGCTGATATTCAGCGGGTATTGGCAATTTACTAAACTCCTGAAAATACAACAGGCACGCATTGCGCCACCACACTGCTTCATCGTGCTGTATATGGAGTAATTGCTGCACATGACTAAACCGTTCTTTGTCTACAAAGGGTGCCAGAGCATTCCATTGCTGCTGCATTTTTGCTACCTTTTCAGCACCTTTATAATACCTGTAACAAAGCTCATTCCACAATGTTCTGCCGCTTTTTAGCTTGTGTGTCCATGACACATGATGAAACCACAACAAGTATTTTTCATCGCAGTCGTTCAGGTTATTCCACTGCTTTTGTGCTGCTGGCTGGTACTGGGCGATCGCATTACTACCTGTGGCGGTGCGGTCAAAACCAATACCTTCGGCATCAGCTTTATGATAGTATATTGGATTCCATTCAGGCCTTTTTTGATCGCCCACCCATGGCGCCGGGCCATAATGATGGCCAGTGCCCATTTTATGATGCAGCCCTAATGGATTCATATAACCAACCATAATTTCTCTCGACGACAGCATCATGGTTTTGGCCGGGGTAATAAATTTCGGGTCGTTACTGAAAGTTTTCCGCAGCCACTCTCCGGCAATGGCATCGCTCCCCAGGTTATCGTCCCAGCACAATCGTCCGTAAGCATACCAATTGGCCTGAGCAAGCGGATGCCCGCATCAGTTGATGTCGTTGCCGATGTTTGCGACACCGGCCATGCCGTTTAATGTATGATGGTCCAGGCTTCCATCGATGACTTTTGCGACGGTACTGCCTTTTCCATGACTGTAGGTATCGCTGTTAAGCACTTCTTTATACAATGGTGCCAGGTACACCAACGAAGTTCCCTGGCCGGTGTATTCCTGCGTTATTTGAATTTCCATCATTAAGGGTGTCTTTGGCATTGCACCAAACAGCAGATGAAAAGGTTCCCTGGGCATAAAATCAATCGCGCCGTTTTTTACCTGTACTATTACATTGCTTTTGAATGTGCCATCCAGTTGCACAAAATCATCGTAGGCCTGTTTGTGCCGGTCTACTACATTTTCCGCTGAATAAACGAAAGCCCTCCAGATTATAATACCATTGTAGGGAGCTACAGCATCGGCCAGCATGTTAGCACCATCGGCGTGGCTACGTTTATAATCCTGTGGACCAGGTTGTCCTTCACTGTTTGCCTTCACTAAAAAGCCGCCAAAATCAGTAATCAGCGCATAGATTTCTGTTGTCTTTTGTTTCCACCAAAGCTTTACTGATTCATCCAGCGGATCGGCGGTTTTCAGGCCTCCAATTTCTATGGGCAAACTAAACCTGGCGGTTAAATATACTTTAATGCCATATGGGCAAAAGACGTCCGCCAGGGCTTTCACTTTTAGCAAATAAGGGCCAGTGAGGATAGTGGCATTCGCATTTACATTATTCAATACGGTACCATTGATGCCGATGGAAGCATTGGCCCTTGCGTAATCTTTATAGCGTTGATCGATGTAGGTGGGGAGCGTATGCCAGTTCCAGACTGAAAGCCCTGCATAACCTCTCTACCGTCCGGGTTAAATTGTCCCAGTGATTAAGCAGGCGTAATTTTAATTTTGGGGCTGAAGTTATATTAAGATGGCTGGTATTTTGTTCTGTTTGCAATAGCCCCAGCAAATGAAAGATGCCATACAGTAAACCAATATCCGTGTTGGCAGCAACACCTGTTTTACTACTTCCATCAATGATAGCGGTAGTTATAACAAAGCCCTCATCACCTATTTCTTCAGTCTGGGCTGCAGATATCATGTTGGTGATCCCTACATCCGTAGTCCTAGTAATGATCAAACTGCCTGACTCCGGCTTTCTGGTTGTAAATGAAACCGGTTGGTTCAACATTCCTTTTGCGGCCCTTCCTAATTCTTCTTTTATTATTTGTATTGTCGCAGAATTGCCCTGTATGTTTACTTGTTTCACCAGGGCCCTGTAAGATGTTAGTAATGTTTTGTTTTCAACCGGTTTATACCGTAACCAAAGCTCATAGCCGTTTTCAGCATGTCCGGCAGTCGTGCACAGGATTAAGATCAGGAATGAAGTAAATATATATGGCAGCTTTTTTTTCATAAAAAATAATTACGATTTTTTGCGTACTGATGATTTTCTGATAATCAGATCAGCCCGGATAACAATCGTATTGGTAAGTTTGATATCGGAAATTCCCTGAAGGTGGTTAATCAGGTTGCGTGCAGCGATCTCCCCCATGTCAATTCCTGAGTAATTGATCGTGGTTAACTGAGGAGAAACGATTTTACTGATTGCATCGTTATTAAAACCTACAATGGCGATATCTTCCGGAACCCGTATGCCATTACTTTTCAGTTCCTGCATACAAACTGCCGCTTTAAAATCATTGGTAACAAAAAGTCCGTCGGGGAGTGGAGACATTTTTAGAATTTGGTGGGCGGCCTCAATTGCTTTTTGCTCGCTTAGATCCTGTATCAGTACATAGTCTTCGTTGTAAGGTATCCCTTCATCGAACAATGCGTCTGAATATCCCCGGTGGCGCCTAACGTAAACATTTCTTGTAAGGCTTGAAGTAAGGTGCACAATGCGTTTGCAGCCCTGTTCCACCAAGTGCTGGGTAGCCAGATAGCCACACTTATAATTGTCGATAATTACTTTGGTACTCTCGTTTTTTTCTTCCACACGGTCAAAGAAAACCACCGGGATATTTTTTTCCTGAAATGGCTTGAAATGGTCAAGGTTTTTCGTTTCAAACGAAAGAGAAGCGATTAATCCATCCACCCTTTTATGAAACAGGTTCAGTGCATTGGCAATTTCCTTTTTTAAACTTTCAGATGAGTGAGCAATAATTATATCGTACCCAGCCTCAGTTGTTACTTTTTCAATACCAGCCAATGCAGAGGTAATAAAACTACTATTCAATTCATGGAGTATCACCCCAATTGTATTGGTCTTTTGATTTTGCAGACTACTGGCGAAATTGTTATGGCGGTAGCCCAGTTGTTTTGCAGTGTCCTGTATTTTTTTTAGGGTATTTTTATTTACGCTTGGGTGGTCATTTAATGCCCTGCTTACCGTAGCCGAAGAAATCTCTAGCTTTCTGGCAATATCGTATATAGTGATGTCTTTGTAAAGCTTCATTTTGCAATCGGTTGCAACAAACTTCCCAAAAAATGAATAATTAAAAAGTTTTGTTTTTTTGATACTTTTAAAACTGAATAGCTTGGGATCGGGTACGGCAATTAAAGTGCCTTATTTTTTTGTGAGAATGCCCCAGCACACAGGTCAGAACGATACTGTTGTGGCCGAATGTTCAGATGTTTGGCAAGGTCATAAATTCTTACTTCCTTTTTGGGGCCATAATAACAATGATCAGAAAAGCGCTGCTACATATCTTTTAAAAAATAATTGCAATCGATTGCAATACCCAGAGAAAAATTCAAATGGCCCGCTTCAGTATTAAGCCATTGCCCGGTATATTTGAATGTAGTTCGCGGAACACATTACACCGATATTGTTAGAGCAATATGAAACAGCTTTCATTGATTATCAACAAACAGTCATGAAAAAATTATTTGCCATTTCCTTCATCATCGCTTTTAACTATACCTTGGCCCAGTACAAAACCATCGGAAAAGTGAAGCGATATGACAGTGCCATTAATCATATCATTTCCCGAGACGCAAAAATTGAAATTATCGCTGAAGGTTTCGATTGGAGCGAAGGTCCATTGTGGGTGGAAAAATACAAGATGCTGCTTTGGTCGGATGTGCCAAAGAATCGTATTTACAAATGGACCGAAGCAAAAGGGCAGGAACTATACCTGGAGCCGTCGGGCTACACAAGTGATGTTAAACGGGGTGGCGAAATGGGATCCAACGGTTTATTGCTTGATAAAGAAGGTAGGCTGGTACTTTGTCAGTGTGGAAACAGGCAAATGGCAAGGATGGATGCGCCGCTGGATCATCCCGAGCCAATATTCACCGCGCTTGCCGGAAAGTATGATGGTAAAAGATTTAGCAGCCCTAACGATGCTACTTTCAATTCAAAAGGCGAACTTTTTTTTACGGACCCTCCCTATGGCCTGGAGAAACAAGCCAACGATCCCACTAAGGAAACTCCATATAACGGTGTTTACAAAGTAAAAAAGAATGGAGAGATTATCCTTTTAACCGACTCGCTTACAAGGCCCAATGGCATTGCTTTCTTTCCCGATGAGAAACAATTGCTGATCGCCAATTCTGATGGCGCAAAACCCAATTGGTATATCCATGATGTAAAGGGAGATGCATTATCAAATGGGCGGATATTCTACAGCAATATGGGCCACACTAAAGGTATGAAAGGTCTTCCCGATGGTTTAAAAATTGACAAAAAAGGAAATGTATTCGCTACTGGTCCCGGTGGTGTTTTTGTCTTCAATAGTAAGGGTACGCTGCTTGGAAAGATAGCGGTGCCGGAATCTACATCCAATTGCTCCTTGTCTGCAGATGAAAAGACTTTGTACATCACCAATGATATGTACATACTAAGAATAAAAATTAAAAATTGACGCTATATGAAACTGTACAAAACAAAAGTCGGCATTGTTTTGGAGGATGAAAATAATTTCTATTTGGCGCAGAGCAGCGATTGGGATGGGTTTGTAAATGACGATGCCTTGTTCAGCAAGATGCAGCAGTTAACAAAGACGCTGCAGAAAGAAACGGCAAGCCTCATTGAAAATGTACTTGCGCCGATTGGCAGTCAGGAGTTATGGGCTTGCGGTGTCACCTACCTGCGGAGTAAGATCGGGCGGCAGGAAGAAAGCCAGGATGCCGGCGGCGGGGATTTCTATGCAAAAGTGTATGAGGCGGAAAGGCCGGAAGTATTTTTCAAAGCCACGCCACATAGGGTGGTAGGGCAAGGGGCATTTGTAAACATCCGGAAGGATTCCACCTGGGATGTACCCGAGCCAGAATTGACATTGGTGGTTACATCATCCGGGAAAATTATCGGGTATACCATTGGCAACGATATGAGCAGCCGGAGCATTGAGGGCGAGAATCCTTTGTACCTGCCCCAGGCAAAGACCTATGATGGCTGTGCGGCCATCGGTCCGTATATTTATGTGACTGAAAAACCGATAGATCCCGATACGAATATTCAAATTGCTATTCGCAGAAAAAGCGAAATCGTTTTTGAAGGAATTGTCGGTATCAACCAGATGAAACGCAAGCCGGAAGAACTGGTATCTTTTGTTTACAGAGAATGCTCGTTTCCTAATGGCTGCATGGTGATGACTGGAACCGGTATCGTACCACCTGCGGACTTTACGTTGACCTCCGGCGATGAAATCAGCATTAGTATCGACGGCATCGGAACATTGGTTAACACTGTGAGGTGACAAAGCGACCGTTTTTCTTCGTTCGGGATACCTCTGGGTTTCTTCGCTTACTGCTGCAACAAAGTTTCATCGGGCTGGCGCTGCACCTATTTTTTACTGGCCATTCCAGGCGGCACCATTTACCACTACGTTTTCGAATGTTACGTCAGCATATTTGTTATTTAAGGTAGGACTGCCAGCGGTAACGTTGATGTCTTTGAATAGGATTTTGGAAACAGTGTCTACGGGATTTCCTTCCATCTCACCCAAGCTTTTACAATCGACTTTAATATTGGAAAAGCTGATGTTACGCACGATGGCAAACGGCTTTTCTTTACTTCCACCCATATCAAAAAATTGTTTCCAGGGCGCCATGCTGATGAGCGTACCGCATCTTCCTGTAATATTTTCCACCCGGATATTTTCATAAATCTGGTAGGTATCAGGCCGCATTTTCAGGCGCAGCAGCGGGGTGTTATTATCCACCTTACAATTTCGTAATGTGATATTCCGGGCATGGATGCACTCGCTACCCAATGTTACGGTTCCGTGCGATTCGCCAAAGCTGCAGTTTTCAACGAGAATATCTTCTACCGTCCCGTTTTCCGCCAGCAAGTGCGCATCAGGGCCTTTTCCGCCCTTTATACATACAGCATCGTCATTTACCGAGATAAAGCAATTTCGGATCGTCACTTTTTTGCACACGTCAATATCGACCCCATCGGTGCTGGGTGCTGGCACGGGTTTAAAAGGCGAACGGATATCGCAGTTATCAATCAGTACATTATTACATTGGTATAAATGGGTGGTCCAAAAACCAGCGTTGTGAAGGCTAAGGTTCTGAATGCTCACGTTATTACAACCCCATATAAACAAGAGTCGTGGCCGGTGCACTTCCAGGTTTGTGGCCGATTTGCCAATCTTTTTCATCGAATCCCGGTAAGCCCAGAAGATCTCCCAAAAGCGAAGTCCGTTACCATTAATCGTGCCCGGTCCATATATGCTAAAACTATCTACATGATAAGCATTGATCAATGCCGCATAATAGTAAATACTTCTACCCTCCATACGTGATGGGATCAGGGGGTAATCAGCAATATTATCCGAGCCTTTGAGAGTGGCGCCTTCCAATAATTGAAGCTTTGTCTTTGCCTTGAAAAACAATGCGCCTGTAAGGAATACACCCTTTGGAATTACAACCGTACCACCACCGTTTGCTTCCGCCTTGTCGATAACACCCTGAATGGCAAGCGTATTTAGCCTCGTACTGTCTGTACTCACTTGAAATTTGGTTACCAGGTAGTCCTGCGCTTTAATATTTGATATAACCGAGAGCAGGCAAATAAGTGTCGTTAGTTTTTTCATAACTTGAGTTCATGCTATTTGAAAGGTCGTTTTTTATTGGTTAGCCGCCGCCCGCTTGGTGCGATACAGGGCTTGAATTATTTGCATTTCCAGCATGGATTGTAAATGTAATTTTTATCAGTTCTATTTTAGAAGGAAAATTAACCGTTGATGTTGTAAAACAGCGACCTGAATTAAGTTCGTGTATTTGAAGTCCCTCCCTCAGCCCACAAGCCAAGGCATCGCTGAGTATAGCTTCAGGATTTCCACAGTATTTGCCGGGACGTTTGCGGCCTTTATTGCAGCGGAGATTTTTGGACTAAGAATCTGATAAGGGTTATCTTTTGCCACGATTTATACAGTTGGAAGCGAAGATCATTATCAACCTGTCGATTGAGGGTAAAGGTATTATTCGTAAACAATAATGGCCTCGGGGTAAAAGCGTTTTGACACCGCTGCTGTTAGTTATCGTTTTCTGCCCACGCGGTACTTACTAAATTGAATGTGTTATGAAGATATTGGTCATCGAGGATGAGAAGGAATTGTCGCAGGGTATTTGTATTTACCTGGGCAACGAAAATTTTGTGTGTGAAACGGCCCTGGACTATGCCACTGCCATGGAAAAAACGGCGTTGTATGAATATGCATGCATCATCCTGGACATTAATTTGCCGGGTGGAAATGGGCTCGAAATATTAAAGCACCTAAAAGCAGACGGCAAAGCGGATGGGGTCATTATAGTATCTGCCCGTAATTCTTTGGATGATAAAGTAACAGGCCTCAATGCGGGTGCCGATGATTACCTGGCCAAGCCGTTCCATCTTTCTGAACTGGGCGCCAGGGTCGCCGCAATTATCCGCCGCAAATCTTTTGATGGCAACAATACCATTCGCTTTGATCAATTAGTGATTGACCTCAAACAAAAAACAGTACAAATCGGAGATCAGCAGATCGACCTTACCCGTAAGGAATACGAGATGCTTTTATACTTCCTGGGCAACAAAAACCGGGTAATCAGTAAAAATGCCCTGGCAGAACATTTATGGGGCGACGATATGGACCTGGCCGATAGTTATGATTTTATCTATACCCATATCAAGAATATCAGGAAGAAGTTTATCCAGGCGGGGAGCCCGGACTATATCAAATCGGTGTATGGCATGGGGTATAAATTCGGCCTCCTCTGACTATCTATTGCCGCCGGGCTTCAGCCCGGCGGCAATAGATAGAACAAGTAAAATTTTTATATGAAACTTTTCGACAAGTTCAACCGGGCAAACCTGATAGCCACCATCAGCATCTTTTTGTTATCCAGCATCGCGTTCTATTTCCTGCTGCGGTATGTGCTGGTAAGCCAGGTAGATGATAGCCTGGAGATAGAGCAGCAGGAAGTGGAGGCTTATGTGAAAACATATCATCGCCTGCCAGAGCCGGTGTCGGTAAACGATCAGGAAATTCTGTTCACGCCGTCGGATGCGCCTTTTAAAAAAAGAAAAATCATCTCAGCTACACTTCGTACAGAGCGGCATGACGAGCCCTGCAGGCAATTGACTTTTTCTATCAATATCGATCAGCAATGGTACCTGGTTACGGTGCGCAATTCACTGGAGGATACCGATGCCATGACTCACACCATTATTCTCATTACGCTTATTACCATTGGGGTGGTGCTGATATCGGGCCAGGTGATCAACAGGATCGTGTTGCGCCGGCTTTGGAAACCTTTTTACCAGTCGCTCGACATCATCAATAATTTTACCATATCAAAAGACGCTGCCCTCCAGCTACCGGATTCAGAGATCGACGAGTTCACTACTATGAATAAGACTTTGAGCGCATCCATCGGCAAGGCGCAAAAAGACTATGCATTGCTTAAGGAATTTACGAGCAATGCCGCTCACGAACTGCAGACACCGCTGGCGATCATCCGTTCCCAACTGGAATTACTGATACAGGACGCAGCTTTATCAGAGGCACAGAGCAAAGCAGTACAATCGGCTGACGAAGCCCTTGACCGATTAGCGCGGACAAATAAATCATTGCTGCTCCTCACAAAAATTGAAAATCAACAGTATGCCGAAAAATTGGTAGTACACTTGCGGGAGAAAATAGTTGAAAAGTTATCCCAGGTTATTTCGCTCTATGAAGCGAAACAGATTTTGGTGTCGACTGAAATGGAGGAAACAGAAATTCTTATGAACACAGACCTGGTGGATATATTGCTGAATAACCTGTTGGGTAACGCATTCAGGCATTCAAATGATGGCGGGCGTCTTTATATTTTTTTAGACAAAAATTCGTTGGTAGTAAGTAATGATGGGGAACTGAGTTTATCGCTACAGGAAGGGCTATTTACCCGGTTTTACAAACCATCCAACGCTACCGGCGGCAGTGCGCTGGGATTGTCGATCATTCGGCAGATCTGCGATGTATCCGGGTTTATAGTGGGCTACCGCTTTGAAGCGGGTAAGCATGTATTCTCAATTAATTTTACCGGGAAGTAAGCGTATCTAACTACAGATTTTAAACAGTATCGGCAGATAGTTTTGCCTCCTAAAACTGTGTTTATGATTAAACGGGTCATCCTTTCCTGCTTTTTTTTAGTATTTATTTCTGCCAGTTGCTTTGCCGAAGCTGGCGCATCTGTTTCGGGGTCGGTTGTTGATGCTGTTTCAAAGCAGCCCCTTGAGTTTTCCAATGTCTCCGTATTGCAAGTAAAAGACAGCAGCCTTGTAAAAGGTGCTTTCACTGATGCTAAAGGCAACTTCACAGTCGAAGGGTTACATGTCGGGACCTATCTGGTAGGCATTAGTTTTATAGGATACGAAAAGAGGTATGTGTCTGTTTTGGTGGAGGCTGAATATGGCAAATATAAAATAGGCATTATCGAAATCGCTTCCGGCTCAAAGGCTTCAAACGATGTTTTGGTCACAGGAAAAAGGGGTGCCCTGATGGCCAATATCGACAGGAAAGTGTATCTGGTAGCGCAGGATATAGCGGCCCAAAGTGGCGCCGCAAGTAATATTCTAAAAAATATACCGTCGGTAGAAGTAGATATCGACGGCCTCGTAAGCCTGCGCGGCTCAGGGGATGTAGTGATCCTGATCAACGGGCAGCCCTCGCCGCTGATGGGTAAGTCAAGGGCGGCAGTGCTGCAACAGTTGCCGGCTAATTCTATCGAACGGATCGAAGTCATCACCAACCCTTCTGCCAGGTTTAAGCCGGATGGCACGGCGGGCATTATCAATATCGTACTGAAAAAGAATCTCAAGACAGGGTTTAACGGGAATATTGTATTGTCTGGCGGAAACCGAAGCAGGTATGGCTCTGCGGTAGGGTTTAATTACAAGCCAGGCAAGCTCAATGTATTTGGAAACTACGCGATACGGAAAGACGCCAGGATACGCACCAACGATATCCAGCGCTCCTACCTTGATTCATTTACGCATGCACTTAAAAGTTCATATACTGAGAATAGCTACTCTACCGCCGGTCCGTTCTCTCACTTGCTTACCCTAGGCATGGGCTATGATCCGGATAAGTTTAACAGCCTGGGCATCTCCGGCGATTATTCCAGCCGCGACCAGAAACGACGCGACCTGGTGAATAAATCATTTTACGATGCGCAGCAAAAATTGACCAACCAATATACCCGGCAACGCTACGATCCTGAAATTCAAAAAGAAAAAGATGTCACCGCATTTTGGGAGCATCGTTTTCCTAAAGAAGATCATTCGATAAGGCTTGAGGCCAATTTTTCGTCTGAGAGGGAGGCGGAGGACAATCATTACACCAACCGCTACAGCATTCCGTCGGTCAGTACCAGTTCGGACAATACCCTGATAAAACAAAACCAGGATCAGCAGCAGGTAACGCTGGATTATAGCAACCCGCTGACCGAAGATTCAAAATTGGAAGCTGGCTATTCAGGATCTTTTTCCAAACAGGATTTTGATTTTTACGGCGAGTACTACAATTCCGCTTCAGGAAGTTTTGTAAAGGACCTGCAAAAGAGTAACCGCTTTATCTATAATGAAAATATCAATGCTTTTTACGCCACTTATGAGAGAAGCTTTGATAAGTTCGGGTTTTCGCTGGGGTTGCGTGCAGAGGAGGTTTCTATAAAAGGTCGCCAGGTAACAAAGGACTCTACCATCAACAATCAATACTTTAAGTTGTACCCCACGCTGCACCTGGCTTACAAGCTAAAAAACGGCGAAGTGCAATTGAATTATAGCCGCCGGATACACAGGCCCGAGGGTGACGATATCAACCCATTTCCTGAGTACCAGGATCCTTATAATGTAAGGTCGGGAAACCCTTACCTTAAGCCCGAAATCATTCATTCTGTGGAGACGGGATATAAATGGCAGGGTAAGAATTTTTCATTTATCCCAAGTCTGTATTATCGGTACAAACAAAATGGTTTCACCAACATTATCCGGGCATTGAACGATAGCGTTTTGCTCACCAGTATTCAGAATTTATCCAATGATCAGTCGGCCGGCCTGGAGTTGATCTTCACAGCCAAGGCAGGCAATTTCTTCTCTGCAAACTTCAGCACCAATCTATTTTACAACATTATTGATGCTTCTTCGCTGGGATATAGTAATCGTAAATCGATCTATTCAATGAGCAATATCCTAAACTGTACCTTCACGATTACAAAAAATACGATGGCGCAGCTCGGTAGCAATTACCGCTCTGCACGACAGACGCCCCAGGGAAAGAATTACGCAGTTTTTGTAAGTAATATCGGCCTGCGGCAGGACTTTTTTAAGAAGAAAGCCAGCGTTACTTTTACTATCTCCGACCTGCTCAACACCCAGAAACAGCGGACGGATATTACAACTCCCTGGCTGGTGCAGACATCAATAGGCCGACGGGATGCACGCATCTTTAACCTGGCCCTGTCTTACCGGTTTGGGAAACTGATTAAGAAAACTGAAAACGAGAAGTTTAAGTTTGACAACGGTCTCTAAGGAAGCGTTGGCCACCCGGGCTCAAAAAACAACATCTATCCGTGAACAAAAAGAATGTTTTACAGTACCTGATCATTTTCATGGCGCTTGCATTCCTCCTGCTCGTGCTGCTGATTAGCTTGCGTCCTTCGCTTGCTTTCGACCTGCGTTTTTCCCGGGAAGTGCAGGAACATAATAGTGCCTTCCTGGATAGCCTCATGAAAGGAATCAGCTGGTTTGGCTATATGCCGGTTCCGTTAATTCTGGTCGGTGGGAGCGCAGTTTTTTTTTATTTGTTCAGGTACAAAAGGGAGGCGGTCTTTATCCTGCTGACACTGTTATCCGGTTTGGTGAGTACCCTTCTTAAATTATTGGTAAACAGGCCGCGGCCTGAAGCATCGCTGGTTCGGATCCTAGGCGAGAATGCCCAACAAAGCTTTCCCAGTGGCCATGTGATGTTCTACGTGGTATTTTTTGGATTCCTGTCGTTCCTGGCTTACCGGCTCAAAAATATGCCCATGACTTTAAGGGCTGGTATTATTTTCTTGTCCTGCTTCCTGGTGATTACCGTTTCCGTATCACGCATATATCTTGGTGCTCATTGGTTCACCGATATTTTAGGTGGCTATCTCGCGGGCTTTATATGCCTTTATCTGCTATGTAAAATGTACCTGCGCGGCAAATGAAGGTTGCCGACCCTTGTTCGCGACCTAAATTGTTTAGAACTTCCACGTTTGGCAACCTTTTTCAAGGAATACCTGCAGTATATTTCTTATTGCGAACAGGACCACGATGCATGTAGCGTTGCCTGGTGCGACCACCTGAGGGGCGACGCGGAGCCAAAGGTTACCAACCCTGGCTTGCAAAAAGGTAGGTTTGCAAAGTTCATGGTTGGCAACGGGTAGCATAATTGTGCCTATGGATAGTTCGGGGTTACCAATCCTTCGATAAATTTGTCTGGCAATTCCCAATTTCGACAGTATTTTTGGCTCTATAGAGAGATCATTGCTGGCCTCTTATCAATTTCTACTTACACTAAACGAAAACTAACGAATGAACATTCTTGAAAATTTTTCACTAAAGGGTAAAACGGCTTTAGTTACAGGTGCTGACACCGGGTTGGGTCAGGCAATGGCAACGGCGTTGGCGGAAGCCGGTGCAGATATTGTAGGTGCTTCTATTGCTGAAGCTGTTATAGGTGGCGACACCGAAGCAACAATTACCGGGTTAGGCCGTAAATACACGGGGTATGTGGTTGATATCTCCAACCGCGAGGATCTTTACAAGTTCATCGAAACCGTGAAAGCGGCACATACAATTGATATCCTGATCAATAATGCAGGCATGATCCTGCGCAAGCCGGTAGCCGAACATCCAGATGAATGGTGGGATAAAGTGCTCGCGGTAAACCTGGATGCCCAGTTCATCATGACACGTGAATTTGGTAAAGACATGATCGAAAGGGGTTCAGGCAAAGTGGTATTCACTTGTTCGCTGCTGAGTTTTCAGGGCGGTATTAATGTACCGGGCTACACTGCCAGCAAATCGGCTGTCGCCGGTTTGGTAAAAGCTTTTGCCAACGAATGGGCTGCAAAAGGGGTGAATGTGAATGGTATTGCACCGGGCTATATCGCTACAAACAATACAGAGGCATTAAGGGCAGATCCTGATCGGTCTAAATCTATCCTCGACCGAATTCCCGCAGCACGCTGGGGCGAACCACAAGACTTTAAAGGCCCGGTTGTATTTCTTTGCTCTGAGGCAAGTTCGTATATGAGCGGGCATGTGATGGTGGTTGATGGCGGCTGGATGGCCAGGTAATCACGGGCTCATTTTTTAATTCTATTGCACAAGCTACTTATTGGCTGGTTACAACGCTTCCTGCGGGCAACCAGCCAGTTTTTTATGCCCCCTATTTTTATTGGGAGACTCGTGAAGTCTCTTGCCATTTACCTCATCAGGACCTGCTGCCAGGACTCTCAAATCTTTTTTGCGATCGCCCACAAAACATGACAGTAAGAAAAACCGGTTGGGCTACCTTTACCGGCAACCCACCCAGAATATATGGAAACCGAAATTTTAGCAAGGATCCAGTTTGCATTTACCATCGCTTTTCATTATATCTATCCGCCACTTAGTATTGGTGTGGGCCTCATATTGGTTATTATGGAAGGCATGTACCTCAAGACAGGAAACATGCTATATGAGCGGATGACGCGGTTCTGGATTAAGATCTTTGCCCTGATTTTTGGAATCGGCGTAGCCACTGGTATTATTATGGAGTTTGAATTTGGCACCAACTGGGCCACTTATTCCAAGTATGTGGGTGATATTTTTGGCAGCGCCCTGGCCGCTGAAGGCATCTTTGCTTTTGCATTGGAGAGCGGCTTTTTGGGTGTCTTGCTATTCGGCTGGAACCGGGTAAGCCGTGGCGTCCATTTCTTTGCTACTCTCATGGTTTTCCTCGGCGCCATGTTCAGTGCGGTATGGATCGTGGTGGCAAATAGCTGGCAGCAAACGCCTGCCGGTTATCATATTGTAGGGGAAGGGCTCAGCGCAAGGGCGGAGGTCACTGATTTCTGGGCCATGGTATTTAACCCTTCCAGCGTAGATCGGCTGATGCATGTATGGATCGGTGCTATTTTATCCGGCGCCTTCCTGGTAATGAGCGTCAACGCCTATTATATTATCAAAAATAAATTCCTGGAAATTGCAAAACCGTCCTTTAAAATCGCCCTGGCAGTAGCCACCATTTTTGCGCTGGCACAGTTATTCGTTGGCCATCGGAGCGCTGAAGGGGTTGCCAAAAACCAGCCCGCAAAACTGGCCGCGATGGAGGGGCATTACGATAGTAGCGCTGCCGCCGATATGTTCCTGGTGGGCTGGGTGGACGATAAGCATCAGAAGCCCACGGGCCTGAAGATTCCCGGTGGGCTTAGCTTTATGCTCCATATGGATTTTAAGCAACCCATTGCCGGTCTCAATTCGTTTTCTCCGGAAAACAGGCCTAAGCAGGTAAATGCCATCTTCCAGTTATACCACCTGATGATTGCCCTGGGCATGCTCATGATCGTGCTTACCTGCTATGCCAGCTGGCAATGGAAAAAGGGGAAATTATTCGACAAACGATGGCTGATGCTGGTGTTTTGCTGGGCAGTTTTTTTACCCCAGATTGCCAACCAGGCAGGGTGGTTTACCGCAGAGATGGGGCGCCAGCCCTGGGTAGTATATGGCCTGCTTCGCACCTCCGATGCATTATCTAAAGCGGTTTCAGCCCAACAGATTGTTTTTTCATTGATCCTGTTTACCGTTGTGTATGCTGCTTTATTTACCCTGTTTATTTACCTGCTCAATAAGAAAATAAAACACGGCCCGGTGGATGATCATGTGAAGGAAGAAATAGACGAAGGCAGCAAAAGAGACAACCCGATTTTAGACCATTAATGATATGTTATGGAAACATTTTTAGGCCTGCATTATAATGTGTGGTGGTTCCTTGTATTTGGCGGAGTCATCAGTGGATACGCCATCCTCGATGGCTTCGATCTGGGTGCGGGTGCCTTGCACCTGTTCCTGAAAAAGGAGACCAGCCGCCGCATTGCGATTGATGCGATTGCGCCGGTGTGGGATGGAAACGAAGTTTGGCTGGTAATTGCAGGCGGGGCTTTATTTGCAGGTTTCCCGGTAGCGTATGCGGCTATTTTTTCTGCCTTCTATGTGCCTTTCATGGTGTTTATGATTGGGCTTATCTGGCGGGGTGTGGCCATCGAATTCCGGAGTAAAGAACCCGGCATTACCTGGCGAATGGTCTGGGATTTTATTTACTCGTTTTCTTCTATCACTATTTCCTTATCGCTCGGGCTGATGCTGGGCAATGTCGCACTTGGCCTGCCGCTGAATGAACAGCATGAATTTGTGGGTGACTGGCTTAGTTTCTTTAACCCGTTCAGTATTATGGTGGCGATCACTACGCTGGCATTATTCATGCTCCATGGTGCCATTTACCTGGCTATGAAAACGGAGAACCGCCTGTACACCAAGCTCTCCCTGCTGGCGAAAAAATTCATGGTATTTTTTGTGGTAGCATTCGGGATCACTACGCTGTACACGTTGCTGTACATCCCGCATTTAAGCGACCGGATCAGAAGTAAGCCGGTGTATTTTTTTCTGCCACTCACCATGTTCCTGGCCATCGCCAATATACCCAGGCAACTGAATAAGGGCAAATACCGTTATGCGTTTATCAGTTCGTCGGTTACCATTGCATCGCTGCTGGCCATGGTGGCGCTGGAAGTATTTCCCAACCTGCTTTTTGCCACCAATAACCCGCAACACAGTATCACTATCAGTAATGGTGCTTCTTCGGTGAAAACTATGAAGACCCTGTTGCTGATCGCCGCTATCGGTACGCCGATGGTAGGCTTCTATACCAGTTTTGTCTTTTGGACTTTTAAGGGGAAGGTAAAGCTGGATGAAATCAGGTATTAGATGTGAGGGATGTTTCGATGTCTGATCGCTGATTTTAGTACAACGATTTTAGCATAGCGATTTTAGACCCAACCTTTACGACCCAAACTTATGAACTCGTGAACGTGCATTAGCGAAATTTGAACCCATGATCCATAAACCTTGGACCTTCATACCTGAACCATGAATCTTACGGCTAGTACCTACTTCTTCTTCTTTAACTGCAAATAATCCAGGAAGTAAAGGATTTTGATGGAGAAGTTATTGTTTTGATCGGTGGACAATGTTGTATTGAGGTTTTTAAAATAACTGCGGTCGATGAGTTGGTTAAAATCTTCAATGGAATTTTTCCAGACTATATTGATGAAACTGCCCGGGCCAAACTGCCAGGTAAATACAGCATCCACATTAAAGGCATTGTAATTCTGGTTTACGTCCTTACTGAAGCTACTGTTATGTGCCAGGCTGCCATTCGGATTTAAGTCAAAAAACTCTTTGTAATCAACACGGCTCCAATAGTGGCGTATCCGCGTGGTGATGCCAAGTTTGTTGTTGAAGTTGTATTTAAAGTCAAGTGTGTTCTCAATCGTGTTCCGGTCCCGGCGGCCAAATATCGGGTTGGTGTTATCGACGGACGCAAAGCCAACATTATTTTTTTGGGGCTCCATCATAATACTGTGCCCCACCGAAAATTTGTTGCTGAAACGATATTTATGATTCAGGTTGATCTGAAACTTATAGCCATGGAAAAAGCTTCGGTTTACATACAACAGTTCGGCGTAACCACTATATTTCTTGGCATTGTTGGTTTCCACCCAGGCGTCCACAAACCCGGATACCCAACCCCGGAACACTTTGCCTTCCACGCGTGGTTCATAAAAATCATTTGCCGCCGGCTCGTAGCCTACAAAAAAGCCGGTAAACCAAAGGTTTTTTAGCTGCCCGTTTACATTCATATTGATATTGGCATTCTGGTAAGCGGTGGGCTTCACCCGCCGGGAATAGCTGGCACGAAAATTCAGGTTGATGCGGTTATACCAGGTGCCGGGCTTATTCCATTTATAGCCCATCCAAAGGCTATGATCCAGAAAATTATTCATGGTAAAATAACCGAGGTCGTTGGTGTTAAACTTAGCGTCAGTTAGCCCCTGGTAAATATTAAAATTAAAGCGACCGCTGGTTTTGCCAAAGTAGAGTTCGTGGCTATAACCACTTTGTGTTTTGTTGCCCGGCAGATAGCCTACCAGGTTACTATTAGCCAGTTTACCGCCTATATTCCACATGTTGGTCTTGTCGTTAAAATCGAACAATGCGGCACTTACATTGGCATCGTAATCATTGCCACTGCGCAACACATTGGTATTTACAAAACTCACACTCGAATTGTGTTTCAGCGACTGGTTCAGCACGATAATGTTGTAGTTAGTTAATGGGTTCGTTTCCACGCTACGCTGGTTTCCTTTGTCATCCTCTATGGTGGCATGTTGGGCGGCGGTAACGCCATTAAAAAATCCAATACCAAGCCCACCCTGCATCCTGCCAGAAATTTTGGTAGCGTTGATGAGTTTTGTTTCCGAAGGATTGTCCAACACTGTTTCATTAGGGGCCAATTGCCTGTATACGTCGTCGAGGTGCATTGGGCGGCCGCCTACACGCCGGCTATAGAAGAAGTTGCCCTTGTTGAAAAGCTCCGTGCCTTCGGTAAAAAACGCCCGGTTCTCGTTGTATTTCACTTCGAAAGGTGTGGTGTTCAACACCTTATTGTCGCTTTGCACCTGGCCGAAATCGGGTATCAGCGTCATATCCAGTGTAAAGGCCTGGCTGATGCCATATTTTACATCCATACCGCCATTTACAGATGAGGTCCAATTTTTTACAGCTGGATCGTGGGATGGATAGTGATTGACATAGGTAGAAAAATAGGGAGAAAACTGGAGCCTCAGCGGCGGCTTTATATTTTCCAGACCTGCCCAGTACCCTTCTTGTGTTAAAAACCCATTTACAGCCGGGTCGATTGGGTTCCAGGTGTACTGCTGCCCGGTTCTCTGGCGTTTGCGGGTAATATTCATTCCCCAGTCCTGTGTGTTTTTGGTACTAAACCGAATAGCCGAAAGTGGAAGGAACATCTCAAAAGTCCAGCCATCATGCTGGATTACAGCAGCACTGGTCCATACGGCATTCCAGCTGAAGTCTTCGTCATTGCCATTGGAGTTAGGGGACATTTTTGCATCCATCTGCTGGCCCAAGGGCGTTACGAAATATTCGAAACCGTTGATATGATCTTTATACGTGTCAAAAATAAACCCGATAAAATCATTATTACCAAATCCATCGCGACCGGTCACTTCAGTAGAAATACTATCACGGCTCGGTTCATGGCAATACCCGCCCAGATACAATCCTTCATCCGTATACAACATGTACACTTCTGTTTTTTTACCGGGGTCTTCTTGTTTAAAAGGGGTAGGGCGAAATTCTGTATAACCTTCCGCCTTCGGGGCATCTTTCCAGGCCGCTTCATCCAATTTGCCATCAATCTTAATTGGCCCGGTGGCACGTTTAGCGGCCAATTGTTTCGGAGCAGGTTTTTGTGCCACGGCATGTGTAATTCCCGCAAAAAAGAGCAGGGTGATGGCAAGGGTTTTGTGTAAAAGCATGGAGGGTGATTTGCTGTACGAAACTATACGTAGATCGATCTTCTTTTGTTACCGCTTGTCAATAATTGAACTGTTAACGGTGTTTTAACAATTCTTTTAGAGAAGGGTAGCAAGCAGGTTGTGAACGCCATAGAGGAAAGTTAAAAAAAACCGCTAATTCCCGCAAAATGTTGATGGTGAAGGTTGCCGACTCTCAAGGAGGTTGAATACCTTAAGCCGATTAAAACCTGGTTTCGGATATCGCTCCGACAGAATGCTTCAATCCACCGAAGTCAATCTGTATCTCATCCAACAAAACACCGGGATCCATTGCGTAGATGCGCAGCGTGTGACGCCCTTTTTCGAGCCATGATACTTTAATGGTTTTCTCAGCCCTGTTGCGCAACACATTTTGTTTCCATTCTTCAGTTCTGCCAACCGTGCGAAAGTCTACTATCTGGATGGGTCCGCCATCGACCGATACTGCGTACCGCATGCCGCATAAATTATTCAGGGGATGTGTTGGTATGCTACATACCTGGAGACTGGCATTTGCCTTCGTGAAAGAATAAAAATCATATGCTACATAGGAGCTGTTCTGCCTGATCCATCCGGTATCGCTTAATGATTTTGTTTCCTGTTGCGGCCCAATTTCCGAACGCAGGGTTTCACCAGTATAGCCTACGCCATGGAAGACATTCCATACTGCGTACGATTGTTTTTTCTGCCGGGTAAAATGCGAGGCTTGTATACATATATAACCATTGCTCTCAACAAAACCCTTGAAGTTGCCGGTGCTGAATTGATTACCGTTAATTGCAACTTTTAGTTGTTTGCTGCCGGATGTAAAAATCACCGCTCCGCTAAATGCTGTTGCAGGAGCTTTTGTCCAGTCGATCGACACAAGCAGACGTAATTGGTTTTTACCCGGCTCCGGACTTAATATGCCTTTCGCTGCTGAACATTTAATCCAGGGAGATGAAACCGTAGCATCCCAAACCATTGACTGATTTGCTGTAAGAAAAAGATCAATGAAATATTGTTGTTTATTGAGATTGTCAAATGCTGGCAATAGCCAGGCTGTATTAAGGGGTGGTAACGACGAATCTTTTGCGATATACCCTTCGGGCGCTATGCCCCAGTTTTCAGATCCGTTGATGCTTATGGCAGGCAATTCAGGTGCCAGAAATACCGGAAGGTTTCTCGGTTTCATCGACATCATATTCGTCCACTTACCACCCGACAATTGGTTGTTGAAATAGTCTGTTTCAGCAACAATGCTGTCGTATGCATCTTTTGATTGTTGTGCATAGTCAGCAGCGCTCAGGCGGTTTTGCCTGGCATAGAAATAACTTTTGTCGCGGTATAAAAATTTCTTATTTATCAGCGATGCGCCCACCACCGGGTAGTAAACCAATTGATAAAAAGAAGCCGCATCTTTTGGAAGCATCTGTGTGCGGAGGGCTTTTACTTTATCCTCCAATGCCTGGTAGACGTCGATTCTTTTTTGCGCCTCATCGCCGTAATAGAAATGATTGAAAGCGGTATAATTTGTTTTGGTAGTCGGTTCTGTCTGGCTCCAGCCCATAAACTCAGGCCTTCTCTCAAAAGCAAGCTGGTAGTACTCCCATAAAACAGCCTGGATCCTGGGTGCTGTAGTTGTGCCAAACAGATCAGCCGCCCATTGCAGTAAATGTTGCTTCGAATAGTCGCTGTTTTTAAATGGACTGGCGTTAAAGCCCATATCCATAAATAGCTCTATGTTATATTCCAATGGCTTTATGTCGCCGACATTGAGCACCCATAACCTCTTCGATCCGTTGTCGTAAGCTTTCATCATTTCTTCCTGGATCAGTGCCGGATGCGTGGAACTAAGCCACAGGTAATCGTGCGGGCGGCCCCAGTAGGAAGCGTGGTAATACACGCCCGAACCTCCCGGACGCTTTTTCTCCTGTTCATTATTTAACCGCTGGATATACCCATAGTTATCATCAGGCCACACCAATGTTACATCGTCCGGAAGTTTTAATCCGTTGTCATAAATCTCCAGCACTTCTTTATACGCCGTAAATACCTGGGGCACGGCTTTGATGTCTTTGTTGATATAGGTTGTAAGCAGGTTTCGTTGATCGGCGAAAATATTTTCCAGTAATGGCACGGCTTCTTTCGCATCTTTCACGCCTTCCATTTTGCTGTCGTGTACCCCGCGCATACCCAACGAAAACATCGCGTTGATACCCTTCGATTCTTTTACCCGATCTTCCCAATAGCGCAGCACAGTCTCTTTGTTGATGATATAGTTGAAAGGCCCCATTGTCTTTTCATTCCATTCACCCACGTTATTCCGCAACATCGGTTCGGCATGAGACGAGCCAATAAGGATTCCATAAGCTTCCGCTATTTTTGTGTTGCCGGCGATTTGGAAAAATGGTTTTGTACAATCGTGCATAGCTGGCCAGATAAGATTGGCCCTTAGGCGCAACAACAATTCAAACACTTTGGCATAGGTCTTTGGGCCGATATCGCCTGTTTCAGGTTCAAATGTTTTTGCAGCCCAGGGCTGCAGGCCCCAATCTTCATCATTAATAAAAATGCCACGGTATTTTACAGATGGTTCTTTGCTCGTATAGGTACCTGGAAACACTGAAAGTGCAGCCTGTTTTGCCGGAACCGCATCAGCCCACCAAACCCAGGGGGAGACACCTGCCGCACGGGACAGTTCGAACAATCCATACGCTGTACCCCTGCGGTCGCTGCCTGCAATTACCAATGCCTGCTGTACGCCCTTCATCGGCGCATCAATGGTGGCAATGACAAAGGATTCCCACTTGCCTTTGATGGCGGCAGGGTTTAGCTTTTTTGCTTTGATCAACCCATCTATAAAGGAAGATTTGCCGATCGTTCCGGCTATAATAAGATAGGTATTATTGGTGCCAGGTTTTGGAATAACAGCAGGTCGCATTCCCCCAACCAGTTCCATATCCAACGCCAGGGCATTGGCAGCAATGCGTACCACATCAGCATCAGACGCGTCTACGAGAATAGTGGGAACGTTACCTTCTTTCATTAATGGAAAGAACCCCGGCTGCGATGATGCGGATGTATGAACTATAGTTGCTTGTTTGGTCTGGGCCCCAACCACGAAACAAACAAAGTAAAAGCAAAGCGTAACGACAAAACTCTTCTTCATGCTATAGAAATTATATACGTGTGTGTTGAAATAATTGTAAGAAATACCGCTATATGAATCCCCTGCCGGCCCTATTATGAGCTGTAAATTGCAAGACATTAAACAGTGCTTCGGTCCCGTTTTGCAGGCTGCTATCCATATGTCAATATCAACGACCTACTGACCCATTCACCTTTGACTAAATTACGGCTTTGCCTCTTCGCGACTTTATTAATCGTTGACCACAATTTTATTCAGCGAGACAAGATAACCGGTACTGCCCGACCGGGATCCATTTTTTGAAACCCAGTACCAGTTCTCTGCTAATACCGAAACCGTCAGTGTGTAGTTGTCCTTTGGAAAAACCGGACTTAGAAACTTCAACGACAACTCCGGAAATTTTGAATACATATCAACCGTGGAGGAAACCACGATTTTCCCCTTACTGTTGCGAAGCGTAATTAGCGCATACCCGCCATCCGGGCGGGCTAGCGCATAGAAGCCTACTTGTGTTCCTCTAACTGTTACCGAAAAAGAAGCCCCTTTTTTATCTGAACGCTTTGCCGTTAAAGTATCCTGCTGCCAATCGCCGGACCAGGCAATTTGTTTATCGTCTGCTTCAATCGTTTTCCCGCCAACCACAGCCGGTGAAACTTCCCCGTTAGCCCAATTTATTTTCCATGCTTCCCTGAATGCAGGGATGGAAAGTGAGTGGCCGGAAATGGTGAGTGGCTGCCAGATATAGGTGGCGGCTGATGCTTGTTTTGGAAATGACCATCGATCACCCATAAACATATAAACTTTTGAACCTTGAATAGGTAGTACAAAACTTGTTTGTGAGTTCCAGGTAAGGCTGCCTTTTGGCGCAAAAATGCCCTGCCGGGTCCATGGACCTTTCAGCGAACTGGCCGTAAAGTAATAGTTGTCATTGCGCTCCCATCCTGTAAGGTCTGAACCCAAAAAGTAATATAGGCTGTTCTTGTGAAACATAGCCGGCGATTCGAAACCCCGTTCCATGGCTTTATTCGTTTGTTCAGTGATGCTTTTATAATCATCGCCGAGTTTGTAAATATCTCCACCATGCAGCAGCACGTAACCTGCACCATCAAGATCCTGGAAAGTACCCATATCCCATTTTTTGATCGGCCTGCCATCGATGAGCAGTGGCCCTTTAAAAGTATAAGGCCCGGTAATCCGGCTAGCTGTTGCATAACCCACAAACTGATCTTTGTAGCCCAGCGTGTCCACATGCAGGTACATCACATACTCCCCGGTGGCAGGGCATTTCATTACTTTGGGACGTTCACCCACCCGGTTCGGGCCCAGTTTTCCGGATTCCTGCACGGGCAATGCAATGCTTTCAAATTTCCAGTTGGACAGATCTGCTGATGAATAACAATTGATGCCGGCAAAAGCATTGCTGGTATCAGTATGGCGCTCGCCAAAAAGATAAAACCGATCCTTGTCTTGGATGATGTTTGCGCCATGTGCGCTCACCACATTGCCTTGATCATCAAACCAGGGAACACCCGAATAAATCGCGCTTGTAGATTTTTTTTGGCTAAAGGAAATTGTGTTGCTTAAAAGCAGCAAACAGGTGATTAGCTGCCTTATTATCTGTATTCGGGAAACATTCATAGGCTGCTGTCGTTGGGAATACCAGGTTGGAAACGGATTGCTATTTAGATTGGATAAATATCAGCATCTTTCATGGTTTCGGTATCCTGCACAGTTAGGTATTTCCCACCAGGCTGCAATATTAGGGCCCCGGGTTTTAGCCCGTGGCTCTTAAGCTTTCAAAGTAGAATCACGCATTATCCACTATCTTGAAAGCTGTTTATAAAAGCCTACTTATCCATGAAAAAAATCGCTGCTGCGCTGTTGTTCATCGCGTTTTTTACACTTGCCGCCTGTTCCCAAACTGACTCGATCCGGTATAAACGAACCACCGCGATGATACCGATGCGGGATGGTGTTAAGTTGTTTACCACCATTTACATGCCCGTAAACGCCGGCGGACCAGTACCTATAATGATTGAACGTACGCCTTACGGAGCTGACAGAAATACACCGCCCGATTCAGCCACAACCCTTTCAGGAGGCCATTTTCCAACTGCCATGGCCAATGATGGCTACATTTTCGTACTACAGGATATCCGCGGGAAATATAAAAGTGAAGGCAGCATGCAGATCCATCAGCCGCTGCTACATCAAAAAAATACGGTGGATGAAGGTACTGATACCTATGACGCGATTGATTGGCTGCTGAAAAACGTACCGGGCAATACGGGTAAAGTGGGCTTGTTCGGTGTGTCGTACCCTGGCTGGCTAGCACTTGTAGGTTCGGTAAATCCGCACGCGGCTTTAAAGGCCAGCATGGAAGAAGCCTGCATGGCCGATCTTTTTCTGGGTGATGATTTTCACCACAATGGCGCATTTCGATTAAGCTATGGCATGGAGTACAGCTATGAGCTGGAGCACGACCACACCACGGACAGTGATTTTCCTTTTCCGCAATATGATCTCTTTAACTGGTACCTGCAGTTGGGCTCTTTAAAAAATGTAAACGCGAAATACTTTAAGGGTAAGATACCCTCCTGGAATAGTTTTGTCGATCACCCCAATTACGATGCTTACTGGCAGAAAAATTCGCCGCTTAATTATGTGGGGGAAGCCCAGGTGCCCATGATGCATGTGGGCGGGTATTACGACCAGGAAGATATGAATGGACCGCAACTGATGTACCAGCACATGGAGGCAACAGACAAAGCTAATCATAATTTCATCGTCCTTGGCCCCTGGAATCATGGCCTGTGGCGGAGAGATTCGGTAGCCTCGCTGGGTGATATTAATTTTGGAAACAATACAGCCGACTACTTTCACCAACTACAGAAACGCTGGTTTGGCTATTGGCTGAAAGGGCAGGGCGATGGTCATTTCGACGAAGCCAGTTGCTACGAAACGGGTACGGACCAATGGAAGACATTTACCCAATGGCCGCCCAAACCAATTACTGTTGCAAACCTTTATGCCGGCAACAATGGTACGGCCAGTTTTAAAAAACCGACAGCTGATAAAGGTGCTGTAAGTTTTATCAGCGACCCTGCAAAGCCGGTGCCATACCGAACGCTACCGATTGAAGCAACTTACGGATATGGTAGCCGATGGAAGCCGTGGCTTGTAGGCGATCAACGCTTTGTAGCTAACCGGCCCGATGTGGTGAGCTTCACCACAGATTCTTTAATCAGCAATCTTACGGTTACGGGAGCCATAACCGCCCACCTTTTTGCAAGCACCACCGGAACCGATGCCGACTGGATCGTGAAGCTGATAGATGTGTACCCGGACAAAGACGGCAAGAGCTTATCCATGAGTGGCTACCAGTTGCCGGTGGCGATGGAAGTCTTGCGCGGCCGGTTCCGGAAAAGCTTTGCCAATCCATCGCCATTAACACCCAATAAGCCCGAAGAATTTGTGATCGACCTACACCAGATTAATCATACTTTTTTAAAAGGACACCGGCTTATGATACAAGTTCAAAGCAGCTGGTTCCCGGTAATAGATCGCAACCCGCAAACCTACCTGCCCAATATCTTTCTGGCCGATGAAAAGGATTTTAAAAAGGAAGAACACACGGTTTATTTTTCCAATGAATACCCAACAAGGATTGAATTGCCGTTGGGCGGCAAGTAGGGGATGGGCTAATTTCCCAGCCTTGTAACTTGAGCCTTATTTAATTGGAAGCGTAGTTGTTGTATAGATTAATTGTATGCTGCAACCGGGTCTTATCGAAGTTAAGTTTTTGTCCTTTTCGATGGCCGCAGCATAGCCCGCCAGTTCGTTGCTGATAAAGGCGTGGATATCTTTATTGTTGTGTACCAGTAACGAGTGATCTGTATCGGAGTAGATGAATTAGTCGCTGTTGTTGCCTTGCGTGCCATTACTTACAAATGGCTCGGAACTGTTGTAGTAAACTTTGCCAGCGACATCGCTTTGCTTTTGCACCAGGATTAATTTGCCCGAACAAAGAGATTTGAAGCAATCGCCGTCCTGGTAAGCAATATTGTTGCGAGGGGCAGTGGTTTTGATTGCCGGACGCAAAAAAAGGAGCAGCCATAGCTGCTCCTCCATCAAACATTGCATTTAGTCAAAACCTAATTACTGGAACAACTTTCTCGTCGCCCCATTTTCCGAACCGGCTTTGTAATAGCTCCGAAAATATTCGTCGGCAGTAAGGGTACCGCTGCCTTTAATAATAAACACTACAACCAGAATTAATAATACTATCGAAAGCAACAACTCGGTGTTACAGAATCTAACACCGCCGTTGGCATTTACAAAAAATACTTTGCCGATCAGTATGGGCAATTGCGCCAGTGCCGCCCAGCGGGTAATAAGGCCTGTATGGATAAAAAGGCCTCTCAGTAAATGAATCCAGGAAATGAGAAAAGCCAGTACATGTGAACCCTGGTCGAAGATATGCCGCTGCTGATTGCCATGATTAGGTAAATAAACAACAAGGGTGTAGGCGCTGGTATATTGTAAGGTAAGATAAATGTGCTGGTGCGTCACGAGCAATTTTACATGGGGTCGGGTATTTTTAAAAAGCTGCCAGTGAACAGCTACAAAAAAAGGGACGACCCAACGGCCGTCCCTTTTCCCAATTCATCACAATTGTTGTTATTTTTTTGGCATTAATACTGCATCAATTACATGAGTAACGCCATTGCTTGATATTACATCGGCGATGGTTACATTCGCTCCGTTGATCATTACTTTACCATCTTTTACAGAAACCATCAGTTCAGCGCCGTTTACGGTTTTCAGCTTCATCCCGTCTTTCAGATCAGCGGCTTTTAAAGCACCAGACACCACATGATAGGTCAATATGCCTGCGAGGTCTTTTTTCATTTCAGGCTTTAACAGCTTGTCTACAGTACC
>JBDSXW010000098.1:0-41050 GCA_039925965.1 Chitinophagaceae bacterium
CATGATGAATGGGAACGGCAAACGGAGCATTGGAAACGAGTATTTCGAGGGACAATACATGAACAATCAAAAGGTGAATGGAAGCTATCATTACAAGGATGGCAGTTTGTATACCGGCGAATGGTACAATAACGAGGCAGACGGCCTTGGGGAAAATACAGCAAACGGGGTAATAAGCGAAGGCACTTTCGTACAAGGTCTGTTTACCGGTACGGGTACAGTAACTCTCGATGATGGTGATAAGTACGTTAGCGATTACTGGCACGGAAACGGGTTTATCAGAGGCACTTATTATAAGCAGGGAAAAGGAGAAGGAGTCGTTGGCAGGTATAGCCATCAGATTTTTACACCGTTGCGTAAAGTGGAAAATGAAGCCGAAGACAAATTAGATAAATATACCCGGGCGTGGATAAAAGAATGTAACAAAGCCATTAAAAAAGGCGATCTGGATTCCCTCGCTTCGTTGGGGCGCTTCTATTCGCGGGTAGATGGGTTACGCCATAGAGGAATTGACTTGCTGAGACAAGGAGAAATGATGGGCAATGCGAACAGCATTTTTGAACTCGGTAGACTGTACGATTATGAATGGTATGGGTTATTAGACTCCGCATTAAAGTACTACGAACGCGCCGCAGCTTTAGGTAGTGTAGAGGCAACATATAGAATGGGTATTATTTATGACCGGGGCAATTTAAAAAATGCAAAAGGAGAGTTTACCAATTATTCCCACGTCGTGCGGAACCCGGATAAGGCAAAAGAACAATTTAAAAAAGGAGCCGAAAAATTCTATATCCCTTCGCTGAATGAACTGGAATATTTAATAGACGAAGACAATGGCGGCGCTTATATGAAAGGGGCGACATTAAACAACCAAAAAAAATACCAGGAAGCGATGCCATGGTTGGAAGCAGCTGCAAACTATCGCATCAGCCAGGCTTGTTTCTTACTTGGGCAGATATACTACCTCGGTTCAGGCGGCGTACCCGTAAATAACGAAGAATCTACTAAATGGTTTATAAAACAAGGCGACCTGGGCAACCCGGAGGGATATTATAGGGCCGGTTTATCCCTGAGTGTTGCAAAACAGTATGACCGGGCCTTTTCCCTCTATGAAAAGGCGATTGCGATGGGTAGTCGCGAAGCAGCTACATCACTTGCCAGTGCCAAATCACAAATAAAACAAGACGCCTATAATGAATGGGCTGTCCGCGAACTCGAAAAAAAGAGAGCCGCCGGAATCGATATCTATGGCAACGGCGGCGGTGGAAATAACACGGTTACAAGTGCTAACAAACCTGTCAGCAAAACCTGGTGTTCCGAATGCCATGGTAGCGGCAAGATCGCCCGTATAGAATATTATACCGACAAGATGAGTGGCCTGCAAAGCGGGCGCACCGTTTATGATAATTGCGGAAGGTGTTATGGAAAAGGATACTATTAGCCCACCGGATAAATAAATAGCAACTTGCGCTGATAGTGTATTTATAAAAAATCCTGTTTTAAAGCTCAGCTTTCAATTATTGTGTCCACTTGCTTTGATTGGTAATGAGGGTCTGCCGTTTTTTAAATACTTCAACTTTATCCAATACCATATCCTTAAACCACGAAGCATCAAATGCGTGGACCCGTGCACTAATAAACCAGTCAGCCAATCAACCAACTCCTACCTGGTTCCCGGTTTCTTCTTCTTCGGCACCCCACCGCCATCTTCCACTTTCTTGCAGCAAATCGGTAATTTCTTATAATAGTCCACATTGGCCAGCACATCATCTGCATCAAAGCCGGCATTAGCGATGGCTGTTTTAATTTCTTCGATATTGGTGCGGTCGGGATACCACTGTACCTGGGTTACGCCCCGTTTAAAAATGACATTTAATTTTATGAGGCCATCTACCTGCTTGGGTACGGCCGCCTCGATGATGGCTTTACATTCTATACAAACTGCCGTAGGCGTCTTAATTTCTGCCGTTACTTTTTTAGGCATCTGGGCCATTACAACGGCAGATAAGCAGCAGCACAACGAAACCAGCAAAGCGATTCTTTTCATGGAAAGATTTTAAATTATGATTGTGAATGTTTTAATCCGGCCTTTCAACAACGAATCATTCCGGCCAGGATCAAACTTACAGCTTCATGGAATGATGGCTTCCTAAAGAAATGCCATAAATTGCTGTTGCTGTAAGCAATTTGTGTAACAAGCAGTGATTTAAAAATGTGCGCCAACTTCCACCAAGCTTCCGGAAGGCTCCCTGCAAGCTTCCACCAGGGTTCCCAAGGCTGAAGCCTTGGGTTAGTAGATAAGCTTTAAGATTCCGGACAAACCTACTGTCCCGGCATTCCATTATTCTAGCATCCAAAGCCGCAATCTACGATCAGTTACCACATCAGAAACTAATCAGCCAATCCAAACAAAGCATCCCTTACTAACCCAAGGCTTCAGCCTTGGGAACCCTGGCGGTAGAAACAAGCCGGGAAGAATCAAAAGCCCTGAATCATACAATGTCACAGCAGACCACATTGTGTAAGCCCATCAAAACGCTCCCTGTCCAGGTTAAATGCACACAAAACAACGTATAAACCCATACCGCCATAATGCCTCTCCCATAATTTATTTTCGTACCCCAACCACATCTTATTATCCATTATTCCATTATCAATTATCAACTATCCATTAACCCCATTACCTACCCCAGGTATCCGGGCTTATCCGCCATTCATTCAGCAATTCCTGCTGCTCCTCCGACACGATCCCTTTCTCCACGGCAATTTCTATCAGCGCTGTATAGTTTGTCAATGGGATATATTTTATCCCGGTTGCGGCAAAGGCCGCATCCGCCTGCGGAAAGCCATAGGTAAAGATCGACACCATTCCGGCGATTTCATAACCGGCTTTTTTCAATACTTCCACCACTTCCAGGCTGCTTTTGCCGGTGCTCACCAGGTCTTCGATCACCAGCACTTTTTTGCCGGGCTCCACAAAACCTTCTATCTGGTTGCCCAGCCCATGTTCCTTGGGTTTGGGCCGAACATATATATACGGCAGTTTCAGTTGGTCGGCCGCCATAGCGCCCCAGGCGATACCCGCGGTAGCCACGCCTGCCAGTACTTCTGCCTCCGGAAACTGTTCAAAGATGATGCTGCACATTTCGCTTTTTACAAAATCGCGGATATAGGGGAAGGACAGCACTTTGCGGTTGTCGCAGTAGATCGGGCTTTTCCAGCCGCTGGCCCAGGTAAAAGGTGCCTCCGGGCTCAATTTTACGGCCTGTATCTGGAGTAGCTTTTCGGCGGTTGCTTTTTCGTTGGTCAAAAGAAGTGTATTTTAAATGACGGGATTTGTGTTGCTGCCGCGAATGTCGGGGTTGGAGTTGATATTCAGAAGCAATTGTCTTTACAAAGTCCCAAGGCTAAAAGTCTGTATCAGTTTGAACTTTCGGTACCATTTATTTGCCAGTCATTAGGCCTGGAATAAGTTGTGAGGAATGAGTTTGTGAAAAATCAGGCTGTAAAAAATTTATTTTTTACAAGTGGATTCTTCACAAACCTGTAAAAAATCAGGCTGTGAAAAATTTATTTTTTACAAGTCGATTTTTCACAAACCTGTAAAAAATCAGGCTGTGAAGAATTTATTTTTTACAAGCCATTTTATCACAAACTCAAATCTCGCTTAGATTGTAAAATGAAACGCAGACATAATTATGAAAAAGGTCGATACTGGAAATTCAAACTGAGACAGAACCAGGCTAAAATCCTACGTTATAAATAGAACGCCAGCGTGCTATTGCAGGCCCATTATCCACCTTACCAGCCACAATCCGCTCGTAAATTTTCAACACCTCTTTTGGCAAACGGCTTTCATTATTATAGAACTGTTCTTCAATGCTCCCGGATATAGTTTTTATGAGCGGGGCATAAAGCTGGTACCCACAGCAACAATGGTCATTTTGATAAGCATAAACTTCTTTTTCAATTGCAGGGACCTCATGTCTGTAATTTTCGTTTTTTATATGCAGCATGACTTTAATCCGCTGGTCACAGCATTGAATCATCAAAGACTTTTTTCAAAGGGCAGCTTTTACAATAGCCAACACGATCCGAATAAATTGGTCGGTTTGCACTATTCAGCGATGACGCTGCACATTTCGCTTTTTATAAAATCGCAGATGTCTGGGGTTGGCGTTAGTATTTCAGACATCAACCAGCCACAAAGCCCTGAAACAGTAACCATCGCAGCATCTCTTTGTGTAGCTCTCTGCCTTTGTTCTTTGTGGCAAAAATAAAAGCCAGGCACCTGTTCCTGGAAAATTTGAAAATCAAACGCATACTTCCATTTTTATTTCGCAAATTCACAGGGAAAACCGGAACCCGCTATATGGGTATGATCCCATCAGCGGATTCAGACAAAACAGCGATCCAATAATCATCCAATATGATCAGTGAAAAACCTGGGAACAGCTTTGTGCGCCATAAGCCTTTTGTAGTTCATTTTTTCTACTGGCTCAGCTATGTAGCCATCAATCATGTCATCCGCATTGCGGAGCTTTCAGGTTTCTATTATAAAACAGCCTACATCGATACCCTTACGAAATATGGACTGGGGATCGGGATGTTTTATATTACTTCCTATTTTATTTACCCCCGGTTTTTAAAAAATTGGGGCAAGCTCAGTTTTTTGCTGGTGTTACTTATGTTAGTGCATAGTGTGATCAGGTTCATTTTTTACAACCAGCTATTTCTGTTGTACGATCACGACTATAAATATATCTACACCTACTGGCAGGCCTTTCCGAGCGCATTTTGGTATTTTTATCAATATGCACTTTTCGGCCTTGCATTTTTTATTTATCGGCGATCGAAAGCCAGTAGCCGGGCATTGCTTGCAGAGCAGCAGAAAATTCATCGGCTGGAAACGCAGAACCTGAGCCTCGAATACAAATTTTTGCGGGCGCAAATCAATCCCCATTTCTTATATAATGTGCTTGGCTTTTTTTACACGAAGGTAAAAAGGCAGGATGCCAAAGCCGGCCGCGCCATGTTACTGGTAACAGAAATGATGCGGTATAGTATCCGCGAACCAGACGCCGACGATAAAGTTGCCATCGGAGAAGAATTTCAGGCAATTACCAATCTGTTGGAATTGCAACGGCTCCGGTTTGAAGACAGTGTTTACGCGGCAATAGACATCCAGGCCGATATTGACCATCTTAGAATTGTGCCGCATATCCTGGTAACACTTGTTGAAAATGCCTGCAAACACGGCGACCTTACTGTAGCAACCGAACCGCTGAAAATTACTGCGGGTATAGTTGATGGATGGTTTGAGTTTACAGTATTAAACAATATTCGCAGCAGCAAGCTGACAGAACCCGATACCGGGTTTGGTTTGGTGAACCTGGCCAACCGGTTAGTTTTACAATACAGCGATCACCAGCAATTTACCTTTGGGAGAGATGGCGCTAATTTTAGCGTGTTATTCAGGTTGAAGACGGATGTAATGATTGCAATTATGCCTGATGCAATAACAAGAGTAAGAACATTTGAAAGTAATAAAACAGTTATGGATTTTCGCTAAACAGGCGGGGCAGACAGGCGGGTGGTGAGAGAAGCCGGAGTGAATATTTTTTGAGGGCCTTTTACCTTTTTATACAAAAATTTATTTTACTTACAAATACCCATTGGTCATTTGCTTACAACTAACAAAACACTTTGCTTTACAACTATGAATTCAACTACCATCTATATCGGCGAAAAACCATTATGTATCACCAACGCACTTTCTGAAGAATTAAGGCAGCTGGCCGCCACCCACGGCACCATCATGCTCAACCACCCCGAGACGATCAGCCTGAAAAAAACAATCGCCGACCTCGAAGACAGCCCGGCCAAAGCGGCGATTGTACTCACCATCGACCCCGCCGGGGTAATCGAGACCAGGAAAACCATCCTCGTGTATATACAGGCGGGCGGGGGTCTGGTGCAAAATGACCTCGGGGAGTACCTGTTTATCTACCGCAATGGCCGCTGGGACCTGCCCAAAGGCAAACTCGACCCCGGCGAAACGATTGCCGAATGCGCCCTCCGCGAAGTAACCGAAGAAACCGGCCTGAAGGAAATACAATTATGGGATTTTTTATTGGATACCTGGCATATTTACCATGGCTGGGGGCAGCATGTATTGAAGCAAACCAGTTGGTTTGGGATGGGTTGTGCTTCCGGTCAATTGTTGAAGCCGCAGAAGGAGGAGGGGATCACGGAGATTGCTTGGATTAAAAGGGAAGATTGGGGGAAGGTGTTGGGGGAGACGTTTCCGTCGGTTAGGGATTTGTTGGTACATAATACCAAATTAAAAATGTAATAATTTTGAACGGCGGCTCAATGGACATGGGTCAGAAATTATTTCAAAATCTTTTCAGAAACAGACTGTGTCGCTGTAAACTACGCAGAAAACTAATTATCGGTAATATCCGAAGTTTTCTACCTTAAATTCGGCAATAGATCATAGAAGTAACACAGTTCAAACAACCACCAACCATATTTTTTCTGCAATGGATCCTTATAAAACGACAATCGGTGTATTTCTTTTACTGCTTAGTAGACTTTATACTTGTTTTGAAGAAATTAAATTCCTAGAAAAATGAAATACTCTGCAGAAACCGTTGACAACCAAAGATTGAAACTCGAAAATAGAATAATTGTAAAATTGGGGCTTAAGCTTCAGATGTTAAGTGAATATGTCACAAATGACACAAACCCCCACACCACCCTTGAATGTTCGGAAGTTGAATGTGGATCAATTCGTGGCGAATGTGGAGAAATTATGTACACGATGACAATGTAAACTCAATATGAAATTTTCTTTTTTAGTTTTCCTATTATTTTTTACTGCCAAAATAAAGGCCACTGTTGATAGTTGTGATTGTTTGAGCAACTACCGTTACCTTAGAAATTTTATTACAAAAAACTACATCGATTACAACTATTACAAGGAGATAGACCGACTTGGGAACTTTATTGATAGTGTTATTGGCAGTTCGCCGCAGACAGCATACAGTTGTTTTACGAATTTGAAGGATTATTTTAATGGCTTCAACGATCCCCATCTATCGGTAAGATTGTTATCTAACCCAAACACATTCCCGAAGATTCAAGAAATATTTTCTAAGAGCGATTCTCATTTTTTAGTTTTTGACTCGACGCTACTGAAAAACCTATCGGTATCGGGAATTGAAGGTGAATATGAAAGTATATACTATAATATGAGAATTCGACTGATCAAATTTCGAAGAAAATATTATGGTATAGTTGTGAGAGGTGACAACTTGTTTTGGTATCCTAATCAAGTGAAATTTATTATTCCCAATTCCAGGAAATTGACTGGGGAAATTAAGTATTTTAGCAAAGAACACTCTCCGAAAGCATTCAAGTACTCATTTGGTAGAAATGTTTTATCAATAGTGAATGCAGATGAATTCATAAAAGATACCTCCGGTAGCATTATCCCTTATATAAAAAGAGTTGGATTTAAAAATTTATCAGATTCTACAACATTACTCAGTTTGACAGATTTTGATATTTCTTGCAAGAGTCTTATAGATAGCACAGTTCACGCCAGCTCTTCCCAAATTTTTAACAAACCAAATTTGATAATTGACCTTAGAGGAAATGCTGGAGGATCTAGCGATTCATATGACACCTTATTGTCTATCATTTTATCCAGTGGCAATTATAATTTCCCCGGTTCAAGAATGAAAGCGACACCTGATAATTTTTTCAACTTTGCAAAAGGTTATTCCGACTTCAATAGCAAGTACTCAATGGATTCGATATTAAAAAGCTTAAAAAGTTTTAAAATTCATAAAGACGGCACCATAAAAATTAGTGTTGCGCGGTCTATTAAATTTACTTCATATCATATTTACCCAAAACATGTTATTATTATTACTGATGGAGGTGTAATAAGCGCAGCCGAGACATTGGTAGACTTTGCTAGACAAAGCAGCAAGGTTACGATAGTGGGGGAAAATACACGAGGTGGAATTGATAATTTAAATGCAAGATCTCTGAAAATGCCTTGTCCGATTTTTCGGGTGTCGTATCCTGTTACGCAAAGGGCGACCATTAGTCGTTATAAGAATGGAATCAAGCCCGATATAAAATTACTATTTTCTGGATATCAAGATTGGGTGGTGTGGGCAAAAAATTATTTAGAAAAAGCAACACATGAAAGTAAATTTTAAGCAACATTTTTTATTTTGGTTTTTTTTTATTGCTGTTAATTACGGCATCAGAATGGTTGAATACCTTTGGTATAAGCCTTTAGTGACCTTTTGCGACCTGATAATTAAACATGGATTGGGCATTGCTGTGTTTTACATTGTTTTATTTAGTTGTATTAACTATTCTCAAAAAGACAAATTGTTACTTTGGATTTTGTACTTTTTTATTCTACTATTTTACGGTACAGTTCGATATTGTATATATAATTATATATTTCACTTTATTGACGGTGGATATAAATCTCCGTATAGCTATCTTCAATCATATGCTAGCGGATTTTGGTTTTTTTATCAGTATTCGTTATTTGCTGTGGCTTATTATATTTTTTTGAAATCACAGATTACTATCAAAACACTACTGTCAGAACAACAAAAAAACCACCAACTCCACACTCAAAACCTGACACTCGAGTACAAATTCCTCCGCGCTCAAATAAACCCTCACTTTTTATACAATGTACTCGGCTTTTTCTACAGCAAAGTAAAAAGCCAGGACGAAAATGCTGGCCGCGGTGTATTGCTATTAACGGAGATGATGCGCTATAGCATTAGGGAACCGGAGGCCGACGACAAAGTAGCCTTAAAGGAAGAGTTGCACGCCATTGACAACTTGCTGGAATTACAGAATCTGAGGTTTGAGAATAATGCGCATGCGAGGGTAAGTATTCAGCCTGGAATGAACGGACTTAGAATCGTCCCCCATATTTTAGTAACCCTTGTTGAAAACGCATGTAAGCATGGAGATCTCACAGATGCAGACGACCCAATGAAAATTTCTGGAAAAATAGATGAGGGGTGGTTCGTTTTTGAAGTAATCAATCGGGTCCGAACGGGCAGATTGGTAGAACATGGCGATGGTTTTGGTCTGGAGAACTTAGCGAGCCGGCTGTTTTTGCAATACAGTGAAAACCAGCAATTTAAATATGGTAAAGTAGATAGCCATTTTAATGTTACTTTTAGATTGAATACCAATATAATGAGAGAAACCGAAGCAGAGGTAGCTGAGAAGTTAACGAAAAGAGCAATTGAAAAAGAACAAAATATCCCCACAGTATGGCTACCTGCATAATTATTGACGATGAGCAACATTGTATTGATCTCATAACTGAGCACGTTGCTGAGATCAAAACATTAAACCTGATTTTTACTACCCTTAACCCAAAAGAAGCCTTGGAATACCTGCTGTTGAATGACGCCGATATTATTTTTTTGGACGTCAATATGCCGCAAATGAGTGGTATTGATTTTTTGGATACTTATAAGGGTAAGGGTAAAGTCATATTGTGCACAGCTTATCCGCAATACGCCATTCACGGTTTCGATAAAGAGGTGGCTGATTATTTATTGAAGCCAGTTACTTATCAAAGATTTATGCGGGGGTTACAAAAGGCAATGACATTACTGGAAAACGATCATTATAAGCCAAAAGACATACAGGATTTTATTTTTGTGAAAACTGAGTTGAAGGGTAAATTTATTAAAATTGGTTTTGAAGAAATTGATTTTGTGCAGGGTGAAAAAAATTACGTGTCATTTCATTCTGGTGCTAAGAAAACCATGGCCCTTTTGAATATGAAAGATATTATGGCACGACTCCCACAGCCCCCGTTTATAAGAGTACATAACTCTTTTATCATTAATTTTAAGAAAGTAAAGGAAGTGAACGGTAATACTATTCGGATGTGGGATAATCATGCTGAAATCCCGGTGGGCGTTACTTTTAAGGAGAAACTAATAGAAGCAATGCACATCCTTGACCGAAATTATCACCTCGATACAGACAAAAAAGGCGATCATAATTAGATAGCCATTAAGCATGAAAGAACGCGCGGCAGTAATTTTCAATCAAGTACATAGCATTATAGAATCTTCCGAGCCAAAGTCGGACTCGTTACTTACAGGAGCATTAGGGTTGGTTTACTATTATTTTAATTTGTACAAGAAGACAGATGACAGTTCGTACGGCGAGAAGGCAGTTGGCCATTTGGAAAAAGTTTTTGACAGCTGGAATAATAACATAGGAACGCTTAAGGGAAATGCTATTAGTAATGGTGCTGCCGGGTTAGCCTATGTTGCTTCCCTTTTACAGAAAGCTGGATTGGTTGAAATAGATATCCATAAGGATTTCAAGGAGTTGGATCACTACATTTTTCAATCTGCATTGCATCAAATTAGTAATGATGGTGATATTGATCCCTTGCATGGGGCTGTTGGTGTGCTATCTTATTTTAACAGCCGGAAAGATGAATTTTTGATCCGGAAATATATCGAGGAATTGGTGATAGCGTTATCTAACAGGGTAGTCGAATCCAACCTCGGCAGCTGGTTTAGTAATCGATTATATCAAAAGGAATTCCAAATTAATTTTAGTTTATCGCATGGCCTTTGTGGCTATTTATGCATTCTGCTGGACAGTTACAAGGCAGGTATCTGTTCACCATTAATTCGGGACTGGGTTAACAGAGGCATCAAACTGATTTTACATTATTACAGGCAACCGAATTATGAGGAAAATAGGGTGCAGCAATTTCCTGCGGCTATTTTGCTTGGCGATAAGGAAGTACCCGTTTACAATACAAGATTAGCCTGGTGTTATGGGGATCTTAACCAGGTATTGCTTTTATATAAAGCTGGAGAGATTTTACAAAATAAAAAATGGATAGTGCTAGCGGATATGTATGGGAAAGAAACATTAAAACGAAATACTCCGGAACTAGCCATGGTTACTGATTCCCATTTTTGCCACGGTTCGGCTGGAGTAGCTTTTTGCTACCAGAAGTTGTATGAACGGACAAATGTAATTGAATACAAAGCGGCTTACAATCTTTGGTTGATGGAAACATTGAAATTTATTTCTATCGAAATTGATTCGGGTTTTTATACAAATAAGGAATGTAACCTATTGGAAGGCTTGCCAGGCATCAATCTATCAATGCTTCCTGAGCTTATGTCTTAACTTCCTTCAGAGGGCCTGCATTATTAACGGCAAAATATTAAATAGTGGCTAACCCTTTTGTATTTACGGAAACCCTGGTGTTTCGATCGCCGGCTAAATCTTTTCCGGAGTCTATTCCAGCGGATATCATCCCGCAATTGCTTAATGATCAGTTTTTTTTGGAGGCAATTTATATAGCGTCTCCCGTCCTATTCAAGCAGGTTGTTAAACTGAAGAATGGCGCTATCGTGGATGCTGGTGCTATTCAAAAATTGCATATTTCTATCATGAAATACTACCAGCGGATGTATAGCCGCTGCACCCCTTTTGGGCTGTTCGCAGGTTGTGGCGTTACCAAATGGGCATCACCGGATTCGGAATCCGATAGTACGCAGGAGAGAGGGACTTACAGGCAAACAAGACTGGATATGTACTATCTCTGTAAGCTGTCGTTTCATCTGTCAACGATCGATTGCATCCGAAAAAAAATACGGTGGTATCCCAATTCCAGTCTATACAAAATGGCTGGTCACTACCGGTATATCGAGTACGAATACGTAAATGACAAGCGATCTTATAAAATAGCAGAAGCCACCCATACCGCTGGGCTGGAAATCGCATTGAAAATTCCTGAAAGCGGATTGCTGATAGCCGAACTGGTAGCTCTACTGACCAATTCGGGCTATGCTATTGATGAATCGGAAAATTTTATTTCGCAACTGATTGATAGCCAGCTATTATTGAGCGAATTGGAACCGGCAGTTACGGGAGAGGATCCATTGAAGTATATCATTGCGTTGTTGAAAAGGATAGCCGCCGGGGAAGTAGAAATTGAAAAAATAGTCGGGGTACTCGAAGAAGTCAGCTGTTTACTCACCAGGCTGGATCAAGCGAAAGATACTATCACGGAATACTACGACGACATAATAAAGTGGCTTGTATTATTAGGCGTTTCATGCGATGAAACCAAGCTATTCCAGGTAGACATGTTTCATCAGGCAACAAAACGCAAGGTTCCCTTTCTATGGCAGGAACAACTAATGCAGTCATTCAGTTTCCTATCGGGCATCAACCGGGTTGTAGTGAACAAAAATCTTGAAAACTTTATTAAAAAATTTAAGGATCGTTACGACGAACGCTGGATGCCATTTAACGAAGTTCTGGATCCTGATGCCGGCATTGGGTACGCCGACGAGATTACTAACAGCTACTCTGACCTGGTGGATGGATTAGCATTGCCTGTCGTAAAGCCTGGGAATACCATGTTACCCTGGAATGCACACGAATCATGGCTATTTGGAAAATTACTTAAGGCTTCTCTCAATAAGAATTACCAGGTAACTATTTCCGACGAAGAAATAAAGCGTTTCACTGCCGACTGGGATAGCTTGCCGCCTTCTATGTCAATTATGTTCTCAAGTATAAATGACGATACGATCGTGCTGGATGGTATCTCAGGTTCCAGCGCAGCGAATCTGCTGGGCCGCTTTTCATCTGGAATGCCCGCTATTGGTAAACTGGTAAACCACATCACAGCAGCTGAGCAGACCAATTACCCCGAGGTAATTTTCGCTGAAATCCTTCATGTGCCTGAAGACAGAACCGGCAACATATTGCTAAGGCCACAATCAAGAGAATTCGAAATCCCTTTTTTAGCCAGGGCTTCGGGTAATGATCCCGGGAATGCCAATACCTCCAACAGGATGATACTTGATGATTTATTGTTGTCTGTAAGGAATGGAAAAGTGGTTATGGTTTCCAAGAAAAATGCAATGCAGGTAATACCCAAACTGGGTACGGCTCATAATTTTTCACTGAGCGCACTGCCGGTATATCGGTTTCTTTGCGATTTGCAAGGGCAGCATCTTAGATCAGGCCTTAGGTTTAGCTGGGGACATCTGCAGCAGCAATTTAATTTCCTGCCTCGGGTCGTGTTGCAGCATGTTATATTAAGCGAAGCTACCTGGCATTTCAAAAAAGAGGAATTTCAAGAATTACTAGTTACCGACGACACATTGCGTTCAAAAGTGCATTCTTTCTTCAATACCTGGCGCCTGCCAAACCTAGTAGTACTCGTGGATGGAGATAATGAGTTGCTGGTGGATATATCGAATGCGCTTTCGATCCAGGCTTTTGTGAAAGCCATCTGGAAGCGGCCATCAATTATCCTAAAGGAATACCTGAAGCCAGAAGGGTCTGTGCCTTCAGAGGGCAACTATGCTACCCAGTACATTGCGCCTGTCATTCAAAATAGATCGGATACTGGTTCCGGCAAACCGCCCGATTCGCCGCTCATATTCAATGCGGGTATAAATTGCAATCGTAGTTTCGTCCCGGGATCTGAATGGATCTATGCAAAAATTTATTGCAGCGAAGGCATCGCAGAAAGAATACTGAATGATTCCATCAAACCGATGCTCGCGGAATTGAACGACCGGGGCTGTGTAGATAAATGGTTTTTCATTAGGTATAACGATACCGGGCATCACCTGAGGCTAAGGATAAAAATAAATAGCCCCCAACAGGTAAGCGATGCCCTGGCACTATGCGATGAATATTTTGCAGTAATGCATCAAACCGGCCTCGCCCGAACAATTGAGTATGCAACCTACGATCGCGAACTGGAACGATACGGCGTAGCGTCAATGGAGCTCTCGGAATCGGTCTTTCACCACAACAGCATAGCCATCCTTAGATTTCTGTCAGCCATGCCCGCCGATCGGGAAAGATGGCTCTGGGGAATATATTATGCCGATTTATTATTGAATGCATTCGGCTATGACCTGGCGGCGAAAAGCAGGTTGCTACAGCATGTGAGCGAATCTTTTTTAAAAGAATTTAAGGCCGGTAAACTGCTGTACCTTCAAATCAACACTAAATATCGGGACGCAAAAAAAGACATTTTCGAAATGCTGGGACAGCAATCAGCTGTCGGGCAACCAGTTACGCCTTTCGGCGATGAAGCGGAGTCTTTTAAAAGCATTAAGACGCAGTTTGAGCAACTCAATTTGGCTGCCGGCTTTGTACCACAAACCACGACTCTGCTAAGCAGCTACCTCCACATGCATTTCAACCGGCTTTTCCCGGCGCAGCAGCGCATTCACGAAATGGTGATGTACAGTTTTATGCACCAATACTACCAATCGAAAATGGCGATGGCAAAGGTGAAAAGCTCATAATTGATCGAAATTATAAGGTGACGTTGTCTTTAAAATAGTCAGAGGAAAGTAACCGCTAAATACGGGATGGTGGCTACAATGAAACGGATGGCATGGTAGAGCATATTGAAAAATACTATCCAATCGGATAGAGACTTGTGTAAGCAACAGTATCCGGCCAACTAATTTTTGAGAACCCTAAAAAAGCAACATGGCAAAAGCGGTGACAAAAGGAACGGTAGCAGCAGCAGAAGAAGAAGAAGAAATCGTCGGCAAGATTTATTTGATCAGGGGTAGAGAGATAATGCTGGACAGAGACCTGGCCGAACTATACGATGTAACCACTGGAAATTTAAACAAGGCGGTAAAAAGGCATTTGAAACGTTTTCCAGAAGATTTTATGTTCCCGCTCACAGCGGCTGAGTTTAAAAACTTGATATTCCAAACTGGGACATCAAGTTGGGGCGGCACCCGGAAAATGCCTTATGGTTTTACCGAACAGGGTGTGGCAATGTTATCGGGTGTTGTGAATAGCGACAGGGCGATAGCGGTCAATATCCGTATCACTAAAGCTGGAGAAGGTAGAAAAAGAGTTGATGAAACAAGAAACACGGACAATTACGAATGAAGATAATATCTAAATGATTTTTGAAGCCTTAAAGAAGCTACTGAACCCGCCAGCGGAACCAAGGAAAACAATAGGTTTTAAACCTGACTAATGAACGACAAAATACGGTGTGGGTAGTTTGGGCCTTTTGTACCCGCGCACGTGGCATATCAGCGGGTTTTCACTGGCTGGTGCTTACAACATTTCGTTTCTCACCGTGAAAACCCCAACGCCAGTGATGCAACTGCGAATCAAGATCACCCAATTGTCGTATTAGTGCGGGTTTAAAATTTTGCCTTCGTTGGTGTTCTTCGCTAATATATACCCGATCGGCCGCCGTTGTTGGTGTTTTGCCTTCGTTGGTGTTCTTCGCTAATATATACCCGAACGGCCGCCGTTGTTGGTGTTTTCACCAACAACTCAATTTCAACAAGGTATAAATTATTTGTAAACAGTGTAGACCATTATCACCCTTCTATAAAACGTTATGAGCAAACTCAAAGTTAAAGAATTGCGCGAAGGCTACACTGGCTCTGGTAGTCCAAAAGAATCCGTTTTAACTGGTGTTCGCCTATAAGTAAATCCCGTGCCGCCGCTAGTATTTTTATCAGCAGGCATTCAGAATGTCTAAGTAGCAATAACCTCAACCAAAATAATTATTTATGTTAGCACTTGAGTTTAGCGATTATTTCCCACAATATTTTACAGCTACCATTTTGGAATGGAAGCCCCTATTAAAGCCCGACAAATACAAAACTATCATTACCGACAGCCTGGCTTTTCTGGTAGGGGATAATCGGGTAAAAGTTTACGGGTTTGTAATTATGATGAATTATATTCATATTATATGGCAGGTAAAGGCCGGCCATAAACTACAAGATGTACAACATTCATTTATGAAGTTTACAGCCCAAATGATAAAAATGGATTTACAGAAAAATCATCCGAAAGTATTGGAGCATTTTTATGTGGGTGCGAAAGACCGGTTATTTCAGATATGGGAGCGAAATGGGCCGGTATTGCGGTTAAAAGCGATAAAGTGTTTAATCAAAAGCTGGAGTATATTCACCAAAATCCGGTAAAGGCTGGCTTGGGTGTTTTTCCGGAAGATTATCTGTATTCATCTGCTTCGTTGTATGTTGGCAATAGTTCTCAATTGCCACGGCTAACTAAATAGGGAGACTGATGAAAATTATAGTATGGGTGGTTCTTAAGCGAAGCCATTCATCAGCCGTTGGTGAAAACACCAACGGCGGCGGCCTTCGGGTTTCGGTAGGGTGGAAAACCAACGAAGGCGCTAAGGTTTTTATCGGGCTTGAGGTGGTAATGTTGTAGCATCTGGGCAAGAGTGAGGTGCTGTTTGATTGCTGCTATCTCCCTGTGGAAAAAAAGTTTCTTGTTAACTATTATGGACAAATGTAAAGGAAGATTTGTTTCAACAGTGGGAACTATAATTTTTTTTACCTACAATGCTTCTCTAAATTTGTGTGAATTACGTTACAATCATTAATAATTGTGCATTATATGAATATAGGAGATAAAGTAGCAGCCCTTAGAAAGCAGAAAAGCATGAGCCAAACCGACTTGGCAAGAGTGGCTGCCGTGTCTAGAGAGATCATTGGCATTTATGAGCGTAACGAAGTAATACCGTCGGTGGAAGTGGCTAAAAAAATAGCCGATGCTTTTGATGTGAGCCTCGACCACCTGGTGGGTGGGGTAGCCCTGGGCCAACTGGGTAAATTCACAGTAAAACGGATGCAGGACATCGAGAAACTTTCGGCCGAAGACAAATCACATGTATTTGCCTTGCTGGTTGCCTTTCCTTTAAAAACCAAAATTCAGCATAACCTGGCCTTGTAATCACCATTCTTTACCGTTATAATCTTGTATATGCCTGCTACAACACCCCATATATTTTTGCCGCTGGATTTTAATCAGCTTTTTGATCTGGTAAGGCAACTGCCCAATAGCCAAAAACGCCAATTGGCCGACCTTCTGCTACAGGAAGAAGCTGCCGACGATATACCTGAAACCCATAAAAAATTAGTGCTGGCCCGCATAAAAAAATACGACCGCAATCCGGAGTTATTGATTGACGAAGAAGATGCCATAAAAATGATAAACCAGATGTAATGGCCATTTACAAAGTGAAGTACGCCCCGGAATCATTGGAAGAAATAAAGCATGTGGTCCAGTATTACAACAGCAAAAGCAAGGGCTTAGGTAACAGGTTTAAAAAACACCTGCTCGCAGAGATCGCAGCCATTAAAGAAAGGCCGCTCAGCCGGTCGTTCCGATACGAAAATGTAAGGTTCGCCGTGATTAAAAAGTTCCCCTACGCAGCACACTATACCGTGGACGAACAAAACCACATTATTAAGATACAAGCCGTACTGGCCTTTAAACAAGATGATAAAGCGAACTGGAAAATAAGGTTCTAAAACGCAAAAGCCGCAGGAGAAACCAGCGGCTTTTTTATGCCCATAATTTTTTAGCAGCTATTTCAGGGGGCAAAGTGCCTTATAATACAATACCAGCCTCAATTTAAAAACAAAAGTAACGGGTAAACACCAGACGGAGTCTGGCGCCTACTTCCTAACATTCCTGCGCCTAAACGTAGAATAAAATAGTAAAAGCCGCTCCCAGAGTGGCTTTTATATTGCTTTATGGAAGCGGACGCTGCCATTATTTTAGGCACAGGCGAGACGCCTGCGCCAATCGTGATTTTTTCTGTAAGCTGGCACCAAGTGGGGGACGCTTGAACCAATCTAAGAACTGATCGGGAAGTTTGATAAGAAGACTGCCCTAAGGTATCATTAGACAGCAAGGATGGATGGAAATAAACAATTGAATGATACAGTATCTATTTCCATCATCATCAACGAATTAATCACTATACTTTTATATTGTTGCCCAAAAAAAAATGTTTGTAGTGTAGCCGAAAACAATAAAAGGAAACAGTACCTAACTGATTCACTAGGAATCTGGAAAATATAATTTTTTGGGGAATACGTATAATATCGTTTTGAATGCAAGCATTTTGCAACCTCCTACCAAATTCATAGTTTTAAACCTATTATTGGCCCATACAGTTTGTTTTTTTCACAACCTATCAAATAAAAGAATAAGCTGGTTTTGATACTGAATACCCAGTAGCACTGAGTTTTCTTTCGGTAACTATAAGCTATATTTCGCACGTTAATATCAAAAAATTGAAAATAATTATCTTTATTGTTGTCATCATTACACTTACTTCGTCAGCACAATCTCAGATGACATGCGAAGAAGTAAGTAATAAGAATAGTGTAGCGCTGCAAGCCTTTTCAGATTATCAAAATATCACCAGTCCGACAGAAAATGATTTCGGTCATTTAACTACAACATATTCTGGTATCCGGGATTTCGCAATTAAAGCTGCAAGTACTGAGACCAACTACGATATACAACTTTTGCTACAGGTAACCGCCTTGCAAAATACCGTACAGTATTTAGGCTATACAATATATTTAGGTAAATATGACCTGGCCTGGAAAGAGATGAAGTATTGTTATGATAACATTTACAACGTTATCAATTATCAAAAACTTAACCGGCAAGACAACTTTATTATGTGCAGCCTGCCCAATAACAGAAGGCTTAAAATTAAAGAAACCGATTACGATGATATTTGTACCCAGTTCATCTGCTATTGCTGCAACATAATCTACCATTATAAAAATCACCTTTCTGCACAAATTATTTTTGCAAAAGCCGGTTTTAAAGGTTTGTTATCTCAGGGCAGTTTACTACACCGAACAGCAGCTAATATACTCATTGAACGGTTGGATAATGGCCAATTGGACGATACAAGTTATTTAGCTGCTTACAAATTTTTGATAACCAATAATGAACCACACACCCTGGAGGGTATTACAGGTGATTTTGTTAATAATACTAATTCAAAAGCTTTGGATGTATTGGTAAATACTGCCCTTGTTGCAAGAAGCAGTGTATCGCCTTTAAAAGATATTGATGAGTTTAAAAAAAACGCTACCCGTTATGACCATTTATATGCCATCTTACAAAAAGACAGTGGCTTTACATTTCATCAAAAATTTGAACTGTTGCGGATAGCGCTTTCAGATTACCTGAATGAGATGCAAACCATAAAAATTACCAACCATTCCTTTTGGCAGCTACCGGAACTTCACCGGTTATTGGACGAAACATTTGAGGCGGATTCTATAAAAAAAGAATTACAGGAAATATTAAAGAGCGGCAACAGCGAATTGATTAACCTGCTTGCTCAAGTATATGAATTATATGGCCAAAACTGTTATAATTATTACCCTCTTGGGTTTCAGGCCCATTATTACTTTAATGCCTACTTGTGTTACCGGGCAATAGGGGATAATAAAAAAGCAAATAAAGCTTTTAACGATATACCAAAATCTTATCGTTACAAAAACGCTCCGGGGTTTTATAGGAAATTGGATTAATAGAGGCATGCTAAAAAATGCCGGTAGGCAACCTGGGTTTGCTTCTATGCTGCTGGATGAATTGGGAGCGAAATGCCCTCGGTATTGAGGTTAAAAGCGATAAAGTGTTTAATCAAAAACTAGATTATATTGACCAAAATCCGGTTAAGGCTTGCTTGGGTGTTTTTCCGGAAGATTATTTGTATTCATCTGCTTCGTTGTATGTTGGCAATAGTTCTCGATGGCCATGGCTAACTAAATGGGGAGACTGATAAAAATTATAGCATGGGTGGTTCTTGAGCAAAGCCATTCATTAGCCGTTGGTGAAAACACCAACGGCAGCGGCCTTCGGGTTTCGGTAGGGTGGAAGAACAACGAAGGCGGAAAAGCTGGATTATATTCACCAAACGCCGGTAAACGCCGGTTTTTTTTTGTTCCCTGGAGACTATTTGTATTTATATGGTTCGTTATATGTAGGCAATAATTCAGCATGGGGTTGGCTGACAAAATGGAACTGTTGCTAAGTTTGTAGCGCGGGTCGCTGAACGTTGATGTCCCTAATTGGCCGTTGGTGAAAACACCAACGGCGGCGGCATGGGGGTTTCATCCGGGAGGAACACCAAAAGGCGAAACCCAGCCCTTAAGACTGTTGTATTCAGCGTCCCTCAACCCGCGTCGAATCCCTCTCTACCAACTGCGAAGGAATCACCACACTCTCTTTCTTCAAATTAAATCCAGGCTTTGCCAGTGCTTTAAACAGGATGGTGGCGGCAATCGCCCCCATATCAAATGCAGGCTGGGTAATTGTAGTCAGCGATGGGTTTAAAATCGGCGCAGATACCTGGTTGGAGAAACTGACCACCTTAATATCGCCCGGAATGGCGAGGCCCAATTCTTTACATATCAGGTACACAGAAGTGGTTAATTTCTCCACCGATGCGATAATGCCATCTGGCCGTTGTTTCTTCAATAGCAGTTTTTTAATCAATGCCTGGTTGTATTGCTCGTCGTTTTTACAGTTTACAATATCGGTTGGCTTGTACTTTATATGTTCATCTTCCAGTGCCCGGTGAAATCCTTCCGCCCGTTTATTACTCATAGATAAGCTGGAGGAAATAGACAGAAAGGCGATCTTTTTACAGCCTTGTTGCACCAGGTGTTTGCCTGCTAAGTGGCCACATTCGAAATCGTTGGTGGTTATTTTGGCGGTTTCAATATCCTCGCAAACGCGGTCGAAAAACACCACCGGTATGCCACTGTTTTGCAACTCCCGCACATGACTATAGTCGGTGGTTTCGGCAGTGGTGCTCATCAGTACGCCATCCACCCGGCCACTCTTAAAATCGTTTAAAATAGCTTCCTGTTTCTGGTGGTTTTCATGGGTAAGATAGATGAGCACATGATATCCTTTCTTCTGAGCAATAGACTCGATACCATTAATTGCCAGCGAAAAATAGCTGTCTGCCACCTCGGGTAAAACCACCGCAATCGTGTTGCTTTTTCTTTTGCGTAAACTGCTGGCATACAGGTTCGGCACATAGTTTAAAGCTATCGCCATTTTTCGTACCCGCTCCTTAGTTTCAATGCTTATCTCATGGCTGTCCTTCAATGCTTTAGATACTGTAGCCACAGACACCTGTAGTTTTTCAGCCAGCGTTTTTATGGTAATAGTGTTCATCTCTTAGTCGCGTTATCCGGGTAGGGTTTTAAACAAGTAAACTACGGCAATTTCTTCCATTTTACGAAAACGGTTACGTAAATAAATAAGCCCGGAACATCCGAAATCGTGTTTTTAAATATCACTTTAGCATCGGATTACGAATTGCTATTTACAAAAAAATAAAACTGCTTGTCTATGATGTCACCAACATCCAATGCATTAGCCGCAGCCGAAATGTCGCCCCTCAATAACCTAGACGAATGGGAAGACGATGTGCTGAAACGCTATCCCGATCCCGCCAACATCAGCCAGGAAAAATCGACGGAGGCGTTTAGAAATTACGATGAACCAGCCAGAGATACTGTCAAAGAATTTTACCGGCTCAACCATAAATACCAGACCCATGAATTCGTGATGAACAAGCGGGAAGATTTTCTCCGTTTCAATAAAAAGCAAATGCCTTTATGGGAAGCCTTTGATTTCCTGAACGAGCTGGTAGACGATTCTGATCCGGACACCGACCTTACCCAGTTTCAACACCTGTTGCAAACTTCCGAAGCGATCCGCCGCGATGGCCATCCCGACTGGATGGTGCTGGTGGGGCTGATGCACGATATGGGCAAAACACTTTGTCTTTTCGGCGAACCCCAATGGGCCGTGGTAGGAGATACCTTTCCCGTAGGCTGTGCTTATAGCGACAAGATTGTGTACCCCGAATTTTTTGAACTGAACCCTGATAAAACCGACGAACGTTACAATACCCAACTTGGCGTGTACCAACCCAATTGCGGTTTAAGAAATGTAAACATGAGCTGGGGCCACGATGAATATGTGTACCAGATGATGAAAGACCATATACCCGAGCCGGGCCTCTACATGCTGCGCTACCACTCGTTTTATAGCTGGCATCGCGAAGGCGCTTACGAACACTTGCTGGACGATCATGACCGTGAGATGCTCAAATGGGTAACCCTTTTTAATCCCTACGATCTCTATTCAAAAAATCCTACGCCGCCTAACTGGAATGAGTTACAACCTTACTACCAGGCGCTGGTGGCAAAGTACCTGCCCGATACATTAACCTTCTGATTTTTTTACCCTGAACAATAAGTGTGTAAAGAACATTTCTAGCATCACAATGCTCATGAACATCCCATTTTTAACGCTTCCATATAACTAAAATTCAGCAACATGTTACACCAAAGAAAACAATTGATCACAGGCAAAATACTGGCAGTAATGCTGTATTTGCTTTGCCTGGCTCCATGGGGCCTGATGGCCCAGGGCGGCGCAACGGTAAAAGGTACCGTCGAGGATGCTAAAGGCAACCCTGTTCCTAATGCCACCGTTGAAGTAAAAGGAAAAGCAAGGTCGGCAGTGAGTGCTGCTGATGGAAGTTTCAGCATCGGCGCTCAAAAAGGCGATGTATTGGTAATAACCGCCATTTCTTTTGGCACGAAAGAAGTAGCCATCACCGGTGCCGGCATTTACAAAGTAGCGCTTGCTGAAACAACCACGGCACTTAGCGAAGTAGTGGTAGTGGGCTATGGTAAAAGCAGCCGCAAAACATTGAGCAGTTCCATCACCACCATCAAGCCGGAAGACCTGAACCGCGGAGCAATCACCGATGTGGGCCAGTTGCTCCAGGGTAAAGTGGCTGGTTTAAATATTACGTCCAGCGGCGATCCCAACCGCCCTGCTGCCGTTATTTTACGGGGGGCCAGCACCGTTAATAGTCCGGGTGCGCCGTTCTATGTGATCGATGGTATCCCTGGTGCAGATATCGCAGCCATTGCGCCGGATGATGTTGCTTCAATCGATGTATTAAAAGATGCAGCAGCCACTGCGATTTATGGTAACAGGGCAGCGAGTGGTGTTATTATGGTAACAACCAAGCGCGGCAAAAAAGGCCAGACTGCAACTTCCTACAGTGGTTATGTAGGTCTGGAAAAAGTAAGTAACAAGCTGGATCTGATGAATGCAGACCAGTTGAAAGCTTATGTAGCCGCGAACAACGCCGCCTTTTCTCCAAATGATAACCTGGGCGCCAACACCGATTGGATGGCAGCCATACAACGCGAAACAGCGATATCACATAATCATAATTTGAGTTTGAGTGGCGGTAGTGAGCACGGCACTTACAGCGCCAGCCTTAACTACATCGACAAACAGGGCATCCTGGTGGGCAATAGTTTGAAACGGGTGATTGGCCGCCTGAACCTGGAGCAATATGCACTAAACGATAACGTGAAATTTGGCTTTAGCGTTTCCAATTCCAGCAGTAGTGCTACCTATGTTCCATTACAGAATATCGTATTGCTGCAGGCTGCAAAGCACCTGCCCATTTCGCCTGCCAAAAACGCGGACGACAGTTATTTTGAGAACCTGAACACCACTGGTTATTTTAACCCGCTGGCCATCATGAACAATGCAGACGACGATACCAAATACACCAACCTGATCGCTGGATTTACTACCGAAGTAAAATTGCCATTTGGATTAACGTATAATGCAAATCTCTCTTACCAAAAGACCAATTCCCTGCATGGAGAATATTACAGCAGCTATTACAGCAAGTACCCTACCTCCAATTTTTACAACAATCCTGATCCCGGTATCGGCATCGCCCATACCCTGATTGGCGGCTTGTTTGGAACGAACGGTTCTGCATTGCGGAGCACTTTCCAGAACACTACCAAGACCATCGAATCTTTCCTTACCTGGAATCGGAAATTCGGCGATCATTCGGTAAATGCGGTGGCGGGTTACTCATGGCAGGAGAATACGTATGGTGAAGGGTTCCAAACTTCCAGCACCAATTTCCCTACCGACAATACAGGCTACTCCAATCTAGTATTGGGTAATCCATACGCCGTATCGTCGTACAGAATTAACCTGGGTAACGATTTGACCTACGGTGAAACAAGGTTGATTTCCGACTTCGGACGGTTGAACTATAACTATAAAGATAAATACCTGGTGCAGGGTTCTATCCGTCGCGATGGCAGCTCGGTATTTGGCGAAAACAATTACTGGGGTTATTTCCCATCTGTAGGAGCGGCCTGGAGAATTGGCCAGGAAAGTTTTATGCAAAAGCAAAATATTTTCTCTGAGTTGAAATTGCGTGGTAGCTACGGTGTAACGGGTAATTCACAGGGCATTGGTGCTTTCACCAGCAAGCTGGTATATGGCATCACCGGTACTTACTATAACAATGGCGTTCAGGCAGCAGCTTATGCACCCATCCAGGGTAGCAACCCTGATCTGAAATGGGAAAAAACAGCTACCGGAAATATTGGACTTGATTTTAGTATCCTGAAAGGAAAGGTGAGTGGTTCAGTTGACTGGTATGATAAAAATACCACAGGTATGCTGTTCAATTACGCGGTGTCTCCGGCCCTGGTACCTGGCGGAAGAATATGGGCCAATGGTGGCAGTATCAACAATAAGGGGATTGAATTCAGTGTGAATGCAACGCCCGTAAGCAATAAGAATTTCAGCTGGAGCAGCAGCCTTAATCTCGCCCATAACAAAAATACGATCACCAGCCTGAAGGGACCTTTGTCTAATGGAGATTCCATCCGGTACTCAGATCCTGAAGGGCCGGGACAGACTGGTGCCACCCTGCAATTATTGAAAGTGGGCTATCCGCTAGGTCAGTTTTTTACCCTGAGCTATGCGGGTAAGGATGACAATGGTGTATCGCAGTTCAACAAACGCAACGGCACCAAAACCGCCGGATCTACCACACCAGGCATCGGCACTGACTACTGGTATATGGGTGATGCGCAGCCGAAATTACTGGCCGGCTGGAGCAACACGCTACGCTACAAAAACTTTGATCTGAATGTATTCTTCCGGGGTGTGTTTGGCAACAAGATATTCAATGCCACCCGTGCCGACCTTTCGTATGTAACAGCAGCTACTGCCAACAACATACTCGTTTCTGCGGGCAATGATAAGATTACAGATACTAAAAACTCCTTCTACAGCGACCGTTATATTGAAAGTGGTACCTATGTTCGGCTGGACAACGCGACACTTGCCTACAATATCAAGAAGTCGTTTAAGTATGTCAATAATATCAGGGTATACGTTTCGGGCAATAATATCTTTACCATCACCAAGTATTCCGGTATCGATCCGGAGATTGGCCAGGGTGGTGTAGCGCCGGGTATCGACTACAATAATTTCTACCCAAAAACCCGGACCATTTTATTTGGTGTAAACGTATCATTCTAAAAAAAAAAAAATTTCAATATGAAAAAGTTCATTAACGGAATAGCATGCTTTGCACTCGTAGCCGGCTTGTTTTCTTCCTGTCATAAAATAATTGTTCCGGTAACTTCGGAACTGACCCCCGCTGTGTACCCGCAAACGGACGCCCAGTTCAGCTCTGCCTCAGGACCTGTGTATATTAATTTACGCAGTGAATTTGCTACTACTTACTTTTTCCTCCAGAGTATGAGCACCGACGAATCGGTATTGCCCACTTATGCAGCCGACTGGATTGATGGCAATCGCTACCTGGAACTGCACCGCCATACCTGGACCAAAGACAACCCGATAGTAGGCGGCGGTTGGAACTACCTGGCCAATATGATCGGTACGGCCAATCAGACCATCTCAATTATTACAGCTTCCGCACCGCCAAGCGATTCAAAGAACACCGGCCTCGCAGAATTGCGGACCATGCGTGCCATGGCTTATTTTATGATGATGGATATGTATGGAAATATTCCCCTGGATACTTTATATGGTAGTACCACATTAAAACCAAATACCCCAAGGGCTGGTGTATTTGCTTTTATTGAGGGTGAACTCAAAAATGCGCTTCCTTATTTGAAGTCAGCTTCGGGGATTTCTACTTATGGAAAACCAACGAAATATATGGCTTATGGCTTGCTGGCGAAAATGTACCTGAATGCAGAAGTGTACACAGGTACGCAACGTTACAACGACTGCATCACCGCTTGCGATAGTGTAATAAAAGCCGGTGGCGGATCACAATATGCACTGGAATCAAGAACCACTTATTCGCAGATGTTTTACCCTACCAACGGCCCATCGCAAAAGGAATTCATTTTTGCCCTGCCATTTGACGCAGCTACTTCCAATGGCTATATGTTCTACGCCCGGTACGACCTGAACCGTAACCTGGGTGTGCGTTACCTGTACTCAGGTTCTACACCAGGTGCTATTGCCACGCCGGTGATGAATGTAGCCAGCGCAGGCCAGGTAAATAATAAACCAAGCGGCCCACGCTCCACCACGCCTTCTTTTTATGCCAATTTCAACGATCCCAACGACGTGCGGAATAACCAATGGCTTACAGGCTTACAAACCTGGCAGGATGGTTCGCCGATTATGGTAAGTACCACCAAACTGGGTTATGACCAATTTTATTCTGGTTCCGATGGCGCTGCTCCTTTGGTTTATCAGCTGAACATTACGCCACTTACTGTTTCAAGATTAGGCGCTACCTCTTTTGATTTGGGAAAAGACGAGATCGCATGGAACACAGGTTACAGGAACATTAAGTTTATTGCCGATTACACCAACGCCACCAGCAGAAACCAGAACAATGATGTTCCATTCCTGCGGTATTCTGATATCCTGTTAATGAAAGCCGAAGCCATCCAAAGGGGCGGCACTCCTACATTCGGCGCAACGGCGCTTTCGCTGGTGAACCAGTTAAGAGCTGTGCGCACTACCAGTGCCGCATTGGCAAGTATTAGCCTGGATGATATCTATGCAGAGCGCTGTCGTGAACTTTCCTGGGAATGCTGGCACCGCAACGATATGATCCGCTTTGGAAAGTTTGAGAACAGCTATGGCTTAAGTAAAACGAATGCTGAGTCTTACCGCCGTATTTTCCCGATACCAACTGGTGCATTGTCTACCAATTCTGCGTTGACTCAGAATACAGGTTATTAATTTTTTATAGGTGTGTGCATCGATGGTGGTAAAGCCCGGGGTCCAGTGTCCCGGGATTTTTTCACCGTAAAACTTTGCTGGGTCTTGAAAAATATTTGCTGCCATACCCTCGTAGTCGTGGTGCTACTGCTGCCTGCTGTTAATAGCTTTAGCCAGGTGCATAATAAGGGCTCCGCTGATATTCCGTCGCCAAATGCTACGCTGATTAAGACAGACAACTCCCTGCAATTTCTTCTGATGGGCGACTGTGACCGCAACGGTGCAGACCACCAGGGGGTTAAAAAATAAGTATTTCCTCATTACCGGGTAGCATCCTTACCTGCCACTCAATGCTGAACAACCACTTATAATACTATGCAAAAAATAAGGCGGGAAACATTTTTGAAAATGGGTGCATTGTCGCTGATGCTGCCACTTACTAACAGTCTGCTGGCACCACTAATTTTTGCAAGGGATAAAAAGGAATTTTTTAGTGATGAAAATTTGCTTCGTCGTTTAGTTGACGCCAATGACCAGCAGGTTCCGGAGCTGTTGCAAAATGTCAATACCGTTGATGGCGGTTTCAACAGGAGACTGGGCAGCGATTTTTCAGCCCTTGCCGCTGCTTACACAACACCTGCCTCCAAATATTTTCATAGCGCGGAATTGGTGACCAGGCTTGAGTCATCGGTGACCAGCTTGCTGCAATTCCAAACTGCCGATGGCACCATTAATGTTGGCAACCTGGAATCGCCACCCGATACCGCTTTTTTGGTAGAGTTGCTAACCGGAGGCGCCTACCTGCTGATAAAAGACCATTCCGAAGCAATCACAGGTATTAATAAAAATATCAAAACGTTTTTAGTAAACGCCGGCGAAGCAATCACGACCGGTGGTGTGCACACGCCGAATCACCGGTGGGTAATTTGTGCGGCGCTTGCAAGGCTGAATTATTTATACCCTAATATCCGTTATGTAAACAGGATTGAAGAATGGTTGGACGAAGGCGTGTATATAGACAGTGATGGGCATTACCCGGAACGAAGTGGTGTCTATTCAGGCGTGGAGAATAACGCCCATATTACGACAGGGCGACTATTGAATAAGCCCGCACTCTTTGAGCCGGTCCGGAAAAACCTGGCGATGATGTGGTACTATATGGAACCTAACGGAGATCTCGTTACCACCGACTCAAGGCGGCAGGATCAGTACATTTTAAAGACCATTGTGTCGTATTATTTTTACTACCGGCAGATGGCTATTCGTGATAACAACGGTCATTTTGCAGCGGTAGCAAAATTTATTGAAGGACTTCCCGCTTTCGAAAAAGAGATCCTGCCCAGAGGGTTAAGCCATTTCCTGGAAGACCCGCTGTTGCAAAAGGAAATGCCGGCAGCAACAGTCTTGACGACAGATTATGAAAAATTCCTGGCCACTTCAAAATTACTGCGCCTCCGCCGTGGAAACAGGACAGCAACATTGTTCGGTGGCATCGACTGGCCACTGACCATTGCGTCGGGACGGTCCAATAGTCCCAACTTTTTCGCGTATAGAAATGGCAGTGCCATTTTGAAATACCTGCGCTTATCGTCGGGCTTTTTCTCTATGGGCTATTTTTATAGTGAGGGCATTAGAAAAGAAGGCAGTAAGTATATCCTGCATAAAAAACTGGAAGTACCCTACTACCAGCCGCTGCCGAAGAAACTCAGAAATGCAGCAGGTGACTATGCCCTAACGCCGAGCATCGACCGGCGCTTTTGGAACAAAATGGATTTTAGTCACCGGCCGGTGAGTAACCTGAAAACACTGGATACTACCGTTGTATGCTCGGAAACAGATCATGGTGTTGAATTGGATTTTTCTGTAACAGGTATGGCAGGTGTAACTGTTACTATTGAACTATGTTTTTTAGAAGGTGGATTATTATCGGGTGTTACGAATGATGGCAATGGAAATTCCTTTTTGGAAATGGGGATGGGCAAATATGAATTTGGCGGGGAAGCAATCAGTTTTGGTCGCGGGGCAAATGCGCATAAGAACATCACCGCATTGGAGGGTGAAAATTACAGCACACATTTTGGAACATTGAGGACAGAGGGCATGCATGTGTATATTACAGGGCTTACGCCATTCTCTCACAAGCTTACATTTACTTAGTAGTCACGAGGTAAAACCGTGAATTGGTCACCAGGTCATGAGGTCAGTATTCCATTGACTATTGACCCACTGGCAACAGGAAAAAAAGAGATGTTGATTCACGGTTGTATCCCGTTCGAAATACAAACCCAATTTAATCACAGCCCGTGCAGGAAAGGCCAGCTGCACCTGATCCACCCCGATGAATATATCACAGCCACCCATTCCATCACCAAGAGCCAGCCCGAGGTTGCTTTCGCTGGATGCCTTGCGTGGGTTTGATATGTTTTGGATCATTTCTGGCGAAGGCATATTTCACGGCCTGGCGAATGTGGTGCTTACCCACCACCAGCTATACCGCAATCCTGACAATTGGCAAATAGCGACGGGTGCCGACCTGACGTTTTGGGAAAGAATGGCGGTAGGCATCAGCAACCAGCTCCACCACACACCCTGGAATGGTTTTACGTTTTACGACATGATCTTTCCGCTGTTCATTTTTATAGCGGGTATGTCGATGCCTTATTCGCTGGGGCGGCAACTGGAACAAAACGGTGTAGGTAAAACGGTGGTAAAAAAGAAGATCTATGTGTCGCTCATCAGGCGGACGCTGATATTGATATTGCTCGGCATGGTGGTCAATGGCCTACTGCAATGGAAAGGTTATGAAAACACCCGCTTTGCCAGTGTACTCGGCCGGATCGCATTATCTTGTTTTTTTGCGGGGATCATCTTTTTGAAGGTGAAACCGAACTGGGTTATTGCATGGATCATCGGCATACTACTGGGCTACTGGGCCGCGATGGCGCTCATCCCGGTTCCGGGTTATGGTGCAGGCGTACTAACGCCGGAAGGGAATCTTTCAGCCTTTATTGACCGGCAGCTACTACCCGGTAAACTGCATCGGAAAGTGTATGACCCGGAAGGTTTGCTTTCCACTGTCCCTGCAATTGCTACTGCTTTGCTCGGGGCAGTGGCAGGAAGGTTCCTGAAGTGGCAACATGAGGGTTGGACAACTGTTAAGAAAGCACTGGCATTGATTGGCGGTGGATTGCTATTATTGTTGTTCGGCTTATTATGGAACAACTTCTTTCCCATTAATAAAAACATGTGGACCAGCTCCTTTGTGCTGTACGCAGCAGGATGGAGCGTATTGCTCTTTGCTTTATTTTACCTTGTAATTGATGTTGCCGGTCTCCGCAAGTGCGCCATGCCTTTTGTGTGGATCGGTACCAATTCAATCCTGATCTATATGGCAGCACATGGCATCGTAAATTTTGAGGCCAGCTCACAGTTCTTGTTTGGAGGCATCATCAATCAGACGCCGGAAGCCTGGCACAGTGCCGTTTTGTGGATCGGTGTTGCGCTCATTCAGTTTGCGGCCCTGTATTTTCTATATAAGAAAAAATGGTTCCTGAAAGTCTAAAGAACCCTGAGGGGTGCCTGCTCCGGAACATTTCGGAGGCTTTGTCCCTGTCAGGATTTTACGAACGCCGAAGAAAAAGGACATTTTTAGATAATCTCACCGCACACGCTTGAAAAACAACGTTAGCTAACCCTGAACCCGTAATCATTCTCCCATGAAAACCCTTTATTCATGAACCGACTTCAAACAGCCGACTACATCGTTTTCTTCGTGTATTTTATCCTGATATCCAGCTATGGTTATTATATCTACCGGCGTAAGCGCTCCGCCGTTACCAGTTCCAAAGACTTTTTTTTAGCGGAAGGGTCACTTACCTGGTGGGCCATCGGCGCATCCATTATCGCTTCCAATATTTCAGCCGAACATTTTATCGGAATGAGTGGCTCCGGCTTTGCGCTGGGCCTGGCGATCTCTACCTATGAATGGCTTGCCGCCGCTGTATTGATTATTGTTGCCATATTTTTTATCCCGATTTATCTCAAGAACAAGATCTATACGATGCCACAGTTCCTGGCAAAAAGGTATAGTGATCGGGTGAGCACGGTGATGGCCGTTGTATGGCTGCTGGCCTATGTGTTTGTAAACCTAACTTCCATTATCTACCTGGGATCATTGGCCATTTCTTCCATCACCAATATCAGCTTTGAGTGGTGCATTGCGGGGCTCAGTTTTTTTTCAATATTAGTAACCCTGGGCGGGATGAAAGTGATTGGCTATACCGATGTAGTGCAGGTAATTGTATTGATTATTGGCGGCCTCGTTACCACCTACCTCGCATTGAGTTTATTGTCGGAGCACTATGGTTTTGGCAAAGATATTTTCAAGGGCCTTTCCGTATTGCGGAAAGAAGTGCCGGACCATTTCCACATGATTTTCGACAAAAGCAATCCGTATTATAAAGAACTGCCAGGTATCTCAGTGCTGGTAGGCGGCATGCTCATCAGCAACCTCGCGTATTGGGGTTGTAACCAATATATCGTGCAACGTGCCCTCGGCGCCGATTTGCCCACCGCCCGTAAAGGCTTGTTGTTTGCTGCCTTCCTCAAGCTGCTGGTTCCGGTAATTGCTGTATTGCCCGGAATAGTCATGTATGTATTACACAGCAAGGGCATGTACCAGCAGGAAATGTCGGATGCGAGCGGCGTTGTAAAACCCGATCATGCTTACCCGACACTGATGAACCTATTGCCGGCTGGCCTCAAGGGTGTGGCATTCGCGGCGCTCACTGCTGCAATCGTGGCGTCACTCGCAGGCAAGGCCAATAGTATTTCCACTATTTTTTCGCTGGATATTTACAAGAAATATTTTAATAAAGAAGCCAGTGAAAAAAAGCTGGTGCGGGTTGGCCGCTGGGCGGTAATACTCGCCATGCTGATAGCGGCTTTGATCACCCCGGCCTTAAAATCGCTGGATCAGGCTTACCAGTTCATCCAGGAGTATGTTGGGTTTATTTCACCCGGGGTACTCGCTATCTTTTTGCTGGGGCTATTCTGGAAAAAAGCAACAGCCAATGCCGCCATGGCAGGCGCTGTACTCACCATTCCATTTTCGGCCATATTAAAAGGATTACCCAAGTGGACCAGCGGATCTTTCCCCGACTATCCTTTTATCGACAGAATGGGCATTACGTTTGTAGCACTTGTAATCATCATGGTAGTAATGAGTTATGTCTGGCCCAGGAAGGATGGCGATATGCATGCTATTGAAGTGGATAAGTCGATGTTTAAAGTGCCCACCAGTTTTATTCTCCTGTCACTTATTATTATGGGCATATTGGTGGCATTGTACACTGTGTTTTGGTAGGTAGTATCAACTAAAAACGTAGGATTAGGTTTTAAACGTTAGTTGGTTAGGAATGGCCTCGAAAGGAAGGCGTTAAGAAAATTATGTTTAAAGCCGTTAAAAAGCCGGCGCTGTTTGAGCCAAGTCGGGGCGTAGACCATGATTAATTTTGCGGCGAGTTCGCCGGGATTAGGCTTTAAATATAATTTTTACTTGTACCGATGAGCGAAGTGATTTCGGTAGCTTTTCTTTCGCAGCCTTGATTTTTTTTATGTAACCTCCTATTACGGTTACCTTTTTTTTATTAAGAAAAAAGAGAAAAAACATCGAATAAAATGTATTTATAATTATAGTGCGGGAACAATGCCTGATCCTAAAAAAAGATATTATGAGGCGTATTAAATCATTGATGTTTTGGGGAATGATGTTATGTGTTTCGGCTGCTTTTGCGCAGCTGGATCTGCCTGCTGCCCGTGCGTTATTGCTACGTATTGTGCCAAAGCATGCCGGTCAATTTGTGGTAGAATCACTGAAATTCGCCGGATCAAAAGATGCCTTTGAAATCGAAAGCCATAAACAAACAATTGTGCTGCGTGGAAATAATGGCGTGGCGGTTGCCTCAGCGCTATACTATTACCTGAATGAATATTGCCACTGCCAAATAACCTGGAATGGAAGTAATCTCAACCTGCCAAAGCAACTGCCGCTGCCAACCAAATTAGCGCATATTGGCACTCCTTACACATATCGCTATTACCTAAATTATTGCACTTTCAACTATAGCATGAGCTGGTGGGATTGGTCCCGCTGGGAAAAGGAGATTGATTGGATGGCGTTGCACGGCATCAATATGCCGCTGGCCATCACGGGCGAGGAGTGGACCTGGTACCAGGTCTATAAAGAAATGGGCTTCAGCGACGATGACCTCAAAGGTTTCTTTTGCGGTCCCTCGTATTTCTCCTGGTTCTGGATGGGCAACCTCGATGGCTGGGGCGGCCCATTGCCATTGAGCTGGATGCAAAGCCATTTTGAATTACAAAAAAAGATACTGCAACGCCAGCGGGCCCTTGGCATGAAACCCGTAATGCCGGCTTTTACAGGACATGTGCCAGCCGCATTCAAAAAGATATATCCTGGTGCCAAACTAAAAACGACCAACTGGACCAATGGTTTTGCGGACACCTATATCCTCGATTCGGAGGACCCGATGTTTGCCGAAATCGGTAAGCATTTTTTACAAAAACAAACAAAACTGCTGGGAACGGATCACCTGTACAGCGCCGATACCTTCAACGAAAACGAACCACCTAGTGATGATCCCCGGTTCATCAGCAAATTAACAGCGCGGGTGTACGAAGGCATGCGGCAGGCCGACACCGCTGCCGTATGGGTAATGCAGGGATGGCTTTTTTACAGCGACCGGAAGTTCTGGAAAGCCCCGCAGACAGAGGCTTTGCTCAAAGCAGTGCCTGATGATAAAATGATCATCCTCGATTTAGCTACCGAAATAGAGCCGGTATGGAAGCGCACCGAAGCATTTTATGGCAAACCCTGGATCTGGAATATGCTCCACAATTTTGGTGGCAATACCACCCTATTTGGGCGCATGGAAACCGTGGCATCAGAACCCGCCAAAGCATTGCAGGATGCTGGCAGCGGAAAGCTGACCGGCATCGGCCTTACCATGGAAGCCATTGAACAAAACCCGGTAATGTATGAACTGATGATGGCCAACGCCTGGCGGAATAAACCTATCGACCTCGATGAATGGTTGCCGAACTACCTGCGCAACCGCTATGGCACCAGCGATTCGCATGCTGTCAAAGCTTGGGATATTCTTCGTCATACCGTATATACCGTTCCTGCAGACCAATTCAAACGCGATGGGGCAGAGTCGATCATCCAGGCCAGGCCAACTTTGGATTCATCCAGCCGCTGGGCCAATACCCGGCTGAGTTATCATGCAGCAGATCTATTGCCTGCATGGGACGAAATGCTGGGCGCCATACCAGCCTGTAAAACCAGCGCTGGCTTTAGATACGACCTTGTAGACCTTACCCGACAGGTGCTGGTAAATTATGCCAGCCCGATGCAGCAACAATTTGTAAAAGCTTACCATAAAAAAGACATTCCTGGATTTGGAAAATACAGTCGCCAGTTTTTGGAGCTGATAGCAGATGTGGACCGCCTGCTGGCAACTCAAAAAGATTTTATGCTGGGCCCCTGGGTGGCCAGTGCCAGAAAATGGGGCAGTAACGAAAAAGACAAAGCGCTCTACGAAATGAATGCTAAAGATATTATTACGCTTTGGGGGGATGAAAACTGCCCATTGAATGAATACGCCTGTCGGCAATGGAGTGGGTTATTGAATGATTTTTATAAACCGCGCTGGAAGCAATTTTTTGCAGCGGCCCTGGTAGCACTAAAAGCCGGCAGCGAATTGGATAAGGCTTCGTTTGTAAAAGACGTCAAACAATGGGAATGGCAGTGGGTGAACCAGCGGAAAGATTACCCGGTAGTACCATCGCGTAACCCGGTTGAGGTAGTGAAGGAGATGTATAAAAAATATCGGGCGTTGATTGAGGATGCGTATTGATCGGGATAAAAATGGAATGTTACAGTTGAAAATGGGCGATTGATTTTACAAAAAAGGACTTCCTTACTAACCCAAGGCTTCAGCCTTGGGGCTACTTAAGGAAATGAGCATGTGCCATAGGCACATTTTGTGGGTAGCAAATGTGATGTTTATACGGCTTTACGTTCCGTAGGAACGTTTTGTAGGGTTTTACAAGGTGTTCCGCCGGAACACTGCATAGACTTCGACCTTTTTTTCTGCCCACAAAATGTGCCCAGGGCACATAAAACCCTTAACTAAATGAGCATGTGCCATAGGCACATTTCGTGGGTAGCAAATGTGATGTTGATACGGCTTTACGTTCCATAGGAACGTTTTGTAGGGTTTTACAAGGTGTTCCGCCGGAACACTTCATAGACTTCGACCTTTTTTTCTACCCACAAAATGTGCCCAGGGCACATTAAACCCTTAAGGAAATGACATTGGGCTGAAGCCCTGGGTTAGTAGATGTGCCTCTGATTTCTGAAAGCCTGGGTGCATTTTCATTTCAGCGTTTGATGACAAAACTTAACTTGAAACCAATTGGTGAGTACGGGATTGAACAGCATTAAATTGGCATAATGTTACACCTCCACGGAAACTTAAAAACTATAATATCATTTCAACCCAATAAACACTGACTACATGCGAAGCACTTTTCTTTTAATGATGGTAGGCGGTATCACAGGAGTTTTTGCCCAACAGAAAAACTATACAATATCCACATTTGGGGCCATCGGAGATGGGCGCACTAATAATACGATCCCTATTCAACAGGCCATCAACCAGGCTGCAAATAATGGTGGCGGAACGGTGATCATTCCTAAAGGCCGCTTTGTAACTGGTGCCCTTGAAATGAAATCTGGCGTAACACTTCACCTGGATCAGGACGCCATCCTCCAGGGTAGTGATCAGCGACTGGAATACAACACTTACCCGCACCCGGCTTTAATCTATGCTAAGGACCAACACGATGTTGCCATCACGGGTAAGGGCACTATCGATGGCAAAGGCCGGGAACTGATGATAAATATTTTTAAATTATTAAAGGACGGCGTGATAGAGGATCCGGATTGGAAAATCAAACGGCCTAATGAAAGAACAAGAACTAACCTGTTATACTTCGAAGCATGTAACGGTATTCAAATTCGCGGTGTTCACCTGAAGGATGCCAGCAGTTGGGTTACCCACTACGAACGGTGCAGGAACCTGGTGATCGACAGTATCCACCTGGAAAGTATGGCGTACTGGAACAATGATGGATTGGATATTGTCGACTGTAAAAATGTGCGCGTTACCAATTCATTTATAAATGCCGCGGATGATGCTATCTGTCTGAAATCGGCCACCCGTAACGATTACTGTGATAGTATTTATATTTCAGATTGCACCCTGCGATCCAGCGCCAATGCATTTAAGATCGGTACCGGTTCCATCGGCGGATTTAAAAACATCACGATCCGAAACCTGAAGATCTACGATACATATCGGTCTGCTATCGCACTGGAAGCTGTCGACGGTGGTTTCCTGGAAAATATCGATATCAGTAATGTCATGGCTAAGAATACCGGTAACGCCATTTTTATTAGACTCGGGCATCGTAACAACGACAATGTTTACAGCAGGGTGCAAAACATCCTGATTAAAAATGTATCTGTTGAAGTGCCATTAAAGAAACCGGATGCGGGTTATGAAATGGAAGGGCCTTTATTAAAATATCCAAAGGGTTTTGGTCCTGATAAGAGCAGACTGGTTAGCGTCTCGCCCTGGAACCATTCATCGCCGCAGGATACAACTGCTATTATTTACCAGCATAATGTGTTTCCATCGTCTGTAAGTGGCTTGCCCGGCCACCCGGTGAAAAATGTGCGCCTGGAAAATATCAACATTGTGTACGAAGGTGGTGCCAACAGGGAGATCAACTATTTCCCATTAGATTCGCTGGATAGAATTACAGAAGCCGAAAAAGACTACCCGGAGTTTTCGATGTTTGGCGAATTACCTGCCTCGGGCTTTTATGCAAGGCATGTGGAAGGCCTGCAAATGAAAAATATACAGCTGCAATACAAAAAGCCGGACTTTAGAACTGCTATGGTTTTTAACGATGTGGAGGACCTTGCACTTAATGGAATTGCAATTCCTGCAACAAAGGCCTTGCCGGTGATCTACCTTCATAAAGTCACCAAACATAGTTTGAAGCATATACGATTAGCAGTGGATAACACCAAAGGCATTATCATAAAATAGAAGTAGGTATGGGTATTTTACATATGCTGAAAATGGGTCGCCAAGCGCCTGTGTGGGCAAGTTGCAAGACGCTGTTATACATTCTTTTGCTGACGAGTCCTGCTACGGCTCAGTCATTGATCTCCTACGTGCAACCATTGGCAGGTACCGCTGGCGCTACCACGATGGCGGCGCAAAAACATAGCGAGGCTGGCAGCGAAAAAAATGCGAACACCATACCCGCTGTGGGCCTGCCATTTGGCATGACCCAATGGACGCCACAAACTAGCCTCACCGAAAACAAATGTATACCGCCCTATTTCTATAAAGACAAGCTGCTGCGCGGTTTCCGCGGCAGCCATTGGCTCAGTGGTTCCTGCACGCAGGATTATGGCAGCGTTACCCTAATGCCCATAACCGGCAAACTGCGGACCACTGCAGACACTTATTCTGCGTCATTTTCTCATAGCGATGAAACGGCCACACCCGCTTATTACAAACTGGAATTGCCGGCTCAACATATCACCACGGAGATGACTGCTACCTTACGTTGCGGCCTTATGCGATTTACAACACAACAGGATGATAGCTTATATGTGTTGGTGATGCCCAACAGCGACCAGGGGGAAGGATTTGTAGCCCTCGATGCCGCAAAAGGGGAAGTGTGGGGCTACAACCCGGTGCACCGTATTTACCAGGGATGGGGAAATAAGGCTGGTTTTAATGGCTGGTTTTTTATGAAGTTTCAAAAGCGTGTCTTGCAAAGTGGTACCTACAGTGGCGCAACGATGTTTGATAACAGCAGCATCAGTAGCCAAAAAGATATCGGCGCCTTCTTGGGGTTTGTGATGAAGAAAGGCGAACAACTGGTCGTTAAAATCGGTACTTCATTCAGCAGCCTCGAGGGCGCCAAAAAGAACCTACAAACGGAGATCGGAGGCAAAGGCTTTAATGAACTGTTGCGTGATGCCAATGCGATATGGCAAAAGGCCCTGGGCCAGGTGATGGTGGAAACCGCGAATGAAAAAGACAAGCGTATTTTTTATACTGCCATGTATCATGCCATGCAGCACCCCCGGCTTTTTAACGATGTGGATGGCATGTACCCTCCTTTTGCAGGTGGCACCGGCCTTGTGCAGATGAAGAACGGAAGTTACTATGACGACTTTTCCATGTGGGATATTTACCGGGCGCAACTTCCGCTTTTTGAAATACTGCAGCCAGGCAAAATCAATTCGTTTGTGCAATCCATGATTGCAAAGGCAGAGCAGGGTGGCTGGTTGCCCATTTTCCCCTGCTGGAACAGCTATACTTCCGCTATGATCGGCGACCACGCCACGGCTTTTATTGCATCTGCCTACAACAAAGGCATTCGCAATTATGATGTACAAAAAGCCTATGCCGTAATGCGGAAGAATGCATTTGAAGTGGCGGAACCTGCGGATTACCTGAACGGTATGGGGCGTCGTGCATTGCCATCCTACCTGCAGTATGGCTTTATTCCAACGGAAGACAGTGTGCCAATAGCTTTTCATAAAAAAGAGCAGGTGAGCCGTACGTTGGAATATGCCTTTGATGATTATGCCTTGTCGATGGTGGCAAATTCATTGGGTAAAAATGATGATTACAAAAAGCTTCGGCAGCGGTCATTTAATTATGAAAATGTGTACGATAAAAATGTCGGCATGGTACGAGGCAAAAACACCAACGGCCAATGGTTCAGTCCTTTTAATCCCGATGCGAGAGAACCCTATATTACCGAAGGCACGCCACGTCAATACAGTTTTTACGTGCCGCAGGATGTGCCCGGTTTGGCTAAACTAATGGGCGGCGAACAAAAACTGGAGCAGGCCCTCGACAGCCTTTTTTTAAAAGACGAATACTGGCACGGCAATGAACCCGGGCACCAAATTCCGTTTATGTACAATTACACAGCAGCACCTTATAAAACCCAACAGCAAGTCCGCAAGATTTTGGCAGAAGAATACAGCGACGGCCCCGGTGGCCTGAGCGGCAACGATGACGCCGGCCAGATGAGCGCCTGGTATGTGTTTGCAGCGATGGGCTTTTACCCGGTCAACCCAGTGTCAGGTGAATACATTTTGGCGTCGCCGCTGTTTGATAAAATAAGGATACAGTTGCCTGGCAATAAAATACTGGAAATTGTCTGCCATAAGCCAGGTAGTACAGCCGTTTATATTGGTAGCGTAATATGGAATGGTAGAAGACAGGCTCAAAATTTCATCCGGCATACGGATATCATGAAGGGTGGAAAACTGGAAATAGCGTTGCAGGAAAAACCTTCAAGATGGGGAACTGCTCTGAACAGCAGGCCGCCGGCACTAACCAGGTAGCAAACGAAATTATTGCCGCCAGTAGCGCCAGGCATTATCATATTAAAATAAATAAAGGTAGTTATGAAAATAAAAGTGATGAGTAGTTGCATGGCTTTGTTGTGTTGCTATGCCCAGGTTTTTTGCCAGAAGGATGAGATCTTTAACGTAACAAAATTTGGTGCCAAAGGCGATGGCAAAACGGATGATGCCGCGGCTATACAAAAGGCGATAGACGCCTGTAACGCAGCGGGTGGTGGGCAGGTTTTGTTTCCCGGAGCTCATGTGTTTATGACAGGACCGTTTAACCTCAAATCGAATATCGATTTTCATGTGTCGGCAAATGCTACGGTATTGGCCAACCCCGACGAAAAAGTTTACACAAAAAGCGCCTTCCGGCAAAACCCCGGAGAGGGCACCATCTGGATCGGCGGCGAGAATATTAAGAACCTTACCATCAGCGGCAACGGGCATATTGACGGCAACGGCGTCTCTTTTATGGGCCCTGCACTGGAAGACTCCTATGTGCTGAAACCGTTTTCAATACTGGATCCCAGACCACATATACTCACGATTGTTGGCGGGGAAAATATTCGGATTAACGACCTGCATATTGGAAATTCAGCCTACTGGACAGTACACCTGGTGGGCTGTAACGATGTCGTGATTTCGGGAATCACTTTACTCAACGATTTAAAAGTTCGTAACAGCGATGGCATCGATCTGGACCATAGTAAAAATGTACGGATCAGCGATTGCTACATCGAAAGCGGGGACGATTGCATTTGCCTCAAGAACCGGCGGGAGTTTGAGGAATTTGGTCGCTGCGAAAATATTTCAGTTACCAATTGCACCATGACCAGCCGTAGCTGCGCCATTAAAATCGGCAGTGAAAATATGGATACTATCCGGCAGGTGGTGGTCAACAATTGTATCATTAAAAAAAGTAACCGCGGTGTGGGTATCCAGAACAGAGACGAAGGTGTAGTAAGCGATGTTATTTTTTCAAACATGATCATCGAAAGTCATTTGTTCAGCGATGTATGGTGGGGTAAGGCGGAACCTATTTATGTAACGGCTTACCGTCGGGCCAGCGGCAATAATAAAGATGCCAACTGGCGTTTTCCCAAAGGTGCTACCGAAGGTAGGGTAGGGGAAGTAAAGAATATCTTTTTTACCAATATCAAATGCACCAGCGAAAATGGCATTTATGTTAGCGGAGAATCGGCAGATAAGGTTTTCAATATTGTGTTCGATGGCGTAGATGTATTGATTGATAAAACCACAGCCATTCCCGGCGGAGTCTACGACCGGCGGCCGGCCAATGTGGAGGGCTTTGTAAAAGGAAGCACTTCGGCTTTTTATTTTGATAATGCCAGGGATGTCATTGTTCGTAACAGCTCGGTTACCTGGGGCGCCAACAAGGCACCTTACTATGGCCATGCTGTAGCTGCTACGAATACCGCTAGCCTGAAAGTTACAGGGCTCGAAGGAACTGCGGCCTTCGACGGTATTCAGAAACTG
>JBDSXW010000099.1:0-52596 GCA_039925965.1 Chitinophagaceae bacterium
CAGCCATACGCCCTCCCTAACAAACCCGAAAACATACGGTGCGTGCCAAAAATTCCATCCAGGGCAATCTCCAGCACTTCAATATTGATGATGATAAAACCTGCATAAATAATAAAATGCATAATAGCCACCAATGGCTTTTTGAACATCTTTTTCTGGCCAAAAGCCAGCAGTAATACATTGGAAATACGTTTCCCCTTATCCGTTTCAATAACTTCGTCGCGGCCCAGCAGGATATTACGCCGCACTTGTTTAATTTTTTTTGCAAACAACCAAATGGCCAGCGCGGCTAAGGCAGCAAAAAGTATTTGTTGAACCAACTGCATAGGAAGATTTTTAGATCGTAGATTTTAGATTTTAGTACAAAGACTTTAGCTGCTATAGATATTTAGATAGGAGATATTAGTTCACAGATTTTAGCTGAGATAAATTTTTAAATGTAAGACGACACATGCAGCCAGATATTTTTGAGATACTACCACACCAGTTGTCTTTGTACTAAAATCTATTATCTACTATCTCTGCGTCTCAAATCTACATGCTTTCGGTTATAAAGCGTTTAGCTGAAATAGATTTTGGATGATAAGTAATAAGGGATGGCAGCGATGAAGATGTTAGCTTACACCATGGGTTCTTGTACTAAAATGTATTATCGACTATCTCTGCTTCTCAATGTGGGTTAATAGCTAACATTGTAAAGTATTCTTCTAAAAGCAACCCTTTCATTTTTTACAGCCCCTACTAATATTTTACCGGTGAAAAATTACATCTTAGATAAAACCCTTGCTGATCGCAAACTGGAACGGATGGCTTTGGAAATAGCGGAACGGAATACAGATGCTGACTGTATTGTATTAGCTGGCATTTGGGAAAGCGGCAGTGTGATGGCTGCCAAACTATTGCCCATGCTGCAAAAATCATTTGTGGGAACAATTGACCTGGTAAAACTGCTGATCGATAAAAAAAATCCCAAAGCAGTTACCATTGAACCGGTTACAGATTTCAACAAAAAAGTGGTAATCATCGTGGATGATGTGGCCAATAGCGGCAAAACGATGACCTACGCGATTAAGCCATTTCTCGAGTTCCAGCCTCAAAAAATTCAGACATTGGTACTGGTCGAGCGCACGCACAAGACCTTTCCTATTTCTGCCGATTATGTGGGGCTAAGTGTATCTACCACTTTGCAGGAACATATTTTTGTGGAAACGGAAGGAGCGGAAATTACCGGGGCGTATTTGGCATAAAGTACGCATTGGTCACTCCGTCAATGGTCAATAGTCATGACATTGGCCATTGAAAAATGGCCCATTATCGCTTAGTAAATCTTCCGCGGCTGCAGGTAGTGCCTTACATAATCCTCCACGCCCTCTTCCAGGCTATAGAACGGTTCACCATAACCTGCATCCCGTAGCTTTTGCATATTGGCTTCGGTAAAATATTGGTACTTGTCGCGTATGTCTTCCGGCATAGGAATAAACACAATATTCGGTTTCAGGTCCAGTCCACGGAATGTGGAGGTAGCCAGATCATAGAAACTGCGGGCCTTGCCGGTACCTAGATTGTAGATAGCTGAAGGTACAATGGCACCTTGAGGCCTGATACTCGAATCCTGATACGTACTACTGTTTTCCATCAACCAGTACATTACTTTAACTACATCTTTCACATACACAAAATCACGAAGCTGCTGGCCATCTTCAAAATCGGGACGGTGGCTTTTAAAGAGTTTTACCTGGCCATCTTTATTGATTTGGTTAAATGAATGCCAGATCACGCTGGCCATACGGCCTTTGTGGTATTCGTTCGGGCCGTAAACATTAAAGAATTTGAGGCCGGCCCAGAAGGGGGGAGCGGTACCGCCACCTTCAGGAGAAGCCTCCCTGCCCTCAAAAGAAGGTTGCTGAGCACCGTCCCCCTCTACGACAGTTTCAACGCTGGAGGACTCCTGCCCCCCTCCTTCGGAGGCGTTGGGGGAGGCTTCGGAGTGGCTATGCGCAATTTGCTTTAAAACCCATTTATCAAATTCATTCTTACTGATGCCATACGGATTCAGCGGCTGTAACTGGTCGATAATTGCATGATCGTCATTATACCCAAACTCGCCACCACCATAGGTTGCAGCCGATGAGGCATATACCAGCGGCACTTGTTTTTCCGTGCAATAACTCCAGATTTTTTCAGAATAATCCACGTTGAGTTCCTGGTGGATACTATAATCAAATTCGGTGGTATCGGTACGAGCGCCGAGGTGAAAAACAAAGTCTATTTTTTCATCATACAGTTCCAGCCAGTCGAAGAGATTGTAGCGTTCAACAATATGCGCATACGCTTTGCTTTGCCAGTTTACACGTTTGGCCTCTACTCCAAAATCATCTACCAATATGAGATTCCGGTAGCCGTTCTCATTGAGATATTGCACCATGCAGCTGCCAATAAAACCAGCGGCGCCGGTAACGATAATCTGGGAGGATGTGTTCAAGTTCTATCAGATAATTAGTGGTATAATATTAATTCCCTCAGGCTCATACCGGTTGAAATCGCCAACATTCTGAGTCAATATATTAGCGATGCCATATTGCAACATGGTGGCGATCAAATTGCAGTCATGTATCTGCTTTCCCTTTACCTCATATTTTACCGCCAGTTTGAGAAGTTCGTTTTGAGTAATAAGGTCGTTCGATGCAATAATGAAAATGTTCTCAAACTCTTTTACGTCTAATAAAATCTCGTTAGCATCATAGGTATTAGCTAAAAAGGTAAGCCGGCTTTTGGTAGCCATATATTCTCTAACTACCTGAACACTTATCCAGAGTTCGTCAAATTCACCACTGATTAATGCCAAATGATTTTTGGCCTGAACATGAACCGGCGATTGAATAGCATTTGCGTGTATCAGGATATTTGTGTCGATAAAAACCCTCCTATCGCTCATCATCGCCATATATTTCTCCTCTTGAAAAGGTTAAGAATGGTTTGATAGGATAGTCGGAATGGCGAAGTGATAAAGTTCTCTTAGTCTTTTCTTTCACTTCATTCAGAATAATTTCAAGGATGTATTCTCCCACGGGCACTTGGTCACCCACATCTACCGTTATTAGGTGCTTTTCCTTTGTGATAACAGCTCTGTCTGTAATCGTAATCATACTATTAAATTTCAATGTAAGGTAACTTCTTTATTCAGATAATTCTCAATCGCATGGTCGTACAAATCTTTCCAGGCTTCAATGCCACCCCAATTCTCTTCGACGATAATCAGATCAGCAGCAGTTACTTTTCCTAAGATGGAATAGGCAATAGAAGCAGGTTTCAACGCAGTTTCCAACGCTGCCAGTCCATCTGCCGAAACGGAAGCCACTACCCTGCTCTGTGCTTCGCCAAAAAGAAAGCTATCCAATCTCATCGAAGTATCAGCGGCTATCTTAAATCCAAGGTTCCGTTTAAACCCACTCTCGCAAAGGGTTACAAACAAACCGCCTTCACTTATATCGTGCGCCGACGCGATGAGTTTCTGAGCGATCAGCGACGATAGGGTTTGTTGGAGGGTGAACTCTTCCGCCAGGTCAAAATGGGGTGCCGGGCTAAATTCCACATCATGGATCTTGTGCAGGTATTCTGACGAACTGATATCATTTCGGCTCTGGCCGATCAATACGATCACATCTCCAGCCTGCTTAAAATCAAGGGTCATTTTGTTCCTCACATCTGCCAGCAAGCCTACCATACCAATTGTTGGCGTAGGGTAAACCGCACCTTCAGGACCCTGATTATAGAAGCTTACATTACCACCCGTTACAGGTGTATTGAATTTCTTACAGGCTTCTCCCATCCCTTTAATCGCCTGCACAAATTGCCAGTATACTTCGGGATCGTAGGGGTTTCCAAAGTTCAAACAGTTCGTCACGCCCAGCGGTTCGCCCCCACTGCACACAATATTTCTGGCACTTTCGCTCACCGCAATCATGGCGCCAACATACGGGTTCGTATATACATAGCGACTATTGCAATCCACGCTCATCGCAATGCCCTTTTTTGTTCCTTTGATAAGGCTGATCGCCGCATCGGCGGGTTCGTTGGTTGTTACCGTTCCGGTACCTACCATGCTATCATATTGCGTATAGATCCAGCGTTTGCTGGCAATATTCGGCACCTGTATTAGCTTTTCCGCCGTCGCTTTCAGGTCTTTCGGCAGTTCAATACCATCAATATTATAGGTAAGTTGTTTGGCCAGGTATTTAGGCTCGGTATACGGCCTGTCGTACACGGGGGCTCCGCCGCCCAGCACCAAAACCTGCGCAGGTATCGATGCCTCCAGTTCGCCGTTGCTGTAAAAATTCAGGAGGCCGTCGCCCGTTACAACGCCTATTTCTTCACAAGGCAGGTCCCATTTTTCAAAAATCTTGAGCACCGCCGCTTCCTTTCCTTTTTCCACACATATCAGCATCCGCTCCTGGCTTTCACTCAACAGCAGTTCCCAGGGTTTCATATTTTTTTGCCGGGTAGGCACTTTGTCCAGGTCGATGTTCATCCCGCATTCGCCTTTCGCACTCATTTCAGCCGTACTGCAAATAATACCTGCGGCACCCATATCCTGCATGCCTACAATCGCATCGGTATCCATTAGTTCCAGGCAGGCTTCCAGCAGCTTTTTCTCCTGGAAGGGATCCCCAACCTGCACGGCTGGTAAGTCTTCGGCGCTATCGGCCGTTATTTCCGCCGAGGCGAAACTAGCCCCGCCGATACCATCTTTACCGGTTGCACTGCCCACAATAAATATGGGATTACCAACACCTTTCGCCACGGCGCTGATGGTTTTACCCGCTTCCAATATACCAACGCTCATGGCATTTACCAGCGGATTGGTATGGTAGCAGTCTTCAAAATAAACTTCGCCACCAACCGTTGGAACGCCAAAGCAGTTGCCATAATGTCCAATGCCATCCACCACGCCAGCCATTAAATGCTGGGTTTTAGCTTCGTTTAAATTACCAAACCGGAGGCTATTGAGCTGTGCAATGGGACGGGCTCCCATGGTAAAAATATCGCGGTTAATGCCGCCCACACCTGTTGCCGCACCCTGGAAAGGTTCCAATGCAGAAGGGTGGTTATGACTTTCAATTTTGAATACAATGCCCAGACCATCACCGATATCCATGAGGCCGGCATTTTCTTCCCCGGCTTCTACCAACATTCTTTCGCCGGTGCGGGGCAGGGTTTTCAGCCATTTAATCGAGTTTTTATAACTGCAGTGTTCGCTCCACATGCCGCTAAAGGCGCAGAGTTCGTTAAAGTTCGGAATACGGCCCAGCGCCTGTTGTATCAATTCAAATTCTTCGGCAGTAAGTCGAAGCTGTTCGGCAGTTTTCGAGGTAATTTCCATGGTTGCTGCGAAGGTAAGGGGGGCAGGTGATAATGGATAATTGGGTAATGGATAATCGACAATGCCTGTACAACGCAGTACAGGCTGTTTGCCACGGAGCATTTGGGGGCTTTCGCCCTGACAGCGTTTTACAAAAGCCGAATTTGTAATTGAGCATCGGAAATGCGGCAACTCCCAATAAACGGAAAGATCACCATAAACAGAAAAATGACAGGCGATTGGAACGGGGCAATTGCGCAAATCCGGGCTGTGGTCCCGCTATCCGCAGTACGCCACCTAAGCCGTTGCTGTTACGAGTGGATGTTGTGGGGTACTTGCTGCTATCGGGATTAGGTTTTCAGCCTTAGCAACCTTGCAAAGGCCGGCATTCGTTTTGGCAAACTTTACTTTCTAAAGCTGATGAGAGTACCGACCAATATTTAGGCTCATCTCAAACCATTCCAGTGTCTGGACACAAGCACCGCTGCAAACACTATGTAACTGCAAATTCCCCGGAAAGTACCAAATCTTAAACGGCTAAGCTTTTCGCGGATTAAATGCGCCAACTTTATCGCCGGGAATACCTGTAAAAATTATCCTGCTTAAATTTACGACGATGAAAATATTACCATTGCTTATCTTATGTGCATTGGCTCCGGTGTAACCGATAATTTTAGAGGCGGAACAGCTAGTTTGTATCAGGATAAAAATGGACGCCGGCACACAGTCTAGACCGATAAAACAGGCACCTGCCAGTTTTGCCACGGCACCGGGAACATTTCGCAATAAGCCTTTTAAAGCTTTTTAAACATTATCACGGATCCATATTTGTAGTGACCAAATAATGGCTCCAAAAAATCTCAATATTGCTCTCACCTTATACCAGCAGCATCGATTTATAATTTTCAAGGTCAGCTACAGTATCGATATCCTGCAAAGAAGGTAATAACTGATATGATTTTCCCGCCGCTTCAATTTCGGCTATTGCGTCAGCCAAAACGGAACTGGTACTCCATTCCTTATCGAAAAAAAGCTGCGAAAATGGCTTAGATAAACCCAATAAATAATATCCACCGTCATTGGCAGGGCCTATCACCGTATCGAAGATTTTTAGTTGCTCAAAGGACATATCGATTAACGCACTGGTCAAACCCGGACAGTCGCTTCCGATAATAACAACCTGATGATAACCTGCAGCAAAAACGGCTTCGAATGCCAGGTGCATCCTTTCGCCCAGGTCACGCCCCTGCTGCTGCCTTTTGATGAACGATGATGGTTCCCACAAGTCGTCTTCCTTCACCGCATCCACATAAAACACAAAACGGTTGTAATCGCTTTGCATTGCAATATCATGGGTATGCTGCAACAGGTTTTTGTAAACCTGCAAGGCTGCTTCCTCGCCAATATCCTTTGCCAACCGGGTTTTTACCTTCCCCAATTCGGGTTGACGCACAAAAATAATGATCGCTTTCTTCATAGAAAATAAGCAGCTTACTGTACCATCGCAGCTGGTGCTGGGTATGATGCAATAGCAATGTTGTTACGATTTATAGTTTTTCAGGTATAAGGTCCAGTCGTATTTTTTGAATTCGAATTTCGGGTTTGCCTCAGCAGGAATAATCGAAAGTTGTTGTAGCAAACGTTTCGTCTTTTTCTTCCCGCCAAAATCGCCCCGAAACCAACTCATCAATGCAGGCAGCCGCACAATATTGGTTGAAGCATCATATTCAGCTTCGCTGGTGAGGTAGGCCTTTGTGGCAAGATCCAATTGCTGATTTATAGTCTCCGGTTTATAAAAGGCGATCGGCGGGCAACTTTTAGCACCACAATTCAGAGCAAAATGCAGGCGGTAATCCAGCCGGTCTACCCGTAAAGCCCGCTCGGTTTTTCCGGGAAACAATTTGTTGAGATATCCCAGGCTCCACTTCAGTTTGGAGCGGCGTAAAATGCCATGTTCTATATCATCCAGGCTAAAACTTCTTCCTGCAATTTCTATCTGGCGGCCACCAAAAAAATCGCTGCGCTTACTGTATGCATCGGGGTTGGCTTTTAAAAGAACCTGTGTGTAGGCGTTATACAAATTAATCCAGAATGCCTTTTTTTCATCATCTGTTTTCAACCCATTTTTGATACTATCTAAGGGTATGTTATTTAGCTGCTCCACAAAGCCCTCCGTGGCATCACCGGTTTTAGCGGCATATATAAAATCCTGCGACAACTTTACCAGTGGGGTATTGGATGACTGCATTTCGCTAGTATTTTTCTTTTCTATTGAAGTTAAAGGTTTGGCGGCTTCCTGGCTTGCACCGGCTGCCATTGCCGGTTTTGCTTCGCCCTTTATGGCCAGCCATTTGGTAATATTTTCGGCGGTCATTTCTTCCGCTGAAGGTATGGCCAAAATCGTTCCGTTGGCAGCTACCACAACGGTGTATGGATATGAAGGTGGCTGAAATATTTTGGTAAAATTTTGCTCCTGGTCAACAATCACCGGCAGCGAAAAGCCGGATTGCTTTTTTAAAAATTCTGTGAGTTTAGCCTCAGTTTCAATAGAGACCAACACAATGCTGATCTCATTTTCAAACCTGCTTTGCATAGCCGTAAGGTTGGGTATGGCTTTGCGGCATGGCACACACCAGGTGCCAAAAAAATCCACGATGAGGAGTTTATCATTTCCCGCTGGCAGCATTGAAAACGGTGTTGCTGCATTCAGCACTTTACGCACCGGCACATTGCCTGTGAGGTCGTTTAGCCCGAGCGGCCTCTGTGCTTGTAACAATGCACATAATAACATCGAACAGGCTAAAAAAACAAACTTCATGTACACAATTTAAGTTTGGGAAAAAGTTACCCAATAAACGAAATGCAAAGTATAATAGATTGAATGGCCGCTAAATTTATGATGATTTTGGAGCGAGCAATTGTTTGTACCTGTCTACCAATGCCTGCTGGCTTGCGCCCTTTTTGTACATCCCTACCACCGTTCTGTTGGCCATTAACACCTGCCACCAGCTACAGGCATCGTACTTGCGGGCCGATACCAGCGAACTGCCTTTCATGATCTTGTACCTGCAGCCCTGCTTGCGGAGACGGGCGCAAAACTCATACTCCTCCATAATAATCATGTCATTCCTAAAACCACCAGAGGCCTCAAACACTTCTTTGGCTACAAACAGGGTATTGTCGCCGCCCATGCAAATAAACCAATCGAGCGTTGTAAACCAGTTATTGATTTTTAAATACCATTTAGGCGAATTGAATTTGGTAACATAGCGCCCCAAATGGAAACCCCCTTCCACAGCCTTGTATACGTCGGCAGCGTATGAAACCGGCGGCAGCGTATCTGCATGTACAAAGTATAGAACGTCGCCTTTGGCAATAGCCGCAGCATGGTTCATTTGCGCAGCCCTACCTTTTTCGGGCGACTTACAAACTATGGCACCGGCCTCCAAAGCCCTGGCAGCAGTATCGTCGGTACTAGCCGCATCGGCCACAATGATTTCCAACACCCCTTGAGATGCATGTTGTTGCAGGTAGCTCACCAGTTTCGCAATATTCTTCACTTCATTATAAACCGGGATGATGATACTTATTGGCATAAACAATCTACGATAGTATGGGCATTAGGTTTGGGGCACAATCGCATGAGAAACAGGGCTGCAAGTTGGTTCGGAACTTTATTCAAATATCCATTTTTACCCCTAACCCAAAAACCTTATTTTGCAACACCCAAATAATAACTATGCAACCAACGGCTACTACAACCAAACGGAGCAACCTTACGATCTACATTCTAGCCGCCATGGTAGCGGGCATACTGGTGGGCATAGTTGTGAATAAAAGCGCATCTCCCGGATGGGGAAAGTCCTTCGCCACCAACATCAAACTGCTAAGCTCTATCTTTTTAAGGTTGGTACAGATGGTAATCGCGCCGCTTGTATTTACCACCCTGGTAGTAGGTATCGCCAAACTCGGTGATATGAAAACGGTAGGCCGTGTGGGCGGCAAGGCCATTCTGTGGTTTGTGTCTGCATCGCTTGCGTCGCTATTGTTGGGAATGCTGCTCGTAAATCTCCTACAACCTGGTAAATACATCGACCTGAGCCAAAGCGATACCGAAGGGCTTAAAGACCTGATGACAAAGAACCAGGGCTTTTCACTGCAAAACTTCATAGAACATGTGATACCCAAAAGCCTGATGGAGGCCATGTCCAATAACGAAATTCTGCAATTGGTGATCTTTTCTGTATTCTTTGGTATAGGTACTGCCGCATTGGGCGATTTTGCGAAGCCGATGGTAAAAGCGCTGGACATTGCCGCCCATGTAATTTTAAAAGTGGTTACCTATGTGATGAACTTTGCGCCCATTGGTGTTTTTGGGGCTTTGGCTGCGGTAGTTGCTGTAAAGGGATTGGGGATCTTTCAATTTTACTTCATCTATTTCGCCTATTTCCTTTTCGGGATATTCTGCCTCTGGATTCTTTTGCTGACGGTTGGTTACTTAATCCTCGGTCGCCGGCTATGGCAACTTTTGAAACGCATCAAGAATCCATTGCTGATCGCATTTGGTACAACGAGCAGTGAAGCAGTTTTTCCAAAACTTACTGAAGAACTGGAGCGATTTGGCTGTAAAGACAAGATTGTATCCTTTGTGCTACCGTTGGGTTATTCCTTTAACCTGGATGGGAGCATGATGTATATGACCTTTGCCAGCCTGGCAATTGCGCAGGCCTACGGAATACATATGGATCTGCCTACGCAATTGACTATGCTACTCGTATTAATGCTTACCAGCAAAGGCATTGCCGGCGTTCCAAGAGCAAGCCTGGTAGTGGTGCTGGCCACCTGCGCCATGTTCAAAATTCCACCGGAAGGTGTGGCCCTGATTCTACCCATCGACCATTTCTGTGATATGTTCCGTACTATGACCAATGTGGTGGGCAATGCCCTGGCCACCAGCGTAGTAAGCAAATGGGAAGGAGAGCTGGCAGACCCTGACCTGGTTAGTGCGTAAATCGATGCTGGCGAACAAGGCCAAACTTTTATCTTTAAACTCGCAATAAAGTAGTTAAAGGCAAAGCGCTCAATATTTTTTTAAATCCCAGCAAAAGGAATGACAAAACTTAGCAACCATCACTCATCGAAGTAACATCCAACTTTTTTTAAAAGAAACCCATTTCGCCCATTACCAATAAGTTTGTAACCGTAACCTCGAATCATAAGCAAAGCAAACCCAAGAAGAATGACCATTTTACAAATACTTCTCGATTTTCATTGGACACAATTGTTACAGCCGCAATGGTATATTGAAAATGGCGGACTTTGGTTACTGGTGTTCGTCGTATTCGCCGAGACCGGTCTTTTTGCTGGATTCTTTCTGCCCGGCGACAGCCTGCTTTTTGTGGCGGGCATCTTTGCCCACGAAATAAAAAATGAGACTACCCAACTGATGGAACCCGGTCTCAGCAACCAGTTTCTGAAAATGATCGGATTGGGAGCCGTAAGAAGTGAGGCATTAGACCTGGTGATTTTAATTGCATTGGTATCGGTCGCGGGTATACTTGGCAACATGGCCGGTTATTGGTTTGGCCGAAAAAGTGGCCCGTTTTTATTTCACCGGAAAGACACTTTCTTTTTCAAAAAGAAGTACTTGTTACAAGCCAAAGACTTTTACGAGAAACATGGTGGCGGCGCTGTGGTAATTGCCAGATTTATTCCGTTGATAAGAACGTTTGCACCCATTGTAGCCGGGATCGTACAAATGGATAGAAAAAAGTTTATCTACTTCAATTTGCTGGGTTGCGTTGCCTGGGTAACCACCATGATATTGGCAGGGCATTTTCTACAGAAATGGACTTGGGATTGGTTTCACTTCGACCTTAAGTCGCACCTTGAAATCATCGTGCTGGGTATTGTTTTAATTACTACTGCTCCGGTTATAATCAAACTGGTTTCCGGCAGAAAGAAAACACCTGAGAACCAGCCACCCGTTCAAAAGTCATAGGGTAATTTTTAAACTGTTTAAGTATTATTGCCGGAGCATTTCGGCAATTTTTTTTACCCTTCTTTCAAGGATTAAAACCATACTACCATGACCATGAGCCCCGCCAAACAAATTTCTATTCTTTCCATACCCGTGCTGGTCGCAGCTTTAGGGTATTTTGTAGATATCTACGACTTGCTACTTTTCGGCATCATAAGACAGACGAGTTTGCTTAGCCTCGGCCTTTCGAAAGCTGCGGTTGATAGCGAAGGCCTTTTCATCATTAATATACAAATGGTGGGTCTGATGATTGGGGGTATCATAGCAGGTATTATTGGTGATAAGAAAGGAAGGTTGAGTGTTTTGTTTGGTTCCATTCTCCTATATTCCCTGGCCAATATTGCAAATGGATTTGTGCACACAGTAGGCGAATATGCCACCTGCCGTTTTGTAGCCGGCCTTGGTTTGGCAGGTGAATTAGGTGTTGGTATTACCCTGGTAAGCGAACTGTTGCCCAAAGAAAAAAGGGGCATTGCTACATCGCTGGTAGCGGGCATCGGGCTTAGCGGTGCAATACTTGCTTTTGTTATGAAAGAAAATTTCGAATGGCGCACCTGCTACTTCATCGGCGGAGGGCTGGGAATCTTATTGCTGGTTACCAGAATTGGTGTGTTCGAATCCGGTATGTTCAATATGATAAAACATGAAAAGGTGGAAAAAGGAAATTTCCTGGCCCTCTTCACCAATAAGGATCGCTTCCTGAGATATATTAAGAGCATCCTTATTGGTCTTCCTACCTGGTTTGTAATTGGTATCCTTATAAGCTTCAGCAACAAATTTGGTGAAGCTTTTGGCATTTCAGAGAAAATTGATGCCGGCCGCAGTATCATGTTTGCTTACGTGGGAATCTCTGCGGGAGATATCCTGATAGGCCTATTAAGCCAGGTATTAAAAAGCCGGAAAAAAGCGCTCTACATTTTTTATACCATTACAGCCATCGGTATGTATATTTTCTTTACCCAGCTTTACAACGGGTCGGCCGCAAGGCTTTACTGGGCCTGCGCATTACTCGGTTTCGGAACCGGCTTCTGGGCCATTTTTGTAACCATCGGTGCCGAACAGTTTGGCACCAACCTAAGGGCCACTGCCGCCACAACAATACCGAATATGGTAAGGGGTTCGTTGCCGCTGATTACAGCGTTGTTTGCGGCCTTACAAACCAGCTTTTCCTATGCCAGTTCGGGCATTATTACCGGAACAATTATAATGGCCATCGGCATCACGGCCACTTATTTTTCAAGAGAAACATTTGGCAAAGATCTCAATTATTTAGAAGAATAACCGCCGCATAAACTGGGCCGCCATAGCTGCAACCTTTAAAACCTGGGGCACCGCACCGCATCTTTGGAACTGTTGTACCGGTCGAAGAACGACACATGGGTGATGGAAAGCTCAAATCCGCCGCGGCCCTGGCTGGCAGTTCTTAGAAGAGACGTATTAATATCGTAGGACAGGGCAACAGTAAATGGTTTGTATTCCATTTTAATTACAGGGATAATCGCATCCTTCCACCGCATGAAGGCGCCGGCACTCAATGTGTACCTGGCATTTTCAATGATATCATCCAACGAAAAAGTGTACATAGCACCACCGATAACTTCGCTATAGTCGCCCTGCTTGCTGTAATCGCTCTGGAGCGTAAAATAGCTTTGGTCATTTAATGCAAATCGCAGCCCGAGCGAATACACCCATTTTGGCTTCAACTCGATTTCCGGTCTGCGGTAAAAGGAGTTTTTAGGCCGGTTGAAATGGTGGAAAGCTACACCCACGTACAGGTTATTGATTTCGTTTTCTTCGTTGCCGATCCCGGTATTAAAACTCATCCCCACGCTGCCATCCCAATAGCCAAGTGAATAGTTGATCACCGTTTCATTGGTACTCAATGCAGGATTATATCCTGATCCATCAAACTGGCTGTTAGTCGTAATCTTATTCGGGTTGATGCTGCGGTTCACATACCCACCCATGAAACCCATGCTGAGGTAGCGATTCTTTAAGCCGCTTAAAGATTTATGGTAGTTGAGGGCTGGTAAAAGCTGGACTGTCTTAAAATCGGTGGAGCCAGCTTTGTCGTACACGAACTGCATGCCCATGGTTAAAAAGTCATCGGCGTTGCCTACTGGCATCTTAAACTCGGTATTGAAAGAACCGGTTTGATAGGGGACCGTAACTGAAGCCCATTGCTGGCGTATGACCGCCTGGAAACGGAGATCACCAGTAAATATGCCGGCCAGAGATGGATTACGTAGCAGCGGCGCTTCAAAAAACTGGGAGAAATGTATGTCCTGCGCACTGGCATTCAATTGAAAAGAAAAAACAAATAATAGCATCAGCCATTTCATTCCTGAAATACAGGGTCGATCAATATGTCTCTTTTTCTTGCGCTCCGTATACATAGATGGATCAATATTTGAATAAATGCAACCTTACAATGCGGAAGGTAGAACGCTGATTTAACGGTTGCGCCGAAGATTTTCCGGTTTTTACGTGTCAGTTCCATTCGGTTGGCAAAACCGTAAATTGATCATTGGTCAATGCGCCAGTAAGCCATTGATTGTTTTGATCCGGTACAGCCCAAAAAAGGGTGCTACCATTTACTGCTTCTGCCCTGCATACTATAGCTACATGGTTAGAACTCCGCCAAAAAAAATTCAGGAAAACGTAAGATTGTGTGGGTTATTTTATCGGCACTTGTTCTTCCATAAATCAAAGAAGGAGTACCACGCTCACTTTCACCATCGTTAAATCAATATCAGTGACCAAATTACTGTGTAAACCAATGACTTACTGACCCATTTGCCAAATGACCTTTTCCGAATTTTGCCCCGTCACGACAACTAAAGCTTACCTGAGTAAGGTTACATTTCCTTTCAGGTTGAAAATTAAATTGTTATCACAAATAACGTCCATTGTATAGACATATACATCAGGAGTAAGCAATTTGCCTTTGTACGTTCCGTCCCAGCCTGCTGATTCATCGTTTGGCTGAAAATTGGTTTTTTCATACAGCAGCTCGCCCCAGCGATCAAATATGCGCATCGATTTTACTCCAAACAAGCCTTTGCCACGGGGGTAAAACACATCATTCGCACCATCACCATTGGGTGAGAATGTGTTGGGTACAAAAACATTGTTATTGCTGCAGATCAGGAAAATCGTCACCTTATCTTCTGCCACACAATTGCCGGCATTAGTTACCCTCAATGTATAGGTTATTTCCTGCCTTGGCGTCACGATTGGGTTTTCACAATCTGTACAACTCAGGTACAGTGGTGGCGTCCAGCGCCAGCGGTTCACATCCGGCGACGACCTAGAATGAAGTTGTACGGAATTGCCGACCACCAACTGTATTCTATCTTCGATAATATTCACTTTTGGTATGGGGTACACTTTTATCGTTACGTAGCCGGTGTCATAAAAACAGCCAAGTGTATCGTATCCTACCACCATATACCTGACGGTGCTATCGGGCCTGGAAACGGGGTTGCCAATGGTCGTCCCATTTAAAAAACTGTTTGGTGTCCACCGGTATCTCTCCGCGCCAACAGCACCCAACCGAACTGTTTGACCTACGCAGATGGTATCGCCAGGATTTACCCGCATTAAAAACGGTTGTTTCACTTTTACCAGCACAGTATCAATCGCCTTGCATCCATTACTGTCCGTACCTTCCACCTGATACCATCTTGCCGAATCCGGTTTTGCCCTGGGATTATTACAAGTAAGGCAACTAAGAGAAGGATGGGGGTTCCATAAATAATTTGATGCACCTGTTGCATTCAGTTGTTGCTCCTGGCCGCGGCATATAAAGGCTCCTGGTCCGGCATCCACTACCGGCAGCGGAAATATTTCCACGGTTCTGTAGACTGTATCCGCACATCCAGAACCATTGCGTGCAATGGTGATAATAGTATAAATAGCCGGAGTTATATACGTTTGGTCGGGCGGGTTTTGAAGCACAGAGTTTTGCCCGTTTCCAAGATTCCATTTCCATTTTACGATGGACGTGTCCTGGTTAAGCCACACGCCTGTAAATCTTATCGTTTTAGGGGTACAGCCATTGGCATCACCAATTGTTTGTATCCGCGGTGCCGGTACAATTTTGATTGGTACCTTTAAGGTGTCGATACTTATACAACCTGTTATAGTAGTCACTGTAAGGCTAATATTGTAAACACCTGTTACCGCATATTTATGAACCGGGTTTCGCTGGCCGGAAGTAAAGCCGTCGCCAAAATTCCAGAGATAACTTTGAACCGTATCATTGGTTACAGTGGAGTCTGTAAATGCCACAAAAGCGGAATCGCAGATAAGGTAGGTGAGCAGGCTCTTAATATGGCTTTTCACGCCTTTGATCTTGATCGTATCGATACCCAAAACAGGGAGCTTACATCCTAAAGAATCTTCGAGTATAATTTTGGGAAGAAAATCGCCCAGGCGCACATAGGTATGTGTAGTGGCTGTGTCCCGGCCAAAATTAGTCACGCCATCGTTATAATCCCAGGTGTAGAAATAGGTATTTTGGGTGTTGCTCACAAAGTTCACATCCATTGGTGTACAGCCGCGTAGGGGCGAGTAGCTGAACGTACCACTGGGGCCCAGAAGTCTTACCTGTGCACCGGCCGTATCGCGGCAACCACCATTACCGACAACGATTAGCCTTGCGTTAAAAATACCAGAAAAAGTGTAGGTATGCGAAGGATTTACCAGGGTGGAAGTGTTTCCGTCTCCAAAATCCCATAGTGCCTGGGATATATTCAAAGATTGGTTGGTAAATGAAATAAACAATGGCGGGCAGGTCGTGAACGAATCACTCATTGAAAAACTTGCCTTTGCGTTGTATATTTTTATGAATTTCGGTTTCACAATACTACTGGTACAACCAATATTATCCCACACGATAAATTTTACATCATAAGTTCCGTCGGTGATATATGAATGTGTCGGATTTGCGCCGGAAGATGAATCTCCGTCGCCAAAATACCATTTTATATCCGAAAGGTTATTACCCGAAAGTTGTTGGAAGAACTGAACAGGAGTACCCCTGCACTTGATGGTATCAGTAGAAGCGAAATTAGCCTTTGGGTCGTTTACCAACACATTGTCCGGCTTCTCCAGTGTATCAGAACAACCAGCTGCATCCCTGGTAATCAGCCGCACGGTATAAAGTCCTCCACTGGTATAGGTATGGGTAAAGGGAGGCGCATTAAATACCTTGACCCCGGTACTGTCGCCAAAATCCCATATCCATTGCGTTAATACATTCACGCCGTCCGTCTTGGAAGAATCTGAGAATCTGACAAGCGAATTGATACAAACATTCTGGAAGGGTCCAAAATCGGCTTTAGGTCCATATTTACTAACCGAAACGGGTTTTATGATGGAATCAGGACAACTATTCAGGTCGGTTATGACCAGCTTTACCTGGTACGTTCCTGTGCTATCGTACCGGTGATGTATGGTGTTGGATAGGAACGAATCAATGCCGGAAATGCGGTCACCAAAATCCCACCTGTAACTAAGAATATTCCACGGCCGCGAAATCGCCTGGAATTCTTTTACCGTGGATCGGCAGCCGATACTGTCCACTATATTAAAACCGGCTTTTTCGTCTAACACCAAAATCATCCTGCTGGCTTCGTGCTTACAAAAACTATCCCGCACCTGCTGCCTCACTATGTATCGACCGGTATCTCCATATAAATGCGATGGACTCGGGATCTCAGAAGAATCTCCATCTCCAAACCAATACTTCCAGTACAAGGCACCCAGCGATTTATCACTGAAAAAATGTTGCCTTTGGTTAGAACATACAAATGAGTCAAGAAAGCCTGCTATTGGTGGCCTTATATAAATATACTTCCTCTTAATCAGGGTGTCGGAACAACCGCTGCGCCACACAATAAGTCTCACTGTAAAATACCCGGTGTCGTTATAATTATAAATCGGGTCTTGTTCTTTCGATGACCCGCCGTCGCCAAAAGTCCAAAACCATCTGTCCGGACTATTCCCGGAGTTGTCGGTAAAATGTATCTCATCCATGGCGCATGCAATCAGCGGGGTTGCAGAAAATGCGGAAGAGGGCTTTCTGCCAGCCTGCACCCCTTTCACGATCGTAATCGTATCTGTACAACCTCCGGCAGTGGTGACTTTCAGCTTTATAGCATATGTTCCCTCCACCGTATAGGTGCGGCTCGGGTTTTTCAGGTTTGATAAAACACCATATCCAAGATCCCATTCGTAACTCACAATGGAATCTTTAGTTTGAATCACTGGATCGAAATTCACAGTGAATGGGATACAGCCTTCGGCAGGAAGCGGGCTAATACTGAGTATTTTAGGCGGTGCAATCGTAACAAACGAATTTTTCTTCAATGTATCCAGGCAACCGCTGGCATTTCGAACAATAAGGGTAACCGTAAAGCTCCCGTTACTCGTGTATGTATGCACCGGATTGGTAACGCTGCTGCTGTCTCCATCTCCGAAATACCATTTAACCACCGTTCCATCTGTCGATGTATTGAACAACGATGCCGTCAAAGGCGGTTTGCACGAAGCCGTATTGGTTCCTGAAAACCCTGTTATAGGCTTTCGCAATACATTTATAGTTTTCGATGTAGTGCCTTGGCAGGACCCAAAATCGGCAACCAAACTGATGGTGTAGCTGCCGGGAATATTATACGACTTAAAAGGCCGGAATAACGTGTCTGTTGTACCATCCCCAAAATCCCATTTGCATTTTGTAAGACTCCCATACGGTGAAGAAACATTGTTCACTCCAAACCTGTTATTGACACAAATACTGTCTGGGGTAATAAATGCCGCGGTTACAATACCAATATAAATGAGGTTGGTACGGGTTGCCACGTCTGCACATCCGGACAAATTTGAGATCGTCAATTTCACCGTGTAAATGCCGGCTGTGAGATAAGTGTGCGATGGATTAGGCAGATTAGAACTGCCCCCATCTCCAAAATCCCAGGAGTAACTTTTGATATTGTTGCCGGTGGACAGGTTTGTAAAGTTCACAGTGGCCGGCACAACACAAGTAGGTGGTGCTGAACTGGCGAAATCCGCCTTTAACCCATCATTGATCGTGATCAGGTTAGGTTTGGTCAATGTTTTTTTACAACCGTGATCATTGGTAATGGTAAGGGATATATTAAAAAGTCCTGTACCCGTATAAATATGAGTGGGGGTGGGTAGATTGCTGATATTACCATCACCAAAATCCCATTGCCAGTCAGTAATGGTGCTACCCACCCCGCCAGACGCCAAGTCGGTAAACGCGACAGATAGTGGATAACAACCAGTTTTTGGCCCGGCATCAAAATCTACAATCGGGTTAGCATACACCGTTACGTAACTCTGTTTTGTGGTTACGCTGCTGTCGGGGCCTTTATAGATCGTGAGTTTTATGGTATAAGTTCCCGCATTAAAATAAGTTCCGGATGGATTTTTTTGGGTCGAAGTGGTACCGTTGCCAAGGTCCCAGTACCATGAGGTGGGACTACCAGAGGATTGATCCGTAAACAGAACCCGAATGGGAGCACAGCCTGAGAGGGGCGAAGCGCTAAAATCGGCCGTCAGTTGACAAAAAGCTGTATAACTACTGCAGGACATTAGCAGTAGAACGATCCATTTAAACAATTGCGTCTTCCCCGATCTCATACAAAAATTAAACAAATCTGTGTTCATTTAGAATTTAAAAACAATTCGTAGTGCCTTTCTTAAGACCGGTTCAGGGCTTTGGTGTGAAAATTATTTGGTTGACTTTTTTTGAGGTTAATAATACTATCTCATTTTCAACACACATTTTAGTTCGGTTCCCCCTACAAATTGATTCATCTTAGGTCCAAAGGAATCCTGGTAGTAGATAGCCCAGGTTCCGTTAAGCCGGCTCAACGGCAGTCCTGATGTAAAGTTGGCGGTTAGCACCTTGGTGTTTACATCAGCAGTCCAGGATCCTGAAAGATTGACCCCTGCCTTGCTTGCCACTACCGTATAGTCGCTCTTAAAATTAAAATCATACCCATCAAAGTCTCCTGTCAAAATATTGGATCCTTCCAGGTATTGACCTATGTACCAGGTACTCGCCGTCATCGCGTCTACAAGGGCATCCTGTTTTTTTTGCTCTACCGCTTTTTTACAGGACGATAGCGACAAAAGGGCAAAAGAAAGGCAACCTGCAAATAAAAAACAGCGCATCATAAGATTAAATTTAGGCCGGTCGAAAGGTAAGACCTTTTTACAAACCATGTTGCTGCCCTACGGCAGAAATTTACTCCTCCCATACCTGATAAAAAGATTAGTTTCCAGCCCCTGCTCACATAAAAACTTGCACAATTCATCCGATTCCATCGACCTTCCTTGCTTGTGTACATTGCTTCTTAGCCAGGCTAGTACTGGCTCAAAACTCCCTGCACTCAGTTTATCGTCCATATCCGGTACTTCAGCCCCGATTCTATTTAATAACTGAACGGCATACAAGCTACCAAGGCTATACGTGGGGAAATAACCGAAACTACCATGGCTCCAGTGAATATCCTGCAGACAGCCATTTTTGTCATCAGGCACTTTCACGCCGAGGTATTCGGAATAAAGTTCGTTCCATAGAATTGGGATATCCCCCACCTGCAAATCTCCTGCCATTATTCTCTTTTCTATCTGATAACGGATCATTACGTGAAAGTGATACGTAAGTTCATCTGCTTCGGTTCTTATCAGCGATGGTGTTACAATATTGAGCGACTGGTACAACTGCTCCGGTGTAACATCCTTCATCTGAATGGGAAAGTGACGGGCAATAACAGGCAGCAGCCACTCGCAGAATGCAGGGCTACGGCCAATACCATTTTCCCATAAACGACTTTGACTTTCATGAATGCTCAGGGAGCAGGCTTCGCCCAGTGGAAGACCATATTGCAAAGCCGGCAGCCCCTGCTCATACCAGGCATGGCCCAACTCGTGGAGTGTACTCCAGGTCATATACCCAAGATTATTTTCGTCAATCCGGGTAGTGATGCGCACATCCTGCGGGCTAAAACTCGTGGTAAATGGGTGTTCACTCAGGTCTTGTCTGCCGCTGTCGAAATCAAAACCCATGAGCTGTAAAAGGTCGTTACAAAAGGCCCACTGCAGGTCTTTTGGAAAAAACTGAGCTAGAGGATTTCTAACCGGGGTTTGTTTGGCGGTCACATCTTTAACCAATGATTTAAGTGGTTGCAGTAATTTACCAAACACACCATCCAGCCATTGTACCGTGCTGCCTCTCTCATATTCATTCAACAGCGCATTATAAGCATGACCTTCATAACCCAGCAGATCGGCTTCCTGCTTTTTCAGCACGACCAGCTTTTCAAGTTCAGGCTTAAACACACCAAAGCTGTTCTGATTCCTGGCACCCACCCATGCATGGTAACTTTTCGTCACCTGTTCGCTCATCCTCCTTACGAAAGTAGCTGGAAGTTTTACGGCCTTTGAATAGTCGTAGGCTGAAAGGGTAATATTCTTTTTCTGAACGGAGTCGAGGTCCTCCCGGCTGCCTAACTCCTGCAAAAGATCGCCAACGGTAGCGGCTGTAAAAAACTGGTGCGCCAGTTCACCCACCGTCGCCAACTGTTGACCCCTGAAATCGGCCCCATTTTTGGGCAGATAGGTTTCCTGATCCCACTGTAAAACCGCATTGGCACAACGCAAATCCGCCACCCGCCGCAGTTGATCTGTATACGCTGTGTAAAGTGCTGCCGTTGTTTTTTTTATGATCATGCTGAAAATCTTTATTAAAAAATGGCTGTCGGCTCATTTGCGCATATCAGTCTTTCCTTCAGTCATTTACAGACAGGTTGCCTCGGGTGCTTTTAGAATTATCCAAAATAAGTCACTAATAAACGTACCCACTCTCTTTTTGTGTGACCAACGCCCACCCTGCCTGAAATAAAGAGTGTCAAGGCTGCAAAAGTAAGGGTAAGAAGATAGCGGCAGGGGCCAATTTCCGGTATATAACCCGATCGCAAACTCAAATGTTTTATTTTGCCATCAAAAATTTCTATGGTCATCGATCTTATAATAAAGCAGTTGGAAATACAGGCCCCGCCTGTATACCAGGAAACTTACGATAATGCCGGCCTGATTACCGGCCACGCCAGCCAGGAATGCACCGGAATATTGTGCAGTCTCGATTGCACTGAAGCCATTGTAGAAGAGGCAATCGAAAAAAACTGTAATCTTATTGTAGCCCATCACCCGATCGTATTCGGTGGTTTGAAAAAGATCAATGGTAATAATTATGTAGAACGGGCAGTTATAAAAGCCATCAAAAATGATATCGCTATCTACGCGACACATACCAACCTTGACAATATGATCCACGGGGTGAGCAACAGGATTGCTGATCAGCTCGGTTTATTGGAAAGACAGGTACTGGCACCCAAACAAGGCATCATTTATAAGCTTTCTACCTATACCCCGGCCACCCATGGCGAAGAAATAAAACAAGCGTTGTTCGTAGCAGGTGCCGGCAGGATGGGTTTATACGAAGAATGCAGTTTTAGTACCGAAGGCACGGGAAACTTTAAACCCATGGCAGGATCGAATCCGTATGCAGGCGCAATCGGAAAACGGGAGATTGCCAATGAAATAAAGATCGAAGTCATTTTCCCGTATTACATGCAATCAAAAGTTCTGAAAGCCCTGTTCCAGGCACATCCTTATGAAACAGTAGCCTACGAAGTGATAAAACTTGAGAACCAGCACCAGGAGGTTGGCAGCGGCATGATCGGGCGTCTGCCACAAACGATGGAAGAAACCGCTTTCCTCGATATGGTAAAAAACAGTTTTGGACTGTCCCTCGTCAGGCACACGCGGCTATTACATAAACCGATAAGAAACGTGGCTGTTTGCGGTGGCGCAGGTAGTTTTCTGATTAAAAAAGCCATTGCCGCAGGCGCAGATGCCTACCTTACTGCCGACATTAAATACCACGAATTCTTTGACGCGGACGGAAAGCTGGTATTGGCCGATATTGGCCACTGGGAAAGCGAACAGTTTACTATAGCGCTTTTAGCCGAATTTTTACAGGATAAATTCCCTACTTTTGCCGTCCTCAAAACACAGGTAAATACCAACCCGGTTAATTACAGGTGTTAGGACGAGACCGGCTGAAGAATTTTCAATTTCAAATTTCAAATTATACAATGGCTACAGTAAAAGATTTTTCGGTTGAAGAAAAGCTCACCGAACTGGTGCATTTACAAAAAACAGAAAGCAAACTGGATCAGATTCATATTCTGAAAGGCGAATTGCCAATAGAAGTGGCCGATCTGGAAGATGAAATAACCGGCCTCACCAGCCGTATGAACCGTGTAGAGGAGGAAATTAATGGGATCAATGAATTTATTGAGCAAAAGAAAAACGCCATTAAAGAAAGCGAAGAACTGCTGAAGAAGTACGAAAAACAAACGGAAAATGTAAAAAACAGCCGTGAGTTCGAAGCCATCAACAAGGAAATAGAAATGCAGCAGCTGGAAGTAAAGCTCAGCGAAAAGCATATTAAAGACGCGCTGGATGAAATCGGGGAAAAGGCCGTGAAACTGGAAAGGGCCAAGAAAGATATCGCCATTAAACAAAATGTCCTCAACGGCAAACAGGAAGAATTGGGTAAGATTGTCTCCGAAACAGAAAAAGAAGAAAAACATTACCTGGAACTGGCAGAAAAAGCCCGTACCAAAGTAGAGGCCCGCATACTGATAAGTTACGACCGCATCCGCAAAAGCTACCGTAATGGACTGGCCGTGGTACCGGTAGAGCGTGAAGCCTGTGGTGGTTGCTTTAACGCAGTTCCCCCGCAGCGCCAGAGCGAAATACGCCTTCGCAAAAAAGTAATTGTATGCGAAAACTGTGGCCGTATACTGGTAGACAATGACCTGAACGATGCTGTAGTGATCGCATAATAATAATACAGTCGATAAAACATATTGAAACGGAGCTGGTTTTTTACTGCTCCGTTTTTTTTATTTTGCACCCCCATGAAATACCCCTTACTCGTCGCCGTTTTATTTTGCTCCACCACTTTAAATGCAGAAAAATACTATGACTTTAACGCTGCCTGCAGGCAAGCCTACAGTGAGATCATCAGCCTGCGTATAGCCAATGGGCAACAGTTGTTAGCCGATGAAAAAAAAGCCCACCCGGATAACCTCATCCCCTACTTTCTTGATAATTATGCAGACTTCTTTCCTTTGTTTTTTAACGAGGATATAAAAGAGTTCGACAAAAAGCAACCCTTAAAAGAAGCCCGGCTTGCGGCTATGAAAATTGGGCCCAAAGATTCGCCCTGGTGCCTTTTTACGCAAGCCGTATTACAATTGCAATGGGCGGCCATTCATATTAAATTTGGCGAGCGATGGGCGGCAGGCTGGAGTTGCAAGGCAGCTTATGACCTGGTGAAAGATAACCAGAAGCTTTTTCCAAATTTTACTCCCAACAAGATGGTAATGGGGCCACTACAGGTAGCAGCCGGCACGATTCCGAAAGGCTATCAGTGGCTAAGTAATATGCTGGGAGTTAAGGGCAATATTGCTAATGGCATGAAGGACCTTAGCGACTTTATAAACAGCTCCGATGCAACCGCCGGAATTTTTAAAGAGGAAGCTATCTTCTACTACTGCTACCTTAAATTTTATTTTGAGAATAAGCCAGCCGATGCCCTTGAATTGATAAAGGCAAAGAAACTGGATGTGGTAAATAATCACCTGTTTGCTTACATGGCGGCTAATCTTTCACTTAACAACCAGCAAAGTGCTGCCACCAAATCTTTTGTACTTAATCGTAATAATTCAGCAAGCTACATGGCCTCACCAATATGGGATTTTGAACTGGCCTATTCTAAATTGTATCACCTGGAACCCGATGCCTATATTTACTTCGACAGGTTCCTTCGTAATTTTAAGGGCAATTTCTACGTAAAGGATTGCTGGCTGAAGCTTGGCTGGTACTACCTGCTTCAGGGAAATACCGTCCAGTATATCCAGTGCATGGACCAGGTAAAAATTAAAGGCAATGCCGATACTGACGCCGACAAGAGAGCATTGAAAGAAGCCAAAAGCGGAAAAGTACCGCACCCAATTCTTTTAAAGGCCCGGCTGCTGAGCGATGGCGGTTACCCATCTGAAGCATACGAAGTATTAAAAGGCAAAAGCAGTTTCGATTTCCCAACTGAAGAAGACAAACTGGAGTTCGCCTACCGCATCGGGCGGGTGTACGAAGAACTCGGCCATTATGATGAAGCGGTGCAGGCTTACCTTACCACTATTAAAACGGGCAGCGACAGAACCGAGTATTTCGCGGCCAGGGCTGCCTTACAAGTGGCGATGATCTATGAGGTACAGAAAAAAAACAAATCCATGGCGATCGCCTTTTATAATCAATGCCTGACGATGGAGAACCATGACTATAAAAATTCGCTGGATCAAAAAGCCAAGGCTGGCGTGGAAAGATGCAGTGGCAGGTAAAGGGGCCTCCTTTAATCATTTCCATGCCTGGCGCAAAATGAACCGTTAGCGTTGGTGCTGCAATTTTCCTATCCATTTTTATCGCCGCCAATAGCGCTACATTTGTTTGGTATCATCCCACCCATTTCCAATGGCTGTCAACTGTATTATATTAGAAGATAACCTGCCGGATATGGAATTGCTGGTACACTATGTAAAGAACTCCAAGGCCCTAAGTCTATCTGCAACCTTTGCGCACCCGCTGGAAGCAATCGCCTATATCCGGCAACAGCAGCCACAACTTATTTTTATGGACATCGACATGCCGGTTATAAGTGGCATGGAGCTTTTTAAGAAATTAGAGTATGGGCCATTATGTGTATTTGTAACGGCCCATAGCGGCTACGCCCTGGAAAGCTATGAGGCCCATGGTTTCGACTTTATCGTAAAACCGGTAACACCTCAGCGTTTTAATGAAACAATGGCAAGGGTTACTGAATACCTGGAAATAAAGGCGAAAGCCGAGCTCTATGATGCCAGCTTCGAAGAGAAAAGCATCTTACTCAAAGAGGGCACAACAAGTCACCGGGTGGAGTTAAACGATATATTATACCTCGAAGCATTAAAAGACTATACTAAAGTAGTCACGAAGAGCCGCAAGTACATTGTCCTAAATAAGCTCAGGCACTTTATGGATAAGCTGCCTGGCGTTGATTTTACCCGGATCCACCGCAGCTACGGCGTCGCCATTAATAAAATAGATAAAATAACACGGGAGGATCTTATCGTACATGGTACCCATCTACCGATTGGAAGAACATACCGCCAGGAACTCAAACAGGTATTGGATGGCGGACCCGCGGCTTGAATACAATCCCGCGATGACTGCTTCTCATCATTAATGTTCCGGCATATTGGTCAATATCAGGCGACTACCGCTTCACAGTCCTTTACAATTACATTATCCGGTAATAGGTTTTGATAAATATATTTATATCTTAGACGGAGCGTCAATCTGTTGTTCAGGACGATGACTAAACAGGGTTGGTGTTCACTGGCAGATTATTGGTGCAGGTTGGCAGATTCATTTAGGAAATACCTGCATGAAAAAATATTTTTAATTCGCTGTTCACGCTACCAAAAACTCTTCAACAATGAAAAATGCAATCATCACGATATTAGCCTTGGGGCTTGGCGTTTCGCTTTACTTCAACTACAAGGATTCCAGGAAGTTCAAAGTTGAGCCGGGCAAAGACATGCTTGAAATAACTTACTATGGCACCAATAAGGTAAAGGACAGTATCGCCAGGGCAAGCGGAGGATTTGGTGTGGCTGAAAAAATAACCACTACCACCAATCCTATGTACGTTTGCGAAGATGGGATATATGGCCCTACCCCGTGTACCAATGTAAAAAATCCCCAACCTCCGCCATCAACGATTATTGATCCGAGGCATATTAGCGAGTTTATAAACATTTACATGGCTTCCATACGCGTGATTCATGAAGGTCAGTATAAAAATACGCATTGACCTGCAGTATGATGGAAATGAAAAGCTACAGAAAATATTGTCCGGCCTTATTTTCAAAAGTATTTATTATTATATGCCTGCTTTCCACTTCAATTCAGCTGGTATGGGCGCAAAATACTTTGATGGATGAATATAAGAAAGCCGATGCACTGCGTATCGCGGGGCGGGACGCAGATGCGCTACCGGCGATGCAACATATGCTCAGCCAACAAATAGGGGATTCGTTAAAAGCCGAAGTGTTGGCACGGATCGGGATTATCCAGGAAAGGACGGGCATGAAGGATAGCGCCATAGCGGCCTATCAGCAGTCACTTGACATCTTTACCGCCCAAATCAACCGCGCTAAACAGTCAAGGGTGAGTGCGAACCTGGGCAACCTGTTTTTGTCAATTAAAGAATATGACAAGGCATTTCAATATTTTACCAAGGCATTGTCGCTTGCACAAACTGGCCGCGACTCTTTAAGTATGTACCTGAGCATCTGCCAGGTTCATAGCAAAAAAGAAAATTTTGATGGGTTAAAAAACGTATTGCTAAACCAGGTGCTTCATTTTCCGGAAAACCTGCTTCCAGACCAGGCCTATTTCACCAACACGTATCTGGGCATCTATCACCATGGATATAAGAATTTTGATTCCGCAGTATACTACTTCAAAATATCGCTGTCAGCGGCGTCCACGGAAGAACTTCGAGCTTCGGCGTTCATCAATCTAGGCGATGAATTCCGGGTGAAAAAAAACTACGCCCTTGCCATTGTACACATTGATAGTGCACTGGCAATAAACCGTCAATCCCACAACGAGGAAAGCCTGCTGGCTATATATGATACCTACGTGCAGATTTACGGCGAAATGAACGACCCCGTGAACGCATTAAAATTTTCCAGTCTTGCGAGAGTAATGTCAGACAGCATTTTTACAACAACACAGGCGGCGACATTACAGGATCTTGACATCAAATACCAGACTGCAAAGAAAGAGGCCGCCAATCAAATACTCTCCAAAGACAATACAATCAAGCAGCGTAATTTTATTTTCTCGCTTATTGGGATTGGCCTGGTGGGCCTGCTCGGAGCCATCGGCTTCCGCAGCTACAGGCAAAAACAAAAAGCCAATCAGGTACTGACTGCCCAACGTAACCAGGTTCAGCAACTGGCCAGTGAACTGGATATTGCCAACCAAACAAAGGCCCGGCTATTCAGCACGATCGGTCATGATCTCCGCGGCCCGATCAGCAGCCTTTATTCACTATTAAAAATGCAGGAGATAAAAGGCGCTGATCAAACTTTCAATACCGCGGCTTTAAGCAGCCATACCACTGGCCTGCTGGACACTTTGGAAGATTTGCTGATCTGGAGCAAGACCCAAATGGATCGCTTTGTCCCAATGCCTGCAAGGGTAGCCGTCCACGATATTTATGACCAATTAATTGTTTTTTTTGCGGCCAGTTCAGTCGAAAAAAATATACTGCTGCTAAACCAGGCCGCCCCATCTCTTAGCTTATTCTGTGACGAAAACATTTTCCGCACCATACTTAGAAATGTGATAAGCAACGCAATGGAACACGCAGTGTCACATTCACCTGTTATCCTGGACGCAGAAAACACCAATAATAACGTAACCTGTACGGTAAAAAATGAAGGCAAGCCCGGAGATTTTGAAAGCCTGAAACTGGCTTTTGAAAACAGCGGCGTGCACAGTAATAGCCGTGGCCTCGGCCTTGTAATGATGAAGGAGCTTGCAGCTATAATAAATGCCAGTATCAAACTCGCGTACACAGATGGATGGATTTGCATTTCTATAGCACTACCCGCGTCGCGCTAAGCATTATTGATAATTTATATTTCAAACACACCGCCTCAATGGCGGTTTTTTTTTGCAAAAAACAGTTGGCAGATTATAAAGGCAGTTTGGTAGAATTGCCCCGGGTGTCCGCTATGCTCGTGGTTAGATTTACGTTATCAAATAATGATATCTATACCACTAAAGCATACACCATGAAAACAACTTTAAATAAGGCCCCGCCTGCTATCGAAAGCCAACCCATTTACACCTGCGCTCCCTTATTCCGCATTGAGCAGCCCAGTTTTAAAACAAAAAATCGCCCACACAAAAAACAAAAATTATGAACAAGATTATCACAGCCATTGTGGCTATAGCAGTGTTTACAACAATCACTATCTCCCATGTGATTGCACAGGAAACAGCGCTGAACAACACCCATTTACCAGAATCAAAAAACGTTGTTTCGCCCGCACCTACAACGAAAAATCCTTCATCTTCTTCTGCCACTGCTACATTACAAGTCAGCATTAGAGCATTACGAGATTTTGAAAAGAGTTATAGAGAGCTTAGCGAACCCGTATGGAGCCTTTCAGATGAAGGTGGATTTATAGCATCATTCAAAGACAAGCGCATTACAACCAATGTTTTTTACAACAAAAAAGGCAGGTGGCAATACGCCATAAAACGTTATGACGAGCAGCAACTCGATCGGGGAATTATAGACCTGGTAATGCCCTCTTATCGAGGCTACAAAATCAATGGCGTAGCAGAATTGTCAGTGTACAACAGCACCATTTACCTACTATATCTGCAGGATGCCGGCAATTTTAAAACTGTAAGGATAGTGGATGGAGAAGCAGACGTAATTGAATGGATAAAAGATGGCCGGATAATGCCGCTGTAAATGATGCGTAGAAATAATTCAGGGGCTTTCTATTCCTGGAAATAGCAATTGACCACCAGGCACAACCCTATGCTTCAGACCACAGCTATTGTAAAAAATGCAAAAGCCCTTGCCATCTGCCGGGGCTTTTGCATTTTCCATATTTTGCCAAATAAGACTTACCCGAACACCGTGGCGGTATGCATTAATATTGATTCCTGTGAAAAGTTGGAGGCCCTAAAATGTTCAAAATAACTTTCCGTGGCTGCTGCTTTCCAGTAGGCTCAACCCCCAAAATTTACCCGATTAACCGCATACGATGGATAAAAAACTTCCTGCTATTGTTGGCTTTCTATGCCTTGGTGCGTGCGGGAGCTATGGTGAGTAAATGCCCGCCCTGCAAAAACAGGCTATTCTCTTAAAGCGTGTCACTGAAAAAAATCACTACAGTCCCCGGCAGGCGACACCATGCAATTGCGCCCGCAGGAGTATTGTAAGCGGAATAACATTACGCTTCCCTTAAATCGGCCTGCAAAAGGGCTTTGGATTTCTTTACAAAAGAAGCCGGTAAAATAAGTATCAGTGCCGGTATCATCATGAAACAGGAAGCCTTCGACAAAATTAAAAAGACTTTTGAAAGCAGCCCTACTGCCCGTAACAACAAGCGGGAAATAGACAATTACAACAAGACAGTAAATGAACTCAATAGGCCACAGTCAATTTTTTAGACGCACATATGCCGTATGCAAAGTAAAGAGTCAAGGAAAAAGATTCATGGTTCAAGGGGCATGGTATGCTGATTAAAAAGTCATTTCAAAAACCCTGCTACAAGCCATTCGTGAAATAATGGGCGGTAGATACAATAACAATAGCATGGGCTACACCGAATACGCAAAACAGCGTTTTGACTGCATTAGATTATTGATCAAAATTAACACATAGCTAATTATTTAATTGCCGGACTGCTGTGAATGTCAATATCAACTACAGGTTTATGATCTAAAGGCTTATTTTCGTCCTTTACAATTTGCCTGTTTGCCCGAATAATTCCGTTCTTCAGGCATTTGCACATTCGAACATTTGCCTAGTCACCCATTTCCCAAATTTTCACATTTAAAAATGAATGCTATGAATTGGAAAGAATACCAGGACGCAAATAAAGATCGCTTTCTGGACGAATTACTGGAACTGTTGCGCATACCCAGCGTAAGCGCCCGTGGCGAGCACAAGCCTGATATGATCAAATGCGCAGAAGCCATGAAAGAAAAACTGTTGGCAGCTGGTGCTGATACAGTAGAAATTATAGCGACACCCGGCCACCCGATCGTATATGGTGAAAAAATAACCGACCCTTCCAAACCTACCGTTTTGGTATACGGCCACTACGACGTACAGCCAGCCGATCCGCTGGAACTCTGGAACAGCGGGCCTTTTGAACCATTGATCAAAGACGGGAAAATCTATGCTCGTGGTGCCTGCGATGATAAGGGTCAGGTGTACATGCACATCAAAGCCCTGGAAACCATGAAGGCCTGTGGCGAATTGCCCACAAATTTAAAGTTTATCATAGAAGGCGAAGAAGAAGTGGGTAGCCCTAATCTGGCCACTTTTGTAAATGAAAATGTAGACAAACTCAAATGCGATGTGATCCTGATCAGCGATACTGCGATGATCAGCCTTGAAAACCCTAGCATTGACGTGGGTGTTCGCGGACTGACCTATATCGAAGTTGAAGTGACTGGGCCAAACCGTGACCTACATAGTGGTGTTTATGGCGGCGCAGTAGCGAATCCATTGACTATCCTCTGCAAAATGATCGCCAGTCTGCACGATGAGAACAATCATATTACCATTCCCGGATTTTATGATGATGTGCTGGAAAGCAGCGAGGCAGAAAGAGCAGAAATGGCCAAAGCGCCTTTTGACCAGAAAGAATTTAATGAAGACCTCGGCATCGCTCTTGAGTGGGGTGAAAAAGGCTACTCCACTAATGAGCGTACCGGCATCCGTCCCACACTTGAAATTAATGGCATGTGGGGTGGGTATATAGGTGAGGGGGCCAAAACCGTATTGCCATCCAAAGCTTTTGCCAAAATCAGTTGCCGGCTGGTTCCTAATCAGAGCAGTCATGTTATCGAGGAGAAATTGATCAGTCATTTGAAAAGCCTCGCTCCGCCCTATATAACCCTTGAAGCCAAACTGCATCATGGCGGCGAACCCTATGTTACACCGGTAGACAGTATACCATATCGTGCCGCATCAAAAGCCATTGAAACCACTTTTGGAAAAATCCCGATCCCGGTTCGTGGTGGCGGCAGTATTCCTATAACGGCGCTCTTCGAAAAAGCATTAGGCGTAAAAGTGGTGTTCCTCGGGTTTGGATTAGACAGCGACAATCTGCACAGTCCGAACGAGAAATATGATATTGCCAATTTTTATAAGGGGATCGAGACAATACCTTATTTCCATCAGTATTTTGCAGAGATGGTGGGATAATTTTCTGACTTGTGAGCATACTGCCAATTATCAGCAATGATTGGCAGTATTTTTTTGCCAAACCAAATGGCCCTGTAAAACCTACAGGGCTGTCATTTATCACAAGAATATATTGTCAAATTCTATCTGCCAAATAATGACCATTGACGCGATTACCTATTGACTAACAGGTAGCTTTTCGTTCTCCCAAACCTTCCTGCCATATCCTTTAAAAATATGGTTTTCACTATGGTAGCTACTACGCACCAGCGGGCCGCTTTCTACATAGTCAAACCCAAGCCCATATCCGATTTCGCGTAGTTTGGCAAACTCATCAGGGTGGACAAAACGAATGACTGGTAAATGTCTTTTGCTGGGCTGCAGGTATTGCCCGATTGTGATGACATCTACATTATTTGCCCGCATATCTTTCATGGTTTGCACCACTTCATCTATTTCTTCACCAAGTCCTAACATGACGCCACTTTTGGTGCGCATGCCGCCTTCTTTTAGTGTCCGCAATACTTCCATGCTACGCCAGTATTTTGCCTGAATACGTACCTTTTTGGTAAGCCGCTCCACGGTTTCGATATTATGGCTTACTACTTCCGGCGCTGCATTAATAATCCGTTGAATATCTTCTTTCTGACCTTTAAAATCACCAATCAGTGTCTCTAATGTGGTATCCGGATTAAGGCTTTTGACGGCCTTAATAGTATTATACCAAATAGCTGCGCCCCCATCTTTTAACTCGTCACGATCCACACTGGTAATTACGGCGTGCTTTACTTTCATCAGGTGAATAGCTTCCGCTACACGCTGTGGTTCATCCCAATCTACCGGTTCGGGCCTTCCCGTTGCGACTGCACAGAAACCGCAGCTCCGTGTGCAGGTATTGCCCAATATCATAAAGGTAGCAGTGCCGGCACCCCAGCATTCGCCCATATTCGGGCAATTGCCACTTTCACAAATGGTATGTAATTTATGGGTATCCACCAGCCCACGCACATGGCGATATTCTTCACCGATGGGTAGTTTTACCCGCAACCAACTGGGCTTCTTTAACTTCTGTTCCGGTTCTATCTCTACTGACGCACAACTCATCCTATTTACGGTTTACAATTTGGGATTTACGATTTGTTCCTTCCTCAAGGCGGTACTGGTGTGGAACGGAAGTACTATTCTTACCACTGCGAAGGTGGTAAATTCATCTCTAACGCAGGCGGGGATTTTCTTTGTTTTCCAATAACGAAAGCCTACAACGAGCCCAGACTAACAACACTGTCCCGTTCTATTCAGATTTTTCCATGCTGGAGAAATCAGGCATATGACCTGGCAAATCAGACATCATACATCCGCCATCGTACATAATCCATTATCTTCTTTTGCCAAACTCGATGGCAATAAAGGCGTTCAAGAAAAAGCGTCTTTGCTTTACATCTACCAAAATCGGTATTTTGCTCGCATAATATTCTGCATTGATACCGGCCTCGATGGCGCTTACCATCTCATTATACTTGCCATAATCAAAACGAAGTGCTGCCTTCAAGAAAATACCTGGTTTGATTTTCAATTCGCCGAATCCTTTAAAGATCCCACCGCTGCCTATAGCGTGGGATTCGAGGAATAAAGTGTCATTCCGGCTTTTGTCGCCCATATACTTTATCTGTTTCTCTGTAGAATTATCGATCACCTTAAGATAGTAGGGTTTTAATAAACCAAGTGACAGACCTCCTCCGTAAATAGCCGACACCGCCACCCCATTCTTATTTCCTTTACCACCCAACAACAAACTTTGACCCACGCCCAGCTTCAGCAAATAGAAATTATTCTGCTTACCATAAATATAGGAACTGCCAAATGAGCCGCCGTTGGTATTCTCACCCGGTATTTTCTGCTCCCGGTTACTTTTTCTTTCGCCAATTTCCAGCGAAAATAAATTAGCCCTTTCAACAGTTTTCATAAACCCTTTTTCGAAAAAAGCGCCCCATCCGTCAGTTGCCAGCTTAAAGCCAAATACATTTTGCTTCTGGTAGACCAGGGCCCCCTCTTCTTCCTGCTTTATCAGCTTATTTACACGCTCTTTTTTCTCGGCTTTCTTTTCTGTCTTGCTCTTTTTATCGACCATCGGGTCGGCAGGTTTAGGCTGCGCCATAATACATAATGGAAAAGCTATCAGCACAAGGCTGTGGGAAATGATTCTGTTCATTGGTTATGTTATGCAGTAAATTTACACGAAAATACAGTATGACTACATCAATAACGTACGAAGGACAACTTCGTTGTATGGCTGTGCATAATCAGAGCCAAACCCAATTAGAAACAGACGCCCCAACGGATAATAAAGGAAAAGGAGAGCGCTTTAGCCCTACAGACCTTGTATGTACCGCACTTGGAACCTGCATTTTAACCACGATGGCCATCCGGGCTAACGATATGGGTATAGAATTAAAAGGAACCACCGTAGACGTGCAAAAACACATGAGCACCGAACCACCCCGCCGCATCGTTAAAATTGACCTCTCCGTTTATTTTCCGGCTTCTCATTTTGAAGAAAAAGATATGGCCACCCTGGAAAGAATAGGCAATAATTGCCCGGTGGCAAAAAGCATCCACCCTGATATCGTCCAGGATATTAAATATGTATGGGGGCAGTAGGTCATTAGTTGATTCGATAATTGGTTTACCGGTTAATTTGCGTAGTGGAAGTGGTCCCGCCTCGCTGTATCGGCAACAGGGTGTTCGGCTTGGCTAAAATCCGGCTTAATGCAAAATCTACTAGTTATCCAGATAAAGCATTCAACCAATCTACAATCCATCAATCAACTAAATTTCTATTTTGCGCTGATGCAACAATATCTCGACCTGCTATCGAATGTACTGAATAAGGGTGCTGACAAAAGTGACCGTACCGGAACAGGTACCCGCAGTTTATTCGGGTACCAGATACGTTTTGACCTGTCGGAAGGCTTTCCGATGGTCACCACTAAAAAAATTCACCTTAAATCGATTATTTACGAATTATTGTGGTTTTTAAAAGGGGACACAAATATTAATTACCTACGCGAAAACGGTGTGCGGATCTGGGACGAATGGGCGGACGAAAATGGTAACCTCGGACCGGTTTATGGTAAGCAATGGAGAAGTTGGGAAGGTGCCGACGGCAGCACTACAGACCAGGTAGGCTGGCTGATCAATGAGATCAAGAAAAACCCGGATAGCCGGCGGCTAATCATCAGTGCCTGGAATGTGGCAGATTTGCCGAAAATGGCTTTAATGCCCTGCCATAACTTGTTCCAGTTTTATGTGGAGCCTATTAAGCCCGGTGAAACAAGACGCCGCCTCAGCTGCCAGTTATACCAGCGCAGTGCAGACATATTTTTAGGCGTCCCGTTCAATATCGCGTCTTATGCATTACTCACGATGATGGTCGCCAGCGTCTGCGACCTGGAACCTGGAGATTTTGTCCATAGTTTTGGCGATGTGCACTTGTATAATAATCATTTTGACCAGGCGGCGCTTCAATTGACCAGAACTCCGTTTCCGCTACCGCAAATGAAAATCAACCCCCGTGTCAAAGATATTTTTGGTTTCAGATTTGAAGATTTTGAGCTGCTGGATTACCAGAGCCACCCCGGAATAAGGGCAGCAGTAGCTGTATAATGATGGGTAATTGGTTAATGGATAATTAATAATTGAAAATTGATGATGATTGACAATGCTATCCTGATCAGCATACATTGAAATAAACATCATAAATCGTACACCCCTTCATGCGTATTTCACTTATAGTTGCAGTTTCTACTAACGAGGCTATCGGGAATAAAGGTCAGTTGCTCTGGCATCTACCGAACGATCTCAAATTTTTTAAAAATACTACTTGGGCAATGCCGGTAATTATGGGTCGTAAGACATTTGAAAGCGTGGGCAAACCCCTGCCTGGCCGCACCAATATCGTGATTACAAACCAAGAAGGCTGGATTGCACCCGGTGTGGAAACAGCCATAGGTATAGAAAATGCCTTGAATAAAGCGAATTTCCTGGCTACAAATGAAATTTTCATCATTGGCGGTGGTCATGTTTACCAGCAGTCGTTGCACTTGGCCCAACGCGTTTACTTAACCAGAGTTCACACCCATATTGAAGATGCAGATACGTTCTTTCCCTCCCTAAGGCCAGACGAATGGTATCTTAGTTTCCAAAAAAATATGGCTAAAGATAAAAAGCATGCTTTCGATTACAGCATTGAAATCTGGGATAAAAAGCCAAAAGTCTCAGTGTACAGCGTTGAATGAAAACATACTTACAACTACCTTGTTGGACCTGTCGTTTTCAGTCACCCACAAACCAACTAATCAACCGATCAACTGACCTCAGCCTTGTATTCCACTTTTCAGCTCGCTAAAAAATATCTACAATATTGGCTCGCCGCTTCTAATGGAAAGGGGCACGGCACCCATTCTCCTTTTGTTTATGAGTTTATTGTACAGGTGCTGAATGATAGCCGCCAATTCTATTGTTACAAAACCATCGAAGGGCTGCGTCACAGGCTGATGACTGATTCAACCGTGTTACATGTGGAAGACTATGGTGCAGGTTCGGTGGTTTCTAAAACAAAGAACCGGGCCGTAAAAGAAATTGCCAATACCGCCCTGAAGCCTGCCAAATTTGGACAATTGATGTTTCGGATAGCTAATTATTATAATTCGAAAAACATCGTAGAACTGGGAACGTCGCTTGGTATTACTACTGCTTACCTCGCTTCAGCCGCCGGTGATGCACGTGTAACAACTATGGAAGGGGCGCCTGCTATTGCTGCATTGGCACTAAGAAATTTTAATGAGTTGGCATTGAAAAACATCGGACTCGTCCAGGGAAATTTTGATGAAACATTAGCGCCTGCTTTGAAAAGTTTTTCTATTGTAGACCTGGCATTTGTTGACGGAAACCATCGTCGTGAGCCTACACTTCATTATTTTGAACAGCTGCTTCAGTACAGCCACGAATACACCATTTTAATTTTTGATGATGTACATTGGAGCAGCGAAATGGAGGCTGCCTGGGAAACGATCAAAGCCGATTCAAGAGTCAGGCTAACTATTGACCTTTTCTTTATCGGTCTTGTTTTTTTCAGGAAGGATTTTAAAGAAAAACAAGATTTTGTAGTCCGTTTCTGAAAAGGTACCGGTGGTTATATGGCTACTTTTTCCCCTTTTTCCCTTTATACCGAACGATCAGGTCAACTACGTTGGGGTTACGTAACATCTGCGGCTGAAGCTCTATAAATTTCTTAAGTAATTTCGGATTTACCTGCAATGCGTTCTCGAGTTGAAGCATCCCCTCTTTGGATTTTCCCATGGCGAATAAAATGGCACTCTGGTAAAAAAGAAAAAGCGTTTTTCCATTTGTGGCTTCTATTGCATGAAGAGTTTGTTCAGCAGCTTCTTCAAAATATTCAGCTTTCACCAGGCAACGGATCAGTGCTTCCCATCCGCTAGCGTTCTTCGGTCGCACTCGTACCACATTGCTGAAAAATATGACCGCATCCTTTATTTTTCCCTGCTGAAGTTTGCACTCACCCATCAGCAGGTTGTATTCCGGGTGCATCCGCAATATCCGCATAGCTGAATCAAGCTGTTTTACAGCACTTTCTATCTGGTCTTCTTTAAAATAGGTTAGTGCTATTTTATAGTGCAGTTTGCTGTCGTCGGGGTTCAGGTGGCTGGCTTTGCGGTAATGAAAACGGGCTTGCGCAAAATTGTTCATCTTATGAAAACAGTGGCCGATCGCCTCATGTATTACATCTTCGGGACGGCTGAGTTCAAGCACTTTTTCAAGGGCTTCGATTGCCTCTTTATATTTTCGTATCCGGATAAAGGCATCCCCCATATTGCGATAGGCTACATCAAATTTTTCATCAATGGCGAGGGCATACTGGTAAGCGTCAATTGCCTTTTCGTAAAGTTTTATACCTTGGTAAGCGGTAGCCAGATTAAACCAGGCCAACTCATTAAAAGGGTAATTATCAATGATTTTGAGGTGAAGTTTGATACTTTCTTCGCTACGGCCCGTAAAATCGGCCCAGAAACAAATTTTCATCAGCGCCTCCTCGTTAACGGGATCCTCTTCAAGTACCCATTTAAGGCATTCAAAAACCTTTTGAAAATCTTCGTAATCGTCGTACACATCCGCTAGTTCAAAAAGGAGCTCTATCCGCTCATCTCCTTCGAACAACTGCAGCGCCTTTTCAAGTAGATGGACCGCATCATCGTGGAGATCCAATGCCAGGTAAGCATCTGTTTTAAGAATGTAAAGGTTAATATCATTGCTGTCCAATAGTTCTGCCTTGTTTAGGGTTTCCAAAGCATCAGCATATTTCCGTCCTGCAATTTGTAAATCTGCCTTTTTTAAGAGTAATGCCGAAGAATAAGGGTATTGCTGGATAGCGTTTTCTGCGGCTTCTACGGCAGCAGGAAGATCTTCCTTATCATCGTAATAATCAATGATGCGCTCAAAATCTTCTTCTTGTATAAAAGAAGGGTTTCTGCCCATTTTTAAATTATTGTAGGCACGAAGTAATTCATGCATTTCCTCCCGGTCCTGTCTGCTTGAAAAGTTACTCATACTTAAATGGGTTTTTTAAAGCTACAAATAATTCGAACGCACGCACAATATTAGTCTTATAAAAATAATTTTATGTTGATTTATGCCCCTACCAGGAAATATCAACCGGTTGCATGTGGTTCGCGCCCGCTGATTTCTGGAAAAGATGCTTGCCGATCATAGTAAGGGGAAATTTTAAGGATTTTTTTTACCAAAAAAAACTTCCATACAACATTTTTAACCGCTCAACGTTAATTATTCTTAAAAGAAATAGGAAATTTCCTAAAAGTTTTTATAAATTTACTTTGTGAAGTCCGTACACTTACATACAATCCTTTCCAAAGCAGCCCGCCTAACGGTATTTGGTGTTGCTTTGATGGTTTCAGTAAGTCTGTTCGCTGCCAAAGGAGATTCAAAGGTTAAAAAAGGTGTTGTGCTCAAATTCAGTGGTTTCGATTTGAAGGCTACTACCAATTTAAGGTTATTTTCAAAACCTGGTTTTTTATACAAAGGAAGTTTTTCAAATATTGAAAAAGCACCTCAAAGCACTTTCTTGAATTCCATTATTACTTTCCAACGCGGTAACACTACTTTTATTTACCCTTACCAATATAAAATAACAGTGCCGAAGTTTAAAACGCCGGCCCCCGTTCAACGGTAATTTAAAAGCACCTTGAAATAAAAAATCCCCGCCTCCTGGTGCGTGGATTTTTTTATTTCAAGGTATAACTGACTCTTATTTTAGTGGTTTGTATAGTCCAAAATGCGATAGCCTGTTTTAGGGACTTCAAATTTAAAAGCGGGCACCGGGTTAAATGTTACTTTGACAGCGGTATATCTTACTTTCATCGCACCATTTTGAACCTCATATTCGAGTGCCATGCCTGGCAATTCCTTAAACTGGTAATCATAACCTTTTACAGACGGGGCAAGGTTGGTAGCGTAAAAAACAGTAAACTCAGTGCCATCTTTAAATTTACCCACCGCCTTTTTACATGGAAATCCGGCAACATTTTTTGTTTCGCCGGTATATGTATAATTGATACCATCATATTTCCGGTTGTAATTCAACCAGTTATCAGGTGTAAGATTAATAATGAATTTCTGATCTCCAGATTCCTTAAGGATAACAGCACCGGCATTTTTGCCGTCGTAAATAATGGTCTGGTTTAGCAATACACTTTTCAGCTCGCTTAATACCAGGTTGCCCTTGAGGAAAACATTCAGGGTAGCACCGTCAAACACATCTCCAATTCCCGCCTCTTTACTGCCGGAAATGACTGAAAGATTATAGCTCACGGTTCCTTCTGTCATAACACGTTGGGCATGCAGTTGAAAACTGAGGCCAAATACAAGTAACAAGCCGATAGTTTTTTTCATATTTTATAGAGCAGGCTTGAAATGAAGCCATACCGCAATATAAGACGGATGCTAAACGCATTCAGACGATTGCGATAATACTTTTTGTTTTTCTTATGGTTTTGCTGTCTATTTCGGAAATTGTAAATAATCCAGGAGAGAATATGACTTCAGTCATCCCAATTGTTGCTAAAACAGGGGTGGTGGTGCAGTGATAAAAAAAGTCCTGCCAATTGGCAGGACTTTATCTTTATTTTTTGGTTGTCTTATTCTTCATATCCTGCACTTTTTTCTGGCTTTCCTGCATGGCCTCCAGCTTTTCCTGCCATTTGGATTTCGCCTTTGGCTTGGTCTTATTTTCTGCCATTTGAGCCAGGATCTTATCGTGGTCAATAATGTATTTGTTGATCACAAACTGGATACCCAACGTTACCAGATTGGATACGGTATAGTACCAGGTAAGTGCAGAGGGAAGCTTATTGAAAATGAACAACATCACAAACGGGAAAATATAAGGCAGGTATTTCATCATCGGGTTGCTTTGATCCGGCGTATTGCTCATGCTGTACAGGGAAATAAAGAAACTCGTAAGACAGGCGGTGATCGTAAATAGGCTCACATGATCTCCGTAAAAAGGAATGGTAACCGGCAGGTGATAAAATGAATCGTACCGGCTCAAGTCATCTGCCCATAAAAACGAATGACCACGTAATGCAATATTGCTGTTAAAAAATGCGAATAGCGCAAAGAAGATGGGAATTTGAAGCACCGCAGGAATACAGCCACCGAGCGGATTTACACCTGCTTGTCGGAATAGCTTCATCTGCTCCATGCTATAAGCCTGCTGGTCAGCACCCAGCTTTTCTTTTAATTTTTTAAGCTCGGGCTGCAAAAGCTTCATTTTAGCGCCGCTTAGGTAGCTCTTATAGGTCAGCGGTGCAATGAGCAACCTAATCATCAGTGTCAGCAGCAGGATCGCCCAACCCAGTTTGCCGCCTACAAGACCACTCAGGAATCCAAAAACCGGCATGATAAAGCCGCGATTAATATACTTCACAAACGAAAAAATTCCGCTTCCGAGGTCTACGATATTATACATATCGTTGTTGTAGGATTTCAGCAACTTGTATTCATTTGGACCGTAAAAAATCTGCAGGGGAATATTAGCGCTGGTGCCTGGTTTCACCTGGATACGAGCCACTGCTTTCAGGTTTGCGACCTCTTTTAAAGTATCCGCAGGAACGGTAACGTCGGCTTGAACCGTGGCAAAATTATCTTTTGCAAGGATAGTTGAGTTGAAGAACTGCTGTTTCAAACCTACCCATTGCGTAGGCTTATCCATTTGATGGCTTACACTTTGCAAGGCAGCATTAAAATCAAAAGAACCGTCCGTTTTATACACCAGCTTGGTCTGGGTGCGCTCGTAGGTAATATCGCCCTGCTGCTGACGGGCTTTTACGTTCCAGTTAATATTCAACGAGCCATTCGTCAGTAACTGATCCGAACCAATAAGACCAATATTGGCATCCATCAGGTAGTCGTCCGGCTTAATAATAAACGAATGAGTAATGGACTTGCCATCTTTACCTGCGAATTGGTAACTTACTGTTTGAGCGCCATCTGGTGTTTTATTTACGACCGCATTATTAAAATACAGCTTGTCAGTAGTCACAGCACCCTTGCCCGTATTAATGCCATAACTAAATGCATCCTGATCGCTACCACCCATTTTTACAAAAAGACTATCCGGTCCCTTGTATTTCTTTAGTTCCACCATCTTAAGCCAGCCGCCTTTATTGCTAAAAGTGAGTTTCATCACATTATTATCTACGATCGTCAGTTTCTCCTCGCCTTTTAACGCGTCGTAGTAATCACCCGCCTGAACTGAATCCTGTGTGTTCTGTATCTCCGCCACTTCTTGCTTCTGACGGGATGTGTCTATATTTTTTTTTGTGAGGTTCAGCACTGAATCATCGTAGCGCCTTTTCTCCATTTCATATTTTTTCTGGTTGCTGGAGGTGTAGAAAAAATAACCAAAAAAGAGAACTGCCAACAACACAAAACCGATTACGGTATTACGATCAAAGCCCATAGTCATTTATTAATTGGGTGCAAATGTAGGGAGAACACATGACGCTTGTACGTTGAACGCGGAAGGCGGCGTAGATCACGGTAAGTGCTTACCTGTGACGCCTGGACGCCCTACTGCAAAATGTTCACAACCACTTGATATTAAGCGTACACTTAAATTAAATACCTCAAGGGTGAGCTAATGTATTTCTCCGGTTGAAAAGATAGGGCTGAAATGAATGAGTTATCCGGCTCTAAAAAGATAACCTAATGATGATACGGCGCTCGGCGTTAGCCGTCCTGCGTTTTGGATCTCGCCTGCGCCTTAACACTATTAATACAATCCGTTGCACCTTTACACCGTTATAACACCACAAAACGTATTTTTGAAATGCTAATCAAATCTTATAGTTACGCCGTGGCAGACCATTTTGAACAACAGAAGAATATTAAAGCGGGTGGCTATACTGCTGCCGCGGCGGGAATTTTGCTCTTCCTACTACTGATCATTGGCTGGAAAATACCCAAGATTGAAGAACCGATACCTGATCAGGGCATAGAAGTGAACTTGGGTAACAGCGACTTTGGCAGTGGTAATATTGAACCCACCAGCCAGGGCGAACCAGCGCCAGAGCAGGTGCAGCAGGTGGCGGCTATACCACTTTCGTCGCAACCTGCACAAGCTAACAAGGAAGAGCCCGATGAAACTGACCCGGAACCAACCCTTGTAAAACCGGTAGAAAGACCTAAAGCGACAATAAAGCCTAATAATAATCCACCAGTGCTAAAGCCAATTGCAACCAAGGTTCCACCTGCACCTGTTCAACCAAAACCAAAAGCACAGATGGGCCAGAATACAGGTGGTAAGGGTCCGGGTGGCAATAACCAGGATGCTTTTAACGGAGTTAAAAATCAGGGTATTGCCGGTGGTGCAGGCAACCAGGGTAAAATAAATGGTAATCCAAACAGCGATAGCTATACAGGCAATGGCAGTACCGGAAAAGGTGGTATAACCGTGATTAAAGGAAATAGAACTGTTGTAAGAGCCACAAAGTTGGAAGGTGACTTTACCCGCAGCGCTACCCTTTATGTGGATGTTAATGTGGATGAAAATGGTACAGGTAGTTTCGTAAGGGTGACCAAAGGAATTAACGAAAGCCAATATACGAGTATTATTAAACAGCGGCTGGCTAGTCGGGATATACAGTTTAGCACCGGCGGTGATGAAACTACCGTCAACATCATGATCGTGTTCAAAGTGAACTAAGATTTTGGCAAAATGATCCATTGACCAATGACTATTGATCAATAGTTGATTTCCCCAAGGTCAAACAAAATGCAAAACCATACAGTTTTGCATTTTACTTTTGGCTCCGCCCATGACTTATTCCGAAACCATCGATTTTATGTATAGCCAATTACCGATGTTTACACGCATCGGTGCCGCTGCCTACAAGAAGGACCTGCACAATACAACCCGTCTTTCCCAAGCTTTTGACAACCCGGAAAGGAAATTTAAAACTATCCATGTCGCTGGCACCAATGGCAAAGGCAGCACCAGCCATATGCTGGCAGCTATTTTTCAGACCGCAGGCTATAAGACTGGGTTGTACACTTCACCGCATCTAAAAGATTTCAGGGAGCGGATAAGAATAAACGGCGAATGGATTCGTGAAGATTTTGTGATCGACTTCGTGAAAAATTCCCAACAACTGATTGAAGAAATAAAGCCAAGCTTTTTTGAATTGACGGTGGTGATGGCTTTCGAATATTTTGCCAGGGAAAAAGTGGACATTGCAATTATAGAAACCGGGCTTGGCGGCAGGTTGGACAGCACCAATATTATCACACCTGAGCTAAGCATTATTACCAATATTGGCTGGGACCACATGAACCTGCTTGGGGATACACTAGAAAAAATTGCCACGGAAAAAGCCGGTATTATCAAGCAATATATTCCTGTGGTTGTTGGTGAAACGCTGCCCACTACAAGAAATGTGTTTAAACAAAAAGCTTCGCAGGAAACCGCGTTTGTTGTTTGGGCGGAAGATCAATATGAAGTCGCGAACGTATCCTTAAAGATTGATGAACTCATCGGAGATTTTACAAATCAGCGGGGTGAAACAATTACCATTCACTGCGATCTGCCGGGCATTTACCAGCAGAAAAATATATGCACAGTTCTGACTGCCGTAGACGTATTAAAGAAAAACGGGCATTCCCTGACTGATGCTAATGTTAGAACCGCCCTTAAGCAGGTAAAAAAACTAAACGGCCTTCATGGCCGCTGGGAGCTGGTACATCATGACCCGTATGTGATATTGGATGTAGGGCATAATGAAGATGGTGTAAAGCAAATCATACGTCAGTTGAAGGTAACCGGTGTGCCACCATCATCAGTAAAGATCATCGTCGGTGTGGTAAAGGATAAAGAAGTCGACAAAGTGCTGCAGCTATTCCCTTCAACCTATCGGTTTTATTTCACCAACGCCCATATACCAAGAGCTATGATGGCTGCGGAGTTGCAGGAAAAGGCTGCCGGCTTCGGTTTACATGGAAATGTTTATAATGATGTAAATGATGCTATAAAAAATGCAATAGTTGATGCAGCTAAAGAGGACTTGATTATTGTATGCGGCAGTGTGTTTGTAGTTGGGGAAGTAGACGTGGATTTTTTGATGTCGGAGGCCTGACGTCTGATTTGTAATGTTAAATTGGTTTTTATCTTTTTCCATCAACCACCTCCTCACAATACTGGATCATCGCCAGTAACCAGTGGCCAAAAAAAATCTAATTCATTAAAAATCACGACCCATCGATTGGCATTCAGCACCGCTGAGCCTTGAAGCTACTATTGAAGCGCATTATAAAAGCACACAGAATATTCGCAGGTTTTTCAGGAAATTTGAGTGACGATTTCCATTTTGACCGGCCATTGATGCAATACCCGAAAAATCATGCAGGAATTACGCTTCAGGAAGCATTTGATTACCGGAAACAACAATTGCTATAGGGTTATCTTTTTTGCCGGATGATAAAAACCGCCGGTACGGGACGTTGTTCTTTCTCACTTGGCTTAATGGTTTCCTTTCCATTTACGAGCATGCAACTACTGCCGCCGCCATCAAGATTAAGGGCTTCCACACAACCGAGATTTTTTAATATCTGCGCTTCCTGGTTAAGATCTGCACCCTCTGCAATACCGGGAAAGCGGCCTTGAATACATAGTACGATTAATCTCCCATCGGCCGTGTAGCCCATAGCAGTGCGTGGATGTTTATCGTCAATTGCTTTACCGCCAAATTTCAGCTCCTCATTGTTAGAAATTCTAATCTCACCCTCCTGCACCAGTACCGGGCCCCCTCCTACTGCGGTTGCGACTTTCCATTTTTTTAAACCGCCTGCCTTGTTCCGCAGGTAGCTGAAAGACGGCTGTAACAACGAATCCTTAACGGGGCTCACAGGGTGCTGGCTGGCGTACGCATATTTCTTTGACGAATCTGTAAGCAGCCAGGCAATATCAGCAGTGCGTTTTTTGCTAATGCCGATGGCACTGTTAAAAGGATGACGATAGGTAAACGTGTCCTTTCCCTTACCGTAGATAGTAATATTATAACCAACCATTTTACCACGCTGCACTACCAGGTTGAGGCTCCGGCTTTGAACAAATTCAAAAAAAGTACTGTTCACCACCAGCAACGGATTCTTATTCCTGCTGAAATACTGATCGGGAGTCAGTCGTCGTTTTAAAGTAGTATCTACTGTGAAATCAAGGTCTGGATCTCCCAGTTCAGCCGAGACATAGTAGGCAATATTGGACTTGCCATTGATGGGGCTAACCGTTTTGTACACATGAAAAGATGCCGGCAATGGCTGAAACAAAGAATCAACATTCTCCCAGGTCAATTGACCAAAAGCCGCACCCGACGTTAAGAGCAGCATGCTAATAGTCCCTGGGACGAGTTTCTTTAAAAACACCATAATCGATAGAGGTTTGATGAACATTACCGGCGCCGTGCCCATTCACAATTGTAATTGCGAACCGGATATGAATAAAAAGAAGCCGAAAGCAAATTTATAGTCACCAGTCATTATCTTTAGTAAAAACTAAGCGGACTACTTTTCGACTTGTGGCTTCACAACCATCAAAAAAAAACAATAGCATGAATATTATTGCAACCAAACCCATCACCATGGAGGAAATGTTTGAAAAAGTGAAATTACAGTTTCCCCAGTACAAGGTTGAGCTTAAGAAAAACCCGCTAATGAGATTTCAGTATATCCAGGTTAGTAAGAGTTCTACTGTTGGATGCTGGATCCGGTTAAAAGAAAGTAAGATCACTCTTGTTGGAGCCATTCCCTCCACGTTTATAAGGGCAATGTTTGGGGGGCTGATACTGATCGCTTTTATTTCCGGTAAATTAAAAAGGCTGACCGCTGAATTGGGGGGCTACCTGAAAACACAATACGAATAAATAACGCCAACCCTTCCGACTTAATTACATTCCGAACCGATTTGCCAGTTCGGAAGTTGTTTTCCTAGGTGTTAATATCAATTGCCTTTATAAGGGTATGCAATAACAAATGTTCCTTTTGCAGCAAGGGAAATCTACTGAAGATGGTACTATGACAAAATACTAGAAAGATACCCTTGGCAAAGTGGCAGCTACTTATTATAGAGAAAAAGGTCTATTAACTGTTGAATATTACCTCTTGGCACCGGGCCAAAACTTCATATTTGAGAAAAACACCAAATACCGCAAATCACCGTTTAGCGGAAAAGTTGTGATAGCCCCAATTGACGAAACGCGGTATTATCTTAACCACGGCCAAATAATACGCTGGCTGGATAAAAAAACGACTGGTAAAAGATGCCGCAGAACGCCATGAAAAACAAGCTGCATTGCTGAAAGACCTGGAGGACATAGTGAAACGCCAGTCGGAAACGAACCGGCGGGCTGATAAGTATCTACCCCCGGTAATATCTTTGATATGCGGAGTTTATCGGAACAGAAAAGTATCTTGCCTGTTTATATTCAGCAGACTACTATGATTAATAAAATTGAATTACCCGGGGAGCTCAAGAACATCTTTTACAATGCCAATCAAAATTGTATACTCTTCATAGACGAAAGAGGGTTGGTGCTTAATGTGAATCCAGCTTTTACAGTGTGTTTTGGCTATACAACGGAAGATATCGCCGGGAAACATATCGAAATATTTTTTACACCGGAGGATCGGGATAAAGGCCTTCCTGAAAGAGAATTACAAACTGTTTTGAAATCGGGGCAGGCGTCCGACAACAATTACCTGGTTTCAAAAGATGGTACACAAACATGGGTCTCGGGCGAATCCATACTGATGCATTCCGAAGGTACCAGAGCAGTCATTATTAAAATAATTCAGAATATACACGCGCAAAAAGAATCAGAATTAGCCATCACGCATTTACATAGTTTTAACGAAGACATACTGGCTTCCATTCATGATGTAGTGGTGGTGATCAACAACAATTACCAGGTTGTAAAAGCCAACAAGTCCTTTACTCACCTGTTCCCGACAAATGGTCACAGTGTCGAGAATGCAGATCTGATGCAGATTATAGCGCGTCACGATAATGATAATAGGCTCCGGGATCATATTACAAAGGCTTTTATTGAAAACATAGGTTTCCACAACCAGGTGATGACAATCAGTGAGACCGGCAGCGAGCCGAAGATGTTTGAAGTAAATGGTATCATGATCAGCCAGGCGGCTAATATGAACAACCTGCTGATCGTTTTCCACGACATTACCCTGTACAAACAACTCGAAAAAGAGCGGGAGGATATCATCGGATTTGTGGCGCATGAAATACGCAACCCTTTATCCAATATCGGACTTTGCAACGAACTATTACATTTACTGATACATGAGAAAAAGTACCACGAAATACCTGATATGTTGCAACGAAACAGCAACAACATTAATCGGCTTAACAAGATGATCGCAGAATTATACACGGCTACAAAAATCAGTACAGGGAATATCGTCCTTGAAATTGAACGATACAATTTTGGCATAATGGTGCAGGAGGCAGTGGACACTATACAACTTTTGCAGCCCGACTACCATATTCATGTGGCAGGAGATGCAGATATTGAAGTAGAAGGCGACCGGTACCGCATGATGGAAGTGGTCAATAATTATCTCAGTAATGGAATAAAATACTCAAACGGGGGTAGGGAAATTTTTCTCCGCATTGAAAAAACGACCGAATCTGTCACAGTTTTAGTAAAGGATAATGGCCTCGGAATTCCCAGTTTACAATTACCTTTTATTTTTGAAAGGTTCTTCCGGGCCGAAAAAACGAAGAACCTGGAAGGGCTGGGTCTTGGGTTATACCTCTGCCAGCGAATTATTTCGGCGCATAAAGGCCGGGTATGGGCCGAAAGCGAAGAAGGCAAGGGCTCTATTTTTTTCTTTACGGTACCACTTCGATTTATTTAACATCCAAAAGGTACATCTGCAAAAAAATGGCATGCGAGTTGACTCATTTATATTATGAATAAGATAATTGTAATCAACAACGACTTAGATGGCATGGGCCTTTTAAAAACATGGTTAGAAAGCAAAGGGTATCAGGTAACCATCACCAGCAGCAAGGATGAAATGTTTTCATTAATCCAGCAATCGAGGCCAGGTCTTGTAATTGCAGACATTATGCAATCGCAGGCGGTGGAGGAATTAAAGGAAGACTGCACGACCGTGGATATCCCGGTTCTGCTTATGTCAGGTTACGCAATGGGTCATGAAAATATTCATCTTGATGTAGAAGATACGATTGAAAAGCCTTTCAACCTACCCCTTTTTGCAAAAAAAGTGGATGACCTTTTCCAGTTACGGGCATAATTTACACTGCGTCTTTATTTGGCCGACAGAAGGTTAGTAAGTATCATGCTATAGCACTCGTGACAGCCCTCTCCTTTGATAATTTCGATACCATTGACTCCGGGAACGCTTGAAGATTCAGGCTTCTTGGTACATTTGAGTAAATCATCTGTTATGACCAAACGATTGCTTTTCATTCCGATTTCAGTTTTTACCGCTTTTTCGTTTGCACAGCCTCTGGTAAAATATATCGACCCAGTAAATATGGACCTAAACGTTCAGCCAGGCGATAACTTTTACCAGTATGCTAATGGCAACTGGGCAAAAAGTAACCCCGTGCCGCCGTCCAAAACCCGCTGGGGCAGTTTTGATATGTTGCGGGAAGAAAGTAGCAAACGACTTCAGGTGCTGCTGGATGATGCTGTAAAAAATACCGGCCGGGATCGCAAGACACAGGTTATTGGTGACTTTTACTCTAGCGGCATGGATAGCTTAGCCATTGAAGCAAAAGGATATGAACCTATCAAGGCTGACCTTAATCGGCTGAACACCATCAGGTCGATTAAAGAGGTACTGCGCGAAATCAGCTATATGCGTACATCGGGGATCGGTGGCGCACTCTTTAACACTGGCGTTGGCCCCGACCGAAAAAATGTTACCGCCTATATTCCGTCTATTTCGCAGGGCGGCACTTCTCTTGCCGACCGGGATTATTATTTGAAAGACGATCAGCGGAGCACGACCATCAGAAATGCTTATAAGGCACAACTCAACAAAATGTTTGCACTGGTGGGTGAGGATGCTGCCACAGCTGCGGCCAGTTCAGTTGCGGTATTAAGAATTGAAACTGCTTTGGCCAGGGCGCAAATGGCCAGGGTAGAAATGCGCGATCCCTACAAAACATATAACAAGTTTTCCATAAAAGACCTGAGCGCTACTACACCCAATATTAACTGGGCTTTAATGCTGGACGAATTGAAGATTAAAGCGGCCGACAGCGTATTGGTCACCAATCCGTCATTCTTAAAAGCAGCAGACTCAATGCTGGCATATATACCGATAGGCGACTGGAAAAGTTATTTACGGTGGAACCTGATCAGCAGTGCAGCACCTTATTTGAGCAGTGCGTTTATAAACGCCGATTTTGAGCTAGTCAAAGTACAAACGGGCCAGAAAGAACAAACGCCACGCTGGCAGCGCATGAGCAGCCTGATAGACCGTGTGCTCGGAGATTTTATCGGCCAGTTATATGTAGAAAAATATTTTAAACCGGAAGCCAAAGCGAGGATGCTGGAACTGGTAAATAATCTCCAGTCCACGTTTGAAGACCGCATTACCAAACTGGATTGGATGAGCGATGAAACTAAAACCAAAGCGCTGGAAAAACTCCATGCCTTTGTGAAGAAGATCGGTTATCCTGACAAATGGAAAACCTACGAAGGCGTCGCAACCAGCAAAAATGATTTCATCGGAAACATTCGCAGTGTAAGTGTTTGGCAATATTATGATATGGTAAACAGGATGGGCAAACCCGTAGACCGAACTGAAATGCGCATGACGCCTCCTACCATCAACGCTTCGTACAACCCATCGAACAACGATATCACATTCCCCGCCGGAATTCTGCAATTCCCCTTTTTTGATTTTGGCGCAGACGATGCGGTGAACTATGGCGGCATTGGGGCGGTGATTGGCCACGAAATGACGCATGGCTTTGATGACCAGGGCCGGCAGTTTGCTTTCGATGGCAACCTTCGGGACTGGTGGACCAAAGACGACGCAGATAAATTCACCGACAAAGCCAACGAAGTGGTGGAACAATACAACGCTTTCACCGTGCTCGACACCATTCACGTAAACGGTAAATTAACGCTCGGTGAAAACCTCGCCGATCTCGGGGGTCTGAATATCGCGTACGAAGCGTTTACTAAAACAAAGCAATTTAAAAAAGGCGCCAGCATCGATGGCTTTACGCCTGCACAACGTTTTTTTCTAGGCTGGGCACAGGTTTGGCGTAGCAATGCCTTACCGGAAACCCAGGCGCAATTAATTCTTACTGATCCCCACTCGCCCGGCATGCACCGCGCCAACGGGCCCATTGTTAACATGGACAGTTGGTACAAAGCATTCGATGTAAAAAAGAGTAATGCTATGTTTAAGAAGAAAAAAGACAGGACGCATATCTGGTAGTTCCGAGCGACATTTTAAATAAAAAAACATTTCTGGTAATTGAACCTGACTACAACAGCATGGGCTAAAAATGAAGCAGGCGTTTTTGTATGCGACAGTTTGATTACAAAATTCTAAAAACAAGGCTATTAATTTCATTATTCAATTATCTTACTGCTTAGCCTTGTCGTATTAAATTCATTATCCCAGATGCTAAACAAATAAGACTTTTTTGTGAACTGCTTACAACCAGCCGTTATTTCCGCTGCTTTTTTGTGTTGCTTTTAAATGAGCTTACTGGCTATCGATCCTACCGATACCCGAATGTTGTCGCAACCAGCTGTAAGCGCTACCCAAATCGCCTTTATTTATGCAGAAGATCTTTGGGTGGCTATTAAAGATGGTTCGCAGCCACGCAGGCTGACTGTGGATCAAGGCGTTGAGTCGGCACCTGCATTTTCTCCCGATGAAAAAAAACGGTCACTCCAAATAAAAATTAATCAACATGAAAACAATGTTTATCACCGGTTCTTCCACCGGGCTTGGCAGGGCTACTGCCAAATTATTTGCTACCAAAGGCTGGCAAGTAATCGCAACCATGCGCACCCCTGAGAACGACACTGAACTTAGCAGCCTGGAAAATATCACTTTGCTGCCTTTGGATGTAACCGATGCCGCCCAAATAAAATCAACAGTACAAAAAGCCTTAGCCCTGGGTGATATCGATGTGGTCTTTAACAATGCCGGATATGGCCTGGTTGGTCCACTGGAAGGCACTACAGACGAGCAAATAGTGGGTCAGCTGAACACTAACTTGCTGGGTGTGATTCGGGTAACACAGGAATTTATCCCCCACTTCCGGGCGAAGCGTAGCGGTCTTTTTATCACTACTACTTCCATTGGCGGCTTGGTGGCGTTGCCATTTAATTCAGTGTACCACGCCACTAAATGGGCGCTTGAGGGCTGGAGTGAAAGCATGACCTTCGAATTGAGCAAATTTGGTATCGGTATCAAAACAGTGTCCCCGGGAGGTATAGCTACTGATTTTATCAGCCGCTCACTGGACTGGGCGAAACATCCTGCTTATGACGCCCTGGTAGCCCAGGTATTCGCTGCATTTACTAACCCCGGGCGGGCTGTCAATTATTCCACTGCTGAACAAATAGCCGAGGTGGTGTACGAAGCCGCCACGGATGGCAAAGACCAGCTACGCTATGTTGCGGGAACAGACGCCAAAGGCATGTATGCACAACGCCTGCAGGTTGGCGACGAGGCGTTTAGAAAAGGCATCGACAGCATATTTTTTTCGTGATAATTTTTTCAGAGGCACACGGATGGTAGAAGCCGACGGTCAAAACCTGATAACGGGACGGATACCTTAGGGCTATATCAAACATTATTTCTACCGCTGTTTCATCATCTGTGAGGGTTCCTTTTTTATATATTTACGTTTTTAAATAGTCGGCAGCGTGAATCCAACTCTTCCCGCGATACCTACTACCCCATCGGCTTCATTAATGCCAAATTCCAATTTCAGACAGTCGAATACACCCATCAATATGTTTTTACTAAAGTCCCCGCCCATAGATGTATGAAACTGGCCTTTAGCAGTTACCTACTCCTGTAAAGATAGGGCGAGGTTGCCCTTGCTGCCAAAGCGTAACCGCGAATCCATCAGTTCATCGCCACGTTCCACGACTAAAAAAGAATAAAAACCTGTCAAACCCTGTCGCATTTAGGCCTTTAAAACTTCGTCGGGGCATATGCTCCAATGTGTTGACCACTTTTATCTTTACCCTAAATTCTGGCAAGAACAGGTTCAACAATTCCTAAACATCACTAGCGTTGCGTTTAGAAATTATTTAGTTCTTTGAAAGTATTGTCAATATTGAGTTTGCGAGAAATTTACCTTGGAAACGATTTGAATTTTCGAAAAAACGGAGATTTGTAACTAATTGACAA
>JBDSXW010000100.1:0-15341 GCA_039925965.1 Chitinophagaceae bacterium
AGACAGAAGACAGAAGACAGAAGACAGAAGACAGAAGACAGAAGACAGAAGACAGAAGACAGAAGACAGAAGACAGAAGACAAAAGACAGAAGACAGAAGACAGAAGACAGTAGACAGAAGACAGTAGACAGAAGACAGTAGACAGAAGATTTGGGAGGGAGATTTAATAATGAAGGCATGATGTGCTGAATGAGTAATCAATCCCGCCGGGAGGCACCCTTCTCCGGGAGGAGAAGGGCCGGGGATGAGGCCCCACGCCGGAATCAATCACGAATGACTAAATAATAAGGAAGCCCAATAGTACCACAAAACCTGAACGGAGTCCCGAAATAATCTGGGGAACCGCTCGCCACAACAGATCCTTATAATTCTACAGTTGACCTAAAAAAACGATACAAGCGCACATGAAAAAAAACCTGATTGTTTGCCTGTTGCTTGCCTGTTGTACTGGAATTACAGCACAGGTGCCAAACGTTTTTGCATTGGACGGAACAGCCTTAAGTTTCAACAAAGCAAAGATCTATGGAAAAGAAGCCGCTTTAATGCCGGCGTATAAGGAGTTGCTCAAAGATGCAGACAAGGCATTGCAATTTGGCCCGGTAAGCGTGATGGAAAAACTGAACCAGCCACCCAGCGGAGATAGGCATGATTATATGAGCCTGGCACCTTATTTCTGGCCCGACCCTTCAAAGCCCGATGGCCTGCCTTATATGCGGAAAGACGGAGAAACCAACCCCGAGGTAAGAGACTACAAGGATAAGGATTACATGCCCCGGCTCTGCGAGGAGGTTAGTACACTGGGCCTGGCCTATTATTTTTCAGACAACCCGGTATATGCCGATCATGCGGCAAAACTACTTCGCGTGTGGTTTATTGATACGGCTACCCGCATGAATCCAAACCTCAACTTTGGACAGGCCATTAAAGGCGTAACAACCGGCCGCGGCGCGGGTATGATCGACTCCCGGCATTTCGTAAAACTCCTTGACGGTGTGCAGTTATTGAAAGGCAGCAAGGCCTGGAAGGCATCGGATAATAAAGCACTACAGCAGTGGTTTACAAGCTTTCTGCACTGGATGCAGACAAGTAAAATAGGCCGCGATGAAATGGCCGCAAAAAATAACCATGGCGATTGGTATGATGCCCAACGCATGGCTATTGCGCTATACATCGACAGCAACGACCTGGCAAAAAAAATTGTATGGAATGCCGAAGACCGCCTGGACAAACAACTGGATAAAAACAACCGGTTTCCGCTGGAGATGGAGCGCACCACTTCGCTTCACTATTCGGGTTTTGCATTGCAGGCTTTTTTTATTATCGCTCAGATGGCCCAAAAGTCAGGTATTGATTTCTGGTCATTCAAAAGCGAGAAAGGAAAATCCCTGGCGATTGCATTTAACGAACTGCGGCCTTACCTGGCGCAGGAAAAGGAATGGGATGGCCCGCAAATCAAGGCATTTGATTTTGAGGAAGCTATTCCGCTGTTGCGCGCTGCCACTGAAAAATTGGGTTGCAAAACCTGCGCTGAAAGTATCAAAACCATCGCGGGTGAAAAAATAGGCCGCTTACGAATAAATCTGCTGTATCGATAAATATTTCAATTCCCAAAAACTGCCAAAATGAAAAAGTTACATTACTACATCTTAACATGCCTGATTATGATGGCCGGCGTTGTTAAGGCCCAACAAAAAACCATCACGGGTAAAGTTGTCGACCAATCCGGCGACCCGCTAAAGGGGGTTTCCATTCTCGCCGATAAGGTTAAAGGAGGGGTTTCCACCAATGCTGATGGCACCTATTCCATAAAAATTCAGCCTTCGAGTACTTCGTTGATTTTCTCGTTCGTTGGCTACGCCACACAAACACTACTCGTCGAAGGAAAAACGAAGATCAATGTGACCCTTGCCGTTTCTACTGCGACTACGGATGAAGTGGTGGTAATTGGTTATGGTACTATAAAAAAGTCAAGTGTAACCGGGTCTGTTTCTAAATTCAAAGATGAGAAATTAGATCAGTCGCCCGTATCCCGGTTAGACCAGGCACTGCAAGGAAAAATTGCCGGGGTACAAATACAGAATATTGCCTCTGAAGCAGGATCAGATCCTAAAGTACAGGTAAGGGGTATCAGCTCCATCAATGCAGGGCAAAGCCCGTTGGTGGTAGTTGACGGACATCCTGTTCCCGATGGACTTTCATTTGTGAATATGAGTGATGTGGAATCTGTGGAGGTATTAAAGGATGCAGCCTCCGCTGCTATTTACGGCTCCAGGGGTGCCAGTGGGGTAATATTAATTACCACAAAGAGCGGAAAATCCGATAAAGCAAGATACACACTGAAAGTATCTACCGGCTATAAAAGCTTTTACAGTGCATACCCTATCATGACCGTTACGGATTACACTAATATGTTGTATAATGAGGCTGCCTTACGCTATGCTGACTCTGCCGCGTACACCCAGGGGTTCACTGCATCGCAGTTATCAACCTTTAGCAAAAATCACGGCAATTTAATCACGACTGCAGAAAAGGCCGCTTATCTTTTGGAGAAAGACTTTTATGGTGGTGCATCTGTTGATTGGCAGCGTTTGGCACTGAGAACAGCCAACGTAAGGAATGCTGACTTAAGCGTATCTGGTGGCACAAAAGATTTGAAGTATTATATCTCCGGAGCCTATCAGAATGATCCGGGTATGATGATTCACAGCGAGTATGAACGCTTCAATCTCCGGAGTAAGGTGGATGCCAATTTAGGTAAGCGAGTTAAAATAACTATTAACCTTAATCCGTCTTATATCACCAGGGAAAAGCCCGCAACCAGTTATACAGATTTTACCCGTATTGCATCGTACCTGCCACCAACACTTGATGCCAGAACAGCGGCTTATGTAAATACCCTGGCCACCAATAATTATAGTGTGGGAGATTTTGGACAGCCAAGAATGTTTAACGACCTGGCCTACAATGGGATCATGCCAGATGGCAGCACCTACGTTAATGCACTTGGTACCGCGCTGACATTGAGTTCCAGTGCCAATACTTCGCCGTATTCACAACTCCAACTTGAAAAAATTACCACGAAAGATTACAGGCTTCAGTCGTCGGTGGACATCACCATTAAACTGGCTACTGGTCTCAACTTTAAGACGCTTTTAAGTTCTTATGTTGATTATACCGACGGGTTGGATTTTACACAGAGAAATGCGAAAGCTATTGGAAATGTAAATTCTGGATTATACTCCAACAGGCTTTATATAGACTTGCTGAACGAGAATACGATCACTTACGATAAACAAATTAAAGATCATTCGTTTAATATCCTGGGAGGCTTTACCGCTCAAAAAACGCGGAGTAACTACCAGCAGATTTATGCTACTAATTTTATCAACGATAATATAACCACCTTAAACACTGCGGGTTCCATATCGCAGGATTTGACGCAAACATATAATACCACTACACCAGTTGGTTTGTTGTCGTACCTCGGTCGTATTAACTATAGTTACAAAGATAAATACCTGTTTTCTTCGAGTATCAGGGCGGATGGAAGTTCCAAATTTGCAACCGGTAGTAAATGGGGCTATTTCCCAACGGTGTCGCTTGGATGGGTAGTAAGCCGTGAGAAGTTCCTGCAAAAAGTGGATTGGCTTAGTAGTTTGAAATTAAGGGCCAGCTATGGCGCTGTTGGTAATAACAGGATTAATGACTTCCTGTACACCGATAAGCTTTTTGCTGCCAACTATCTTACAGGTAGTGGCACAGGCACTTCTACGCAGGGTTTTGTACCGTCGACTGCAATATTAAGTAACCCCTATATCACATGGGAAACAACTATTTCATACAATACAGGGTTAGACCTTAGCTTGTTTAAAAATCGTCTTTCTATTGGCCTGGATGTTTATCAATCTAAAACGAATAAGCTATTGCTACAGCAGGAGGCAATGGGAATAACGGGTGTAAGTCAGTTCATTAATAATATTGGTAAACTCCAGAACAACGGTATTGAATTGGAGGTTTCATCAACCAATATCAGGACCAGGAATTTTTCATGGAAGACTTCGGGAAATATTTCTCATACCCAAAACAAATTACTACAGCTAGGTAACGAAACCCAACTGTTGAACACAGGAGAGCGTTCAGATGTATACATGAACAGAGTGGGCGGTCCATTAATTCAGTTTTACAACTACAAGGCTGACGGTGTCTGGCTTTCAACGGCGGAGATTGTAGCAGCACAGGCAAAAGGGCTAACCAGTAATTTAGCTGGCTATTTTGCACCCGGTGGAATCAAGTTTGCTGACTTAAATGGTGATAATAAAATAGATCAGAACGACAGGCAGGTGCTTGGCAATCCTTATCCGGATTTTACCTGGGGTATTACTAATAATTTTACTTTCAAAGGATTTGATGTGAGTTTTACTTTCCAGGGTGTTCAGGGTGGTAAAGTGCTAAATGGCGATGCTTTTTACAACGAAGCAAGAAAGTACAATACTGCATTTAATTCGAACAGATGGATCAGCCCGAATAATCCTGGTGATAGTAAAACACCTTATTATACCAATGGCTATAGCACCGGCTGGACGCAAAGTGATTATTTACTCCAGGATGCATCGTATTATGCTTTGAGGGAAGTACTCGCAGGGTACTCCCTGCCTGCTAATATAGCTGGGAAGATTAAACTAAATGGCGTACGGGTTTATATGTCCGCACAGAATTTATTCTTTCACACAAAAAGTTCCTACAACGGTTTAAATGTAGAAGCCCGAACTACCAGTGCCGGATCACCTTATGGTTCGCCGTTGATCGACGGTTACCAAAGGGGTGCTTTCCCTACTAACAGAACCATCATTTTTGGTTTGGAGATTAAATTTTAACGATTAAATTCTATTATTATGCAAGTTATTAAATATGTCAGTGTGCTGGTTTGTCTCGGTCTTTTTTCCTGCAAAAAAGTAATCGACCTGGTACCGGAGTCTAACTTAACTACCGCCAATTTTTATACCAATGCCAGTGAAATCAATACTGGTTTATTAGGAGCGTATAATGGCTTACAATCCCCGATGTATTACGAGTGGCAATTAACGGAGCTGCGAAGCGACAATACTGATATGGGTGTTCCCGGTAGTAACAATACCGTGAATTCTGATTTGTCGAGCCTGGACGAATTTATACCTAATACTGGTAACGATGCTATCTACCAGTATTGGATAAAAACATATTATAATATCCGTAACGCTAATATTATCCTGCAAAATTTAGGCGTTAGCTACGATGCTACAGCTGGCTCATTATCTCTTGCTCCAATTGCTATTACGATTACGGATTCTTTACGTAAGCAATACGCAGGCGAAGCATTGGTACTAAGAGCTAATGCTTACTTTAACCTCGTTCGTTTGTACGGAGGTGTATTTTTAACCACTACTCCTCTGGCGGCTGAAGATGCTAAAAAATTAACCCGCTCGTCTGTTGATGATATTTACAAATTGATCCAGGCTGATTTAACAACGGCCACCACCTATTTAAGTGCGCAGAAAGTGGCACAAATACCAGCAGCCAGTATTGGTAGAGTTAACGCGTGGGTGGCTAAGGGTTTGCTTGCAAAAGTGTATTTAACCCGCAATAATAAACCGTCTGCGATCACCTTATTGCAGGATATTATGAGCAACAGCGGTTACGCGCTCCAAAGCTCATTCGCCAATGTTTTCTCTATAACTAATGAAATGAATAGCGAGATCATGTTTGCGGTACGTTACAAGGCTGGTAACCTTGGTTTGGGTTCCACTTTTGGTAACGATTTTGCACCGCTTGGCAGCACTTCAGTTATTAGCGGGGCAGGCAAGCAATGGAATTACCCCACGAATGAAATAGATACCTTATTTGGTGGCTATACAGTAGGCGGTGTACTTATGCCAACTGATGGTAGAAAGGCCACCAGTTTGCTTTCTTACAGCACCACCAAAGTGTTGTATGTGAAAAAATACCTGAACCCGGTGATTACGACAAACGACGGTGAAAGCGATTGGCCGGTATTGCGTTATTCGGACATTATTTTAATGCTGGCTGAGGCCCAGGGATACACACCATCCAGCATCATTTTGATCAACCAAGTCAGAACAAGGGCCGGCCTGGCTGCGTTACCTGCATCAGTAAATTCCGTCGCAACTTTTGAGCAGGCATTATCAAATGAACGCAGACTGGAATTTGCCTTTGAGAACCAACGTTTCTTTGACCTGGTTAGATTTGGTACCACACTCACCACCATTAATCCGATACAGGTATTACAAAATCATTTTGCAAAAGAATTTGTGAGCCATTACGCGCTTTACCCGGCACCTCAGGCCACACTGGCTCAATTGCAAAGCTATGTGACCCCTAACAAATTGCTGTTGCCCATTCCGCAGCATGAAATAGATACCAACACACAACTTGTGATACCCCAAAATCCAGGTTATTAACCACGTGTTATAAAATATTATCTAATGAAGAAGCTGATTTTTTTGTTTTGCCTTTTTGCGGGGATTAATAGCTATGCACAAGAGGACAGTGCTATAAAAAAAGTGGAATACCCAGTGGGCTATGAGGGCAGGACAGATGTGGTGTACACTACGGTAAAAGACTGGCAGGGTAAAATGGATATATACCTGCCTCCAAAGTCGGGCAAGCCATCACCAATCGTGATCAACATACACGGTGGCGGTTGGAACCATGGCACCAAAGAATCGCAGACCGGATTTAATACCTTTTTTAAAGCAGGTTTTGCAGTAGCCAATATGGAGTACCGCCTTACCCCGCAAGCCACTGCTCCGGCTGCTGTTGAAGACACAAGATGCGCTTTGATCTACCTTATTTCGCATGCCAAGGAACTGAATATAGATGTCGATAAAATTGTGATCATGGGCGGTAGCTCCGGCGGGCATTTGGCGTTAATGGGAGGCCTGTTAGCCAATGACCATCGCTTTGATACCAACTGCCCTGGCGTGGAAAATATTCATGTGGCAGCTATCATTGATAAGTATGGTATCACCGATGTGTGGGACTGGGCTTATGGTCCTAACTTAACCAGTAAATCTGCCACCAATTGGCTGGGTACCAGGGCCAAAGATGAACAATTTGCAAAATCATTATCTCCGTATTACTACGTTACTAAAAACAGCCCGCCCACTTTTATTGTACACGGTGATGCTGATCCCACCGTACCTTACCAGCAAAGTGTTGCACTCCACAAGCAGTTTCTGGAAGTGGGCGTAAAAACCGAGTTTATTACCGTTGAAGGTGGCCTGCATGGCAAGTTCGATAAAGATAAAAACAGTGAGGTGAATAAAGCCCTGATGAAATTTATTCTTGATCTGGACGCATTTAAAAAGTGATTTGCACTTTAAAACACTCACCCTGGAACCCCATCACACCTATTCATTTTTTATTTCTTTTAAAATACAAGCCTTATGAAAAAAATAATTTTTACCCTGAGTTTTTTATTGGTGATTGCCGTTTCTGGTTTTTCGCAAACCACTTATTACTGGGTTGGTGGACCGGGTTCCGTAAGTTTTACCAGTAACAGTAACTGGAATACACAGCTTGACGGCATGGGTACTTTCCGTGCTGTAGCTCCTGTAAGTACAGATATGGATGTACTGATAATCGATGGTACTAATATTGCGGGTACCCCTTCTAACACCGGACCCATTACAGTTGCATTAACCGGTACTTTTACCGGGCAATTAATATTGCAAAATAGTGCTACCCTTATTGTTCAAAGACCAGCGGGCGGTGGCGGTACCGGCACTTTTACAATTAACGGAGATGGCAATCCGGGAACGCCGGACTTAGTTGTGGGTGCAGGCAGCAGCCTTACCATTAACAGCCCAAGCACTGACGGTAGTATAAACATCAACTTGCTGGCAGGCGTTACAGGTTCAATTGGCGGTACCATTTCCATTGCCAATTCAGGTGCGCACCGCATCACTTCACAAACTGCCGGCGGGCTTGTATTCACATCCGGCAGCATATTTAATTCCGGGGGCACTTCTACTACTTATCCGTTCGGCAGCAGCACCCAGGGCATCAACAACGGTGTGGTTTTCGAAGCCGGTTCCAGCCTGATGGTAACTACTGCCAGGAGTCCAATGGGTGGCACTTCTACCCATCAGTCATGCTACATGTCGGCGGGCAGTAATTATTATTTAAAGGGTGGAATAGTTGCATCAAGTGCCACCGGCTCATGGTCCAATTTGAAAACCTACGGCAATCTTTTTATCCAGGCTGGGGCCACATTTACCAGCGATGGTCCTTTTTACAAAATAGATACACTAACGATCGATAATGGCTGTAAGCTTACCACACACTCGAGTGGTAACACGCCCGTGCTTGGCAACCTGGTGGTGAATGGTACGCTGGATGCACCCGGGGGCAGCAGTAATGCGCTGGTGTTGGGTGGCAGTGTGCCGCAATCCGTATCTGGCGGAGGTTCCATTGTGGTGCCTTCGCTAACCGTCGGTAATTACAGCGATGTTTCTTTGTCACGAAACATGGTGGTGGCTACCACTTGCAGCATCTCCGGGAAATTAAATTTTGGCACCAGCCAATTATCGGGCGCAGCTACGTTTTCCTCGAGGGTGAGTACCACACCAGTTACCTATACTGGCACCACTACCACCGGTTCCTTTCAGCTTACCGGTGTTACCACGCCTTCGGGTGTTACGGGTTTGTATATTACAGGCCCTGGCATTGCCGCCAATACTAACGTCGTGGGTTTCTCTTCTTCCAACAGTGTCGTCAATCTTTCAAAACCCGCTACCGGCAACAACATAGCTGCTACCTATACTTTTAGCAGCGACAGTGCGACATTGGTAACTGCTAACCCCAACGGATTGGATTCGCTCACTGGCAGCGTAATTGTTACAGGTGCCAAAACATTCCAAACCGGCACCAACTATATTATCAACGCAGCAACCACCAAACCTTTTGGTATCAGCTCAGTACCTACCTACTATACAGGTTTGGGAAATGTAACACTCAATGCTGCGGTAACGCTCAACTACAATGCAAGAATCACCGGTACTCTTACTCTAAACAGCGGTAAACTTACCGTCCTTCCTACTGATTCGGTACGGATACTTTATGGTACTGATATCGGCGGTGCGCCTTTCAGCAGTTCCAAATATGTTATCAGCAGCTTGTCGGGGGCTAATGCAGGCGTACTTCGTATTGATAATATCGCTACTGCGAAATTGTTTCCGGTAGGGTCATCCGCCAGCTACCTGCCGGCTATACTAACACCCACATCGCCCATGAACTATGCAGTTAGTGTATTTCAGGGTGTAACGGCGGATGGAACTCCGACAGGCACGCCTGTAACTGCCGGTCAGAAAGCGACAATCGTTGATGCAGTATGGACCATCAACCGCACGTCCGGCTCCGGCGATTGTGCCATGACCCTCAACTGGCCAGCATCGCTTGAAGGAAGTTCTTTTAGTGGATATAGCGATGCCATGGTGGGCATCGAAAGATTTAACGGAACAGATTGGGATATAGCCATCGGTAGTGGTAACAACACTGCCAATACCGCCACAGCAACCTATAGTAGTTTTTCTCCCTTTGTGGTAGGCCAGGCAGGTGCATCTTTGCCGGTTATTTTTGGCACCATCACTGCAGCAACAAAACCTGGAGCGGTAACCCTTACCTGGAATGTGAAAAACGAAGAAGCAGGAACGGTGTACAGTATTGAGAAAAGCCTTACCGGCACTAATTTTACAGCCATCGGATCTGTAAAAGGCAATAACAAAACCAGCTATAGTTTTGTGGATATGGATGCTGTTACCGGTAAAATATTCTATAGGCTTAAATTGACTAATGCCAGTGGAGCTATCGTATACAGTCATGTAATTGTTGTGGTATCCGGCAATGATCCTGTGGTTGGCATCTATCCAAATCCCGTGACAGACCGGCTGAATGTTTCCGGATTAGCCGGCAATTCAGTGCTAACGATCGCCAACTCAAAAGGCCAGAAACTGCTACAGCAAAAAACAGACGCCAGTTCAATAAATGTAAGCGTCGCTGATTTCAAACCTGGCTTTTACCTGGTATCGATTTCAAAAGCCGGCGCAAAAACAGTTACAAAAACTTTCGTCAAACAATAGTTTTTGCTGCAATCATTTTTATTGCCCCAGGCTAAAGCCCAATGTGATTTAGTTAATTGTTTTATGTGCCTTGGGCACATTTTGGGGGGTAGAAAAAAGGGCGAAGTCTATGCGGTATTCCAGCGGGACACCTTGTAAAACCCTACAAAACGTTCCTACGGAACGTAAACCCGAATAAACATCACATTTGCTACCCACAAAATGTGCCTATGGCACATGCTCATTTCCTTAACAAAATGACATTGGGCTTTAGCCCGGGACAATAAAAATCATTCGGCCCTCCATTGCTCCGGGCTTCAGCCTGGAGACCCCAAATAATATGTTCATGAAATTCCCCATATTTTTCCCATGTGTTCTATCTGCCTTACTGCTTACAGCATCTTCAACCCGTGCGCAGGTAACACTCAACGCAGATGGCCCCGGAAATACCTACGAACTCATCAACAGCGTTTTTGCCCCGGGATACACAGCTGTGGAAGCACCCGATCAATGCTCCAGCCACCCTTCTTTTGGCAGGCATGTGGCTGAACTGTGGGATGCCGACCTTAACCAGTACGTATTTGAATTTTATATACATGTGCCCACCAGTTTTCCGGTAACTGCCACCACGCCAGACAACGACCGCTGCATAAACTTCGACCGTCAGCGGGTGGAGATCAAAACCTATGAATCCTCACCGGATAATTTAAAAGGAACCCTGGGCGAAACCATCACCTATAAATGGAAGTTTAAAGTCCCTGTTGGTTTTCAGCCCTCCTCCAGCTTCACACATATCCATCAAATAAAGGCAGTTGGTGGCGATGAATCCGATCCGCTGTTTACCATTACTGTAAGAAAGGGAACGCCTAATAAAATAGAACTGATCTATGTGCCCACTTCGGGCTTAGCCAGTAATAAGGTGTCAGTAGTAAATTTATCCTTATTTGAAGGACAATGGGTGGAAGCCACAGAAGTAGTCAAAGTAGGCGCCAACGGTACTTATTCCATGACCATCAAACGGGTAAATGACGGAACCACCCTGATCGCTTATTCCAATGCCAATATTGCTACCATCCGCCCCGATAATAGTTTTATCAGGCCCAAATGGGGCATCTACCGGAGCCTCAATACACCTTCCGATCTGCGCGATGAATCGTTGCGGTTCGCTAACTTCTCTATTGCCGAAGGCAGTACCAATGCCCAGGCCTATTACTGGACCGGCGGCACCGCCATCAAAAGCCTGGCTGATGATGTGAGCTGGAATACAGCCGTGAATGGCGGTGGTAGTACCCGGTTGGCTCTTGGGCCGAAACCGGAGGATGTTTTTATTTTCGATGGAACCAATATTGGCGGCGCGATACCTGCTTCGGGTGTGGTTACGGCCACCATTCCCACGCTCGCAATCGGTCAATTGAAATTGCAAAACAATGCCGCAGTGGTTTTTCAAAGACCCTTGGGCGGTGGTGGCACGGGTGTGATAACTATCGGTGGAGATGGGACACCCGCCCCCGACTTTGAAGTGCAGGCAGGCTCCAGCCTGGCAATCAATAGCCCCAATGCGGATGGCGCCGTAAATATGGGATTAACTGCCAATGCAACGGGCCTGGTGGGTGGTACCATTACCATTGCGAATACGGGCGGGCATCGTATTACCGCTCAGGTAGTGAATGGTCTGGATTTTATTGCTGGCGCTGTTTTTAATTCGGACGGCATCCCAACTTCAGCGGTATACCCTTTTGGAAACAATACACAAGGCGTACAGAATGGAGTCGTGTTTGAAGCCGGGGCTAACCTGGTAGTAACCGGAAGTAAAAGCCCCATGGGCAACGTCTCTACCTTCCAGGCCTGCAACATGCTGCCGGGAAGTAATTTTTATATGCGATCATCTAACGCAGTCAGCAGCGGAGCCTGGACCAATTTAAAAACCTACGGAAATATTTTTGTTGAAAGCGGGGCGACACTTACTGCTGATGGACCTTTTTACAAAATAGAAAATCTTACCATAGATAATGGTTGTGCTTTGATAACCCATACCAGCGGCAACACGCCAGTTCTGGGTAACCTGCTGGTAAATGGAAGTCTTGCCGCACCAGTAGGAAGCACCAACCTGCTGGTGATGGGCGGTACTGCCGCGCAAATCATTTCCGGCACCGGTACCATCGCCGTTCCTTCGTTAACGGTTGCCAATTACAGTACTGTTAAGTTGTCTAAAACCGCATCCGTTAGTACCATTTGTAATGTGATGGGTCAGCTTCAATTTGGTGCCGTAGGGCAGGTTGCTGGCGCCGGCAGTTTTACTGCAAGAATTGGTAGTACCGCCGCAACGGTTACCGGCAATACTACGGCTGGTTCCTATTTGGTTACAGGTATTGTGGGAACGCTGTCGGGCAATGCAGGCTTATCCATTACCGGTGCCGGCATTGATGCGACTACCAATGTCGTTGGTTTTTCCAGCAGCAATGCAATCATCAATTTATCAAAACCCGCGCTGGCTTCTGCAACCGGCGTATCGTTGAGTTTCGCCAGTGATAGCGCCACGCTGGAGGTGGCCAATCCCAATGGCATGGATAGTATAACTGGTTGTGTGGCGGTTACCGGCCTTAAAACATTTCAATCGGGAACCAACTATACCATTGATCAGGATACCGGTTGGCCCTTTGGCATTAGCAGTTCGGCGCCGCCTGTCATTACCGTTGGCAAGGTTGTTATCAACGCATATGTGTCTACGAATCATCATGTAAATATCCGGGGCGGACTGTATGTCAATGCCGGCAACCTCACTGTGCGGTCAATTGATTCGGTGCAGGTATTTACTTTGAATTCTGGGCCGCGGTTTTTACCATCGGTGGCCAGGTTCCACAATATGCTGCTGCAACCCTTTTCGCAAAGCGGTCTCGTGTTACAAGCGCTGGCAACAACAAGGCGTATAGGTTACTGTATTGCCAAATGGTGAAGATCCGTGCAAGGCGGCACGGTTTGGGTAATTACACATCTTTTAAAAAATTCAATTCAACATAATGGACTCTTTAAAAAAATATGCGTGTTGCCTGGTGTTGCTGGCTGGCATGGCCCTTCAGACTTCGGCACAGTTACCGTCACTTTTTTTAGAAAATGCCGCTACTGCAGACGCCATCAAAAAAAATCCATCTGAGGCCGCAAAAGACAATATCCGGCAACTAGCGAGGCAGGCAGATAAATTGTTGGGTAAGCAATTCGGTTCTGTCATGGATAAAAATTTTCCAACGCCCAGCGGTAACCAGCACAATTATATGAGTATGGCTAAGTATTACTGGCCCGATCCCTCGAAGCCGGATGGCAAACCCTATATCAAAAAGGATGGTCAGAAGAACCCGGCCAATGACCTGGTAAGCGATGATAAAAATTTCGACGACCTGATTGCGGCGGTACACATGCTGTCCTGGGCATGGTATTTTACCAATGATGAAAAATATGCAGGTAAAGCAACCGAGCTGATCCATTTTTGGTTCCTGGATCCTGAGACGATGATGTTGCCGAATCTTAACAATGCGCAGGTAAGGACCGGCATCGATACCGGTGTCAGTACTGGTATCATTGATGCGCACAACCTGCCACAGGTGGCGGATGGCATCGGTTTACTGCGGTCATCAAAATCCTGGAAGCCGGCAGATGAAAAAGGCATGCAGCAATGGTTTGCGGCTTATTTAAACTGGCTACTCACCAGTAAAAATGGTAAGAAAGAAAGAGTGGCCAAAAATAACCACGGCAGTTTTTATGACCTGCAGGTACTGACCATTGGCCTGTTTGTTAACGACAAAAAAGTAGTGGATGACATGCTGAAGGAATTACCTGCCCGTATGACCTGGCAGATAGAACCTGATGGTAAACAGCCGCTGGAACTCGAGCGTACACTAGCTTTGAGCTATTCCACTTTTAACCTCGAGGCATGGAGTCTACTGGCAACCGCCGCTGCGACCCGCGGTACCGACCTCTGGCATTACCAAACCGACGACGGCAGCAGCCTTCGCAAAGCCATCGACTACCTGATGCCCTATGCCACCGGCGAAAAGACCTGGGACTACCAGCAAATCGGCGCTTATAAAGCACAGGATTTTTACCGCATCTTACTCATGGCTGCGGCGCAATTTAAAGCACCGGAATACAAAGCAAAAGCAGCGAAAATTAAAGAGGAGAACAAAAATGTGCTGGTGAAAATTTTGTATGAGTGACAACTCGCTCAGTTGTCAGCCTGGACCCAAAACAATACGGCGTCCGCTGCCATCTCTTCAATTAATGCTTCCTTAGCCAACTGTTGAATTCTACTTTGACTAACCACGGTTAGTGTGTTTTTTCCGCCCCGGTTGGTGTTCGCCCATAAAGGAAACCACAAGCCGCTGCAGTTGGTGTTTTCACCAACGGCCAAACGGAGGCCTCGCCTAACAACAACCCGTGGCATTATTTCAATTAAACTCCCCTGCTGGTGTGGTATTCTTCCCTTATAAATTCCCAGAAGAAATTCAGCATTCGTTTATGAAATTTACAGCACAAATGGTAAAATGGATTTAAAGAAAAAGCATCCGAAAGGTTTGGAGCATTTGGCCGTTGGTGAAAACACCAAAGTCGTTAACTTAAGAATCAAACATTGACTTCTGCATAAAGGGATGGGCTAAAGTCCGTTGACATCCTATAAATCGGCTTAGGTTAACGACTATGGTGAAAACACCAACTGCGGCGGCTTGGGTTGTCATTTTGAGGGAACAACAACAAGCGAGAAAATAAGTCAGTAAGTCATTGATTGCGATCGACCCAATGGCTTAAAGACAGGTGAAGGCAGTGCGATACCCATCTCGCGATTTTGTGCCTTGCGAAGTATCGGTTTTATCAGTCAAAATCCGGCTATTGCCGCAGCACGAAATGGCGCAGGACGGTTTTATGCCAGTGTTCCGGCTGGTCAAGCACGAATACCGGTATCATCAGACCTCTCGCCTTAGTATTTAAAAACCGTTCTGCCTGCTCCTTAATCTGTGGCTTTCTTACATCAAAGCTATCGTCCAGCATGCCCTGACTACTGTCGGGCAAAATAGGACGGACTTTTAATGCCAAAGGGGTAATGAAAGGAAAAGTACCAGTGTACCTGGTGGAGTCGGTAGAGCAACCAACCGGCAGGCCAGAGAATGACCGGTTTGTGAAGTATTCGGCTACGGCGATGCTTTGCGATCCGGCGACGTTGGTGGTGATTGGGGAGA
>JBDSXW010000101.1:0-28513 GCA_039925965.1 Chitinophagaceae bacterium
GCGCTAAAACAGACAAAGCTTAAACCGTTCAAGCAAATCAAATTTGTAGTACACAAACCGCCACTAAATAGATCTGAAACCCGCGCTATATCTCAATTTTGTGACCCATAGCTGCAAGTTGGGTTAAAAGTTATTACATGAACGTACAAGACGCCTCAAGATAAAAGGCATGAGCCCCCAGTTTCTCGTAAAGGACATGAATCGTTCTCTCGGGTTCTACACAAAAAAGTTGGGATTTGAAGTTTGCTTTTGCTACGAAGATTTCTATTGCGGTATTACAAAATATGGCTATTCGATCCACCTTAAATTGGTTAACCTAAATAGGGAGAAAATGCAAACAAGCTGAACAGTGAGCATGTTGATCCTACTTTTTCAGTTGAGGATGCCAAAACCTTATATGAAGATTTTATGGGGAAGGCTATTGAGTTTTTTCAACCGCTGCAGGAAATGCCGTATGGCTCCGAATTTTATATTTCGGTCCCCGATGGCTATAAGATTGCTTTCCTGCAGGAAAAAAAATAATCACTCCTCCGGCTCACTAAATTATAACGCCCCGTACTTCAATAATGAATGTTGGCTTAGAAACAATAATTATACCGCTGGGCACTATGACGACGAAGGCGCGGAAGGAAATATTTTCAATTAAAACAAAAAAAGTGATCCTATTTATAATAACTTTTTTCTCAAATGGACTTTAAAAATTATTTAGACGCGTTTGAAAAAGCCGCAAAAGGGCTTGATAAAAAACTTGCCAATAAGAAAGGTTTGGAAATTCAAACCGGCATTTGGTTGGACGCTGTTGTTTTACGACTACAAAAAAAACATTGGGCGAATAAGCCTGATGAAAAGCCACATTCCGGCCCTGCTATTTTTATGGGAATTTGGTTGGATGAAAAATCGATAGCCGCTAATATACTTCTATACAACATCCATGCACTTAGGTTGCGGCAACTGAAAGGGTACAGGCTGCAAAGCAGAATTTTTGCTGCATCTTTTAGAGAGAAATTTAAAGATTTTGAACCGATTTGGCCAAATGCAAGTGTTCAGTTTGGCCCGCAAACATTAATGCAGGGCTGGTCAGATTTGAATTTTCAAACTTTGCAAAAGGATGTTCTTGAATTGGCTAATAAGTTTTGTGAAATAGAATTTTTGATTGAGGAAACACTTGGTGAATTTAAGTGACAGATGAAGGAATCCGACATGGTGTTCAAAGAACCGCTGGCGAAAGGTTTGCCACAGGGACGGCGAGCGTGTTCGGTGTCAGGTATCTGCCAATTGCAGCCTGCAAAACCAATAATCGTTGTGGTTGACTTTTCCCGTAACCTCCACTTGTACCTGCTCGCTGAACAGCGGACAATTAAGCACAAGTGTATGAAATTCACCATTTTCGCCACAGGCATCTACACCCAACGCTTCAAGTTCACCGATCAATTCCGGAGATAACATTCTTCCTAAAAAGCGCTCACCCATTAATTCAGTGCAGCTTACGATCATCGTTTCGATACCGGATTCCAGCATTTCCAGCACCAGCTTCCGCCTGTTTTGCTGCCACAGCGGAAGCACGGCACGGAGGCCGGCAGCAGCAGCCACTTTTGCTTCCCAGTCGAGGTGCGCCTGAAGGTCTATATCTCCAAAGACGGCAGTTTGCAAAGCGTACTTTTCCTGCAGTAATTGAAGTGCATCAACAAAATTCTTTTCGTAATCAGCCCAACTGCTGCTTAGCATGTGGATTGGCAAATCAATAGCCACTGCCTGGGCATGCAGGATGGCAGCAGGAATGCCGTGCGACCTCGAAATTTTGCCTTCTTCATTGAGGACATTCAGCAGCACTGCAGGTTTCATCCCAAGTTCCGTTGCTTTCATCAATGCGAAACAACTGTCTTTACCGCCGCTCCAACTACACAAAAACAAATCAGTCATTTTGAAAATAGGTTGGTGGATTCCGCTTCATAACCAGCGTCAATTAAATGGGGTCCGCCGTCTGCCGCCATCGTAGCCAGTTCGTCGCAACGGTTGTTCAGTGGGTTATCTGCATGCCCCTTTACCCAATGAAATTTTACATCAAAATCTGCCGCCACACGGTGATACGCCAGCCAGAGATCCCTGTTCTTTTTACCTCCGGAAAAATTGGTCCCGATCCATTTTTTCAGCCAACCTTTTTCTACGGTGTTTACTACATATTGGCTGTCGCTATAAATGCTTACTACGATCCCCTTCTTTTTCAGCGCCTTCAGGCCTTCGATCACGGCCATCAACTCCATCCGGTTATTGGTGGTAAGGCGATAACCTTGCGATAATTCTTTCCGATGCTGACCCGCCATTAAGATAGCACCGAATCCACCGGGACCTGGGTTACCACGACTGGATCCATCTGTATAAATTGTAACCATTTCTATTCTCTTTCTAATGAAATTTTGGGGTATCGGAAACGTTTAATCTCCGTGCAAAAGGGGTTGAGGTATAAATTGTCAAGCGCAATAAACTCAAAGCGTTTTACCTCCGGCATTGGTTTGTTCCGGTAACGGTCGGGTTTGAAATTTTTCTGTACGGTTGAAGGTAACACAACCCGGCCGTTGGTAGCCTTCAGCAGGCCCTTGTACACCATTTCGGCACAGTATAGTTTATCATCAGACTTTAGGTCAAACTGGGTGTCAAACAGGGTTTTATTGTTCATGTATTCATGCACCTGCTGCTGCATTTTATGCCGCTCTTCTTCATTCAGGCTATACCTGAAAATACCATACCTGCTTTTGAGGTGTGCGTCCACGAAGCGCTCAAACCGTTCCTTTTGCATCAGTCCTGAAGGGTTTTCATCACCAGCGAGCAGGTGGTATACATACCAGGCACTATCTTCAAAATAAACAATCCCACAATGAGAATAGGTCTTATCGGTTTTAGAAAAATTCCTGAGCGAAGCACTTACAATATCATCATCCGTGCGCAAAATAAGGTCGCCGTTCTGTAGCAGTTTTTTTCCTTCAGCAATGGCCACAGCAGGCTCCGTAAAAACAAATTTACTGTCTGGCCTGAGCTCCTTGTTGTCGCAGGAAACAGCCAGCATCCATAATGCAATACCAAAAAAAGCGATTCGCCACATGTTTACACCTATTATTAAAAAAAACAACCAACCGGCGATGACGGTTGGTTGAAAAATCTTATAAGATCGGGATTAGTGCGCACTAACAAACGCAACACTGTCGATACCAATTCCAAGTGAATTCTTTCCACCAGGCCCCGCGTTGGTGACATAGTAACGGAAGGCAAACCTTCTTTCGGCAGGTGCTGCAAGGCCGCTTAAAGTAATGGAATACCTGGTCCAGGAAGTAGGGTATGCACCTGGACCACTTTTCGCCAGCGTTGGATTGATATCTACCAGAACTGTTTTAAAATCACCCACAGACGAAGAATCACTTCCTACATTATCAGAACTGTTCGTACTGTTGAGTCTAACCTGCATCCTGTCGGCCCGGCCGGTACCCACCTGCGTACCCGTATAAAAAATGATTTGGTCGCCATTCTTCATCATTGTTTTAGGAGACATTAGCCAGGCGCTAATATTAGCTGTATTGTAACCGCAATTGTAGGTGGCCAGTATAAAATCCTTACCACTATATAAATATGATTGTGGATTTAATATTCCGTTGTTCAATCCCTTTTTGCTTTCATAATAGGCATAAGCCTGGGTCCAGGTTTCCACACCAATAGGTTTTGAATTGTTCACCGTAACCCATCCCTGGCGATGCGCCGCAGAAATACTATCAAAATCCTGTACCCATGAATAATCTTTTGGAGCAGCTGGTTCGGTTACAGCATCGCTTTTACAGGCCGTAAAGAAAACCGTACCTACAAGAGTAAGACCTATCAGAAATTTATTTCTCATCGTAATTCGTTTGTTTAAAAAATTATTTACTGCTGATGTACTGCACCTTGTCAATACCGAGAATACTTACCCTTAACCGGGCCAGGATTTGCAGCAGGTCATTAGTGGGCGCTGTATCAGGGGCTCCCCAAATATTTCCCCTGGTGCCGGGCAACATGGAACGGAATGCGAAACGGCCTTTGGTAGGCTTATCCAATCCATAAACAGTAGCCTCAAAACGTGTCCAGTTTCCGAAAGGAAATGCACTGAGGCCTTTCACAATATAGCTGGAATTTATATCTAGTAGCAGCGAAGTAAAGTCTCCCGGATCTTCTAGTGAATAGCCTACATTGGTAAAATTGGTATTGGTCTTGTTGATGCGGACCTGCAAACGGGCCGTGGTGTCGCAACGGGTATAAAAAACGATCTTATCACCATTTTTCATCAGCAATTCAGGAGATACGGCCCAGTTGTTAATATACATGGCAGCGTAATCGGCAGCGGAGCCACTCGGAACCGGGAAATTACCATTAGCAGACCAGCAGTTGGAAAGATATCCTTCGCGGGTTGCTTTGGATGAAAAGGCGCCAAAAGGAAAATTCGCATTACCATTTTTCCAATCTGGGTGATAAATGATATCGTCTGTATGAGGATAGGTTGGAAATTGAGTTGCATAGTCGACCCAAATACGACCCACAGGTGTGCTATGATTAAGAAATCTCCAGCCCCTGTCCCAGGCTGATTGCAGGGTGTCAAATTCTTCAGTAAAAGAGTTATCCGGAGGAGCTGGTAGCGCCAGGTTTTCATCGCTTACACATGCTGTAAAAAGTAAGGTTAACGACACAGCGATACCCGCAAGAATGTTGCTAAAAGCTCTTTTTCTCATAATGTAGCGGTTAGTTCTTAGTTAAATTTATGGGGTGAAAATAGTCATAAATTCTGAAACGCAAAAAAATGTTAACGTCCCGGATGATGCACCTATTCACGTCCAAATCATACCTGGAACACTCCTGTTTGGAGCTTCGAAATATGCGGATTTTGGTCCGCGGCTTTGATACCTTCTGCAATGCGGCGACGGGTATCAGAAGGCGCTATAATTTCATCTACCCATAGCCTGGCGGCGGCGTACAGTGGCGAAGTCTGCTCTTGGTATTTTTGTATGATGGTATCCAGTAATATTTTCTCGTCATCGGCGCTCACTTCTCTGCCCTTACTTTTCATTGCGGCCACTTGTATTTGCAGCAAAGTTTTGGCTGCCTGCTCGCCGCCCATCACCGCTATTTTTGCCGTAGGCCAGGCATAGATAAAACGGGGGTCATAGGCTTTGCCGCACATGGCGTAGTTACCCGCCCCGTAACTGTTGCCGACGATGATGGTAATCTTGGGTACCACGCTATTTGCCACAGCATTTACCAACTTGGCACCGTCCTTAATAATTCCGCTGTGCTCGCTTCGGCTACCTACCATAAAGCCGGTTACGTCCTGCAGAAATACCAGCGGAATTTTCTTCTGATTACAATTGAGGATAAAACGGGCCGCCTTATCAGCGCTGTCGTTGTAAATAACGCCGCCCAGCTGCATTTCGCCTTTTTTACTTTTTACAAGCAGTCGCTGGTTGGCCACGATGCCTACCGCCCAACCCTCAATACGTGCATAGCCGCACACAATGGTTTTGCCATAATCTTTTTTAAATTCATCAAAAGAACTGGCCGCCGCCTCCGTCGAACCATCTACGATGCGTTCTATCAAATGGCGGATATCATAGGGTTTGGCATTGCCTTCCGGAAAAATGCCACTTAATTCTGTTGCATCCTTTGATGGCGCATAAGCCATAATCCTGTCAAAGCCAGCGCTGGCGGGCTTCCCAAGTTTACTCATGGTCCTTTTTACCTGGTCCAGGCATTCCTGTTCGGTTTTAAATTTATAGTCGGCGATACCACTGATCTCAGTATGGGTAACCGCGCCACCCAGGGTTTCATTATCGACTTCTTCTCCTATAGCGGCTTTTACCAAGTAAGGGCCTGCCAGGTAGATAGACCCATTACCTTCCACCATCAGGGTCTCATCGCTCATAATAGGCAGGTAAGCGCCACCTGCTACACAGGCACCCATTACGGCCGCAATCTGCGTAATTCCCATACCGCTCATAATAGCATTGTTCCGGAACACACGGCCGAAATGTTCCTTGTCGGGAAAAATCTCGTCCTGCATGGGTAAAAAAACGCCGGCACTATCCACCAGGTAAATCACCGGCAAATGATTCTCCATAGCAATCTCCTGCATCCGCAGGTTCTTCTTGCCCGTGATGGGAAACCAGGCGCCGGCCTTTACGGTCTGGTCGTTGGCGAGTATCACGCATTGGCGCCCGCTCACATAACCAATTCCAGCAACCGTTCCCCCTGCCGGACAGCCACCTTCAGCCGCGTACATTTCGTACCCTGCAAAAGTGCCGATCTCCATAAATGGTGTTCCCTTATCAATGAGATAATCGATCCGCTCCCTCGGGGTGAGTTTTTTTCTTTCGTGCTGTTTATCAATCGCTTTTTTGCCCCCTCCCAGGTGTATTTTCTCTGTCTTGTGACGGATATCACTGAGCAGCATTTTCATCTTATCCTCGTTGCGGTTAAATTCTATATTCATTGGGATGGTTAGTTGATTGGTTGATTAGTTCACTTTCCAGGGTGCACTTATGCGGGTTTCAATTGTTCACGGGTTCACCAGCTGGATTGCTGCAATACTTCCCACCAGCTACTCTAACTAATGGCTACTTATTACACCCGCCCTGTTCTTTGTACTTGCAACTTGCTACTTCCTACTTGCCATGGCCTTCTTGCTTCTTACTAATACCTTCTTGTTATTAGTTATTTGTTACTACTCTTACTACTTAATACTTTATACTTACTACTTTATACTTACTACTTAATACTTACTACTTACTCAAACTGCTTCATCACCTCGCTTATTGTTTTTGCGGTGGGATAAAAAGATACCAGGCGGCTGATCACTTCTTCAACCATTGCGTCGGGACAACTGGCACCGCTCGTAATGAGGATCTTTAGAGGGTCTGTTGCCGGTAGAAAATCTTCCGTAATGGTTTCTTCTTTGGTACGCCAATTACAATGACTAATTAAATTTCCCGACAATATCTTATCCGCCGAATCTATATAATAAGCCGGTAGCTTTTGCTCGCACAGTTCCACGAGATGGCTGGTATTACTGCTGTTGTACCCACCTACCACAAAGGCAAGTTCAGCTGGGGTTTCAAGCAATCCCTGAACGGCTGATTGGTTTTCAAGGGTGGCATAGCATAGCGTATCCCGGGTATCAGCAAAACGCTGGCCAATGGTTTCATCCGTCAATTCCATTTTAGTAGCGATTAGCTGCCTGAGGTAGTCGGCAATAGCCTGCGTATCGGTAGCCAGTTGGGTAGTTTGGTTGATGACCCCAAACTGCTGAAGATCGGTTTCAATATTAAAACCTTCACTAAACCGTCCTTTAAACTCGGAGTAAAAATCTACCGCCGCTTTTTTACCGGTAATATACTTTCCCAGTTCGATGGTTTCAGCCATATCATTCACCACAACGGTGGGCGTATGCACAGCGCTTCGGCTAAAAGTGGCCCTTGTTTCTTCATGTTTTGGCTTGCCATGAATCACAATACTATAGCCCTTTTTGCCAATGGCTTCTCCCCTGTTCCAAACTTTTTCCACAAAGGGGCAGGTGGTGTTGTAACTGGTAGGCTCTATCCCGAGGCTGCGTAATTTTTCCTCGATGGCAATGGTAGTACCGAAGGCGGGTATAATCACCACATCAGCCGGGGTTAAGGATTCATAAGGCACTGACTGGTTGCCGTGGGTGTCCTGCAAAAAAACAACGCCCCGGTTTTGAAGGTCTGCATTTACCTGCGGATTGTGGATCATTTCACTAAGCAAAAAAATGCGTTTGCCAGGATTTTCATCCACGCACCGAAAAGCGATCTCTATAGCATTTTCCACACCATAACAAAAACCAAAATGTCTGGCGAGATACACCTGCACCGGGCCAAAATCCAATAAGGTGGGGCTGAGGTCCTTCTTTAATTTATCTTGTGTTTTACGGTATTTTTTAATCGCTGAAATAAGTGGACTCCTATAAACAACCGGAACATTGAATTGCTTCATGGCGGTAAAGATAAAAGTTGTTGGCTAAAGCCAACAGGAATGGATAACGGTTATGCAAACAGCACACTTTTTCCGTTGGCTGAAGCCAACGGAAAATTTTTATTCAACGGAATCCTATTTTCGTCGCATGAATACAGAAGCCATTTCGATAATTACCGATACCATCAGGCAAAGAAGGAGTACGAAGCCCGACAAAATGAACGGGCAGAAAATTGCAGATGCCCAAATGGAAACCATCCTTGAAACGGCCCGCTGGGCACCCACACACGGCGGTACGGAACCCTGGCATTTTATCGTGTATGCCGGTAGCAGTGTAACCGAATTTTGCCGCCAACATGCTGTATTATACCGCAGTAATACAGCAGCTGAAAGCTATTTGCAAGGTACTTACGACAAGTTTTTTCATTTGGGTGACCTCGCCTCCCACATGGTCGTCGCCATCATGTGCCGTGGTAACCTGCCAAAAATCCCGGTTTGGGAAGAAGTAGCCGCTGCGGCCTGCGCAATACAAAATATCCTGCTGACAGCCACAGCCATGAAGATTGCTTCTTTCTGGAGCACCGGAGGAATGGCCATGCATCCTGCGATGAAGGAGTACCTGCAATTGCGGGAAGACGACCAGGTAATGGGCTTCCTATATTTCGGCTATAGCAACACCACAACCGAAGGTAATAGAAGCATGGCGCAGGATAAGATAACCTGGGCGGTGAACAGCTAGGGAATGGTTGATGGTCTGATCCGGTACAAGGTTTAAGGCATAAAGGATCAAGGTACTAGGTTGAAGGGAAGCCGGGAACACGATGCCGGAAACAAATTCAGACGACTGGGGTTCTCGTCTTTATAACATGATCTTGATACTTTGTCCCTGCCACATGCTCCCTTACATTTGCAACGCTAATTTTAATCGACACCGTGACAGGCATTTTTAAAGACCGAAATACATTCCAGGTAATTTTCCTTTTTGTAATTGCCTTCCTGGCTAAGCTGGCTTATATACTCCATCCGCCTTTGGTTACCTATATGCCAGGCCAGGGAATGCTAACCGATGGACTTAACAATTGGTACACCCATGGCGGCAGCAAAGTGCTGGCCGCCGTGCTGGCCCTGGTCATTATTCTTGCCTCGGGCATCTACGCCAATGCAGTGCTGATGAGCCAGCGCATGTTTTCAAAAGTGAACCTATTGGTGGCACTCAGTATGGTCCTTATCAGCAGCCTGGTTCCGGAAGCCAATGTGCTGTCTGCCCCACTGGTATTATTACCTTTGCTTATCTGGATCTACCAGAATCTTTCGGCCCTATACCATTCCCAGTCACCAAAATCAAGATTGTTTAATGTGGGGATGGGTATCGGGCTAGGTGCAATCATGTTTCATCCGTTTATCGTAATGGTTGCCGTAGGGATGTTTGCCCTTGCCAGCATGCGGACGTTTAAATTGCAGGAGTGGCTGGTAATGTTGCTCGGCCTTACCGCCCCATATTATTTTGTGCTGGCCTGGGAATTCCTGGCAGGTAACTGGCATCCGGTTAGGCATGTCCCCAGTTTCGTTTTTGGCTACCATCATATCAGCTGCGACACGTACAGCCTACTGGCGTATGGAATGATCGTTGTTTGGGTCACCATGGGCCTGTACTGCTGGCAGGAAAACCTGCGGAGGATGCTGATCCAGGCCCGCAAAAACTGGAACATCATCCTGGCCTTTGCCATGCTTTCGGCGTTAATGATATTTATCAGAACAGGCGCCGAAACGGACGCTTTTGCCCTCGCGGTTTTTCCATTGGGGGCCTTTGCAGCCTCCGCATTTCTATATCCCAAAAAGGCATTTGTCGGCACCCTGCTCTTCTGGATCATTGTCTTTATGATCATGGTAACCTGTCTCAGACATTATGAGGGTAAAATTTAATTACATCAATTACTTTCGCCGTGGAAATATGGGTAAAAATGGCAACCTAAATGAAACTAGTAACCCAACCATTTGGCGACTAATCCGGCTGCTGCACATTGTCCCCCGCCGGCGGGGGTAGGTTTTTGCCGAAAGTAAAAACCGGGGGTAGTAGTCACGTGCTTAGCTACAACACTGTTAAATAAAATCTTACCTATGAAATTTGGCGTAGTCGTTTTCCCAGGCAGCAATTGCGACAGGGATATGCATGATGCATTAAAATATGACCTGAAACAGGAAGTAGTAATGCTTTGGCACAAAGACAGAGACCTTTCTGCATTCACCAAAGACGATTGTATTGTGCTTCCCGGAGGCTTTAGTTATGGCGATTACCTTCGTTGCGGGGCTATTGCCCGCTTTAGCCCCATGATGCAAAGCGTGATCGAATTTGCGAATAGCGGCGGCAAAGTACTTGGTATCTGCAACGGGTTCCAAATCTTGTGCGAGGCTGGGTTATTGCCCGGAGCCTTACTCCGAAATGCCAACCAGCAGTTTATCTGTAAAAATGTACACCTAAAATATACTGCAGGTGTAAGTTCCGGCGGTGACGATCCGGCACTTACAATCCCTATCGCCCACGGTGAAGGCCGCTACTACGCAGATGATGCCACCCTGGATGAACTGGAACGAAACTACCAGGTAATCTATCGCTATGTAAATGAGGCTGCTGAATTTAAAGGTTACGCTAATCCAAATGGCGCAATACGAAATATCGCTGGCATCTGTAACAGCTCCCGAAATGTATTCGGCATGATGCCGCATCCGGAAAGGGCTTGCGATCCGTTATTAGGAAATACCGATGGCATACAAGTGTTCCGGGAACTGGGGTTGGTCAATTAACATACCCTTTTCATCCAAAACATTGGTTTAAGAGTAATTTCGTTTTTAATTTTGAATTATAAATGGTTTAGCAGTCTAATATAATTGTATTGCCGCCGTTTAAAATCGAACGCTGTTTACATTAAAACAACATTAAACAACAATTTTAAACATGAATAAATTTTTTCTTGCCCTACTTGGCCTGGGTCTGTCCGCCACTACGATGGCTCAAATTAAGAACCCAGTGAAGTGGGCCTATACTGCGAAAAAGATCGCCGACAAAACTTATGAAGTACATATCACAGCTACTATCGATCCGGGCTGGCATGTTTACACACTCGATCACAAAGCGGACGTTGGGATTGCTACCTCGGTAAATTTTACCAAAAATCCGTTAGCCACAGCCGATGGAAAATTGCGGGCAAAAGGAAAACCAGTAACCATGAAAGATCCTTCTACAGGGGATTTGGTCAAGTTTTACGAAGGCACAGTGGACATCATCCAGGTATTTAAGTTAAAGGCTAATGTCAAAACCAATATTGCCGGAGAATTAGAATTTATGACCTGCGATGATCACCAATGCCTGCCGCCAACTACCAAACAATTTACTGTAAGCCTTCAATAAATGGCGAGTAACAATTTGCAAGTTGTAAATGAGGCATTCCACGTTCATGAAAAAGCAGGTGGAAAATAGCGAATGGCAGGTAGGAAGGTGTAAATACTGAAGCTATAGTGACTCAGATGAATCCGGATATTTGGGATTATCGTAGGAAAGCAACTAATCGCTGGTTCATAAATTTGGAACCTTTAAATACCTAAACCAGAACTTCTGAACCCCATTACTATGAATAAATTTTTTACCGCCTTAATGCTTTCCCTATTGGTAATGGCGGCCGCTGCACAGGAAAAACCTGTGCAGTTTGTTTTTAACGCAGAAAGAGCCAACGATTCAACGGTGCTGTTTACGGCCAAAGCCTCCATCAGCAAAGGTTTGGAGCTATTTACAACCAATAAAAAGTCGAATGCAGATGCATTCTTGAGCAGCATTACTTTCGACTCAAAAATTGAAACCTACCACCATGCCAGCGACACCATTACCGAAAACGGAACGCTGATTGTTAGGAAAGGCGACCCCGATACCCGGTCGTTTGCTGATAGTGTTACATTTATGGTCCCATTGCATATTAAAGTGTCGGATAGTATACGGGCAATTAAAGGAAGCATTTCCGGGCTGGTAAAAAAGGGAGACGAATACCCTCCTTTGAATGAAGATTTTAATGTAAAGGTAGTGGAGCAAAAGGTGGTAGCGAGTGGCAATATTTCTAACACAACAAGTAAAGACAGCGACAAATACGATTCAATATTGTCGGTTTTTCTCGCTGGCCTCGGTGCCGGTTTGGTAGCACTTATATTCCCATGCATTTACGCATTGATCCCAGTTACTGTTTCCTTTTTTCTAAAGCGGAGCAAAACAAAACAACAGGGTGTTAAGAATGCGGTCACTTATTCCTTATCGATTGTTATCATTTTTTCTATCATTGGTTTCATTTTTGGCCTTACAAGAAACGCTGGTTTTGCCAACGATTTTGCCAGCAGTGCCGCGTTTAACATTTTTGTATTTGCCTTGTTCTTGGTATTCGGCATTTCATTTCTGGGTGCCTTCGAAATCACATTACCATCTTCATTAACCAATTCTATAGACTCAAAGGCTAACAGTAAAAGCATATTGGGTATATTTTTCATGGCACTTACTCTTGTTGTGGTGTCATTCAGTTGTACCGCACCCTTTATCTCCTATTTTGCTGTTACTCCTGGCCTATCACTTGCACAAAGAACTATTGCTTTTGGTGGGTTCGGTTTGGGTATCGCCTTGCCTTTCACCTTGTTTGCTTTATCCCCTTCCCTCCTTAACAAACTTGCAAAAGGAGGAGGCTGGCTCAATTCTTTAAAGGTTGTGTTTGGTTTTATTGAGCTGGCATTTGCATTGAAATTTTTAAGTAGCGCTGACCTTTCCTACCATTGGCGGTTGTTAGACAGAGAGGTTTACCTGGCTTTATGGATCGTCATCTTTGGTTTGCTAGGGTTGTACCTGTTGGGAAAAATTAAACTAAGTCACGATGACGAGTTGCCTAAAAATGATTACGGTCAGCCGTACCTTACAGTTACCCGCTTATTTTTTGCAATAGCAGCCTTGTCATTTTCCATGTATATGATACCAGGGCTTTGGGGTGCGCCTCTTAAGGGCATTAGCGCCTGGCTGCCCGAGGAACACACCCAGGACTTTAACCTTTATAAAAATCATTCTTCAACTTCAGTAAATGCAGCTATAAAATCGAACTCTTTAGCGCTAAAACCAGTAAAATATATTGATATACTTGGTTCAGAAATACCCGGAGTAGCTTCCTACTTTGATTATGATGAAGCACTTGAAGCAGCAAAAGCAACCAAAAAACCTTTAATGATCGATTTTACGGGGCACGCCTGCGCGAATTGCCGTAAAATGGAAAAGGAGGTTCTAAGCGACCCGGAGGTAATGAAAACGCTACAAACCGACTTTATTGTAGCCTCCTTATATGTTGACGACAAGTATGAACTTCCAGAAAATGAATGGAAAAAGTCATTTACAGACACTACTAATATACTTAAAAGAATGGGCGATAAGAACCTCGATTTAGAGGTTGAAATAAGCCGTAACAATGCGCAACCTTTTTATTTGTTTGTAGATAACAACGGAAAACTCCTCGTGACGCAAGGGTACGGTTACGAAAACAATATCCCAAAATTCCTGGCCCACCTGGAAACCGTAAAAGCCGAATTCATAAAAAGAATTCCATAGTAGCCTCAGTGGCATGAAAAAATCCTCCTCGTTAATACCGGGAGGATTTTTAGTTTGGCGTCATGCTGTATTAACCTTTTGCGATGGTACCTGCAATCGTTTATTCTACAAGCTGTGAGTGCAATCAGAAACACAGCATGACAATATGGTGAGCAATTTTTTGATGTCGGATGTCTGATGTCTGATTTAGAATCTGCATTTTTGACTAGGCAAATATATTTCAAATGGGTAACGATAACACTGAACTACTGCGAAACAACCTAACCTTAACAACTATAAAAATCTTTGTTCCATCAAAATCAGACATCAGACATCCGACATCAAAAGATCTATAGCGAAATTTGTTTCTCCACCATCATTTTCCGGAGGTTGATGAGCCCATACCGCATACGGCCCAGTGCTGTATTGATGCTGCAGTTGGTGAGACTGGCAATTTCTTTAAAACTCATGTCGGCGTAATGGCGAAGGATGATTACCTCCTTCTGCTCTTCGGGCAATTGCTCCAGCATAATCTGAACCCGGTCGTAAGTCTGACGTTTTACAATATGGGTATCCGCACTATCGTCCGTCACGTGCATCCAGTTAAACAGGTCAGCACCATCGGCCGTTTTAATAATCGGGTTACGTTTTACCCTTCTAAAATGATCTACACACATATTGTAAGCAATGCGCATTGCCCAGGGCAAAAACTTTCCCTCATCCTGATACCTGCCATTGCGGATCGTATCGATGATGCGGATAAATACATCCTGGAACAAATCTTCGGCAAGGTATTTGTCTTTTACCATGAAGTAAATAGAAGTAAAGACCTTGTCTTTGTATCGGTTCACCAACGTTTCTATAGCACTGGCATTACCCTCAGCATATAGGTGTACAAGTTGGTTATCTGTTAAATGGAATAAGTCCGCCATGAGTTTTGTTGATTTTAATGGTTAATCAGCAACTAAGAGTAATGTAGAAAACAGCTCAATAGGCGGTAGAAGTAATTTTATATTTGTTAACACCAAATTAGGGGCATTTAATCAAATGCGCTGCATTGGTGTATGTTAAATAAAATGAAAGAAAAAAAACAGTCGCTCCTACACAATAAAAATCATGCCGGATCATTGTTCTCCGACGTATTCCCGCAACCAAATGTTACTCATGTTTTTTGACCATTAACATTGATTTGTAATTTGCCAGGACCTTTTCAAATTGCACAGGGTTTTAAAATCAGGCTTTCCAATAAATTTGTACCTCCCGGCAAAAGCATGCGAAGAGATACGATAAAATTTAGTATTTGGATTAAGTAATACTAAAAAATTTATAACAATTCCACTCCGTTCTTGTTACTTTTATCGGCTAAGTTAACAAGGCTATTTCCCATGACAAAAACAAAGGTTTCGAAAACCGCTAAGGCAGCGTCAAATAGCAATGCCATATTTATAAAGGGCGCAAGAACGCACAACCTGAAAAATGTTGATGTTTTAATACCACGCAATCAGTTGATTGTGGTAACTGGCGTGAGTGGCTCTGGGAAGTCGTCGCTTACCATCGACACATTATTTGCAGAAGGACAACGCCGTTACGCGGAAAGCCTGAGTGCCTATGCCCGCCAGTTTATGCAACGGATGGATAAACCAGATGTGGATTACATAAAAGGATTATGCCCGGCGATTGCCATTGAGCAAAAGGTAAGCACCAGAACGCCACGCAGCACCGTTGGCAGCATGACAGAAGTCTATGATTATTTACGCTTATTGTATGCTCGGATTGGCCGCACCATCAGCCCAATCAGCGGTCGGCAAGTGAAGAAAGACGATGTCGCTGACGTCGTTAATGGAATTACCAGCCTGGAAACGGGTGATAAAGTGTTGCTGCTGGTGCCTTTCCGGCAGCATAATAACCGGGATGCCAAAGAAGAACTGGGTATTCTGATGCAGAAAGGATTTACTAGAGTCTATCACAACAAAGAAATTATCCGAATAGAGGAGGCGCAGGAAGATGGTAAACTCCTGCAGCAATTATCCAACCACCAAAAAGTAAAATCCAGGACACCGGTTTCATTTCTATTGATTGACCGGTTTATCGTGAAGGATTTTGATGAAGATGATGTGCACCGGATCTCAGATTCTGTAGATACGGCCTTCTTTGAAGGCGAGGGTGAAACGTTTATCGAGATCAATGGCTCCGCCATGGTTCATTTCTCAAATAAATTTGAACTGGATGGCTTGGTGTTCGAAGAGCCCGTACCGAATCTTTTTTCTTTTAACAACCCGTATGGCGCCTGCCCTACCTGCGAAGGTTTTGGCCAGGTATTAGGCATCGACACAGATTTGGTAATGCCGGATAAACGCCTAAGCGTTTATGAAGGCGCTATTGCACCCTGGCGCGGGGAAAAGCTGAGTGAGTGGAATAAATCATTAATACGAGCTGCCGGCAAATTCAATTTTCCGATTCATACACCGGTACAAGATCTCACCAAAGCGCAATATCAGGCACTATGGGGAGGGAATGAATATTTTGACGGCCTCAATGCTTTTTTCAAAGAAGTGGAAGGCAACCTGTATAAAGTGCAATACCGGGTGCTGTTAAGTCGGTATCGTGGCAAAACGTTATGCCCGGATTGTGAAGGATACCGACTTAGGAAGGAGGCATTATGCGTAAAAGTTTCCGATAAACACATCGGCGAGCTCTGCGGAATGCCGATCCGCGACCTGGCGAATTGGTTTAGCACCATACAACTTACAGATCATGAAAAAGATATTGCTAAACGCGTATTGATAGAAATCGATATCCGCCTGCAAACGATGCTGGATGTGGGTTTGGGCTACCTGACGCTCAACCGTCTGGCTAACAGCCTGAGCGGTGGTGAAAGCCAGCGTATACAATTGACACGTTCCCTTGGGAGTAATCTTACCAACTCGCTATATATACTGGACGAACCTTCGATCGGACTTCATAGCAGGGATACAGAAAGACTGATCGGGGTGCTTAAAAACCTGCGCAACCTGGGTAATACCGTGGTGGTTGTGGAGCATGATGAAATGATGATGCGTGAAGCCGATCATATTATCGACATGGGACCATTGGCCAGCCACCTGGGAGGTGAAGTAGTGGCCGAAGGCAACTATGATGAAATAGTAAGCAACGAAAAAAGCCTGACAGGTAAATACCTAATCGGCAAACTCAAAATTGATGTGCCGTCCAATAGCAAAAAATCGAAATATTTCCTTAAAGTGGTCGGCGCACGGCAGAATAACCTGAAGGATATTGATGTGAGATTTCCGATGCAATGTCTTTGTGTAGTGAGTGGTGTTAGTGGCAGCGGCAAAACGACGCTGGTAAAACAAATCCTGTATCCTGCACTGAAGAAGATCAAAGGCGAGTTTGCGGATAAGGTGGGCGCCCATCAAAAGATAGAAGGTGATGTGGATTGGGTTTCGCAAATTGAAATGGTAGATCAAAACCCGATTGGCAAAAGCAGCAGGAGCAACCCGGTCACCTATATCAAGGCTTACGATGCGATCCGTGACCTGTATGCTGATCAGCCATTGAGTAAGATGCGTGGCTTTTTACCAAAGCATTTTAGCTTTAACGTAGACGCAGGCCGCTGCGATGCCTGCAAAGGCGAAGGCGAGCAGGTGGTAGAAATGCAGTTCCTCGCCGATGTGCATTTGGTATGCGACGTATGCAAAGGGAAGCGTTTTAAAGAAGAAGTGTTGGAAGTAACATATAATCAGAAAAGCATCTACAACGTACTCGAGATGAGTGTGGATGAATCACTCGAATTCTTTGCCAAAGAAAAAAATATTATCAATGCAATAAGGCCGTTGCAGGATGTAGGTCTTGGGTATGTAAAACTGGGACAAAGCAGCGATACCCTAAGTGGCGGTGAAGCCCAGCGTGTAAAACTGGCCAGCTTTCTTGGCAAGGGAAAACACACCGGAAATGTCCTCTTTATTTTCGACGAACCCACGACGGGCCTGCATTTCAACGATATCCAGAAACTACTTACTTCCTTTCATGCATTGATTGCACAGGGCCACAGCATTATTGTGATTGAACACAATACGGACGTGATCAACAATGCGGATTGGGTGATCGACCTGGGGCCTGAAGCCGGTGATGGTGGAGGAAGTTTAGTGTATGCAGGGGTGCCTGAGGGGTTGAAAAATTTTAAAGGAAGTTGGACGGGGAAGTTCTTGTAGAGCTCGGCACATCGCAAAATCAAGAATAAAATCATGAATATCCATGAAAAAAACCTGCAAATAGATTACATTAATAACGAGACTTTATTGGTCAATTTAAAATGGCTCAGAGGTGCTGGTCGATATAACAATGGCTGCACTATTCATGGCAATAACTATCGTTTGCGTTTATTATTCAGTCGTCTCAAGCAGCGGAAAACTCAAGGCTAAAGCTTTTGTGCTGCAGTCGAAAGTTCACTATGGGAGGGCACGCTATCATTCATTTGCCCTTTCCCTAGATATTTTTAGCTTGCCCCAATGAACCGAAAAACCTTTCTCCAGCAATCCACTTTAGCCACGGCAGGTTTCTTTATTTCAAAATATGGCCCGGCGCAGGGCAATAGCCAGGAACTAAATTAGATAAAGCAAAGCACGGTTGCACGTACCAATTTATTATATTTGTACGTAAATTTGAAAATATGGACACTAAGCTGACTTTAAAATTAGAAGAGAATATTATTGAAAGGGCAAAGGAATATGCAAAAATGCAAAAGACCAGCTTATCAAAGCTTATTGAAAACTACCTTCAAAAAATTACAACTCAAGTTGAAAATAAGCAACAAATAACGCCATTAGTAAAAAGCCTTTCGGGGATATTGGACCTCCCGCAAGATGACGATTTACAATCTGAGTATGGTGATTATCTGACAAAAAAATATCAGTAAATGGATCGGGTATTTGTTGATACTGATATTATTTTAGATCTGTTGAGTTCGCGTGAGCCGTTTTATATCCATGCAGCCAATTTATTTTCACTAGCCGACATTGGCGATATAGAAATCTTTGTTTCATCTCTTGCCTTTGCAAATCTTAACTACCTACTATCGAAACAATATTCTGCTGATCAGGCCAGAAAAAAACTACTTAAATTTAAAACATTAGTAAACCTATTAGCCATAGATGAAAAAATTATTGATTTGGCGCTAAGCTCTGATTTTAAAGATTTTGAAGATGGAATTCAATATTTCGCTGCAATTGAAGAAGGCCTTACCACCATTCTAACCAGAAACCTTAAGGATTTTAAAACGGCACAGATTTCGGTTATGACGGCGGAGCAGTATCTAAAGGGAAGATAACTTAACCGCTTGCGGCACCGGCCGAAAAACATCTGACCGTAATTCATTAAAAAGTGGTTCGCTTCAGTTGCTGCCAACCACGTTTCTTCCCCATAAAAAGGGTTCTGGAATATATTTTGGTGATGACCGATTGTGCGTATTCGCTCTTTTATTTGCGGAAGCCGAAATCATCATAAGTCAAAAATGGTGTCCCTAATATGGCATACTTCTGACACTGAATCACGGTGTCGATATTTGCAAAATATCATTGGTTAAACGACACGATGCCAGGTTCATCCGCCCATCCAATAAAACCTAAAAATGGCCGCTTTACAGCGGCCATTTTCTTATGATGTTGATCGAAGCGATCATTACAAAGTCTTCAACACGTCATTCATGTTGCGAACCGCATCAGCGCTCTTGTTAAACGCTGCCTGCTCTTCTTCGTTGAGGTTAAATTCTACAATTTTTTCCCAGCCATTTTTACCAATTACCACTGGCACACCCAGGCAAATATCCGTCTGACCGTACTCCCCTTCGAGGGCTACACAGCAAGTAAACAATTTCTTCTCGTCGCGTAAAATAGACTCTACCAAGGCAGCTCCGGCAGCTCCGGGGGCATACCATGCACTGGTACCGATTAATTTGGTCAGCGTAGCACCACCAACCATAGTATCGGCTACGATTTTACCCTGTTGTTCTTTAGAAAGAAAATTGGTAACGGGAACGCTGTTCCAGGTAGCCATGCGGATTAATGGAATCATAGTTGTATCACCGTGTCCACCCACAACCACTGCGTTCAGATCAGCGGGGCTGCAACCCAGAGTGGTGCTGAGCTGGTATTTAAAGCGGGCGCTATCCAAGGTTCCACCCATACCAATAATCCGGTTCTTTGGCAAACCGGTAGCCGTTAAAGCCAGGTAAGTCATGGTATCCATTGGGTTGCTTACAATAATGATGATTGCATTGGGCGAATGAGCCAGGATGCTTTCGGCAACCCCTTTTACGATACCTGCATTGGTACCAATCAGTTCTTCACGAGTCATGCCGGGTTTGCGGGGAAGACCGCTGGTGATCACCACTACATCGCTACCTGCTGTTTTAGTATAGTCGTTGGTGCTGCCGGTGATTTTCGTATCAAAACCCAGTAAAGTGGCGGTTTGCATCATATCCTGAGCTTTACCTTCGGCAATGCCTTCCTTTATATCCAGCAATACCACTTCAGTAGCCAGTTCCTTACGAACAATATTATCGGCGGTAGTAGCTCCTACCGCGCCTGCACCAACAACAGTAACTTTCATACAACTATTTTTTTGGGGTTAAAATGATTTTAAGCCGCAAAGGTAACCGGGGGGTGCTATTGACCAAATGAAATTTATCCGGCCCGTATAAACGATTCCGGGCAAGCAGTCAAAAACCTGCTTCCTGATAACGATGGCCTATCCGTTTTGCCTTACCCGAATTCACTCAAATTTTTTGCAAGAGAATTGCCTGCCCAAGGCTCACCTTTATGCAATATGGGTTTTAATTATACCGTGTATCCCAGTCATGTATCAGTTTGAACTTTCGGTACCATTTATTTGCCAGCCATTATGCCTGGAATAAGTTGTGATGAATGAGTTTGTGAATAATCAGGCTGTGATTAATTAATTTTTCACAAACCATTTTATCACAAACCTGTGAAAAATCAGGCTGTGATTAATTAATTTTTCACAAGCCATTTTATCACAATATCAAATCTGGCTTACATTGTAAAATGAAACGCAGACATAATTATGAAAAAGGACGATAATGGAAATTCAAACTGAAACACAACCGTGTATCCAGCGGAAAATTGCCAATCAACCGCCAACATGTACTTTTGGCCACTTTAATTTAACAGAAAGACGATGGTGAATAAACGATTACAGGTTTGGCTTCCACTGCTTTTTAGCCTGGTGATGGTAATGGGCATTTTACTTGGGTACCAGCTGCAGGACGCTATGGGCTGGAAAAAAAACAATATCACCCGGGGCATCGATAATGCGACCGACGAAGTGCTGGCTTTGATCAATGAAAAATATGTGGACAAAGTAAATACGGATAGTATGAATTATGATGCCATCCAGGCCATCCTTAACCGGCTGGACCCGCATTCGGTTTATATTCCACCGGTGCGCCTGGCCGATGTCAACAACGACTTACGGGGTAATTTTCAGGGTATTGGAATACAGTTTGAGGTTTTCGACGACACCCTCAATATTTTGTATGTTGTGGATAAAGGGCCCGCTGAAGCAGCTGGTATCCAGGTCGGCGACCAACTGATTAAAGTGGGTGACAGCTCCGTCGCCGGTAGAAAGATGAACCTGGAGGATTTCAAAAAATACCTGCGTGGCGAAGGTGGCTCTGAAGTATCACTCACCGTTTTACGTAGTAACAAAATCGTGACCGCGAAAGTAAAACGTGGCCTGATACCGATCCCTTCGCTGGACGCTGCTTATATGGCTGCCCCGGGTGTCGGCTATATTCGGCTCAACAAGTTTGCCGAAGTAACCTATTTCGAATTTATGCAGGCCATGGATAAGTTGAAACCTTTAGGTATGAAAAAGCTGATCCTTGACCTTCGCGGCAATGGCGGCGGCGTGTTGGAAGCAGCAGTAAATATTGCCGATGAATTTCTGGCGGATGGAAAAATGATCGTGTTTACTGAAGGCATCAACTCAAAACGCAAAGAATTCAGAACCAGCAAGCCGGGCGTGTTTGAAGAAGGAGAACTGGTATTACTGATGGATGAACTCAGCGCCAGCGCCAGCGAAGTGCTGGCTGGTGCGCTTCAGGATAATGACCGTTGCACGATTGTGGGTCGCCGCAGTTTTGGTAAAGGGCTGGTACAGGAACAGTACGATCTAAGCGATGGTGGCGCACTTCGCCTTACCGTGGCTCGTTACTACACGCCGCTGGGCCGCAGCATCCAGAAACCTTACAGCAACGGGCACAAAAAATATAGCGAAGAATTGCTGGACCGCATGAACCGTACCGACAGCCTCGGTAATGATACGGCATTTAGCAAAGGCAAGGCCTTCAAAACAAAAAATGGTAAAACCCTATATGATGGCGGTGGCATCACCCCGGATGTGTACGTCGCATTTGATACCAGCGCAGTTTCGGAAGAAGCCAGCGATTTGTTTACCTCTTCTGTGCTCACCAATTTTACCTACCAGTATTATAAGCAAAACAAAGCCGCATTGAATAGCCTTAAAAATGCCGCCACCTTTGACACCACCTATAACCTGCCGGTAGCCACCTGGCTATCGCTGATAGATTTTGCAAAAAAAGACAGTATTGTATTGCCTGCGGGAAATAACAAATTAAAAGATGAATCCCTGAAGCGGATTAAGGCATTGCTGGCAAGACAACTTTACCGCAACGAAGGCTACTATGAAATAGACAATCATAATAGTCCGGCTTATAGAAAAGCATTAGAAGTAATAAGGCAGTAAAGGTTCAAGGATCGAGGTTCAAGACGCAATATGTTAAGTTAAACACGATTGCCGGGCTCCAGTAAATTTGGTCTTTTCAAGTACCCTAAACCCTATACCTTAAACCCTAAACCGCACAAATGAAATCCATAAAATCGCTGCTCAATAAACTACTGGGACAAAAGCATTACCTGCGCCTCACCAGTACATTGTTCTTCCATTATTTTAACAAGGGCTGGCTACGTGATAACCCATCCTACTATAGTCACTATTTTGTTCATAACCTGATCCAGCAGGGCGACACGGTGATTGATATCGGCGGCAACCTCGGCTATTTCACCAAAATATTTTCGCGGCTCGTGGGCAAAACGGGCCGTGTGTATACTGTTGAGCCTATCGAATTATACAGACAGGTATTGGAAAAAAATATCGCTAACCTGGGTAACGTCACCGTGCTGCCTTATGCCCTTGGTGAAGACGATGGCACCATCCTGATGGGCAATCCCAGCAGCGACAAGCACCGGCATGGCTTGATGCGCGTGTTAAAAAAAGATGAAACCCAGTTCCTTCCCGCAGGCGACAAATATGAAGTGGAGATGAAACACCCGCTGCACCTGTTTGAAACATTGGGCAAGATCGATTATATCAAGTGCGATATCGAAGGCTACGAAATTCCTGTGATACCGTTAATGGAACCGCTGATAGCAAAGCAGCTGCCACTAATGCAGATAGAAACAGAAGGCGAAAACAAATTCACCATCCTGGAAATGATGTGGAAGCTGGGCTATAAAAGTTATTATGCGGAAAAACAGACACTAGTTCCAGTGATTACAACAGAGCAGCCGGTTATTGGCGACCTGCTGTTCATTCCGGCACACCGGTTAGAATCGTTTCAGAAATTTGTAAAGAGTTGATTTTGCATCGATCCCTGGTTTTAAGTGTAGTCATTTGATTCTTAATCCATCTCATTCAGCAAAGCCACAGCACCCGCTTGACTGTCCAACCAATGTTCCCCGTCCCGCTACATCGGCAGGGACCGTCAGCAGCCACAGTCGGCTGACGGGGGTGGTATGCCGAGCAGCAGCGTAAAAAGAAATAATTGGAGCAACCCAAGACCATAACCCACCTCATCATCGTTCGGTACCCCGGCTGGGCAATTCCGTTTGCCATCCTCTCCATGGGCTTATTCCGCCTGCCCCTATGGCTCAACAAAAAAATCAGCTTCTGGAAACTAATGGGTAGCGGCCGCAATGGCACATTTGATAAAACACCCGACTGGCGGCAGTGGGCGGTGCTGACCGTTGCCAGTTACGGGTTGCCGGTTACAAGTATTGCAGCAGGCGGAACCGACGGCGTTGGGTCGCTTATTCGTGGCTATTGGAAAATTTTTCGTTGTTCCACCCTGACATTCATTCTCGAACCCATCGAAGGTCACGGGTTATGGGATGGCAAAGAAGCCTTTGGGCCTCTGGCAAAACAAACTGATTACGCAGGTGAAATCGCCGTGCTCACCCGGGCAACCATTCGGTTAAACAGGCTTAAAAATTTCTGGAGCCATGTGGATGGTGTTGCGTCACAGATGGCCAGTGCTGAAGGTTTCATTACATCCTATGGAATCGGCGAAGTGCCGTTTGTAAAACAAGCCACTTTTAGCATCTGGCAAAGTAAAGAACATATGAAAAACTTTGCTTACAAACTGAAAGACCATGCGGAAGTGGTGCGCAAAACCCGGCAGGAGAAATGGTACAGCGAGGAATTGTTTGTACGCTTTAAGGTGCTGGCAATGCTTGAAAATGGCCGCAAATAAGAACGCTGTCAAATAGTTGCTTTTGCCGCTTTTCCCTAAGTTTGTCATACCAGGTTGTAGCGTTTTAGTTGCCCTGCTTTTAATGGGTATTCAATCCATATGTTATCAACTCCGGTTAAAACTGCTTTATGAAAAACATCAAACTCATTGAGGTACCCTCCGAAATAGGAGCCGGCACAAGGGGCGCCAGCCTCGGCGTAGAAGCCATCAAAATTGCAGCGCTCGATTTTATGAGCAACTTCTTTGTACACTTTCCTTCGGAGAAAATACCGCATGAAAATAAATTATTATTCGAACCTATAGAGTCGCCTTATGCCAAGCGGATCAAAGGTGTAGCGAGCATGTATGAAAAAATAAGCAAGGCTGTCTGCGATACGGTAAAAAACAATTTCTTCCCGGTGGTCATCAGCGGCGACCACAGCAATGCAGGGGCTACCATCGCCGGCCTTAAAATGGCTAAACCCAAAAGCAAACTGGGTGTGATTTGGATCGACGCCCATGCCGACCTGCATACGCCGTACACCACGCCCAGCGGCAATCTCCATGGCATGCCGCTCGCTACCGCCATCGCAGAAGACAACCTGGATTGTGGTGTACACGAGTTGGATGCAGCAACCAAAAAAATGTGGGACTATCTGAAAAATATCGGCAAAATAGAACCTAAAGTATTGCCCGAAGATGTCGTCTTTATTTCCCTGCGGGATTATGAAAAGGAAGAAAAAAGCATTATCGAAAAATATGGTATGAAGGTAATCACCACCAGCGAAGTACGGCGTAAGGGAGCGGAGATTATCTACCGCAGTGTGATCAGATACCTGAGCGACTGCACCGATATCTACGTAAGCTTTGATGTGGACAGCCTCGACAGCACAATCAGCAAAGGTACAGGTACTCCCGTAAGCAACGGGTTGAAAGAACGTGAAGTGGAAGACCTCATCAGCAAGTTTATGCAGAGCCGCAAGATTAGCTGCTTTGAAATTACAGAAGTAAATCCCACACTCGACAAAGAGAACCTGATGGCTGAGATTGCCTTTAATATTCTACAGCGTAGCGTGAATATATTGATGATGAATTGATCTCAGGGTTGGCAAGCCTTAAGCCCTGCAATAGTTCCCAACCGTTCTCACAAATGGAACCCGCCACCCTGGCCCACCACGAAAACCGCATTGGCAAACAATAGTTTCCCATTTTGCCAGAAACTCCGGAACAAGGGATCTTCGGCCAGAAATACCACGGAGCCACGGCCAACATTCATCTGCCCAATCAGCGTTCCATCGGTGAGTTTTTCTCTTGCCTTTACACCGGTAAAGCCAGCGACCTGGTTGTCTTTTTTAATAACGCCCACATTCCATCCATCTTTTAAGAACTCAAACACATCGGTTCCCTGCTTAAGTGTGTAATAGAATTCGGGGTAGCCATAAGCGAGTGGATGGGTATTGTCCATTTCTAGTTTAAAAATGCTGCCGGGATTACTTGATTTAAGTTCGTCATGTTCGCTTTCCGCGTACTTTTTTATATCCTCGTACCCAGGCTTTTCTTTATTCTTATCCTCGTCGTCAATATTTTTTTGCTTGAGGCCCCAATCAGCTGCCGCGAGCTGATTGACAGCATTTTCCATCACAACAATACGGCCACCCTGCTGCACCCAGGTTTTTATCGCCCCATCCTTTGCAAACATATTTTTATAGCTGCCATCCGGCACCACCAATACGTCAAATCGTTTCCAATCTATCTTTCGGGCATCGTCCAGATCGATCATTGTAACCGGGTAGTTGACCTCTTTTTCAAAATAAAACAACACTTCGCCGGCTGATGAACTACCCACGTAATCTCCGGTAAGGCAGGCTATTTTAGGCGCCAAGAGTGTGGTTACATCCGGGCTGCCGAAATCGGCACCCTTATCCATAAACCCAGTCCCTACCACATCCAGCCGAACATTGAGTTTAGCCGCTGCATCTACCACCACACGCTGAAAATCAGCAATCCCCTGGTTGGAAGTTCGTATAATGATCAGCGAGCCGGGCGGGTACTTTCTCCCGTTCACTTCTGTGGCTTTAGCCGTTTGCCGCACTTTGATACCTTTCTTCATCATGGCAGTTAAAAAACGTACATCGTCCAGCGATTCCCATGGCTTAATAAAGCCATAGACTTCGCCTTTATTGATAGCCGTCAGTAACGGTGTGACATAATCTGCTACAGATCCCAGCTTTTCTTTTACTGCATACGATTGAATCCCATAGGCATAAGGAATGGCCCAGGCGGTGATATCGTAGGTAGCACTGTCGCTCACTTTAGACTTTGGCTCGAACAACACTTTAACCAACGCCCCTCTTGGCTGCGTAGTATTGATCACGAGGTCGCCGGCTTCCGTATTAAAACTTCCTGTCTTTGTGGTGAAATAATTATATCCGTTTGCAGTACCTGCATTGGCGTAGCCGAAATCAATTCCATTGCGTGTGAGCAATTCTTTTAGGATTTTTATTTTGCCCTCATTTCCTTTTCCCTTCACCACAAAAGTTTTGTAGTCTCCAACCCCATCGGCTTTTGCGTTGTCGAAAAATTTTTTGAAATTCTCTACCAGCTTTGCTTCGTTGAGCGAAGCCATTTCTACAGTGCTGATACCAGTGGTAAAATGGTGCATCAGCCGGTCTTTCAGCGTCAGCGTATCACCATCTTCATTTATGATCGCAAGGCCACTTTTGCTATGTCCTCCCTGTTCGTAAGTAACTCCGATGGAACCATTATAGGTGGGCCAGGTATCTCCATAACTTGGGTACAATAAATCGAATCGTTCGCGGGTAAAATACAGCCAGTGGTTGGCATCAAAATACCGGGCATGGTGGCGCCCCAGGTTGGTTTGAAACTCCCGCTGCCAGGGCGTTATTACTTCATGAAAGGGCTCGGCAGCAGGAGCAAAATAATAGGGTTCATTAAAGCCCTGCTCATGGTAATCGCAGTGGATATGCGGCATCCACATATTGTATTTTTTAATTCTCTGCTGGGTCTCCACCTGCGTTTGCCAGGCCCAGTCGCGGTTCAGGTCAAAGTGGTATTGGTTGGTCCTCCCCTGCGGCCAGGGCTCGCTGTGCTCCTGACTTTGCGGGTCAGGGTTAGGGTTTTCGCCTACAACACTATTGTACCAGTTTACATACCGGTCGCGCCCATCCGGGTTAACACATGGGTCAATAATCACCACCGTATTTTTTAGCCATTCGCTTGCTTTGGTGGTATTGCCGGTAACCAGCTCATATAGAGTAACCATTGCGGCCTCGCTGCTGCTGGGTTCGTTACCATGCACATTGTAACTGAGCCATACAATTGCCCTGGCGTTGGGCATATCCTGAGCACCGTTTTCCAGCCCTGCTATTCTCAGGTTATTATGCCTGATCGTTTCAAGATTACTGATATTTTCCGCACTGGAAATATACGAAAGCAGCAACGGCCGGCCGGCATTGGTGGTTCCGTATTGCTCCAGCTTCATGGTGGCCGGCGTGGCTTTGGCTACCGCTTCAAAATACTGTACGATTTTATAATGCGGTGTAAAATGGCTACCTGGCTCATAACCTAAAAATGACGCTGGCGATGGCACCTGCGCAAAAACACTTCCATTAACCAACAGCAACAAAACCGGCATGATCTTCTTCATAATTCTAAATTGACGGAAACAATTTTTAGCCAAAGCAATATAGAATACAAAACCCAAGGTGAAAGGTTTTCAACTAATTCTTTTGATACCAGCGGTAGTTCAGGTAGTAGCATCGTTGCGTCGCAATCCGTTCATCGCAAGTGCTACTATTGGGCTTTTCTTAGCATGAGTAAAGATTATTGTAAGTCACAAACCCACAACAACAATCCTTGAATCACTTGAATGCTGCACATTTGCAGCATGACAGGAATCGACAGCATCCAGCTACAGCAAGTAATAGCACATAGAGTAGGAAACCCAACCCGCGGAGAAGAATTAAACCTCTCTGAAAACCCATTGACGATGAATGATAAGGAAGTGGGCAAGCTGTTGAATAAATTCTTCCTGGCGCCATTTAACGAGCAAGAGCAGTATCACTTTACTCATATCAGCAGCCTTGGGCTCAACGAAGTATATAGCTATGTAAGTAAGATATTCAGTGACCATAAATCATTTACCGAACAAAGCCACCTGCTCGCAAAATTTCTTTTTAGCAAAAGCACCCATGTTCGGATAAAAGAAGGCGAAATGTATGTGTGTATAGTCCTGAAATAGGTTGACTCCAAAAAAGTGGATAAGTCAACTAAAAACAGGGTTTAAAAATGAGCAAAAAGCAAAGTTCCAACCGATCCGGACCACAGGAATTATTTTACACAGAGGCTTT
>JBDSXW010000102.1:0-59668 GCA_039925965.1 Chitinophagaceae bacterium
ATGATTATGATCTGAATTTATTCTCTATCAACGACGTGGAAAGAATCGAAGTATGCCGTGGTGCGCAGTCTACCTTATACGGCAGCGATGCTGTAGCCGGAGTGATCAATATCATTACCATTAAAAAAGACATCAGCAACGCTTTTAACTTAAAAGCTACTGCAATAGCTGGCAACCTGGGAACTTTGAAAGGCAACCTCCAATTGTTTGGCAAGCTCAACAGATTCACCTATTCAGTCCGCTACGCAAAGCTGAAAACAAATGGATTTTCATCGGCATACGACAGCAGTGGCAATAAGGGATTTGACAACGATGGCTATGATGGTGATGCCATCAATGCCACCTTACAATATGCTGCCAGCAAACAATTATCGTTTAAAAGCTTTGTGCAATACAGTACCTACAAAGCCGATATCGACGCAGGTATTTTTACAGACGACAAAGACTACACCATTCACAACAAGAACCTGTCGTCAGGCTTTGGCATGCAGTTTAAAAATGATGGCGTAACCCTTGTGGGGAACTTCCAATACAACCAGTTACAACGAAATTATCTCAACGACAGCTTTTTTGTTGCGGGTTTTAGTAAGTATGAAAGCAACCAGTATAAAGGCCGTACCCAGTTCGCTGAACTTTATGCCAGCATCAAGCTGGGTGCGGGTTTTACGCTGCTACAGGGAGCAGACTACCGTTATGCAATAATGAACAATGACTATCTTTCGATCAGCTCCTTTGGACCTTACAGCACCAGTTTTAAGGATACGTCCATGAGCCAGGGTTCGATGTATGCTTCGCTGTTGTATGGCAGTGCCAACAAGAAATTTCATGCAGAAGCAGGTGGCCGGCTTAACGTACATAGCCGGTACGGCAGCAACAGCACCTATACATTTAATCCTTCCTATAACATTGGCGAAAATTACCGCGTGTTTGGAAGTGTGGCCAGTGGCTTTAAAGCACCATCGCTGTACCAGTTGTATGCAGGTGGTGGCACTGGCAACCCCAATCTTAAGCCTGAAAAAAGCGTAAACTATGAACTGGGCTTATCACAGCAACACAAGATCGTAAGCAACCGCCTGGTGTATTTTTACCGCACCATAAAAGACGGTATTGACTACAACTATGTTTCTTTTAAGTATTTCAATTTTGTGCAACAAATTGTTCGTGGCCTGGAGTACGAAGTGGTCCTGCAGCCCACCAAAAAACTGAACATTACTGCCAACTATACATTCATCAGCAGCCAGGAAAACACTCAAAGCCGGGTTAACTTTAAAGATACATCGTACCATTATTTACTTCGCCGGCCCAAGCATAACATCAACATAAATATGGGCTACCAATTTACGGATGGCCTGTATGCCAGTGTTAGCGGAAAATATGTAAGTAAAAGACAAGATGTTGGCGGCTACAAAAAACAAGATGTTGGCATGGCAGCCTACTTTTTACTCAACGCTTATGCAGAGTACAAATTGAAACAGCATTTCAAGTTTTTTGCAAATGCACAGAATATTACCGGTAAAAAGTTTTTTGATATCAACGGTTTTAATTCGATTCCTTTCTTGTTTTCTTTGGGAGTTACTTTTCATTTGTAAGAGAAGGCAGCGGGTGGAAAACGGGGAGTGGCCAGTGGTGGGTGTTGTGGCGGCACACACAACTGGATACTCATCTGTTAAACATCACAGATCAGACATCAAACATCAAATATGGTAAAAGCAGTATTTAGTTGGAGTGGTGGAAAAGACAGTTCTTATGCGTTGCACAAAGTGCAGCAGGAAGGTGCCTATGATGTAAAATATCTGCTCAGCACTTTTAATGGCAACTACCACCGTTTGAGTATGCATGGCATCCGGGAAGAATTAATTGAAGCACAGGCCGCGGCGATTGGTATTCCTTTGCTCAAAGTATATGTATATGAAGCCAGTAATGCGGAATATGAACAACAGATGGGCGCCATGTTCCGACAAGTAAAAAGCGAAGGCATTGCAACGGTGATTTACGGCGATATTTTTTTAGAAGACCTGCGGAAATACCGGGAAGAAAAAATGTTTGCCGTTGGTATGGTTTGTGTTTTTCCGATCTGGAAAGCAAATACTGCCGAACTCGTGCAATCCTTTATCAGCGAGGGTTTCAAGACCATCACTTGTTGCATCAACGACGGCTACCTGGATGAAAGTTGGGTGGGGCGGCTTATTGATGAAAATTTTATCACCGACCTGTCCGCAACGGTAGACCCCTGTGGCGAAAATGGCGAATTCCACAGCTTTTGCTACGACGGCCCATTGTTTAAAACTCCTTTGAAAATTAGCATGGGTGAGAAGACCCATCGCCCGCTGGAAATTAAGCTGAGTGACCATCCAACGCCGATACCAGATACAGACATGAAAGGCTTTTGGTTTATTGATCTATTGCCAGCTCAGGCATAAATAATTGTTCCATGAACGATAGCAAACACGAGATAAAAAACTGCCCCAGGTGCCATTGCGGTTTTGAATGCAAAGTCGGGGACATCAACCATTGCCAGTGCACCGGCGTGCAATTTACCAACGGGGAATATTCTTATATCCTAACACAATACACCGACTGTCTCTGCATTAGTTGCCTCAAGGAATTAAAACAACAATACTACCAGCAGCAATTTATCGAGAAGTTAAAGAGCCGGTTCGGTAACCGCTGATGCCTTTTTTACCGAACATAGAACAAGCAGTCGCAAGTGCCTGTGTGTTCTTTAAGGCGCTATTAAATCATCTTAACTGCTTTCTTCCCAGCTATCCAATAGTTAGCTTTGCCGCATGACGCTCAACCTGAATGAAATCCTCACTGTAAGCTTCACCCTTTTTGCCGTAATCGATATTATTGGTTCCATCCCGCTCCTTATAAGCCTGAAGCTGAAAATGGGTGAGATAAGGGAACTGCGGGCCACCCTTATTTCTGGTGGGCTGATGATCCTTTTTATGTTTTTTGGGGAACAGTTTCTAGGTTTGCTGGGTGTTGATGTTCATTCATTTGCGGTAGCCGGTTCCATCGTAATTTTTATTCTAGGGTTGGAAATGGTGTTAGGCCACGATTTTTTTAAAAGTGACCCGAAAGCCAGAAGTGGCACTGTTGTACCAATCGCCTTTCCCATTATCGCCGGCAGCGGAACGTTGACCACGGTTATGAGTTTGAAAGCAAATTTCAACAACTTTACCATTCTGGTCGGTATATTACTCAACCTCATCGTGATTTACCTGACCTTACATTCCCTGAAATGGATCGAAAAAGTGTTGGGTGATGTAGGATTACTGGCGGTACGCAAGTTTTTTGGAGTGATCCTGCTGGCAATTGCTGTAAAAATATTCAGCACCAATATTGTGGTCTTCGGGAAGTAAGATGGTGGGTGTTTTTTGAAATTTTTGCTGCACATTTGCAGCCTGCGAAAAAATTCTCTGGCCCCGTAGTACAATGGATAGTATAAGAGTTTCCGAAGCTCCAGATCCAAGTTCGATTCTTGGCGAGGCCACCAAGTAGCTAATTCAACCAACCTTGAAGTCAAAACACTTCAGGGTTTTTATTTGGGGGCGCTTCAGATATTATATGCTTCTTTTCATTCGGCCGTGGTTCAACGGATTGAAATCCGTTGTTACAAAACCGTCCGCACCTACGGCGCTTTTTTCCAATGTGCAGGTTTAAAAAGAATTTTCCAATCCCATACCCGCAAACCTGCTTTATATTAGCGACAGCTTTGAGCTGGCACTGCGTAATGGCCAGCACCTGCTTTATATTGGCAAGTAAAAAAGAAGAAATGAAAAAATACGTCCTGCTTTCAATAACCTTTATGACAAGCTGCCTCAACCTGAACGCACAAGTGGATCCCTATCTTTGGCTGGAAGAAGTGGACGGCGATAAAGCCCTTGAATTTGTAAAAAAACAAAACAAGATTACCGAAGACCGGCTCACCAAAGAAGCCGCATACCAGCCGATCTATAACAAAGCGCTGGAGATCAATAATTCAACGGACAGGATTGTGTACCCCACCATTTACAAGGATTTCATCTATAATTTCTGGCAGGACAAAGAACATGTGCGTGGCATCTGGCGTCGGTCTTCAAAAAGCAGTTATGTTGCCGGCAACCCAGCCTGGGAAACGCTACTGGATCTGGATGAAATGGGTAAGAAAGATGGCATTAAGTGGGTGTTTAAGGGAGCTTCGGGATTGTACCCGGCCTACGATTTATTTCTCATAAGCCTCTCAAAAGGTGGCGGCGACGCAACGGTTACGAAGGAGTTTGATGTTATAAAAAAGGCATTTGTTGACAATGGCTTTTATATCCCCGAATCAAAAGGCGGCGCCAGTTATATTGATAAAAATACGCTGATTGTTTCCACTGACTTTGGTGAAAATACCATCACTACCTCGGGTTATCCAAGGCAGGTGAAATTATGGAAACGTGGAACTTTGCTAAAAGATGCGCAACTCATTTTCGAAGGAGAAAAAAGCGATGTTAGTGCCTTTGGTTCCCAGTTCAGGGATGGATCCACCAACTACACCATAGTTGGCAGTTACCTAACTATTTTTTCTTCCAGAACATTTATCTGGCAGGATAATAAATTAGTAAAATTGGACCTGCCAGAAGATTGCAACATCTCGGGAATATTGAATAACCAATTAATTGTCAAATTGAAATCTGACTGGGATCTGAATGGCAAAATCTATAAACTGGGCTCTGTGATCAGCCTGAATGCTACAGCATTAATAAAAGGCAGGAAAGAAATTCACGTAGTGTTTGAACCTGATGCCGCGACCAGCATTGAAGATATTTCATCTACAAAAAATAAACTGTTGGCGAATGTACTTAACAATGTAAAAAGCGAGCTCTACATCTATTCTTTCGCCGGTGGCAAATGGGTAAAGGAAAAAGTAAAAGCACCCGGGTACGGATCGATAGGTGTATCCGCTACGGACGAACTATCAGATGAATATTATTTCAGTTTTAATAACTTCCTCACGCCCACCACCCTGTATACTGCCGATGCTGCGAGCAATACATTTACTGCCTTCAAATCATTGCCGGCATATTTTGATGCAAGTAAATACCAGGTGGCGCAGTTCAAGGCCAAATCAAAAGATGGAACGCTGGTTCCTTATTTTTTGGTTTCCTCCAGAACTGCAAAGAATGATGGCAAGAACCCGACGTTACTCTATGCCTACGGAGGGTTTGAGGTATCCTCCCTTCCCAGTTATTCTGGAACCATTGGCAATGCCTGGCTGGAGAACGGCGGGGTGTATGTGTTGGCCAATATCCGTGGTGGTGGCGAGTTTGGGCCCAAGTGGCACCAGGCAGGTTTAAAGGAAAACAGACAGCATGTTTTCGACGACTTCCATGCCGTTGCCGAAGATTTGATAGCCAGGAAAATTACCTTACCTAAACATTTAGGCATCATGGGTGGCAGTAATGGCGGGCTACTTGTGGGCACCGCTTTTACCCAACGCCCCGATCTGTACAATGCCGTTGTGTGCCAGGTGCCGTTGCTGGACATGCAACGATATAGCAAGCTATTGGCAGGCGCCAGCTGGATGGGCGAATATGGCGATCCTGACAAACCGGAGGAATGGGAATACATTAAAAAATATTCGCCTTACCAAAACCTGCATGAAGGCGTGAAATACCCGGAAGTATTCTTTACCACCTCCACCAGGGATGATCGGGTGCACCCAGGACATGCGCGTAAGATGGCTGCTAAAATGATTGATATGGGCTACCCGGTTTTATATTACGAAAACACCGAAGGCGGCCATGCAGGCTCTTCCACCAGCGAGCAACGGGCAAAAGCTGCAGCTTTACAGTATTCGTATTTGCTGATGAAATTGAAGTAGGCGAAACAGGGTCCGGAGATTTTTTGGGTTGCTGTCTAAGGATTCACCATAACGCCGTTAGTGTAATTCTGGCAATTTCAATCCCGGTAGCCGGCTACCAAAAGTTTTTGTGTGCAATATTCTTGTGTGCATAAATTTTGCACACATCATAACTGCACACAGGTAGCTGGCTTTTTTAAAAAAGGTTGGCGATTTCGAGAAACGACCCTGACCCACTGCTTTACAGGCGAAATTTCCCGCACCAGGCTAAGTCACCGCACAGCGTTCAGAACGAGGCCTGGAATGAGGGGTATTTTTAGATTTCCAGAGACCGGGGAAACGATCTCCCAATTTCATTACAAAAATTAACATAGGCCGCAGACTCAAATATCCTGGTTGGCGGTGTTCGAAAGCCATTAAGTTTTTCCGTTTCGATAGCTTTTGAACTGCGTCACGGATAAGGCGTCAGTTGCCATTTCCCATACTACCAAAGCGGCTAACCGCTATTTGTGATTATTCGAAAGTAGGTGCATCGGCTATTGTAAGATACGAAACACTGCGGCAATCTCTCCTCAAAGTCCGGCTAATCATCATGATGGGGTCATGATGACATAACCAATCGTGTTACGATGTAATGGCATAATAGCAGACCGCCATCAAAAAAAACAGTGCCAAAAAAGCAAGCAGGTAGTGCCTTGCATTTTTGTGTGATTTCGGCTTAGAACAGCAGAGAAAACGCATTGGTCACCCTAAAATGCAATACTGTATTAACCTAAAAAAATTGCTTGTATGAAAACTTCATTTTCTTATTTTTTGCGATTATTCCTTTCGCTTTTTATAAGTATCGCATTTGTTATACCTGCATTTAGCCAGGCAGGCAGCAACGACGCCACTTTTAATTCCACCGACCAGGGTTTTGGTTCTGGAGATGGCGCAAACGGTACCATTACAGCCGCGGTCATCCAAAGCGATGGAAAGATAATTATTGCTGGCGCGTTTAATACATACAATGGAACAGCGAGAAACTATATTACCCGCCTGAATACTGATGGTAGCCTGGATGCTAGTTTTAACCCCGGTACCGGGCCAAACAGTACCATCCAAACCGCGGCCATCCAAACTGACGGAAAGATCATTATCGCTGGTTTGTTTCAAAGCTTCAATGGAACGGCGAGAAACAATATCGCCCGCCTGAATGCTGACGGCAGTTTGGATGCAACTTTTAATCCCGGCACAGGATCAAACAGTACTATCTACAGTATCGCCATCCAAACTGATGGAAAGATGGTTATTGGTGGTGCATTTACTGCTTACAATGGAACGGGGAGAAACAATATTGCCCGGCTGAATACCGATGGCAGCCTCGATGCCGTTTTTAACCCTGGCACAGGAGCCGGGGCATTCGTCTATTCCATCGTTATCCAAAGCGATGAAAAGATTGTGATCGGTGGTGCATTTACATTTTTTAATTCAACGGCAAGAAGCAGAATTGCCCGCCTTAATACCGACGGCAGTGTGGATGCAAGTTTTAACCCCGGAACAGGAGCCAACAATATCATTTACGCCACCTCCATCCAAAGCGATGGGAAAATCATTGCCGGTGGTCAATTTACTACTTTCAACGGATCGGCGAGAAACAGTATCGTCCGCTTGAATACCGATGGTAGTTTGGACGCAGGTTTTAATCCCGGCACAGGAGCAAACAATACGATCCGAACTACCGCCATTCAAAGCGATGGAAAAATTATTGTCGGTGGTTTATTTACTTTTTACAATGGAACAGTAACAAACAGAATTGCCCGCCTGAATACCGATGGGAGTTTGGACGCAGGTTTTAATAGCGGCCCGGGGGCTAACAATACCATCTTTGTTATTGCCATTCAGAGCAATGGACAGGTTATTATGGGTGGTCTATTTACTGTGTACGATGACGCAGCACCAAATAGAATTGCCCGCCTGAATACCGATGGGAGTTTAGATACCAATTTTAACTTCGGAACGGGGGCAAACAATATCATCTATACCACAGCCCTCCAGGGCGATGGAAAGATTGTTAGCGGAGGTGATTTTACCGGGTACAATGGCATCTCGAGAACTAAAATTGCCCGCCTGAATGCCGATGGTAGCGTGGATGCCAGTTTTAATCCCGGCACAGGAGCAAACAATTCAATCCGAACCACGGCCATCCAAAGCGATGGTAAGATCCTTATCGGGGGAGTATTTACTTCTTACAATGGAACAACCATCAACAGAATTGCCCGCCTGAATGCCGATGGCAGTTTGGATGCAGGTTTCATCCCCGGAACAGCAGCCAACAGTACCATCTATACCATCTCCATCCAAAGCGATGGAAAGATTATCATTGGAGGTGCTTTTATTTCTTATAATGGAACCGCGGTAAATAATATTGCACGACTCAACAGCGATGGCAGTTTAGATGCAGGCTTTACTATTAGCACCGGATCAGGCAGTACCATCTATACCTCTTCCATTCAAAGCGATGGAAAGATTATTATCGGGGGTGATTTTAGTGCTTACAATGGAACGGCAAGAAGTAAAATAGCACGACTTAATGCTGATGGTAGTTTGGATGCAAGCTTTAATCCCGGCACTGGAGCAAACAGTACAATATCTACCACCTCGATCCAAAGCGATGGAAAGGTCGTTATCGGCGGGGCGTTCACAACTTTCAATGGTACACCGAGAAACTATATTGCCCGCCTGAATACTGATGGCAGTCTGGATGCAGGTTTTAACCCCGGCACAGGCGCGAACAATGTCATCTATACCACCGCCATACAAGGTGATAGTAAGATCATTGTCGGTGGTTTCTTCACTACTTTCAATGGCACCGTGAAAAACAGAATTGCCCGTTTAAATACCGACGGTAGTATGGATGCAAGTTTTATCGCTGGCACTGGTGCGAACAATACCATACGAACCACCTCTATCCAAAGCGATGGAAAAATCATTATAGGTGGCGATTTTACTGCTTATAATGGAACCGGTAGAAACAGGATAGCCAGGGTAATTGCTGGTGGAGGAGGTACTTCTACTTATGACTATTTCCGTAGTATAACTTCCGGTAACTGGAATTCCCCCGCAACCTGGGAAAGTTCACCTGTAGCAGATTTTTCATCAGGAGTTATTAGCCCTGCAACACTTGCACCCGATTTCAACGCAAATGCTATTACAATCAGAGGCCCGCATACAGTAACAGTCACTGCTAACGTTGTTATTGATCAAACCACAGTAGCTACTGGCGGAAATCTGATAGTAAAAACCGGGGTAACTTTAACGGTAAAATAATCAAAGACCTTTGGCTATTTACTGCTGAAATTAAGCAGTAATGCACCGACCCAAAAGGATGAATTATCTGAAAGCAGTCACTACTTTCGCTTCCCTAAGCACGATGGATCGATGGAATAGCAACCCGGCAGCGATCCTGGCGTAAGGGAAGCCGGCATCCTTCCGGACTCCAACCCCATTGTGCGGATAGAACATGATATTATCATAGATATCAATGCGAATTGCTTTTCATTTACCGCCACAGCTGATGCCGGCGTGCATGAAAATGCCGGCAAGCAGTTGACGATTTACAAGAAGAAGGAGGAGCAGTCTTTGGGGAGAGGAAGGATGTATTCGGATGCAGGAGCAAGGGGCTCTGGAATGAAATAACCTGGTGATTGACATGGCGAAAATCTCGGGACCAGTTGTGATGTTAAACTTATTAAAGTTTAAAGAGACTGCAGACTATTCTGAAACGCCCGACCTCACGCCCCCTAATCCTATTACTGGTGAAATGGCGTACCAATTATACATGGAGCATACGCTACCTTTTTTGAAAATATCAGGCGGGGAAATACTATTTTTTGGGAAAGGCGGAAGCTTTCTTGTGGGGCCGGAAAACGAACGGTGGGATGCGGTAATGTTAGTTCGCCAGGAGAGTGTTGATCGTTTTATATCATTTGCATCCAACCCGGAATATCTAAAAGGCATGGGGCACAGAACTGGAGCATTAGAAGACTCACGGCTGCTGCCCATTGTTGAAACTGAGAGTTTTAAATAACTGAGCTGTGCTGGTTGTAACCTTCCGCGTTTTATCATTATCTGGTCAGCGCATCAATCATTACAAAAGTAATTTTTATAAGCCTTCCGTGTAAGCTTGCCAACCCCTGAACGGTTGGCAAGCTGCAGAAATGATGGCCCCACCTACCGCACCTTTTTTATATCCCGGATCGGCGTAGCATACACATAATATTCGCCATCTACCTCGCCGCTGCCGTAGAGGATCGCGACGACTTCGCCGCGGCTGTTGATGATGGGAGCGCCGCTGAAACCCTGCAGTTCCACATTGGAGAATATCTGGCATACCATCAGGGCCCGGTCCAGTTTCCGAAAAATCATATTATAACTATTTTGCCGGCAACCTTGCTCGCTGTAGGGGCAACCCAGGAGTACAAGACTATCGCCTTCGGCGGGAATTGCAAAATTTGGTGTAAGGGGTTCAATTCCACCGTGGAAACCGACTGTGCTGAGAAGTAACGCATCGCTGGCAGGTGTCATATCGCTGTAATCAAGATGAGCAGCATTTACCGTAACGGTGTCGGTAGCGGGATGTACCGGCTGCCGCGGGAACATTTTCCAGGATTGCAGATCGGCCCATAGCTGCATGGGAGTGATGGCAGGTTTTACGCCACCATCAGGGCCGATCAGGTGTTTGGCAGTAACGGCGTACACAGAATCTTTATAATATATCAGGAAAGCGCAGGCACCATTCAATTCACGGTCTTTGGAAAACATGGCATGGTTGGTAAGGAGCACTTGCTTTTCCAATAGTTTCTTAATAGTGATTTTCGCGGGGGTATCAGCTTCTTTTGGTTGCCTCATTGTGCAGGCAGTAAACACCGACAAAAAAAACAATGAAAGGTAGATCTTGGGCATACTAATGACTTAGATAAAAAAAATTATAAAGGTGGCGATTCCGCAGCGGTACGAACCGATGCTTCGGCGTTCGGCAATCTCAGTTTTTAAAAATCTTACCACTGCCAGACGTTAACCTGGCCCATTTTACAGCTATCCTAACGACTTTAAAGATACGGTCCGCGCCCACAGTTGGGTGATCGAATCTCGTCCATATCTCCTGGCCCCGCAATCATTTCAATACCGTGATAGCTATTCACGGTGTTATGACTTGCGAAACACAACAAACAGGCTTCAACGCCTGTTTATACACAGGCTGTAAACAACCTGATCATTCAGGCTATTTATTTTATTATAGATTACAAACTTACCCAGTAACCGATGATGTATATTCCCAAATCAATCGCTGGCAAAACATCGTTGTTAGCTGTTGCATTGATCCTGCTGCAAAGCTGTGCTTCCTCTAAAAAAAACAATTCGCAAGTATCTGGCAATACCTATGAACAGCCGTCTTCAGCAATGCAAAAGAAATACGCGGCTTTAATTGGCGTTTCGCCAGGCAGCATCGTCAATAATGCGCTGTACAGCTATATCGATAAGTGGCTCAATACGGCTTACCAATATGGCAGCCAGACTGAAAAAGGCGTCGACTGCTCCGGGTTCACACAAATGTTATATGATGCAGTATACAAGAAAAAACTGCCTCGCACATCTGAAGCACAATACGATGCCAGCGCCACCTTTAATAATACCCGTAACCTTGTGGAAGGCGACCTGGTATTTTTCACCACCATCAAAGGGAAAAAAATAAGCCATGTGGGCATTTACCTGCAAAACAACCGTTTTGTAAATGCCACGAGTAAAGGTATTGCCATCAGCGACATGAGCATCCCATATTGGAAGGAGAAGTTTGTAGCGGGAGGTAGAATGTAGTTCGGTGGGTAATGGGTAATGGGACAATTGATAATGGGACGATGGATACCAGGCAATAGTCTAAAATTCAACAAGCAACGGTCAATATTCATGTTACAATACAGCGGGGCCGGCATCCTTTCTCAGGCATGTATTTGCACCAGCCTTGTGGGATGGTCAGGGCTCGCAGTGGCAGAGGATGATTACCTTCTTTACATTTCCAATCTTCCAGAATTTCATATTTTCAGATTTCTCCTGTTTCCACAATTACGCATTTCCGTTCAATACAAAAACCCCCACCAGTCACGATGAGGGTTTTTTAAACTAAAACACAGTCTTCCTACTTTTCCTTTCGTTAATCGGGCTGCTTACCATCAAGGAAAGTATTAATCGTGCTGATGGAGCCCTGGTCGTTCTCATCGGTCTTCACGGTGGCACGGCTATAGAAATTTTCTACGTTGGCAATGCTGTTGTGCAGGTCCATTTCGCGACGCATATAAGCAGGCACCTGTTCGAACTCATTATTAGGGTCCGCTGCATTGAAATTAAAACTCAGGTTACGAAGCTTCTTGATCTTATCAACTCGTTCCTGTGCCCGGCGCTTTTGTTCTTCGTCTTCACTCATATCTTCCTGGACCGGGGGCACCGCTGCAACAGGCTTCACTTCCATCTTCATCGGCTCCACCTCTTCTTTGATCACCATGCCCATATCAAAATTTTCTTCGCCGGTAAAGAAGTTTTTCTTCATTTCTTTTACCTCCTGTTCTTCGTCTTTAATTTCCGCCTTTACCTCAGCTACAACTTCTTCTTTAATTTCAAAAATAAACTGCTGTAATGGCGTTGCCTCTATAACGGGAAACAGTTTCTCTTCCAATTTTTCTGCTACAAAGACCGGAGGTGGTGTTACATAAATATTAGCGGGTCTGCTAAGTAACCCACTTGTATTAGCTGGCGGTTCTTCGTGGATCGTGTCGCCCACTGAAACAGTCATTGGGTCCTGTTCGTTTAAAATAAAATTTAACTCCATAGGTATTTGTTCCATCACAGAAATATCCATTACGGCTTCGTCTACCGGCGTGATTGGCGCTTTTGCATCACCCAGCATCATGAATACTGGTTCCACATCTTCTGTTTGCTGGATTGGCTCCACGATATTAGGAGCGGGTACATTTTCCATTAGTGTAGGGGCCAGCGGGTTGGCATTCTCCACGGGTAGGGTAGTCATTTCTGGTTGCGCATCGCTCTTGGATGGCGCATCTTCGAATAATACTCCAATGATCTCCTTTTTGACCACAACAACTTCCTTTTTCGGCGGAGGCGGTGGCATAAAAGGATCTTTATGTCCAAAACCAGTAGCAATAATAGTGACACCAAGCTCATCGGTAAGATTCGTATCATAACCAATACCCAGGATCACATCAGAGTCTTCGCCAGTCTGGCTGCGAACATATTCCTGGATGGCATCCACCTCGTCCATGGTGTATTCATGGTCGCCTTCGGCAGAAGTAATATTGATCAGAATCCATTTGGCACCACGGATATCATTGTCATTCAGCAATGGAGAATTGATAGCTTCTTCGATCGCACGTAATGCCCGGCCTTCGCCTTTAGCAGTCGCGTTACCCAGGATAGCAACACCGCCATCACGCATAACAGTGCATACGTCGGCGAAATCCACGTTGATCTGGCCGATAGAATTAATAATATCGGTAATACAACGGGCAGCTGTTGCCAGCACGTCATCGGCTTTTGAAAATGCTTCTTTCATTTTCAGGTTGCCATACTGCTGACGCAACTTATCATTGTTGATCACCAACAGGGTATCCACATGCTTCTTAAGTTCTTCAATACCTTCCTGCGCATGCTTCATACGCTTGGGGCCTTCAAAGCCAAAAGGAGTCGTAACGATACCAACAGTAAGTATACCCATTTCGCGGCATACTTTAGCAATGGCAGGTGCACCACCGGTACCCGTTCCACCACCCATACCAGCGGTAATGAAAGCCATCTTGGTATTGATCTCCAGCATCCGGCGTATTTCTTCCAGGCTTTCTTCTGTGGCTTGTTTACCTACGGCAGGGTTAGCACCTGCGCCCAGCCCCTGCGTAAGGTGCGGGCCCAATTGAATTTTGATCGGTACATCACTGGTAGCCAAACTCTGCGCATCGGTATTGCAAATAATAAAATCCACATTGCTGATCTGCTGCTTGTACATGTGATTGACAGCGTTGCTGCCTCCACCACCAAAGCCAAGAACTTTGATGATGTTAGACTTCATCGGGGGCATATCAAAGTGTATCATGATTTTTTAAATTTGTGTTGCTTCACAGCAACGTGAGAATTTCATGTTTCGTGTTAGTAAGTAAGTAACATTAAAATAACTGATTTATCTAAAGTATCAGCGCCGCTACTTATCCACATTGCGCTCATACTGTTGACATCATTTGAATTCGGCATCTTCCTCTTCTTCCTTGAACAGGTCGTATAAGCTATTGCGTAGTTTGCTCCAGATACCGTTGCGCTTAACCAGCTTTTCTTTTGCTACCGGTAGCTCTCCAATTATCAGCTCTTCTTTGGTGAGTTCCCTTTTGAATTCTTCGGGCACTTCGACCTTTTTAAACTGGTCTTTGAATTGCTTGCGGTTGTGTTCATAGTCGTTATAGCCTTTCAGGATGAGTCCAATACAAGTACTGTACATCGGCTTGGTCAACTCCTCCACATGGCCGGCCGCCAGGTGCTCGTTGGGATAACCAATACGGGCATTCATACCCGTGGCATACTCCGTAAGCTGCAGCAAATGTTTTAACTGCGCGCCACCACCTGTAAGGATGATACCACCGTTGAGCTGCTTGTTATCCATGCCAACCGTTTTCAGGTGGTAGGTTACAAAATCAAGAATTTCGCTCATACGTGCCTGGATAATCTGGGCCAAAGTTTTTACGCTCACCTCCTTTGGCTGCATACCGCGTATTCCCGGAATGGTAATGAAGGCATTGGCTTTAGCCTCATCGCTCAATGCACTACCAAACTGCACTTTCATCTGTTCAGCCTGTGTTTTCAAAACACTCAAGCCCATCTTGATGTCATTGGTGATATTTTCGCCGCCGAATGGTATCACTGCTGTATGCTTTAATATACCCTCATAAAAGATGGCGAGATCGCTGGTACCGCCACCAATATCCAGGATGGCAACGCCTGCTTCCAGGTCATGTTCGCACATCACCGCGTCGGCACTGGCCAATGGTTGCAACACCAGGTCTTTTACCTGAAGACTGCTTTTAGTAACTGCCCGGGTGATGTTGCGGATGGCATTCCTGTCGCCGGTAATGATGTGAAAGTTGGCTCCTAATTTCACGCCATTGTGCCCAACCGGGTTCTTAATGTTCTGGTAATTGTCTACATTAAATTCCTGCGGGATTACATCAATAATCTGGTCGCCGGCAGGAATATAAGTTTTACGCTGATCCGCGATCAGCTGCTCAATTTCATGCTGGCGGATTTCTTCTTCGGCAGACTGTCTTACCAGGTCGCCCCTTGTTTGCAGGCTTTTGATATGATGGCCGGCAATACCCACATACACTTCCGTAACCTCGAGGTCGGGGTTGGATGCATGCATGTTCAGCATGGCCTGCTGAACTGCCAAAACGGTAGCATCGATGTTGAGCACCTGCCCGTGCTGGACACCGTTTGAATTGGCTTTACCAAAGCCAAGGATTTCTAATTTCCCATATTCATTCTTGCGCCCGGCTATGGCAGCTATTTTGGTAGTGCCGATGTCCAGCCCAACAATAATCGGGTTTTGAAGCGTGTTTGTCATTATGATTGTGTTTTAGTTTTAGAGATGTTACTATTTAGTACAAAGTATATAGTACAAAGTATTTAGATAGTAGTATTTAGACTGAACCTTCAAATTTCCATTCTTTCGTCTTTCATCTTCAGCCTTCTGTCTTTTATCTATTGTCTATTGTCTTTGTACTGTTAATAATCGTTCTGCTTAGGCATTATTGCCTTTGGTTGTTTGTTGTCGGATACCACCGGTTTGGGTTTGCTCTTTACTACCGCTGGCTTGGGTTTGTTTTGTTTTTCAACTACCATAGGCTTTTGCTTTTGTGTGATGACTGTTGATTTATTTTGACCGGGTGTTTCTTTTATCACCACAGGCTTTGGTTGCTGTTTTAGAGGTCCTTGTTTTGGGCCCTCCTGCTTTGGAGGCGCTTCCTGTCGTTCAGTTTCCTGTTGTCCATCATTTTCCTTTTCATTTCCGTCAACCGGTTCCAGCGATGTAGGAGCCAATGATGATCCCGGGCGTGCCGCCTCTGTTTTATCCAGGCCGAGTTTTACCGTAGTATCATTCGCTTCTCTTACTGTCCGGTTTACTAACTCCTCAAACTTCCTCATGGCTGCGGCTGAATCGATCCTTCCCTCCGGCTTGCCCCTTAACGTAGCAACGATCTGTTTATCGTATCGGAGATCGATCATTTCATACTTGTTTAACCCCACCTTACCAAAGATCTTTTTATAAAAAATACCTAACCTTTTCAGTTTCTGCTCAAATTGATCTGCCGTACCAAAAGCGATAGTATGGTTACCAATGGCGGGATACATTGTGTAGGTGCCATCCGCCTTCAGTTCTACCTGCCCCAACTGCATCAACAGAAAAGAATCCTTTTTGATATAGTTGCCCATCCTGCTTACCTGCTGCCAGGCCAGGCTGTCGGGTCCGCTCATCTTAGGCGATTGATCTGGTATATTGGTAAACACTGGCACATCGGCTATTTCATTAATACTTAACGGCAATGCCACTGCCGCTGAATCCATATAAAAACTTGCTCCCGCTCTTGTAAATACTCTAGCCACCGGCATTCTTTCTGCAATGTTGATATGTAACACCTGCTGGTTGTCCGCAAAAAGCTGGGCCTTACTAATCCAGGGGTTTGTCTGTAGTGATCGTTCCAGTTTCCGCAGATCCATTTCTTCCAATACACTTCCAGCAATCTTATGTCCCATTTCCGATTCCACCATTTTCTGCACTTCGGCTTCACTGATAAACATTTCGTTGTTGTAGCCTTCGATTAAAATATCCGGACCGCTGCAAACCAGCGTACTATTGCGGTGCATGGCACTTAACAGCAATACAAATAATGCAATACCCGCAGAAGACCATAGGGCCATACGCAGGATGCGTTTCCATTTGTATGTGCGTTTGTCGTTCATACTGTGTTTCCGGCTGGTCCTAAGCCGCTCAATTATTGATTATTAATTATTGATTATTGATTAACGATTATTAATTATTGATTATTTCAAAATCCGCCTGTTCCGCAGCAAGTACGTATCTACCTTCTTCCAATAGCCACTACCTATTTACCACTAGCTACTCCCCACTACCCACTCGTTCTTTAACTTCCTTCACCAACGAATCGATATCGCCTGCGCCAGCCATGATCAATAGTTCCGGCTTATTGTCAGTCATCCATTTCAGCATGGCATCTTTTTCTAATAATTGCCTGCTTTCATTTTCCATTCTTCCGAGGATCGTGTTGCTGGTTACACCTTCCATCGGCAGCTCCCTCGCAGGATATATCGGCAATATAATTACCTGATCCGCTTTATCTAACGCAGCTGCAAATCCATCGGCAAGATCCCTGGTTCTGCTAAAAAGATGGGGCTGAAAAACAATGGTCAGCTTCCGGTGAGGGAACACGCTTCTTGCGCCACTGATTAGCGCGTTCAACTCTTCAGGGTGATGTGCATAATCATCGATTATAATATGTTGTTCCCCTTTCAACACGTATTCGAAACGTCTCTTAACCCCTTTAAATGCAGCCACGGCAGCTTTTATTTTATTATCCTCTATCCCCAGTTGCTTTGCAATGGCAATCGCTACCAGCACATTCTCCACATTGTGCAACCCGCCGACGTTCAGGTTGAAATCGCTGATTATCTCCCCGATAAAATTGACGTCAAACCAATAGCTTCCATCATCGGTGCGAAGTGAGATTACATGCACATCAGCGTCTGCATCATATAAGCCATAAGTAAGCTGATTGTCGACTTTTGCTTCTTCCAAACGTGTCAAAGAACTCCGCCTGATCAACAGTCCGCCGGATTTTGTTTTCTCAGCAAACTCCACAAAAGCATCCTGCATCGCTTCGGCTGTGCCATAGATATCCAGGTGATCGGGATCCATTGCGGTGAGTACTGCTATATCTGGGCTTAGCTTATGAAAGCTGCGGTCATACTCATCGGCTTCCACTACGCAAACATTGTTTTCACTGCTCCAGAAATTACTGTTATAATTCACCGCTATGCCCCCAAGAAAAGCATTGCAGCCAAAACCTGTATGCCGGAGTACATGCCCTACCATCGAACTGATGGTCGTTTTTCCATGCGTTCCCCCGATGCATATATTAAAAGAATCAGCAGTGATGATCTGTAGCACATCGCTGCGCTTCACCACTTCATAGCCATTATCCCGGTACCAGTTGAGTTCCTGATGATCTTTGGGCACTGCGGGTGTGTATACCACCAGTTGTGCGTCTTTGTCCAGCAGATCGATCGAATCTTCAAAATGTATCAATGCGCCCTCCATCAATAGTTGTTTTGTTAGAACGGTATTGGTTTTGTCGTAACCACTCACTTTCACACCCCGGCTCAAAAAGAACCGCTCAATAGCGCTCATTCCAATGCCACCGGCACCTACGAAGTATACATTTGTTATGTTGTTCAATTGTATCATGTGTTTCCCGGGTGGGAAATTTTTATTTTTTTTGTGGCAAGCTGTTGTTCTTACATTGAGCTACATTGGCGAACTTTGTACACCTCAATTTTTTCGGGGCTCCTTTCCGGGTTTGTACTCCTACTGGGCACCTACATACATGTAATAATCTCTTTCGCTATCAGTTCGGCGGCATTCCTGATCGCCTCCTTCGAAATATTTTCTGCCAACACATTTTCCAGTTCTTTATTTTTTGATAGCCCGATAACCGTGTCGATCAACATGTTCTTTGCATCGGCATCCTTTATCAGCATCGCCGCATTCTTTTCTGCCAGCACTTTCGCGTTATGCGTTTGGTGGTCTTCGGCGGCAAACGGATATGGCACAAATACTACCGGCTTACCTGCCAGGCACAATTCAGCTACGCTCATGGCTCCCGCTCTGCTGATAACAATATCTGCGGCGGCGTAGGCCATCTCCATTTCCTTGATGAATTCATTCACCCATACACCAGGTCGTCTCTCGGCGGCTTTCCGGCCCTGTTCTGCAAATGGCTTTCCTGTTTGCCAGATCAGCTGCAGCCCATTGTCAGCCAGTTTATCCAACCCCGCTTCTACGGCGTGGTTGATAGAGTTAGCACCGAGACTGCCCCCAACAGATAGCACTGTAACCTTCGCCGCATCCAGGCCAAAAAAATTTAATGCTTCCGCTCTCGTCGCTTTCATCCTGGTAATGGCTTTTCTTACCGGGTTGCCCGTGATTATAATTTTGCCGATCGAAAAAAACTTTTCCATCCCCGCGGTCGCTACAAAAACTTTGGTGGCTTTTTTGCCCAGCATCATGTTGGCCCTGCCCGCGAAGGCATTGCTTTCATGAATAAAAGTTGAAATCCCTCTTGCCTGCGCGATTCTCAATACCGGATAGCTACTATAGCCGCCTACACCTATTACCGCATCTGGTTGAAAGCGTTTAATGATCTTCCGAACCTGCCAAACACTTTGAATCAGCTTGAAAGGAAGACCCACATTTTTAATCAAAGAGCTTCTGTTATACCCCGCGATGGTGAGGCCTTCTATTTCGAAACCTGCCTGTGGTACTTTTTCCATCTCCATTTTTCCTTTGGCGCCCACGAATAAAAATTCTGCATCCGGCAGCTGTTGCTTCAGCGCATTCGCTATAGCGATTGCCGGGAAAATATGCCCGCCCGTACCTCCACCCGCTATGATAAATTTTTTTCCCATCTTTTGTTCGTGAGGCATCAGCCATAAGTCGTGAGACCTGACTACTCCCAACCAGACATTTTACTTTTAAATTTATTTGACTGCCAATTTCCACAATTCCACATTTGCCACATTCCTTCATAATCCATTTCCCCAATTACCCACTACCCAATTATCCATTATTCAATTATCCATTATTCAATAATCAATTATCCATTGCTCTCCCTTCCATTTGTTCTACATTTCGTGCCACGCTCAGGATAATTCCGATAGCGAAACAGGTAAATAAAAATGAGGTTCCACCCATACTTACCAGTGGCAGGGTAACCCCTGTAACTGGGAACAGGCCTACATTTACCGCCATATTCGCCATCGCCTGTATCACCAGGCTTACACTTAATCCCAGTGCCAGGAAGGCACCAAACGCATAGGGGCATTTCCGAAATAACCTGATGCAGCGGTGCAAGAACACCAGGTAGATAAACAGTATGAACACGCCACCCATAATACCGTATTCTTCAATGATGATGGCATAGATATAATCACTGTAAGGGTGGGGTAGAAAATTCCGCTGCTCGCTATTACCCGGCCCCATGCCGATCCAGCCGCCCTTCGCAATGGCAATCTTCGCCTGCTGTACCTGGTAAGGACTTGCCTCATTCTTGGTGTACATAAAATCCTGTATCCTGCGTATCCAGGTGCCTACGCGTCCATGCGATTTAGCGCTGGTCGTTATTTCGCTGGTACTCGTATCATTTTCATTTGTTTTGTGTGTTCCTACTGCCATCATTATCAGTATCAAAATCGGCAGGGCTGCAACGCCAATCGCCAGCAGTATATGTTTTATTTGTACCCTTCCCATAAACATGATGATCATGCTGGTGGAACCCACCAATAAAGCGGTCGAAAGGTTTGCGGGCGCTATCAGCAAACAGGTCAGCACCACCGGGGCCATTAATGGTAAAAACCCCTTTTTAAAATCGGTAATCACGTCTTTTTTCCTGCTCAACTGCCGGGCCAGGTACATAAATAAACCCAGCTTCGCCATATCACTTGTCTGGAGTGTCATGTTTAGTATCGGAAGGCGGATCCAGCGACTGGCTTCATTATAATTGGCGCCAAAAACGAGGGTATACAATAGTAGTGGCAGGCTCAGCAGGTAAAACCATAAAGCAATACGGCTATACACTGTGTAGTTTACGCGGTGCGCAAAAACGATAATGAGCACGCCGCCGATAATGAATGCCAGCTGCTTGAAAAGGTAAAACTCTGTATTACCTTTATTATGCTTATATGCCAAAGAGCCAGTGCTGCTGTACACTACCAATAAGCTTGCCAATACGAGCACGAGTACAATACTCCATATAACTTTATCTCCGCGATATAGTTTACCACCGTCATCCTTGTTAAAGAATGGCAGGTTGATCTCGTTGGCTATGTTGCGTATGGTTTCCAAAATATATATTACAGATCTTTTACTGCCTGTTTAAATTGATTGCCGCGATCCTCGTAGTTCAAAAACAAATCGAAACTTGCACATGCAGGGCTCAACAAAACGGCATCTCCTTTTTCAGCCAGTCGATAGGCAGCTTTCGTCGCGTCTTTCGCGCTATTGGTATCGATCATTGTCGCCACTTTGCCTTTAAATGCGGCATGTATCTTTTGATTGTCGAGTCCCAGGCAAATAATTGCCTTCACCTTTTCTGCCACCAGGTCATCAATTATTGAATAGTCATTTCCCTTATCCACACCACCCAGGATCAGGATCGTTGGTTTCTTAATACTTTCCAGGGCGAACCAGGTACTGTTCATGTTGGTAGCTTTACTATCATTGATATATTCCACGCCCTTGATCGTAGCTACTGTTTCGTTGCGATGCGGCAAACCTTCGAACGTTTCCAGCGCCTGCCTGATGTTATTGTCCCTGATATCCAGGGTGGTTGCTGCTATGCCTGCTGCCATATTGTTATAGAGGTTGTGACGGCCCTGTACAGCAAAGTCGTAAATGCTCATTCTCATTTCCTCACTTCTATACCGGATCAGCATTTCCTCGTCTTTGATATAAGCGCCTTCTGTTTTAATTTCTTTCATAGAGAATGGGAGGGTTTTAGAACGTTTTAAATAGGTTGGCAAGTATTTCATCGTTACCGGATCATCAGCGCAGTAGATAAAAATATCCTCCGCTGACTGGTTCCCGATGATCCGAAATTTTGAATGTATGTAGTTCTCAAAGTTGTAGTCGTACCTGTCTAAATGGTCTTCTGTTATATTTACCAGTATCGCTATATCCGGTCTGAATGTTTTAATATCGTCCAATTGAAAACTACTGATCTCGGCTATATACAAACCCTTAGGATCCTCTGCCATTTGCTTAGCGATCGAATAGCCGATATTGCCTACCAACGCACAGTCCAACCCAGCTGTTTTGCAGATATGATATAGTAAAGCGGTGGTAGTGCTTTTACCATTACTGCCCGTTATACCAACAATTATACTGTCTCGCTTGTACCGGTACGCCAGTTCAAATTCACTGATCACTGCTATGCCTTTTTTCCTGATTGCTTTCATCACTTCGGCTTTCTCTGGTATGCCGGGGCTTTTCATGATTTCAGTTGCATCCAGTATCTTCTCCATAGTATGCCCGCCTTCTTCGAAATCAATCCCTGCCTTCTGTAATTCCATCTTGTACCCTTCTTTCATCTTTCCACCGTCACTTACAAACACATCATATCCCTCTTGTCTGCCCAGCAGCGCAGCACCAACACCGCTCTCCCCCCCTCCAAGTATGATTAATTTATGAGCCAATTTTCTAAACTATAACTGATGAATCAATTTTCAATTCTTACCCACCTTAGCAATCTCCCACTCGCCCTTCCACACTCACCTCTAGCTGCACCCTATCTTATTTTCAATGTTATCACACTCATTACCACGCACATGATGGTTACAATCCAAAACCTTGTGGCTATTTTACTTTCGTGGTACCCCAGTTTCTGGTAATGATGGTGAATCGGACTCATCAGGAAAACCCGTCGCCCTTCACCATACTTTCTCCTGGTGTATTTAAAGTATCCTACCTGTATCATCACGCTGAGGCTCTCAATAAAAAACACCAGGCAGAAAATGGGTATTAGTAACTCCTTGCGCACCATTATAGCCAGGGATGCGATGATGCCACCCAATGCGAGGCTGCCGGTATCGCCCATAAAAACCTGCGCCGGGTAAGAGTTGTACCATAGAAAACCAATACAAGCGCCAATGAAAGCCCCGATAAATATGGACAACTCGCCGAGGTTGGGAATGTACATAATGTTGAGGTACTCTGCGAACTTGAGATTGCCGCTTACGTAAGCAAAAAGTCCCAGGCCAATGCCGATGATCGCTGATGTTCCTGTAGCCAGCCCATCCAGGCCGTCTGTTATATTCGCTCCATTACTTACAGCCGTAATAATGAAGATCACAACGAATATGTACACGATGTAAGTGTAATCTTCCCAAGCCTTTGGCAATAACTTAGAATAGTTAAACTCATGGGTTTTTAGGAATGGTATGGTGGTGATAGGTGGTTTTACTTTTACAAACCGCCGGGAAATTCCATCAATTATTTTTGTTGATTCCCCAATAATTTTCTCTCCGGGTCTGAGCGTATCAGCGTGATTACCTTTATCTGCATAAACTTCTCTTTCCACCCAGACATATGAACTGAAGTACAAAGTTGTTCCAACGATTAACCCTAAGCCTACCTGACCCGCGATCTTAAATCTGCCAGCCAAACCGTCTGTGTCTGCTTTGCGATATGTCCTGCCTTCTGCCTTGGCTTTTCGCTTGGCACGTATTTTCAACACATCATCAATAAAACCAATACCACCGCACCATACCGTTACCAGCAAAATCAACACGATATATACGTTGCTCAATTTTGCAAATAGCAGGGTCGGAATCAGTATAGCAAGCAAAATGATGAAGCCGCCCATAGTTGGCGTATTGGCTTTATCCACTTCACCTGGCAAACCGAGGTCTCTTACGGATTCCCCGATCTGTAGTTTCTGCAGGCGGCGGATGATCCGTTTTCCAAACCACATGGATACAATAAGCGACAGAATCACGGCCAACGCAACGCGAAACGTGATGAACTGGAAAATCCCGGTTCCACTTATTTTGTATTCATTGCTCAGCCACTCAAAAAAATAATATAACATGGGTGTTTAGTTGATCGGTTGACTGGTTGATTAGTTGACCCCTACCTTTTGAATTCGTTGTATCTGTGACCCGCCTCTCGATTCCCCGCCAGCTACTCCCCATTCACTTCCCTCCCCCTCAACGGTTACTTCCCATACAATTCAAACATCTTCACCAATTCCTCTTTGTCGTCAAAATGGTATTTTACGCCTTTGATGTCCTGGTATTTCTCATGCCCTTTTCCCGCAATCAAAATGATATCTTCGGGTCCGGCCATATCCACTGCGGCTTTGATGGCCTCCCGCCTGTCTGTAATACTTATCGATTTTCGCTTGTGCTGCGATAGCATACCCTCATTCATGTCGTCGATGATCTGCTGAGGATCTTCACTCCTCGGATTATCGCTGGTGAGAATGGCTTTGTCACTGTATTCGCAGGCCACCTGGGCCATGACGGGCCGCTTGGCTTTATCTCTGTCGCCACCGCAGCCTGCAACGGTGATCACTTTTTCATGACCTTGCTTCAGCTTTTTGATGGTAGCCAATACGTTCAGCAATGCGTCTGGCGTATGCGCATAATCCACAATGCCGATCACTTTATCCTTTGGCGAAACGATATAATCAAATCTGCCCTCGGCCCCGGTGGTATTACTTAAGACCTGCAGCACCTGTTGCTTGTCTTCGCCCAAACATACCGCTGCACCGTATACGGCCAGCAGGTTGTAAGCATTGAACTCACCAATCATTCTGAAATGCACTTCCACTCCATTTATATCCATGAACAGACCCATCAATATATTTTCGATGATTTTGCCTTTAAACTCCGCCATATTGCGAAGGCTGTAATAGTATTTGTGCGCCACCGTGTTTTGAAGCATCACCGGCCCGCGTTTATCGTCCAGGTTACTGATGGCAAATGCGTTTTCCTTCAGTGTATCAAAGAACTTTTTCTTAACCCTGATATACTCATCGAATGTTTTATGGTAATCGAGGTGGTCGTGGGTGATATTGCTGAACAGGGCTACATCGAAATCCAGACCCGTAATGCGGTGCTGGTGGATAGCATGGCTACTGCATTCCATAAACACATGGGTGCACCCTGCATCCAGCATCTGTTTCAATAATGCGTTAAGGCTGATGGCATCCGGAGTTGTATGCGTCGCTTCCAGCACATCATTTCCTACCTGGTTTTGCACCGTTGAAAGCAGGCCGCAGGTATAACCCAATGCTGAAAACAATTTGAAAAGCAGGGTGGCGATAGTTGTCTTGCCATTGGTACCGGTTACACCTACCAGTTTTAACTGGGTGGAGGGCTCACTGTAAAAATTATGACTCATCCAGGCTACTGCTTCGCTGGTGTTCGCTACTTGCAGATACGTGATGCCATCGCGAAATGTTGCAGGCATCACGCGGCACACAATAGCTGTTGCACCTTTCTCTACCGCAATGTCAATGAACTCGTGGCCATCTGTTGTTGCACCTTCAATGGCTATAAAACAGTATCCCTTTTCTACTTTTCTCGAATCAATACACAGCCTGGTAATCTCTATTGCGGTAGTGCCATGCACTGCCTGCATCCTCACTTTATATAATATATCTGTAAGTACTTTGCTCATAGTCTTTCTCTCTCCGAAAGTTTTCGATCCCTGCCTGCTGATGCTGTCCTGGATGACTCCATCGTATTACCTGCTACCGGTCCACTTAATAACTCTAGCTGTACAATCTGTCCTTTCCGGATAGCCGTACCCGGATCGATCGATTGCGATATGACACGTCCACTACCCCTTACCGAAGTCTTCAAACCGGCGGCTTCACAAAGTGCAATGGCATCTCTCAATGTCATACCCTTGATCAGTGGCATTGCATTGGAAGCGATCACCACACTCTTCATCATCACATTATAATTTTTATTGGTAGCTAAGAGGCTGGTCTTAGTTTGGCCATTTGATGAATCGACCCATTTTAAACCCATACCCCGCATCACATTTTTCGCTGTCAGTGTTGCAGATGTAAACTGAAATAAGCTGCTATCCTTTTTCATCGCTGCGGCCTGCTGGATCGCAGGCTGTACTTTCATGCCAAACAATTTATCCGCTACTTCCCTAAATACCGGCCCTGCAACGGAACCACCATAGAACCTCGCAGCATGTGCCTTATTCCTGATCACCACGATACAGCTGTATTGCGGGTTTTCTAATGGAAAAAAGCCTGCAAACGAGGATTGGTAAACTTTATCCTTGTAGGTAATGCCCTTATCGGCTACCAGTGCGGTACCTGTTTTTCCACCAAAACGGTAGGCATCAGTTTTAAGTGCCTTACCGGTACCAGAAAGTACTACTCCTTCCAAACAAGTATAAAGTTGTGCTAATGTATTTTTACTACATACCTTATCGTTAACAATCACGGGCTCGTGCTGACTTACTATTATACCGTCTTTCTTAATGGCAGTCACCAGGTAAGGCCGCATCATCACTCCCCCATTGGCCACGGCATTGTATAGTGAAAGCGTTTGCAGCGGACTTACTGCCAGCGAGTATCCAAACCCCATCCAGGGCAGCGTGGAATTACTCCAGTACTTGCTGCCTGGTTTATGGATGGTTGGTCGCACTTCACCCGGAAGATCAATGCCTGTCAATGTATCAAAACGAAGCTGGTGCAGGTGTTGCAAAAATTTTGAGGGCTGATTGTTATAATTCACATAAGCTAGTTTTGCCATACCAACATTGCTGCTATGTTCAAAAGCATGCTGTACCGTTGTTTCATGAAGCCCGTGAAACTCAGCGTCATACACCGTTTCGCCAGCAACGGTCCATTTGCCGCCTTCCAGGTTAACCGGACTGTTGATTGTTACATAGCCATCTTCCAGCACACTGATCAGGGTAGCCAGTTTAAATGTGGAACCCGGCTCCGTAGGTGAAATGGCATAGTTATAGTCTTCCCACCAGGTACTGTCCCTGTCCTTGATACGACCAAGGTTAGCAATCGCCTTTACCTTACCGGTCTTTACCTCCATTACGATACAGGTGCCGCGTTCGCAGTCGTTGCCCTTCATCATTTTCAACAATGCCTGCTCGGCAATATCCTGGATGGCGATATCCAGCGTGGTGTAAACATCGCTGCCATCTGTTGCTTCCACATCACTACCATCAATGGGTATTGCACCGCCGCCGGATACATAACGAACCAGTCGCTCTCCATTTTCGCCAGCCAGCGACGAATCGTAGGCCTTTTCCAAACCGACTTTATTGCTATCCCTGGCGAGGCCGATGGTTCTGTTGGCAAATAGTTTGAAGGGATTGAGCCGCTTCATGCGAACATCCGCGATAAACCCGCTTTTATTTTTGCCCAGCCTGATCAGTGGAAATTTCTTCATCGCCTCCCATTGCTGGAAGCTGATCTTTCTTTTAAACAGGTAGTACCGCTCCTCGTCGTTGTAGGCTTTCAGGAACTCTTTCTTGTATGTCTTTTCGGTCTTATACGATAGGCCGTCTTCCTCCTTAAACAGGTCAGCCATATACCAGGCCAGGGAATCGATGTTGTCTTTAAAAAGCTTGCCATTTTTTTCCCTGAGTCCGTCAGCTCCAAAATCTACAAAAATGTCAAACTCTGGAATGGAGGTGCTTAATACGCTGCCATCATCTGCATAAATTGAGCCCCGTTCGGCAATGATCGTTTCGGTGCGGTTATGTGCTGTATCCGCCATTGAACGCCAGTATTTCCCTTGGGCTTGCTGGGTGTAAACAGCTTTTCCTGCAATGGCTACGCCAAAACAAATGATCACCAGGTAAACCAGGTAAGTGCGGATCAGTATGTCTTTTTTGATATCCATTGTTGGTTGCCAGGGAGCTGAAACTCTGGGTTAGTAATTTTTAATTCTTTTATCGGAGGCCGTTTCAGCCATCCCCAATCTGGTGTTCGTCGCTTCTCTGCTGTTCCCAAGGCTGAAGCCTTGGGTTAGTAAGTATCCTTCACTGGTGTTGCATTCCAACATTTTCACAGTTCCACATTTTCATACTTCCTCATTCCATTTCTCAATTCCACTTTTCATTCCTTTCATTTCAATACTTTCACATTTCCACATTTAAAAAGAGGTGCTATCGGTAATTTTCAGCGGAGGTTCTGTCAGTCTTTTTAACCCGATATCTTCCACCGCTTTTACCAGTACACTCTCTTTACTCCGGTACATCACTTCCGCTTTCAGCACTTTATGCTGGTATTGCAACTGCTTCAGTTCGGCCCTGGCTTTGGCGATGTTGCGGATGGTCTTATCTGCAAAATGCCCGTTGGCTATATAGATCACCGCTAATAAAGTCAGGAAAAGAAAGAATGGCACATGCTTTACTATCCACTGATATTGCAGCAGTTGTTTCCATCTTTTTTTCTTTATTTTATTTTCTGCCTGCACTATTCCGTTGTATTTAAAATGTTGTCTCTATTATATTTTCACCATCGCCTTCATTCAAAGAGTCTGCATGCTGTTTGCCCGCCATCTCAAAATGCTGCCCGAAGAACTAAACCTGAACGGAGCGTCGCCAATGCCTCTTCATAGTAGCACTGGCCCCTGCCTCATAATTCATCCTTCTATCTCTCGTACCATGATCAATTAATTGTCCATTATCCATTGACGAATTATCAATTATATCCGCTCCGCCACTCTTAACCTCGCGCTGCGGCTTCGTGGATTTAGTTTTTGCTCCCTGGCTGTTGGTTCTATTGGTTTTTTGGAAATGATCCTGAATGGAGAAGCGACCTTATTGCCATAGATGGGATCTTCATCTGTCGTATCGAAACTGCCCTGTTTGAAGTAGGTTTTCACCAGCCTGTCTTCCAGCGAATGGAAGGTGATGATCGCCACACGTCCACCAGGTTTTAGCGCCTGCGGCAATTGCAGCAGCATTTCTTTTAGCGCTGCCATTTCTTCGTTCACTTCGATCCGAAAAGCCTGGAACACCTGCGCGTAGTAGCGGTTAGGATTTCCCTTTGCCAACGGACTCAGGACTTGAACAAGGTCCTGGATGGTTTTGTACCGGTGCTGTTGCCTGGCGGCTACGATCGCCTGGGCGAGCGTTTTGGCATTGGTAACTTCACCATAAAGGCTCAGCATTTGTTGTAACTGTTCCGCAGTGTAGGTGTTGGCGATATCGGCGGCGGTGTTTCCCTGGCGCTGGTCCATGCGCATATCCAGCAACGCATCGTAACGGAAGGAAAACCCCCGGCTGCCCTCGTCGAACTGGTGGCTGCTCACGCCCAGGTCGGCCATTAGTCCATCGGCCTGTGTAGCGTTGTGCAACTTTAAGAAACGACCGAGATGCCTGAAATTGTGTGGCACGAAAACAAGACGCTTGTCTTCGGGTGAGTTAGCAGCGGCATCAGCATCCTGATCAAAAGCGATTAGCCTGCCATTTTCATGCAGGTGGCGCAAAATTTCCCGGGTATGGCCACCTCCGCCCATGGTACAATCGATATAAGTGCCATCGGATTGGATAGCCAGATTTTCAATGACTTCCTGGAGCAGAACGGGTATGTGATAGCCATCATCCGTTGCTGAATCTTTTGTTTTTCCCATTATTGAGTCATGGGTCATTGAACGTTGGGTCAATGGGTCAATGGTCATTCGGTCATTTTCTTTGGCTTCGTTCATTTTCTCCATGCTTTTTTTCTGCTTCATCCATCATGTTTTAAAAATGACTTACTGGCCTATTGACTTACTAACTATTAACCGGTATGATGCCGTTTGAATTACCAAGAACCATTGCTGCCATTTCACTGAAATGTGTGGGCGAAACGGTTTCAAAGAGCTGTTTGTATATTTTACTGTCCCATATTTCGATCTGGTCGATGGCGCTTACAAGCACAATATCCTTAGTGAGACCCGCATGGGCGATCAGGTTATTGGGCAGGTTAATGCGGCCAGCGGTATCCAATTCGACTTCGGTAGCGCCGTTTAAAAAGTAACGGCGGAACTCCCTTACTTTCGGGTCGAAATTATTTAATGCGCTTAAGCGGTCGAAAATGGGCTCCCAGCTTTTGGTGGTGTACAAAGCCAGGCACTTTTCAAAACCGCGGTTTACGACAAATGTGTTACCACCTGTTTCCGGAAGCTGCTTTTTAAAGCCAGCCGGTAACAGGAATCGACCTTTTTGATCGAGGGTGGATTCATATTCGCCTAAAAACCTTGACATTAATTGATTTTTACCATTTGCTGACACAAAATAACACATTTCCCCACTTTATGACCCATTTTGTAGTGTGTTAACTTTTGCACATCCGTAAACCCGTGCTGGCATTGGCTTTCAGCGTGTTTTTCGTGGAAAGCTTGTGAATTGATGTGAATTAACTGTGGATAACCTTGTCAGGCCTGTGTTTTGAAGGAAATAGGTTGTATTTTTAGACGTAAAACACCCCTGCCCAATGGATGTTGGCTATTCAGGAACCCCTTTGATTGATAAACTCGGGATAAAAAGCGGCATGAAACTGTTGCTGGTACAGCAGCCAGAACCTTATTATGATTGGATGGGAAACGATCTTAGCGGCCAACTCTGCGGAAAAAACGACTTGGCAGATTTTATCCACGTCTTTATTGTTTCGGCTAAAGAAATGCTACCCACTTTACTGGCTGCAAAAAAAAGGATGCATGATAAGACCATCATTTGGTATAGCTGGTACAAAAAGTCGGCAGGCATGAACACCGATGTACACGAAGATGTGATCCGGAATACGGCCCTGCAAAATGGGCTGGTGGACGTAAAAGTTTGTGCTGTAACCCAGCAATGGAGCGGCCTGAAACTGGTTGTTCCGCTGGCAAACAGAAAATAACCGCGCTGCTTTTGTTCCCGGCAAAAAAGCGTCATCTTAATTCTTCTTATCATGGAATCTCCAGATAAAAAAGCCCATTCCCTCTTCTATATCTATGCGTTTGGGTTTGTGATCGTCGCATTGTATCATGTAAACCGGTACTTTTTTACGCCAGCGGCTGAATCTGCCACCCGGCACCTCGTCTTTGTGGGCATCTGCACTATTTGTGTGTTTGGCCTGCTGAAAAGGCCGGCCTGGTTCCTGTATTTTTTTGGAGCCCTCACCTTGCAGCAGATTTATGGCCATGGCAGCCATCTTCTGCATCAGTGGAACGGGCTCCACACCGTTAATTATATCGATCTCGGCGTTGTTGTGATGACGCCCGTTATTTTTGTGAGCCTTATCAGAAACCGACATGCCGCATCCTAAAGATTTATTAATCGCTGATTTTTCTTACGAGCTGCCCGAAGACAAAATAGCCAGCCATCCGCTGGCAACAAGGGATGCATCTAAAGTGCTGGTGTATGATAAGGGCGCTATTTCTGAAACTGTTTTTGGAACTATTACCGATCATCTGCCACCCGATTCCCTGCTGGTTTTTAATAATAGCAAGGTGATCCAAAGCAGGCTGAGCTTTACAAAACCTACCGGCGGGGGTATAGAAATTTTCATCTTGGAACCTTGCGGGGAATACGGCGATATCAGCGGGGCGATGAAAACTGAAGGCAGCATCAGGTGTAACTGCCTGGTGGGCGGGGCTAAGAAATGGAAGGCGGGGAAACTGGAAATGCAATTGGATGGCAACGTGGAACCTGTTGTGCTTCGGGCGGAAATGATTGAAAAAAAGAGCGAATCGTATATCATTGAATTTAACTGGCACCCAGAAGTAGATTTTGCCACAGCTTTAGAATTGTTTGGTAATACTCCGATTCCGCCCTACCTGAACCGACCCGCCGATGAAAGCGACAAAGAGCGGTACCAGACTATTTATGCAAAAGAAGATGGCAGCGTTGCAGCGCCTACGGCTGGCTTACATTTTACGCCAACTGTAATGCAATCCCTGCAAGTAAAAAATATCCAAACCGCCTTTGTAACCCTACATGTGGGCGCCGGCACGTTTAAACCCGTGAAAAGCGAACGGATTTCAGGTCATGAAATCCATGCGGAATTTATAGATGTGGTACCGGCGCTCATTGAGCAACTAATCGTCTATCCTGCTGTAATCCCGGTAGGCACAACGAGTATGCGCACCATTGAAAGCCTGTACTGGATGGGGGTTAAAGCACATTTGGATATGGCTCCAGATCTGGCCGCATTGGAAATAAAACAATGGGAAGTCTACGATAGCCTGGCATCGCATAGCATTACCAAACAGGTAGCATTGAGTGCCTTACAGCAATGGATGAAGACCCGACAAATGAGCAGGCTGATTCTTCGCACCCAGATACTGATTGCCCCGCCTTACCAGGCAAAAATAGCCACCAGCCTGATCACGAATTTCCACCAGCCGCAATCCACCCTGTTGCTACTGATAGCCGCGCTGGCAGGCGATGACTGGAAAAAAATGTACCGGTATGCTTTATACAATGACTTCCGGTTTTTGAGCTATGGGGATAGTTGTTTAATCAAATGGTAACTTTCTAATTTGCAAATGCGACGATGTGCAAATGTGCCAATACCAATTTGCAAAAAGATCAATTTGCAAAAAGATCAATCAGGAATTTAGATCAATCCTGTCAGTGTCATCGCGTCGGGACCGATGATCTGAAATTTGCACATTATCACATTTGCACATCTCCACATTTTCACTTCAATTTCATTCGGCAAGCGGCATTTCAACGGTAAAAACAGTCCCCTTACCCAAGGTGCTATCTACTTTAATATTGCCTTTATGGGCATCGATAATGGTTTTTACATAGCTCATGCCGAGGCCAAAACCTTTCACATTATGTACATTGCCCGTGTGGGCGCGGAAGAATTTTTCGAAGACCCTTTTGAGCGATTCACGGGTCATGCCAATACCATTGTCTTCAATTTTTATCAGCACATTTCTATTAGTGTTGCTGGTGCTGATTTTTAATTCCAGTTTTTCCTTGGAATACTTGATGGCATTATCGATCAGGTTATTTAGCAGGTTAGTAAAATGCACTTCATCCGCTTCAATCAAATCTTTTTTTGCATTCAGGTGCAGTTGCACCACCGCCTGTTTATCTTCAAGCTGCAAATGGAAATTATCCAGCGATTTCTGCAATATTTCCTGGGCGTGCAGCTTCTTTTTATTGAGCTGAAACTCCTGCTTTTCCAGTATGGCCGCCTGTAGAATGGTTTCTACATGGCGGTTCATCCGCTTGTTTTCTTCTTTTATAATACCGCTGAAATAACTGAGCTTTTCGCGATCGTTGATCACTTTTTCATTTTTTAACGCATCCACTGCCAGCGAAATGGTGGCTAGCGGTGTTTTAAATTCATGGGTCATATTATTAATAAAGTCGCTCTTAATTTCACTCAGCTTTTTTTGGTTGATCAGGGCCCGCACCGTAAAGAAAAAGGCGAACATGATGAATAGTACAAATACCAGCGAACCATATAACTCCATGTACGACGATTTAAAAACCAGGTCCCTGAAGTTGGGTATTACTACGACCATGGTTTCATACGGCACCAGTCCCTCAGCACTGCTTCCACTGGCCGGCTCGAGGGGATACACAAACTGCCGGTTGTTGATGGTATCTTCCAGCACTCTTTGAAAATAACCCGACTGCATTTCAAAACTCAGCACATTTACGCTGCTGGCAATGGCAAACTCAAAAGGTACATTTTTGAGTGATTTCCCCTTATCGTATTCCCGTTTGAATTCTTTCTCAAACTTCTCCTGCACTTCGTATTGGGTATAACGCTGGGCCACAGTAGCAGGTCTCAGCAGTTCCATAGGCACCAGGTCGCTACCCAGACCCAGGGTATTCTTCGGGTTGCGGATAAAAGGCGTACGGCTATTGCTTTCGCTCAGGTCTTTGCCAACGGCATCCACCGCCTTTACGACCCGCTCCAGAAGCTGGTCCTGTTTTACCTGGAGCAGGTTTTGAAACCAGGTGTACTGGAGGTAAACAAGGCCTAAAAATGAAACGGTAATGAGAATAATAATGATGGGTAGAATCTTCTTCATGCAAAAACTTATGGCTGTAAAAGTAAAAGGTTTCAGCAGCCGCAGCAGATTTGAGTTTTTTTCCCAAAAAATTTTACAGCCATTTTAACAGCCTTATACTTTTTGCTGCTTATTTTCCGGTTATAAAAAATAATTATGTTTCTTTAAAACTGTTTTTTAATTTGAATCCATGATTGCACCCGCCCCTGGCACCATCCTTATTTCCGACCCTTTTTTGAAGGATCCCAACTTCATACGTAGCGTGGTGTTTCTTTGCGAGCACCGGGAGGAAGGCAGTTTTGGATTTGTGCTGAACCGGCCCTACGTCCAAACGCTCGACCAGTTACTTCCCGATCTTGATGGCTTTCCGATACCGGTGTACTATGGCGGTCCGGTGCAAACCGACACATTACATTTTATTCACTCGTTGCCCGGGCAAATTGCCGATGGCCAGGAAATAACCGACGGCATTTTCTGGGGTGGCGATTTTGAACAGGTATTGGCGCTTATCCGCGACCGCACATTGAACCTGGACCAGGTCCGTTTCTTTCTGGGTTACAGCGGTTGGAGCAATGGCCAGCTGGATGGCGAACTTGAGGAAAAAAGCTGGCTCACCACCAATGGGAACCGACAGCTGGTATTTCATCCCCAGCCAGAAATTGCCTGGAAAGACGCTGTGCGACTGCTAGGCCCGACTTACGAAGAGATTATAAATTATCCAATTGATCCGCAATTAAATTAGGGAGAGAGTGCTTCCAGGGCTACTGCGAGGGTTCCCAGGGCTGAAGCCTAATGTAATTCAAGGGCTTCATGTGCCATAGGCCCATTTTGTCGGTAGGGAAAAGGTCGGAATCTGTGCTGTGTGCCAGCGGAACACCTTGTAAAAGCCCCACAAAATGTTCCTACGGAACGTAAACCACCATAAAACATCAGATTTGCTACCCACAAAATGTGCCTATGGCATATGTATATTTTCTTGAGCTAAATGACACTGGGCGGAGGCCTTGTGTTAGTAAATATGCGTCAGCAAATTGATGGCTTAGATTTATATAGTGTTTTTTGAAACCGGCAAAAGCCGTACCCTGGTGGGTCTGCATTGGCGACGCTCCGTTCAGCTGATTGCAACTATTGAGCCCTACTATTGAGCACTATCGACAGGTATCAGTCGGTAACTCTTTGAAACCATTTACAGGAGAGTTGGCGTACGATTGACATTCGGGCACCTCAGGGTCATAAACCTGCATGCATATTTCGGGATTATCCGGCAGAACTTTGAAGTACATCAAGCTATCTTCTTTATGTGTTCGTGATAGTGGGCCAGTAAAACTTCTGTAACTAGCAACCTCCGTTCAACCTCTACTGGTATTTGTACATTGGGCTTGTCTGGCCGCCGGTTGAAAATGAAAACAGTTTTCTAATAACAAAAACGCCTTTTTCATCTAACAGGTTCTTTTCCTTTCTATTAATGACAATGAAAAAAGCGGCTAATACGACTATAACTATTATCCCAACCAATTCCGATCTAATCCGTAAAATTTGAATTTCATTTTATTTTCAAAACTTAATCCTCTTAAAACTTAGGGCAAGGCAGGCTATGCTCACCGCTTGGTTTGTTTACATAGATCAGCGAAAACTCGAAGCCGCCGCGGCTCAGGTTCTGGCTCTTCAACGCGGAAGTGGTTACATCGTAAGTGAGTCCCAGCCTGAATTTGCCATACTCCAAACCTAAATAGGGTATCAGTGCATCACCAACCCTGAACCAGGATCCGGCATACAAAGTAGTAGGACTATCATAATCCGATCCAAGGCTATAACCAAGCGCAGCGCCGACCAAACCTTCATGGGCACCGCCCTGATTTTGATACATGGCGCTGGTATGCAACATCACCTGGTCGCCCATGGGAAAGTACACGCCCCCATGAATAGTGTAGCGTTGGTTGAGGTAAAACTGACCGCCGGCAAAAGTCTCTTTCGGTTTAGTAAGATGGTAAATGGAAGCCCCGATATAAAAATTGGTGTTGTTAGCTGTGGTACCACTGTAGCAGATACCAGCATTCAGGTCAAAATAGCCGATATTAAAACTTCTGCCCTGGAAGATCTCGTTGGTAAAACCAGTAAACCCATCACTCCGCAACTGATCTTCGAATTTTAGTGAGGCAGTATTGAGGTTCTTGGCGCAGTACACCGCCTGAAAACCCACCGACAACCTGTTGTTGCCCTCCTCGTCCATCCCTTTGTGGTAGGCAATTGAGATACTACCGAAATTGTTCTTCAGCACCCCATCGGCCTGCTGGTCGGTATAACCCATAATACCGAGGGCCAGCCTGTCATTTTCGGGGAGGCGACTGGTCAATATTGGAAAATCAGCACTGATGGTACTGGTGGTAAATGCCCTGCTGATGGTGGGCCACTGGTCGCGATAATTTCCGGCTACCCTAAGGTTGCCATCGAAATTACCGGTGAGGGCAGGGTTCAGGGTAAGGGGCGAGGCAAAAAATTGCGAAAAGTGGATATCCTGCGCATAGGCCGCAGAAATAAAAATTACAACAGTGAGTAGGGTTAAAAGGGAGCGCTTCACGTGCAGTCTAAGTTTGAGTATAAGTTGAAGATAAGACAATGCCGTATACGATTTGCTGCTTAGCTTACCTCGACAATTAAAAATTTAAGATAGCCGGTATTCTCAAGACCCCATACAATCGGATGATCGCCAGCCTGAGTTTGGTAAGTGACCTGCCGCAGCTTTTTCCGGGCATCTTTGGCAGCCATCTCAATGATCTCTAAAAACAATGCTGGTTGTACCAGGTTCGTGCAGGAAGCAGTCACCAGGAAGCCACCAGGTTTCACCAGTTTCATAGCCCGCAGGTTTATTTCCTTGTAACCCGCAATGGCTTTCTGAATATTCTCCCTGCTCTTGGTAAATGCCGGTGGATCAATTATTACCACATCATACAAACTGCCATCTTTACTCCAGGTCTTGAGTGCGTCAAATGCATTACAGGCTTCAAACGAACAGATATCCTGTAGTCCATTCAATTGAGCATTCCGACGGCTTTGCGCAACGGCGTTTTCGCTGATATCAATGCCATGAACGCTTTTAGCACCATAATGAGCTGCATGCAGGCTGAAGGTACCGGTATAGCAGAATGCCTCTAAAACGTTGGCTCCAGTCACAATATTTTGTATGGCCCGGCGATTATCCTGCTGATCGAGGAAGTAGCCTGTCTTCTGGCCGTTCTCTATGTCGACATGAAACTTCAGGCCATTCTCCTTAATGATGATATTGGTATCGAAGGGTTCGCTCAGAAATCCTTTAACCTGATCCATACCTTCTAATTCACGAACAGGCACGTCGTTGCGTTCATAAATGCCCTTGGGTGAAAAAACCTGTTCAAGCGCCTTCACTATAGCAGCCTTCCATTTATCCATGCCAAAGGCCAGGGTTTGCAATACAAAATAATCGTTGAATTTATCAATGATCAATGCGGGCATATCGTCGGCTTCGCCAAACACCAGGCGACAATTTTCGGTATAGCCAATCTTTTGCCGGTAGGCCCAGGCAAGCCGGATGCGGTGTAAGAAAAAGGCTTCGTCAATAACTTCCTGGCGGTTGCGTGTAAGGATGCGTACCATTATCTGGCTTTTTGCATTAAAGTATCCACGGCCAATAAATTTATTGTCGGGCGTGTACACTTCTACGATATCGCCCGGTTGCAGGTCTGCATAAGAACCAGCAGCAAAGCCACTCTTCACCAGGTCCACTTCATTCCCAAATACCCATGGATGGCCATTTTCTACCCTGCGGTTGATATTTTTTCTTAGAAAAATTTTATGCATGAAAGATTTTTAAAGAGGCAAATGTCGTTATTGAAAAATTGTTCACCCTACTTTTGATTATTCACCACCAAATCAGAATTTATGTCTTATTTAAAAATCCTGGCACTGGCTTGCGTTATTTTCGCGCTGACTTCCTGTGTATCCAGAAAATATGCAGTTGCTGTTGAAACACCGGGCGACCTAAACGCCATTGCAGGCTTTGTTCATTCCGTGGCGCCGCAGACGTTAGCTGAAAACAAAAAAGAGATAATGCCCTACGGAGATCCTATGCCTACTGCTGGAAAAGCAGTGGAAACCCTGCAAACGGTTAATGAAAAATTAGCCTCATTCAATAATAATAAAGTCGCAGTTACCGCTTCTTCCAAAAAAGCCAAATCATTTTCCCAAATGAAAGAAATGGTGAAAAACGGGGATATCGTAATGAGTAACAAAGACCAAAAGACCCTTAATAAACTGAGTAAGCTGTACAAGGGCGATTTCAAGCAATATAAGGATAATGGTTTTGACCTGACAACCACTGCCAAGATCATTGCAGGAGTTGGTATCGTCGCTCTCCTGATTTCCCTTTTTACCGGCAGCTGGTTCTTCGCATTCCTTTTTATTGTAGCAGCCCTGGCATTTATTTGCCGCTGGATCGGGATTATTGAATTCTAGTTGCTTCCCTAAAAATATTGAAGAAAGCCACGCAAAAAATCGTGGCTTTTTGGTGAGTGGCAGCGTTCCAAATGACAATATTTCCTGCCCAAAACCCTTGGCAGTATTATTGCCCCCTACATTTGCACACAATTTTTTAATTATGAATCAGAAAGAATTTCAGGAAAATAGCCAGGAGTCTGCCAATGGGTCATCTTATATAAATGAAACCGGGCTGAACCTTGGCGAGATGAATACCGATGAAAACATGGCCGGCACCAATCATTTAAATGAAGCCCTGTCCGAAGATCCGGCGCTGGAAAAACTGCAGGCCGAGCTGGCAGAACAAAAAGATAAATACCTGCGCCTGTTCGCAGAATTCGACAATGCCAAACGTCGCAATGCCAAAGAAAGGATCGAGTTGATACAAACTGCCGGAAGGGAAGTGATCAGTTCTTTATTAGACGTGATGGACGACTGCGACCGCGCTGAAAAAGTAATGAACAGCAGTGACGATGTAACAGTAATTAAAGAAGGCGTTCAACTGGTATTTAATAAACTCCGCAACACCTTACAGGCAAAGGGCCTTAAACCAATGGAAACCGTCCATACAGAATTTGATGCCGACAAACACGAGGCCATCACGGAAATACCGGCACCCACAGCAGCGTTGCAGGGTAAAGTAATCGATGAAGTAACAAAAGGTTATTATCTCGGCGACAAGATCATTCGGTTTGCAAAAGTGGTGGTAGGTAAATGAAGCAATTAGCTAATGGGCCAATGTGCTAATTAGCTAATTGAAAACCGTAACCGGCTCCATCAGTTTATCCGTTTCATCAAACATCATTAAAATTAAAGCCATCCTAAACGTAGCTCTAGTCAATAATTGGCATATTAGCACATTGGCACATTAGCACATTATTACAACATGTCAACAAAACGAGATTTTTACGAGGTACTGGGCGTAAGCAAAACGGCTTCGGGCGAAGAAATTAAAAAGGCATACCGCAAAGTGGCTATGCAGTTTCATCCTGACCGAAACCCCGGCGATAAGCCTGCGGAAGAAAAATTTAAAGAGGCAGCCGAGGCCTACGAAATCCTCAGCGATGCGGATAAAAAAGCCCAGTATGATCGCTATGGTCATGCAGCTTTTGGCCAGGGTCGTGGCGGTGGAGGTTTTGGCGGGGGCATGAATATGGATGATATCTTCAGCCAGTTCGGTGATGTTTTTGGACAAGGCGGTGGCGGCTTCAGCGATTTCTTTGGTGGTGGTGGCCGCAGCCAGGGCCGTGGTCGTGGCACCAGGGGTAGCAACCTCCGCGTAAAACTGAAACTGAATTTTGAAGAGATCGCCAAAGGCGCACAGAAGACAATTAAAGTTAAAAAATATGTCGGCTGCGGTACCTGCGATGGCAGTGGAGCGAAGGATAAAAGCAGTGTTCAAACCTGTAGCACCTGCGGCGGTAGCGGCCAGGTTCGCAAAGTGACCAGCACGTTCCTGGGGCAGATGCAAACAGTAACTACCTGTTCTACCTGTAATGGTGAAGGAACAGTAATTGCCAATAAATGTACTACTTGTAAGGGCGAAGGCCGGGTATATGGTGAAGAAACAGTAACCATCGACATTCCGGCCGGCGTACAGGAAGGGATGCAGCTAAGTGTGAGCGGCCGCGGTAATGCCGGCGAACGTGGTGGTGGCAATGGCGACTTGCTGGTGATGATAGAAGAAGAAGCACACAAGGAGCTGCAACGCGACGGGCTCAACGTGGCCTACGAACTTCATATTAGTTTTCCGCAAGCTGTGTTTGGCACCGAATTACAAGTGCCTACTATTGATGGAAAGGCAAAAATTAAAATTCCGCCGGGCACGCAAAGCGGTAAAATATTCAGGCTTAAAGGCAAAGGATTCCCATCTGTTCAGAGTTATGAAAAAGGCGACCAGCTGATCCATGTCAGCATCTGGACACCTCAGCATGTAAGCGCTGATGAGAAAGAAGCGCTGGAAAAAATGGAGGCCAGCAATAACTTTCAGCCATCGTCAGAAAAGCAGAAGACCAGTTTTTTTGATAAGGTGAAAGAAATGTTCGGGTAAAACCAATTTGCAAATGTGATAATATGCAAATGTGTAAATGGTTCGAATAGCAAAAAAGACCGCAATGAGTTGCGGTCTTTTTTGCGTTTAACTGCTTTAGTTCGGTGCCGGACTAATGCTTGTTAAATGCGTGAGAGAGGATAGAGGGACAAAGATAGTTCCTAATTTATGAATGTGATAATTGCTTCTCCGTTCGCCGATGCCTGGGCATAAGTTTGTTGCACGATCTTAAAATATTCGATTAAATAGTCGAGCTCTTCCTGCTCGCCCCAGATACTTGGGTACACATCATTCATCTTTTCAGGATGATAATTTTCTCTGAGTTCCTCCATCGTAATTTTTGAAATTTTTTCATGTAGCTCTCGTACTTGTGCGGCTGTTACATAGGATGCCGGGCCATAACCCAGGTCTTGATTTTCATCAATAATTTCATTGCTAAACAGCACGCTGGCCAACGGGTGATCCGTGTCTTCTAAACTTGATCCCGTTAATAAAAATAAGATCCCGTCCCAGGACTTGTCAATGTCTACCAGATTGGGGTCTTGTTCATAGGAGGCATCGTTGTAAATGCGCTCCTCCAACAAAACACTGTTAGCCAAATAGCTTTCCAGTTCTGAGGTTGTTACCCGAAGCAAGTTTCCTATCATACTCACGACTGCAATCAATTTAATATTAAAAATTGTCGATCACTTTATTCCGATCTCAAAAATGGTCTGGCGCTAACCAGGGAAATTAAAAATACAGATAAAATGCCTTAGCTTACCTCGTGTTTTTGAAAAATCAATTGCATTTGCCGCTCTTTAAAAAAATGAAAAAAATGAAACTGCTTAACATTTTTATTGCCATAGTACTAATAAGCCAACAGGCTTTTGCCCAACTTGATTTACCGCCAAGCGGCAATAATCCAAGGGCTACTATTACCGAAGAAGTAGGCATTACATCCATTTCTATAAGCTATAGCCGGCCCGATGTAAAAAAGCGGGAAGGAAAAATTTATGGCGATGGAAACGTTGTGACTTATGGTTTCAGCACCCAGAATTTCAGGACAAATTCCAATATTTCGCCTTGGCGTGCAGGTGCCAATGAGAATACAACCATTTCGTTTGAACACGATGTGAAAGTGGAAGGCCAACCATTAAAAGCCGGAACTTATGGCCTGTTTATAGCAATGGGTGCAGATAATGCGACTATGATTTTTTCAACCCAAACCGGTGCCTGGGGTAGTTTTTATTATGATGAAAAATATGATGCATTACGAGTCAACGTGAAGCTGGTGGCCCTGGAGAAAAGCGTGGAATGGCTGAAGTATGAATTCATAGAACAACGAGAAAAATACTGTGTCATTGCCATGCAATGGGAAAAGGTATCGGTCCCGTTTAAAGTGGACGTGGATGTCGACAACATCGTATTGGCGAGGATCCGCGAAGAACTGAACAGCCGCAAGGGCTTTACACCCGCCAACATCTTAACAGCCACCCAATACTGTTTTAATAAAAATATCAACCTGGAAGAAGCGCTGGTTTGGAGCAGAAGAGCGGTTGAGGGTTTCGGTGGTCAGAAAACCTATATCACCCTACGCAACCTGGCTACTGGCTATGAAAAATTAAACAGAATAGCAGAGGCCGATTCCACAATGAACGAAGCCTTGTTAATAGCCACCGCTAATCAGTACAGTGCCTACGGAAGGATCCTCATTACCCAAAAAAGAATCGATAAGGCGCTCGAGGTTTTTACCGCTTCGCAAAAAAGATACGGTGACATTTTTGGGGTCAACAGTGGATTGATGAATGGTTATTCCGCCAAAAGTGATTTTAAAAATGCCATTAAATATGCTGAGAAGGCGATGGCACAGTCGCCGGATGATGCCGCAAAAAAAACATTGGCCGGCCAGATTGCAAAGCTGAAAGAAGGGAAGGATATTAATTGATAATAGTTGGATAATGGCTTATTTCGATGACCCGAAACTTAATATTGGCTTTGTTATAAAGCAATGCCACTTTCCTGGCCGACTATCACCTCCCAATAAAAAACGATTGCAAATTGAAAAGTAGCGGCGTATTTTAATCCCCCAAAAATGCTTCTATGAAACGCCATGTCCTCACGGTTACTGCACTACTATTGCTGTCAATTGGAATTGTTGCTTTTCGTATCCGGCAGACGGAGCTGGTAAGTCCCGTGCAGGCTCTAAAGGACCTCGAGTTAAAACGCAGTACGGCCATCGGTTGCGGTGCCATTCTGGACCTGGAACAGATCGACACCCTTGATATGCCGTTGCTAACGGGCTGGGGGCATTTCAGCTTCCCCGTCACCACTTTGTCGGATAGTGCACAGATCTTTTTTAACCAGGGTATCAGCATGTATTATGCGTTCCATATTATAGAGGCATTGGGATCGTTTAAAAAGGCAGCTGCATTTGATCCTGAATGCGCCATGGCCTGGTGGGGACAGGCCATGGCATACGGACCAAACATCAACGACTTTGGCTATAGCGCCTCGCCCGAAGCACTGCTGGCCAATAAAAACGCATTAGAATTTGCTGCCGGCTGTACACCAAGAGAAAAGGCATTGATCCAATCCACACAAGTGAGGTACAGTGCCGACACCACCCAAAGCCGGGAAGTCTTAAACCAGCGATATGCAGATACCTTGCTGGCACTGACTAAACAATTTGCAGCCGATGCAGATATCTGGACTTTATATGCCGATGCCCTGATGGTGCAGCATCCATGGGACCTGTACGAACAGAATGGCACTCCGAAACCATGGACACCGCTCATTGAAAAAGTATTGGAAAAAGCCATTAGCCTCGCACCCATGCACCCCGGCGCTAATCATTATTATATCCACACCGTAGAGGGGTCGCTGAATCCATCAAAGGGTTTGGCTGCCGCTAAAAAGCTAACCGGCCTCATGCCATCGGTATCGCATATCGTACACATGCCTTCGCATATTTATATCCGCACCGGCATGTATGCCGATGGCGAAACGGTAAATGAAGAAGCGCTGACTGGCTACGACATATACCGGAAAGCGTATTCGCCCACCATCAATGCAGCTTTTCTTTACGAGATGCACAACCGCCACATGCAGGCTAATTGTGCGCAGATGGAAGGCCGGTTTGCCTATGCTACCAAAGCCTCAAACGACTGCCGCAACAGCATCGACACTTCGTATATGGATGCCCCCGGCTATTTTGGCACCGCCTCTCAATATGTGTGGATGACGCCTGTATTTACCATGATCCGCTTTGGGCAATGGGATGCGGTGCTGAAGGAACCCGAGGTGCCGGCAAGCCGCCCCTATGCAGCCATGATCCGGCATTTTGGCCGCGGCCTGGCCTTTGCAAGAAAACATATGACCAGCGAAGCCCGGCAGGAACTTAAAGCATTACGGTTTTGCATGAAAGACAGTGTGCTGCAGATCGGCGCCAGTACTTTTAATCCACCAATAGCACCGGCAAGGGTAGCGGAAAATTTACTGGAAGGGGTAATCGCCGAAGAGATGAATGAAAAAGACCATGCGATTATGAGTCTTACAAACGCGGTAGCCATGGAAGACAAACTGATGTATAACGAGCCAAGGGACTGGCCGCTGCCTGCCCGTCATTACCTGGGTAGCGCTTTACTCCGTTTTGGAAGACCTGCAGGTGCTCTAGAGGTACTCAATAAAGATCTTAGCATCAGCCCCAATAATGGCTGGGCGCTTTACGGCATTTCCCAGGCTGCTGAAAAATTGAAAAATACTGGGGCGGCGAAACATTCAAAATCATTACTGGATAAAGCTTTCGCCAGGTACGATCTCATTAATAAGGCTGTGGTTTTTTAGGTGGATACGATTATCCGGAGATAAGTTTTTGAGACCGGCTATTGTACCCTGAAGGAACTCCGGTGGCGACGCTTCGTTCAGGCATGGTACTACTGTTGAACAATCCGGATACCTGATGAAATTTGTTGCCTATACAAATAAAAGGGTTATCCATGGCTTTCTAAAAGTAGTTTTTTCACTTCTTCTATTAATTCCAGAACCATATGTGTTGAACTGTCCAGTTCCATTGCTTTGGTAAATAGTTTCAATGCCTCTTTATATTCTCCTTTGTCTAAATGATAAATCCCGAGGTTTCTGTAACCATAAGAATTGTCCTTATCAAGCTCAAATGAATAGTTAATGTCTTTAAGGCCTTCTTCTGTTTTCCCAGTTTTAATTTTCGAAAGTCCTCTGTTGTTATAGCTGTAAGCAAATGCCGAATCAATTTCAATTGCTCTATCGAATATTGGGATTGCCTCGTCATACCTATTCAACAAATTCAAAGCATAGCCCATATTGTTGAGTGAATACTTGTTGTCGGGGTTTTGTTCGAGAGACTCATTATAAAAGCCAATGGCCTGTTCATGAAATCCAAGTTGGGAGTAGGCAAGTCCTATATTTGAAAAATCGTCTGACGTCATTTTACCGAGTTTAATAAATGTATCCGAGATCTCTTTGGCTTTTTCGTAGTCCTTAATTTGCAAATTGGAGTGAATCGCCAGCCGGTAAATGGTTTCTTCTTTTAGATTTTTGGTCAAAAATTTATTGAATAAAACTGTAGACTCTGAATAGCGCTGTTGATTAAAAAGCACCATGGCTTTCTCGAATTCTCCCGGAAATTTTTTATAGTAAAATAGTAGTTTAAGCTTATAACCGTCATTGTAAACGAACTTGCCACTGAATAGTTGAATTGGGGTTTTGTTAGGGGTTAGATTTATTAATAAGTCAAGGATAGAAGAGGTTAGAAATACAACGAGTAAGATCTTTAACAGCCCATGCATATCATAGGTAAAAGTAAAATAGCAAGCAATAACTGCGACAATAAATGAAGTAAATGGTCCTGTTATTGTGTAAACAATTTGACGATTTACAGAGATGTTTTTTTCTGAGGGAACGCAAATCCCAAGCCTCCATGCAAATACATTATATCGAAAGAAAATCTCTAAGCGCCCAATATGAAATTTGATGCTTTTTCTAGGGTCTCCATAAGAACCAATATAAATGGTCACCTTTTGTTTGGTTAAGAGAATAGCAGGAATTGCATGTCCCAGCTCATGAAGAACAACTGTAAGTGGTCTTGATACGAGTGCCAACGCAACAAGGAGAAGAAGAAATAAAAGGTAGTATTGCATTAAGGATAATATCAGGTGTTTCCGGCTACGAAAAACTGTCTACGATACCGACAATTTTTTAATTGGCGTAAAATAAAGTACTTTGATAAATCGCCAAATGATATTTACAAGCCGCAAGGCACAGTTATTTACGGATTAACGGTTACTGTAAGTTAATAGTACATTCATTCTTTACAGGCCCAAATGGCCAACAGAATTCCAACTGCTAAATGAATGCCGGATGTCAGGGAAAAGTCCGGGCAGAACCTGACGAAGGAGGGTGAAGGAGGACTTGTAGCGTACATCCGGAACCAATATTCATAAGGGCTTTACGGTCAATAGCCCATTATCATTTGCCTACATTTCCACGATCGCCTTAATTACCCCCGTTGCGGGATCCAGCCAGCTGGCGAAATGGTCTTTCACATCTTCAAAAGCCACGCGATGGGTGATATAATTGGTCGGTTTTACAAGACCTTTTTTCATACTGGCCACTACATGATCAAAATCCTCTGAAGTGGCATTGCGGCTGCTCATCAGGGTGGCTTCCCTTTTGTGAAATTCGGGATGGCTGAAACTGACCTCATTTTTTTGAAGGCCAATCAACACAAACCTGGCAGTGTGTGCCATGTATTGAAAAGCGTTATTGATGGCCTTTAGATTTCCGGTACAGTCGATTACCACCGTGGGCATATCGCCGTTGGTGATCGTTTTTAATTGCTCAGCAACATCCGGATCCATGGCATTGACAGCATGCCACACGCCGAGCTTTTCTTTGCAAAATTCCAGACGTTGGGTATTCACATCAAGAGCGATTACCTGGCCGCCGGCAATCCGGGCAAACTCCATTGTGCCAAGCCCAATCGGGCCGGCACCAATTACCAGGACAAACTCTCCCGGCTGCACGCCTGCCCGACGAACGCCATGGGCACCAATAGCTAACGGCTCTACTAAGGCCAGTTCATCATCGCTGAGGCCTTGCCCGTGGATAAGTGAATAGGTAGGCACGGCCAGGTATTCCCGCATGCCACCATCTATATGCACACCGCACACATTAATGGCCGCACAGCAATTGTTGTGGCCGGTACGGCAGGCAATGCAGGTACCACAATAAAAATAGGGGCTGATGGTTACCGGCTCACCCACTTCAAACCCGCTGTCTGCCTGCGTTTGAACAATTTCGGCCGCCAGTTCGTGCCCTAGGACCCTTGGGTAATTAAAAAAAGGCTGGGTACCCTGGTAGGCGTGCAGGTCGGTGCCGCAAATGCCGATGCGCTTTATTTTTAAGAGGGTATAATTTTCGGGGACTTCGGGGAGGGCGGTATCTGAATATTGGAATTCGCCGGGGGTGTTGCAGGTTAGGGTTTTCATGATATATCTTTTGCGGGGAGAGTTCCCAGGTATAGAGATTTCGTGTGTTCCGGTCGGAGGCCTCATCCCCGACCCTTCTCCTCGCGGAGAAGAGTGCCCCGGTGCAGGAGGTTTACAGTTTGCTGGCTTGGGGTTCGCCATAGGCTCAACGGTGATTTCGGGTACCACAGCATTGTTGCATTGTGTTGTTCAAAATAGCAGAATTAATCAGGTTGTGACCTTGACTGGTTATCAAAAAAATTAAGGCTTTTCAATAAGTGCCAGCACATCGTCTTGTATCAATCCTTTTACCGCCATGGCTTGCCAGAATTCCAGGGGGATTTTCTTTGTGGCCATGGCGATATTGCCTTTTACTTTGTCTGGTTTGGTGGTGCTTAGCGCTACGCTTGTAACTCCGGGGATATTGAAACCGAAGTTAAAACAGGCTTCGGCAGGCTGGATATCAAATGCTTTGCAGAGCGCAAAAAAATCTTCCCGCCATTGGTAGAGGGCTTTTCCTTTTTCGGTGCTGGCATCTGCTTCTACATAATTATAAAAATTACTGCCGATCAAAAAGCCGCCGTTAAAAACAGCTGAGTTGATTACGGACACGCCTTTGGCATGTAGTTCCGCAATGAAATTGATCAACGCCGGTGGATGGTCGTGCAGGGTCAGGCTGTTGGCGATCATCACCCAATCCAGGTCCACGTCCTTGGCGATGCGCTGAATGACCTTCCATTGCTTGCTACCTACACCAATGCCGGTTACTTTACCGGCAGTTTTTAATTCCTTCAGCGCCTTGTAAGCACCTAAAATGTCCTGGTACCGGCTAGCCTCATCTTCGGCATCGGTGGCGGCGGCGAGGTATTCATCGGGGTCATGTACCGATGCCATTTGAGAATCATAGTCACCCAGCAATTCATTGCCCTGGTGAAAACATTCCAGTATGCCTTCGTAGCTTATTTTTTGCACCGCATCATTCTTCATTTCTTTCCAGATATCCCTTTCAAAAGTAGGCTCCGGCGTGGTGAGTTCGGTTTGGTACCAGGCCAGTTTGTTGCTGATGATGACTTCGTTTGGTTTCACGCCCAGATCTTTTAAAGCTTTGCCCAGCATTTCCAACGACAGGCCGGCACCATATTTTCCGGCACTGTCAAACACCGGGATGCCCGGGCTGTTCTGCACACATTCCCGCACGATCGCTAGCTTGGTTTCGTAGGGAGTGGCTTCGTAAATATTACCCAGGCAACTGGTACCAAACATCACCGATGGCAGTGTATTCGTAGTTGTGTCGTTCATGTAATTAGTTTTTATAACCTATAAAATTTCGTGGCATTGCCGCCAAAAAACAAAGCACGTTCTTCAATAGAAAACGTTGAAAAATATCGTTCCGCAATGCCCAATATCTGATCATAACTTCCTGCTACCTGGCATACGGGCCAGTCGCTTCCAAACATGATCCTTTGCGGACCGAATGCTGCTACGACGGTATCGAGGTAAGGGGTAAAATCTTCCGGCTTCCAATGATGATATTCGGCTTCGGTAACCATGCCACTTATTTTGCAATTTACATTTTCACATTGGGAAATAGCGATGATATCCTGCTGCCAGTCCTCCAATATGCCTGCCTTAATTTGTGGCTTTGCAATATGGTCAATCACAAATGGCTGATCCGGAAACTGCCGCACCAACTCAATAGCTGCTTTCAGGTGTTGTGGAAAAATAAGCAGGTCGTAAGTAAAGCCAAATGGCTGCAGTGCAGCAATACCTCTTTTAAAGTTTGGCTGTAGCATAAATTCGGGTGCTTCGCCTTGAAGCACATGCCTGAAACCCTTGATAGTACTGAATTGTGCGTAGTGGGCTAATCTTTCGTTGATAACATCTGCCCGTAAATCTACCCAGCCAACGACGCCTTTGATAAATGCATGTTCGCTGGCGAGTTGCAGGAGAAAATCAGTGTCCGCTTCGGTTTGATCAGCCTGAACTGCAACGCACCCGCTGATTCCGTTTTGCTGCAACAGGGGTTCCAGATCCTGCGGTAAAAAATCCCTTCGGATCACCGCCATTTCATCATCAATCCAATCGTGCTTTTGGGCATTGTACTGCCAGAAATGCTGGTGGCTATCTATACGGTTGCTGTCCGGCATATTAAACGACGGTATTAAATTTTCAATTAATGGGTTTAAGGGCAATCACCTTATAGCCTTTTATCCCAAATACCAGGATCACGATGAAACAAACTAGCGGCACAATATAGCCGTACTGGAAATTCCCAACCGTATCACCGATAAATGCAAAAATACGCGGGAGTATAGCTCCGCCTACAATCGACATAATAATAAGGCTGCTACCATATTCCGTGTCGCCTCCAAGATTTTTGATACCCAATGAAAAAATAGTTGGAAACATGATAGACATAAAAAAGCAAATGCCAATCACGGCGTATATCGTGATCATACCATGAGCCATCATGGCCACGATACATAAAAGCACGTTAATGGCCGCATAGCCCGCAAGTAATCTTTCAGGAAGGATATACTTCATTAAAAAAGTACCCAGAAACCTGCCGATTAAAAATGCAATGCCACAAATGCCTAAATAATCTGCAGCCTGTATTTGGTTAACGCCCGCTGATATCGGGGCATAAATAATAAATAGACTAAAAACAGAAACCTGTGCACCCACATAAAAGAATTGGGCAGCAACGCCCCATGAGAGATGCCTGTGTCTGAACGTCTGAAGTATATTTTTAGAAGCCCCGGCTTCGGTGCTACCCTGTATTTTTGGCAATTTAGTGATTGCAAAAAAGACAGCTACCAGTACCAAAATACAGCCTAATATTAAATAGGGCATTTTTACAGAAGATGCTTCCGAGGCAAGTGCCAGTTTCCTTGCAGCTTCGGTCATTGACGTAAGTTCAGTTTCAGAATAACCCTTAGTCAGAATAATCCGGGCGCCAACTACAGGAGCAAGGGCAGCCGCCAGGCCATTAAACGACTGGCAGAAGTTTAGACGCTGGGTTGCTTTATCCGGAGACCCTAACAAGGTAGCATATGGATTTGCGGCCGTTTCCAGGATCGTAAGACCGCAGGCAATAATGAATAATGCCACAAGAAAAAAATCATACTGCTGTGTATTGGCAGCCGGGATGAATAAAAAAGACCCCAATGCAAAAAGCAATAGACCAAAAATGATCCCGGTTTTATACCCGTACTTTTTCATGATCATCCCTGCGGGAATCGCCATCAGGAAATAGGCAAAAAAAACAGCAGTGTCTACCAGTGTAGATTGGACATTGGAAAGTGTGAATGATTTTTTTAAATGCGGAATCAAAATCGGATCGAGGTTATGCGCAAAGCCCCACAAAAAAAACAGGGAGGTAATCAGTATAAACGGGAACAGGTATTTTCCTTTGCCACCGGTTCCGGGCACATGAGTAGCAAGTGGTTTGGTGGGCATCGCCATCGTTGAAAATTATTTTAAAGTAAAAGGGCAGTTCAATATACTAATGCAGCCCCTAAAATAGGGAATAAAACAATAAGTGTAATTTTCACCTTTATACAGCGGCACAACGCTCTATTGGTTAAAATGGTATATAACCACCGGTGTTAAGGGCATATCACTCGCCACCAATATCTAACCGGCGGCGATGAAGGGCATTGATGTGAATGGGAGCGGTTATTCCGAATTTTATTGTGTACTGCATTGTGTCTGCCACCATGCTAAAGGAGCGCCGCTATAGCTGTATCAAAACTGTGAAGATGATTGAGGTGTTAATGAAGACTTATACGCGAAATAATCCCTGCGATACCCCTTTAATTCCCGGAAATAAAAAAGACCGTTCTTTTTTTGAGAACGGTCTTCAGGTGGTAGAGCGTACGGGAATCGAACCCGTGATTCCTCCGTGAAAGGGAGGTGTCTTAACCCCTTGACCAACGCTCCGTTTTGTTTAATGGGCTGCAAAAATAGGGGCTCATTTCTTTTGGGCAAATTTATTTTTTAGACTCCCAGCGCCCGTAAGGCCTAAAGTCAAGCCCACAGTGAAAAAACACACAACCGCGTGCAGAAAAAATCGGTGATAAGTTGGCCGCGGAACCACCAAAAAAGGCAAAATCTCCTCTATTTATTGTTCTCCAAAGGGCTTATTTTCGCGGCATAAAATTTAAAAACAGCAATCCACAATTTTCAATTTCAATTCTTAATTATGAGCGTAAAAGTAGCAATCAATGGTTTTGGCCGCATCGGCCGCCTGGTATATCGCCAGATATTCGAAATGGAAGGCATTGATGTAGTAGCCATCAATGATCTTACCTCACCAAAAGTACTCGCCCACCTGTTGAAATACGATAGCGCCCAGGGCCGCTTTGGGAAAGATGTTACCGCTGGCGAAAGCAGCATCACCGTAGAAGGACATGAAGTAAAAATATATGCGCAAAAAGATCCCGCTCAAATTCCATGGGGTGCCCATGATGTCGATGTGGTACTCGAGTGCACCGGCTTTTTTACTGATAAAGACAAGTGCCAGGCCCACATAACCGCAGGAGCTAAACGCGTAGTGATTTCCGCGCCTGCCACCGGCGATCTGAAGACCATCGTTTTCAATGTAAACCATAGCATTCTCGATGGCACCGAGACTGTAATCAGCTGCGCCAGCTGCACTACCAACTGCCTGGCACCAATGGCACAAGTTTTGGAAAATACCTACGGCATCGTAAACGGTCTCATGACCACCATCCACGCCTATACCAACGACCAGAACACCCAGGATGCCCCACATCCAAAAGGTGACCTCCGCCGTGCCAGGGCTGCTGCTCAAAACATTGTGCCCAATAGTACCGGTGCCGCCAAAGCCATCGGCCTGGTGTTGCCAGTGCTTAAAGGCAAACTGGATGGAAGTGCACAACGCGTACCTGTCATCACCGGCTCTTTAACAGAGCTCACGGTGGTATTGGGTAAGAAAACGACTGTTGAAGATGTAAATGCCGCCATGAAAGCCGCCAGCAACGAAAGCTTTGGTTATACTGAAGACGAGATTGTAAGCACCGATATCATCGGCAGCAGTTTTGGTTCTTTGTTTGATGCCACCCAAACCCGCGTTCAAACGGTTGGCGATGTCCAATTGGTGCGCACCGTCAGCTGGTACGATAACGAAATGAGCTATGTAAGCCAGTTGGTTCGTACCGTTCACTATTTTGCGGGGCTTATCAGCTAAATCAATATGATTTGAAATATTAATACCGGCAAATGCTGTTTCGTAAGGAATGGCATTTGCTATTTTTAAAGCGATTGCAATAGCATTTATAGCTACTGTGTTTAGGGCGTATCCCCGGCGAAAACCAGCCGGTGCCGGGCTTTCCACTGCAAGTCCTCGCCCCGAAAGCCCTGGGGCTGTGGGCTTTTCGTTCCAATCCCTTACGCTTCCATTATCCATACTTTCTTTTCACCCGGAAGAACCTTGTAAAGGCAGCTTGCATCGAAGCATGTCGGACGCTTTCGCCCGCACAGAATTTTGCGAAGACAGCTAATAATTTGGCCCGCCCATTCAGTACCCGTTGCAATCACAGGTTCCAGAATCCATTAGGTATCGGGCAGTTAGTTATTTCCATATCAGATGGTTATAAAGTCACCAGTCAAAACAAATGGTGGCCGTTTCAAAAGATACAGTTAGAAAGTCTCTGAGGATTTACAATACAGCAACCAAGCCTGGAAATGGGATCGATTCAATGCCAATAAACAGGAAGCTTCCTTGTGGTTAGCAGAGAATCTATATTCCTTAAATACATCATGTTTATAACAAATTAAGAATCAACACTACGCCGACGCTACTGGAATAAGCTGAAGAGACTATCTCCTTCTAGTTCTCAAGTTTTTTATAGGCGTAGATGGGTGCTTAGGTCACTGCTTTTGAATTCCGTAAACGTACGGAGTCCATGCTGATGGTGTAAACACCCAATGCCTGTAACACCAAAAACAACATTTAAACAGAGTCTGGCGATTTAAAAAAAGTTTGTTCCGGTTGCTTGTTATATTTGGCAAACCGCGACAACAACCCGCGACATTACACACCTGGTATCAACTATTCCTACATATTCCATTTAATACTATTTACAATGAGCAAATTTTCTTCTTTCGACTTCGCCGGGCAAAAGGCCCTGGTACGTGTAGATTTCAACGTGCCGCTGAATGATCAGTTTGAAATTACCGACGATACGCGGATGACCAGCACCATCCCAACGATTAAAAAAATACTGGCCGATGGCGGCAGCGCTATTTTAATGAGCCACCTTGGCCGCCCCAAAGACGGACCTACGGATAAATATTCGCTGAAACACCTCGTGAAGCACCTGTATGAACTGCTGAATGCCGGTAATGCTGAGGGTGAGGCGGCAACTAAAGTATTTTTTGCCAACGACTGTATTGGCGAACAGGCATTTCTTACAGCCAGCATGTTGGGCAAAGGCGAAGTACTGCTGCTGGAAAACCTGCGTTTTTACAAAGAAGAAGAAAAAGGCGATGCAGCCTTTGCCGAAAAACTAAGCAAGCTGGGAACTGTGTATGTCAATGATGCATTCGGTACCGCCCACCGTGCCCATGCCAGTACTGCGGTCATTGCAAAATATTTCCCGGCCGACAAAAAAATGTTTGGCCTGCTGATGGAAGCAGAAGTGATCAGTGCAGAAAAAGTATTGCATGAAGCGCAGAAGCCCTTTACCGCCATCATCGGAGGCGCAAAAGTGAGTGATAAAATTCTGATCATCGAAATGCTACTGGATAAAGCCACCGACATTATCATTGGCGGTGGAATGGCGTATACATTTATGAAGGCCCGCGGCGGGCAGATCGGCAACAGCCTTTGCGAAGAAGACCGTTTGCAAACTGCCATTGATTTATTGGCCAAAGCCATCGAAAAAGGCACCAGTATTCATTTGCCGGAAGACAGCGTGATTGCCGACAAATTTGCTGCTGATGCCAACACCGAAGTGCGTCCCAGCGATGCGATTCCCGCCGGTTGGATGGGCCTGGACATTGGTCCAAAAGCATGTGGTATTTTTGCCGAAGTAATCCGTCGCAGCAAGACCGTTTTATGGAATGGCCCCATGGGCGTTTTTGAAATGGAAAAGTTTCAGGCCGGCACCAAAGCCATTGCTGAAGCGGTGGCAGAAGCTACTGCCAACGGCGCTTTCAGCCTCGTGGGCGGTGGCGATAGTGTAGCTGCAGTTAACCAGTTTGGCTTTGCTGATAAGGTTAGCTATGTAAGCACTGGCGGCGGGGCGATGCTGGAATATTTTGAAGGGAAGGTATTGCCCGGGATTGCGGCGATTGGTGAGTAAGCAATGAATAATATCGAAGTCCGTTCGAATTTCAGCCACCGTGGTCTGAGTCTCCACCGACCACGGAATATCAGTAACACTGCCATTTTCCACAAGGCAGGATTGTTGCGAAAAAAAGAAATTGAATTAGAAATAAGCACTGCATGAATTTATAGTTTCGTTTGGTGCTGTGGTCGGTGGGGACACCAAACAGGATCACAAAACCCGGAACTGGGAACTATTGCCTGTCCTTTTACAGATATAGAAATTTAAACCTGCAAAAATATTGTTTTATATTACTGTCGAAACCTTTAAAACATAAACCCGATGAGTAACAACCCAAAAGAAGCCGTTATACTGGAGTGTATTGACGGAGTGGACGACCACTGTACCGCTACCATCGAACCGGGTTCCAGCATTTCCATTGGCCATATGGCCAACGATCCAAATACCAGTATCACAGAACTGAACGAGGAGCATGGCAACATTTCCTTTACCTACAACAATGGGTTATTGATGATTGATGCCTCCTCCTGCAAAGCAGTGGTGAAGCTGAACGGTAACCCTGTTATAAAAAATTCAATTGGGAACAATGATATACTGCGGATAGGGCAGTCTATTTGGAAAGCCAATTTTCCAGCGGTTTTAGGTAGTACCGTACAGCAGGGTACGGGAAATGCGCTAAAAAACCAGTTTGGCTCACTTATTGGGCTGGAAGGGCTGCATGATTTTAAATTTAGGAGTTTGTTTTCTCAAGTTTTTAAGAAGCATAGCTTCACAGAAATGGAAGACCAGCTAATAACCGGCACTTCCAGCAATACCCCTGCGATTACCGATATTGAAACAAGCTGGGCCAAGCCCTGGCTCTTCTCCAGACTATTGCTTCTGGCCGTTATTCTTTCGGTGGCGCTGGCCATGGGTGTACAGACTTTTGAAAACGTAAAAATAATCCCTGGCCTCATTTTCATTGGCACGTTTGCGGTACCTGTGTCTACACTTATCTTCTTTCTGGAACTAAATGCTCCCAGAAATATTTCTATTTTCCTTGTTGTGGTGCTACTCTTCATTGGCGGCGTAGCATCACTGATACTGGCGTTGGTGTTCTTTAAATCCTTCGATTTTTTAAGCGGCCTGCTGGGTGTGTCGGCTGCCGGCATTATTGAAGAAACGGCTAAACTTCTTATCATTGTTGGCATCTTTGGAAGGGCCGTCCGCTATAAGTGGGTATTAAACGGGCTGCTCTTTGGTGCTGCCATTGGATGTGGATTCGGCGCTTTTGAAAGTGCTGGCTATGCCCTTGAATCTTTCCTGGGGCAGGGCGGTTTTGGCGATGGTGTTTACAACATTGCCCTGCGTGGCCTGCTGGCTCCGTTTATGCATATAGTTTGGACGGCCAATGCTGCTGCGGCTTTGTGGCTGGTAAAAGGCGACAAGAAATTTGCATGGAATATGCTAGCTAATCCCAGATTCTTACGGGTAATGATAGCCAGCATGTTGCTGCACATGACCTGGAATGCACCATTTACCACCATTTCCCTACCAGTAGTTTTAGACCTTAAATTCCCCGTACTTGGTATCATTGCATGGGCCATCTGTTTCAGGCTGGTACAGGCAGGATTAAAACAACTTAACGATGCCAGGCGTGTGGAAGTGGACAGGTTATCGGCCAGTTAATTTTAACCGACCACTGAATTGCTGAAAGTTTGAATTATACTACCAATCGGCTCAGGTTATATTTGTACAATGGTCGGTGGAGACACTCATAACAGAAGAAAATCATACAAAAATCGACTTAAAGGTTTAAACTGAAATTGCTATTTTCAACATTCTTGTTTTTGACTTCTTATCTGAGCATTGGCCAGAGCATTAAGGCTGATGGGGAAATTCTTATCGACCCGGATTTTAGAGGCAAGATTGGCTTGTGCAATAAACCTGGGGGCATATGGATCAAAGTGCTGCAACACAATTTGAAAGGCGAAGATTTTATCTGCATGGAAATAAAAGGACAGAATGATAGCATGTTGTATGTGTCTGTAGCTTACTCACTTGCCAGTTATATTGTCAAAGGATGGGTTAAGAAGAGCGAACATATTGGCGTCTACAATAGAGACGATCCTAAAGGTGCTGCATTTTATATTTTACCCACCATCAAATCTGCTATTGCTACCGGGCTTTAAAAAACCACCTACTTTTTTCTTAAAGGTATCGGCTGCAATGGCAAGTGGCTAAAGGTTGAGACAAAAGAAAATGGAAGATTAAAAACGGGGTGGCTACCTCAGAAGATGCCGCGCGCCAACACGTATACGACTTGTTGTTGAGTTCTAAATGCAAAAGCGTGAATAGGGTTTGCTACCAGTTCCGCAAAACCATCCAACGCCACTACAGTGCTTAATCATCATACAAAAGCCCTTCAAATACCCATGTCTACTCGTATCCTTGTCTTTAGTAGTTCCAGGGTCGCCAACGGCGGCTATTTAGAAGCCGCGGCTCCTGTGATCAAAACGTTTTTGGGCGAAAACCCTATAACCATTGCTTTCATACCCTTTGCCGGTGTGACCATCAGTTTTGAAGATTATGCAGCAAAAGTAAGAACTGCATTGGCGCATCTTGGCCACGAGGTGGTAACCGTATTGCCCGAAAATGCCAAAGCGATTCTCGCCAAAGCGGATGCCATTATGGTTGGCGGCGGTAATACGTTTAAACTATTGGCCGAGATCTATAAAGCGCAGGTGCTGGATTTCATAAGGGATAAAGTAAGCAGCGGCACACCCTATATTGGCTGGAGTGCAGGGTCTAATATTACTGGCCCTACCATTTGCACCACCAACGACATGCCGATTGTGGAGCCTAAAAGTTTCAATGCCCTTGGGCTATTTCCGTTCCAGCTCAATCCACACTATTTTAATTACAACATACCGGGCCACAACGGCGAAACCCGCGACGACCGGCTCACAGAATTCCTGATTGAAAACCCGGGACTCAGCATTGCATGCCTGCCCGAAGGAACGGCATTGCTCTTTGAAAATAAAGCACTTCGGATGATTGGAGAATATCCGGCCACCCTTCTTGAAATGGAAGCTGGCATTGGTATTATGATACGCAAGGAGATAGCATCCGGTGACGATATCAGTTGGCTACTGTAAGCGAAGGGTTTTGTGAATTCATTTCGAAACGAAATCGGGTAACCTATACGTTTAGGTTTTGATTCCGCTATTGGAATGAAAATTAATTGCACAATTACATGAAAAGAATCTTGCAGCTTGCCCTGCTTCTCATTGCTATCGGATTTCTACATTCTTGTGCCCGGGGCATTACGCCTTGGCAAGCAGCCAATGGTAGCGCCAAATGCGGGAAGACTTATGTGAGGTAACAAGGAAGAAATTGATGAAACTGCCATCACCAAAACCTGATATTATTTGAGAACAACGCTCATCAATCAACACCTAATATCCTACTTTCAAGTTCCTGGATTTCGTTATATTTCAATTTATAGCTGTATTGAAATTTCGTGCTGATTATTTTATTTTGGAAGACGGGTAGATGTACATTGATTTACACACGTGGCTTCCAGGGAATTTCGGCCGCTCCTACTAAATGCCCTGCGTAGCGGCTTACCACAAATAAATAATCGCTGAGTCGATTGAGGTATTTGATCACCAGTGGATCAACAAACAGGTCGTGTTCTTGCATATTGACGCAGAGACGCTCGGCACGGCGGCATACGCAGCGGCATATATGGGCCTGACTTACACTTACATGCCCGCCGGGTAATATAAAAAACTTCATGGTGGGCAGGACTTCATCCATGCGGTCCATTTCTCGCTCCAGGAGGGTAATATCGGTTTCTTTAAGATCAGGGATTTTCATTTTGGGTTCTTTCTCAGGGTCGCAGGCCAGGGAGGAGCCAATAGTAAATAAACGGTCCTGGATCTCTTTAAGCATCTCTTTTGTCGGCGGGTCGGACAGGTGATCGGTGAGTAACCCGATATGCGAATTGAGTTCATCAACTGTGCCATATGCCTCAATGCGGATATGGCTTTTGGGCACTTTTGTGCCACCTATCAGCGAAGTCTTTCCAAGGTCTCCGGTTTTGGTGTATATTTTAAATGACATGAGTTTGATGTTGACCACTGATCAACTGATATTTGGACAATTGAAAATGGAATATGAACAGTAGATAATCGACAATGGCTTCAGTGTTGTATTACTAAAACACTTTAGCCGTCATGCATTAACAAATCCAACGGCGTTTTCGTTTAAATTTCTCATCGGTGAGATAATGCCCCATGACTTATTGAAGATTGGCGATTGACTTAAGGGGCAATTACTTTCTGTACAATGCTATGTCCCGTTTGGGCTTTGTCACTTTCAATTACGCCGTCGCGTAGCCGGATTACCCGTCTGGCAAAGCCTGCAATATCCTCTTCGTGGGTTACCAGCACCACCGTATTCCCGGCCGCTTGAATGGAGCTGAAAATGTCCATTATCTCTACCGAGGTTTTACTATCAAGGTTACCGGTAGGTTCATCTGCCAATATAATAGACGGATCGTTGACCAGCGCCCTTGCAATGGCCACCCGCTGCGATTGGCCGCCGCTAAGTTCGTTGGGTTTGTGATGGCTCCTGTCGGCAAGGTTTACTCTTTCGAGCATCGCCATGGCTTTCTCCATGCGCTGCTTTTTACCAAATCCTGCGTAGACCAATGGGAGCGCTACATTCTCGGCGGCGGTAAGCCTGGGCAATAAATTAAACTGCTGAAACACGAAACCAATCTCCTTGTTGCGCACGGTGGCCAGGTCGTCGTCGGCCATGCGGCTTACATCTTTATCATTCAGTATATACCTGCCTCCGGTGGGCGAATCCAGGCAGCCGATAATATTCATCAGGGTACTCTTGCCCGAGCCGGAGGGCCCCATGAGCGCTACATAGTCTTCCTTAAAAATATCCAGGGAGATGCCTTTCAGCACTTTCAATTCCTGATTGCCAAGGAAGTAACTCTTTCTAATGTCTTCAATATGAATTATTCCGGGCATGGGGATTTACGATTTATGATTTCGGATTTACGATTTGAGATGGAATGTTCAAGCTCCTGTTCAGCGTTCAAGACTCAAGGGTAAGTTTATTCCTATCTACAGTGCGCTAATTGCTTCTTAGGCGATGTCTCTGCCAAAGCCTTGTGCGTGGGCCGCAGGACTCGCCGTCGACCCAAAGCAAGCGCTCACTGTCAAACAAGTAATCATCTCTTATCTCGATATCACCTTCGGCACCATGAAAAATTCATCGGTGTGGTTGCCGGCGTTTTTCAGCGCTTCTTCCCTTGAAACGGAGCCTTTTACTTCGTCGCTACGCAATTTATTGATCTCGAAACTCATGTGACGCAGGGGTTCCACACCGGTGGTATCCAGTTCCTGCAATTTCTCTACAAAGCCGATCATCTTCTCCAGGTCCTGGCGGATGGATTCTTTTTCGTCCCCATCAAACTGCAGCATGCTCAGGTGTGCCAGGTGGTCGATGAGTTCGTTTGTTACTTGTACCAAGGTTTTTTTTTAAGATAACAAATGTAAGGGTTAAGGTTTAGGATGGAGAAGTTTAGGGGGTA
>JBDSXW010000103.1:0-188779 GCA_039925965.1 Chitinophagaceae bacterium
GGAGAGGCGTGCCCCCCGGCAAGATTCATGATGAATTTTGGGCCAGGGGACGCTCCTTCACCATGTCATCTGCAAAGAACTTGATACGCGAAGTGGAAAATATTTACTCGCAATTACCGTTGGAGAAAAATTACATGATGGGCTGCACCTGCATCCGGAGGTCGGCAGCGATATTCGGATTGTTTTTCAAAGCCTCCGTGAGATAGCTTTTAGCATTAGCCGTATCGCCGTTTTTACTCAGGATGAGTGCCGCACGACAAAGCAGGGTTGGATTTTTGCTATTGGTCTTGAGCGCTGTTTTTATATAAGGTAGCGCTTTGGCGTAATCGCCTTTGTTATAGTAAGCCCATGCTACTGTTTCATTAACATCAATGTTATCGGGACGGCGATTGTACTCAGTAAGGGCGTGCTCAAGCGCTTTATCATAATTACCCATTTTAAGATAGGCATACGATAATTCACGATCGGCGTAGTGGCCTGCAGTCGCATCATTGATACCCGCTTGGGCATGTTTCATCAATACCGCAATTACATTTTTACCGGCTTCTTCCGCTTTTGCAGTTTCGCCGGTTTGTTTATACAGGTCCATCAATTCTTCCTGGAAAGAATAATCGGTTACCAGGGTGTCGGCAGTGAGATAGAGATTGATAGCTTTTTTATAGTCCTTACCGGCAGTGGCAATGCGGGCCAGACCTGCAAGCGCATAAGCATAATCCGGACGGTTCTGAAGGGCAATGGTATAGTGCATTTCGGCGGCTTTCATGTCGCCGCTGTTTTCGTAGAGGTGCCCCAACTGCACCCTGGCCCATTCGGTACCTTCTTCACCGGGTACGCCGCTTTCCACGGCGAGTTTCATCGCTTCAATGGCACCTGGATAATCACCATGGATCTCGCGGATATATGAAACCCGGGAATAGGAACGAATGTCCGGCCGGATACTCATCATCTTATCCGAGTAAGAAATAGCTGTATCATAGTGCCCCATCTCTACATTGCCATCCACCATCAATCCATAAATAAAAGCATTGTAAGGATTAATGGCCTGGGCTTTTTTAGCAACGGCGAGGCCATCTGCAAAATGGTGCTGGGAGAGGTTGATCAGTGCTTTGTAAGTAAGCCCTTCAAAATTATTGGAATCGAGGGCCAATACATCATTGAGGTATTTCATGGCGGCCTTATCGTAATACATATAATTGCCGGTCACACGTGCTTCCTGGATGAAAACGGCTGCGAGTTTAAGTCTTGACTTGTTGTCGGTAGGATTTGCTTTGATGGCGTTCAGATATTCAGTCGCGCTGGTTTGGGTAGTTTGCCAGTCACCAAGCCTGGAACCGGGTCCGGTGCGGGGTTGGAGTTCATAAACCATATCGGCTTTTCCTTTCTCATCTTTTTTATACTTGAAGATGATGAATGCGATGGCGCCGGCAAAAAGAAATAAAACGATGGTGTAAATAGTACCTTTTTTCATGTAGTGTAGTGTTTGAAAGACATACGAGGTGCAGCTTAAGAAAGATTTAACCCATCTGGCTTAAGACGACAAGCTACAAAAAAATGCGGCGCTGTAAAAACAGCACCGCTACACTAGAGAAAAACACTACTTGATCCAAAGTATGGTACCGACAGTGCCGACACCATTTATTTTAAGGGCCTTGTTACTTTTAAAACCTACAACAAGGCTTACAGAATAGTTCCTTTTGGATCATCTACGAGATAAGAGTTATCACGGTTTGATACGATGGGAAGATTTGACAGGATTTATTTGTTGCAGCTTTTATTGGACTACAAGCTGGTTTCCCCGCGACCAATACTGTTAAGTAATTGTTCCTCGTTGGCTTTGTGGTGAAGCCGCAGAAAGTAGCGGAATTTGAGGGAGTCTAAGATAGTTCGAATATTTGCCAGGATATTAATAATACATGAAATCATCATCGTCTTTTGCCAGGTAATATCGAAGGGGCTTACCCCTGGTCCCATTTGCTTTAGGGTGCTGATGACCTCTACTAATACCAGGCAAAAGCAAAACACACAGAGGGCATTTAAGGTGAGTAGCAACGTATGGCAAATCCTAAATCTCGTGTTAGGTGGTGCAGGCTTACTAATACTTTTATGTAAAAGCCAGGCATTCATAAGCTGGAAGCTGAGTTGTATAACCGGCACCGTCATGATGAGTATGAAATAGGTCCAATCTTCAACCGATATCCGACCAGAATTCAATAATAAATAGATGGCAAAAACACCCGTTAACAACGCTAATGCCAGCGAAAGATAAACGGCTATTGTAAAAAGGATCCAGCGTTTGGGCTTCATGGGGTAAAGGTAGATACACAAGCAAAGCAGCCTGCACCATTTAGACACAAGCTGCTCTTTTTTATTCGCCGTTGATCGCTGTTGGCCTTTTGCCATCGCGGTTCTTGCCAAATGTTTTGGCGGCTGTTCCATCCATCTGTACAATTTTTGGATAAAATGTGCCCAGCACATCTACCAGGGCAGTTTGGCTTTTCATCACTTCCCTGATATCCTTGTAGGCGAAGGGAGCCTCGTCCAGTCCGCCACCTAACAATTTTACACCATGTATGGCTAACTCTTTTTTAAGGGCTTCGTGGGTGATGTTGGCCATGGCTTTGGTGCGGCTCATTTTACGGCCGGCACCGTGGCTGGCGGAGTTTAAAGAGGCCGCTTCGCCTTTACCTTTTACGATAAAGCCGGGCGCCGTCATACTACCGGGTATGATACCCAATACATCTTTGCCAGCCGGTGTGGCACCTTTGCGGTGTACCATTACTTCTTTGCCTTCGTACATTTCTTTCCAGGCAAAGTTGTGGTGGTTCTCAATTCGGGCGATTGGCTGTTCGCCAATAGCTTTGCTTATTTTGTTATGTATGGTATGGTGACAGGCACTTGCATAGTCGCCGGCCAGGTTCATCGCCAGCCAGTATTCCATCCCTGCTTCACTATCCATATCCAGCCAGGCCAGGTGTTTGGCTTCGTTTGGCAACACGGTTTTTTCCCTGGCTATTTTAGTATAATTGTCGGCAATCATCGCGCCCATGCCACGGCTTCCGCTATGGCTTAACAAACCCACATATTTGCCGACGGCTACATTAAATGGGTTGTTAGCATCGGTTATTTCTACGATACCAAACTCAACAAAGTGGTTCCCGCTACCGCTGCTACCCAACTGGTTGGCTGCTTTTTGCTGCAGGTTTTTCAGGAAGGGGATTTCACTGAACAACTCGCTATCTATCACTTCGTGCGTGCTGAAACCGCTTCGCGTTTCACGGGTGTTAAAATCTCTTCCTGCACCAAACAAAGTATTTGCCACCAGTTCCCGTTGAAAGTATGCTTCCCGCTTTTGCAACTCTTCTGCCTCAATATTAAAAATACTCAGGCACATGCGGCAGCCGATATCCACGCCAACGGCGTAAGGAATAATGGCGTTGTTAGTAGCCAATACACCACCTATCGGCAGGCCATAGCCATGATGGGCATCGGGCATTAACGCGCCGGCTACACTTACGGGCAACCTGCAGGCAATTTCCATTTGCTGAATAGCGCCATCCTCGATATGTTCCCGTCCAAAAACATTGTAGTGTATGCCTTTTTCGTTCAGCGGTATTTCAACGGTCTCCGGTTCTTCCACTTCAATCAGCTCGGCGGCAATTTTACCTAGTACGAGGTCTTCTGCATATTCAATTGGTGCTGCTAAGATGTTCTTCAATATTTCCAGGGCTTCTTCTTCGCTGTGGTGTTTATAGTTGGTACAAATTACATGCATGGCGATGCTCACTATCGGTCCTTCCGGGTAGCCGATGGCACGTATTTGTTTTCCTGATAATTTTAATTTGCTCATGTTTTTTGTTTTTATGCTCCGCTATTGCGAAGGCATTTTCAATCCCAGTTCTTTCATAGCCAGCAGTGCTTCTGCATTGCCTATGGCATCGTTGACCGGGTTGTGATCGTGTTTTGTTTTTCTGAATAACCGCTTCCATTCGTTGTTAAGGCCAGTGTCCATCTTCATGCCGCAATAGAGATCGCCGATGCGCCTGGCCGAGAAACCAAAAGGATTCTTACCAAGATAGGTATGAAAATACCAATTGATCCATTGCCAGTCGAAGGCGGGGTTATCACTTAAAAAGACAGGCCTGTTTTTTGAATTGTCCGAAAGCCATTGGGCAAAATTCTCCATCACCTGTTTCGGCTCATCGTAGCTTTCATGCTCCTGCCGGGTGATATTGCTTACCGCCAATGCTTCCGGTATCCACAAATCGGAGATCGGTTTTGTTTGTCCATAAAATGTTTTGGTGAGGCCGGGTTCCACCACCACAGCTCCAAAGCTGACCATTGAATAAGTATGTGGAATCGGTCCGTCTGCTTCCACATCTATGACTATAAAAGGCATTTCGTTGAGTTTTTAATGTTGTGATTAATTGGGTTTGTTTTTGTAAATTGCTTTACAATTTAGTTTATGTCATCAGCAACAGAATCCATACCATTTGAAATACGCACTGCTCAATATTTTGATGAGAAGGCTAAAGCTGCCAAAGGCCCTGAAAAGCTTTTGGTGGGCCTTGAGATGAGCCGGTATCTTACTGCAGCCAGGCAGCATGGTCTTACTTTTGAAGAATTGAGAGAGCACGGTTTTAGGTTTGCAACTGTACCAGATATTAAAAAATAGGTACTTTAAGTTCACTTAATTTACTCTCCATATAATGTTCATATATCATAATGCAGATTCTCTGAATTCCAATAGACGTTGAGTTTTTGACTAATGCAATTAATGAAATATGGTCAAACGACTTCGCTGAACAATTTATCTGTGATTCCTGCAGCGGTAAGCATTCCGCCAATTCCATTTCTTTGGTTATCGCTTTTATTTTCCTCTAGCTCCCGAAGAAACAAACTGCGGTAAACTTCTTCAAAACTTGCCTTGGATTTCAAGAAGTTATCTGCGTTCTGGTTCTGTTTAAATTTATCTTTTCTATTTTCAATAATTTTACAATACCTGTCTATTGACGATTTGAGTTCTAAAAGGCCCCCGCCAGAGATTATATAGTCGAATAGTGTCTGAAGATTTAATAGAGTAACATTTCTTATTTTTTTATCTATATTTCTGTTCCCAATTTCCTTATTGTACCGAATATTGAGATAGTCGTTAACGCCAGGGATTCCAATCATAAAATCACTATAGCAGACTATTGCACAGATGTCAAGCTGGCATTTGCGATCCAATAGTTTCTTTAATCCCGCATCAAATGAATAGTGTCCCTGATAAAGGAGTTCGATATTGTCTGCAAGTTGAAGTATGCCTTTCTTTTTCCCAGATTCATTTTGTATAAATCGATTATCGATAAAATTAAGTAATGAGTCTGCATCATTTGCGTCTGTAATCCTGTCGGGGAATAGGTAGTCTTTAAACTCTATAATAACAATTTTTTTACCACGCCTGAAATACATATCGGGTAGGCTCTTAAGAGTCTCGTCAAAATGAAGAACATCTCCTTTCTTGATTTGCGCAGATTTGATAATTCCCCGAAAACATAGTTTCTCAAGGGCTTCTTTTGAGACTTTTGATTTGTAGTTGACAAAGGCATCACTGGGATTACTTATTTTGCTCTCCGTTTCTTGCTTTAGACTTGTTGAATGGAAGGTTTCAAATAGAGGCCCCTTATAGATTTTCTTTTTAAACATGCTTTCATCTAATATCATAAAACCCCGATTTTCTGTTTCAAACAAAGGGAATTTTTTAATTTCCGCAATTCCAATTGACCCCGTCCCTACCATTTTGTTAATACTGAGGTTGGCTAAATGCTCATAATTATAGTTTTTATTGGGCTCAATGAAGTATAGTTTTTGTAAAATCTGAGTTGTATCGATTTTTAGCGTTGCATTAACGAGTTGGAGCAAACTTCCTAATAAATCAGATAGTGTCTTAAACCCATTTTTGTTCAACAATTCCCTAATATAAGGCCTCAAACTGCAAACTCCGTATTTAAAAAAACAAACTAATTTATATAGTTCAAAAGATCCGCTTGTATCTTCATTAAATTCATATTGATTTAAGAGACTTTTCCATAACATCTTCACTTGGGTCAATTCATCCTTCCCCTTAATTTGTAACTCCTGTATAAGCTTGCTAGTTATTTCATGAACTTCATCTATACAGAGCAGATAAGCTAAAAGAAAATTAAATTCCTGTTGTGGTTCATCGTCACTCATCTTGCAAGTACTGTTTCTATTTAATTCTTTGGACATCATATGTACTAAATATCTCTGCCCAAATACTGTTCCGTCATAGTCCGAAACTTTCATTTTATACTGCGCAAATGCATTCTCCAAAAGGGCAATTTGGCTTGCACTAAACCGATAAGAGATAATATTTCTTAACCTAGCCTGTGTTTCAGAATGACTCTCATTCGTGTTCAATTCTGCATTTAAGCTGATCACTAACCGAATGACAATATCAGTTGGAACATCCTTCAATATTTCCTCATAAGTTTTTTCTGATTTCCCTAACAAGTCGTGAAATCCGGGTACAACTTTTATCTTCATTTTTAATCTATTTACAATTCTATATTCACGGAATGAAACTTTTACAAGTAGCGGTGTTTCATAAAAGTATCTCATAAATCCAGGGTAACAATCAACAAACGACAAACTGCTCTAACCTTTGAGCTACTGGCCCGGGCTTATTCAGCGCCGGACCGGGCGGGACTTGAACCCGCGACCTGTCGAGTAATAGTCGAAGTAACGCTTATCTACGACACCTGGAGTAAGTTTAAAATCAATGGTAACAATCGCATAGTGACGTTGGGGATTTTTACAGAATCGAAGTAACACTACACTACGACACATTGATGTTTTAAGTTTTTTAAAAAGGGCAACAAATCAACCAGCGTTTGCTTTTCTGTACGGGATTCGAACCCGCACCTGCTTTCGCATGTTTTTCCGGTTGAACTAACAGATTCGAAGTATCGCTGATTTACTGCACCTTTTACATTAAAATAGGGTAACAAATCGAAAGGAGTTTTTATTCCGCCATGCCGCTATTGCTACCAGCAACAGGATTTGAACCTGCACCACCATATCAAATGGAGAGAGGTGTTTTGCACCTCCTGCGTCTACCGAAGTATCTCCTGTCTACGACACCTAAAAAAATTATAAAAGGGTAGCACATCAACAAGAGTCGCAACTAGATCTTACGACCAGGAAGTTGGATTCGAACCAAGTTTGCCAACGAAGTATCTCTTGTTTTACGACACCTTTTAGATTGAGTTTTGAAAGAGTAACAGCCGAAAAGAAGACGGAGCCTTTTGGGACGTTGCTCTACCATTGGAGCTACCCCGACTAAAAGCCGGAGACAGGACTCGAACCTGCAACACACGAAGCACTTCTTCTCTACGACACCTTTCAAAATAAGTTCAGGAGCAACGAACGAAATGAGTACTGCTGAATTACAGCATCGGTTTTAAAGACCAATAGACGAAGTAGCCCATCTCTACAGCATCCCGAATATTTCTCTGTCTTGTCAAAGAGCTTTTTAAAGCAGTGCCGAAGATTCGCATTGGCGTCAAGTTAAGTTCTGCCTCCAAACGCTGAAATGCAGAGCCATGAAGGCTTTCAGATATCTTGAGCATATTTACTAACCCAAGCCTTCAGCATTTGGAAGTGGGGAGCATATTTTTAACACGCTGCCAAATACCCCCGCCAGTAGTCCCAAGGCTGAAGCTTTGGGTTAGTAAGGAAGTTCTTTTATAAAGCCAACCCATCGTTTCCAATTGTAAGACTTCATTTATCTCATTAGCTTGACGCCAAAGCGAAGTCTCGGCACTCCCATTTTTTGTTTACAATATTGTTTCATTGATCAGCTTCACTGCATTGCTACCGTTGTCGATAGCCTGCAACACATCGAAGATCTTATCGCTCCAACCTGCTACCAGGTACACGCTATTTTGCTCAACGCTCAGTGGTGTGTTGCCATGACCAGCCAGGTCGAACAGGTATAGCTTAGCGGCTGGCGCTATTTTTTTGTACTGCTTCCACAGGCCAGCCAGCGTCTCATCGGTACCATGGCTGTTCCACAACTGGCAGTCGGTGAATACCATCACTTTGTCCACGACCTTGTTACGGTTCAGCAGGTCTTTTATAACCAGGTAACCATTGGTGCTGTAACCCACTTCACCCTCACGGCGGTAGAACTCCTGCACATTGGCCAGGATGTTTTGCTTTGGCATATTGATGATCTTCCAGCTGTCACCAAACATACCGGTTACCACGTTTTCGCAACGGCTTTGCAGCAGCATCGCCAGCATCAGGCCGATGTCAAAGTTCATCACTTTGCTTTTGGCGCTGATGGCTGTTTGCATGCTGCCACTGACATCCGCGGCGATCACCACTTTGGTGTCTTCGTCGTAACCGGCTATGTTGGCCGCACTCTGCAGGACAGCTGCTTCCAGGGCATCCAGCACTTTGCTTATACGACCGTTCTTCAACTCTTTCAGTTCACGGTAGGCACTCAGGAAACGGAATGGCAGTTGCTTGCTGTTGGCCACTGCTTTCGCATTGCTCAGGTACTCGCATACTTTGTTCAGCGCCTCTTTACTTACTTCAGCTTCCAGTATATTTCGCAGGTTACGTAGCGTGGCCATATAACCCATTTTGTTACTGAAGATCAGTTCTTCCCATTTGGCACGTATAGCGGCCTGCCTTAATGCAATATTGGCGAACTTCAATTGACCCACCGCACTCAATTCTACTTCCCAGGTATATGGTGCTTCCAGTTCGTCCTTTACTATTTTATTGAACAGAACCTGTTGTGCTTCATCCTTTGCTTTTGGGTGTACCAGGAACAACGCGTCTTTCAAAGTCACGTCTCCGTCACGGTTGTATTTCGCCAGTTGGTAAGCATCGAATTTATTGAATGCTTCCGCCAAACCTTTCTGCAACTGCTTGCTCAGCTTGTTCAGTTTCTTTACTTCGGTACGTTCGTTTGCCAAAGCATAGTATGCCAGCAGTTCGGTTATTTCATCTGCACGCTGTACTACACGATTCGTTAGTTTGCTCACGGTGCTGTTACCACTTTGCAGTTTTGCGAGTTCAACGGTTAGTACCAATGGCACGGTACGCAGGTGCATTTGCTCGCGGGTGTACACAGCCAGTTTGGCTACGAAGTCCGCGTTGTTCTTTGCAATCAGTTCCTTGATGCGCTGGAGCTTATCGCTAGCTTTCTCGTAGAACTGGTTGCTCAAACCAGCCGTAGCCACGGCGGTGTATAGATCCAATTGTGGCGTCAATACAAAAGCTTTTTCACTTTCGTAGTTGATTACCTGCTTTACTTGTTTACGCAGCTTGAGATTGAATTTCATAATAGTCCTCCTTTTTTCTTTGATAACACAAAGCTTCATTGCTACTATGCAATCTATTTGCACAGTAGGAATTATTTTTTGTGTTTGCTTGCTTTAAAGGTTACCAACCTTCGGAAGGTTGGCAACCGTTGAGCTTTTTTTCGTCGCTCCTTCAGGATTCGAACCCACTCTTTACATCACTGCAACAACCCGGCTCTAAATACGCTTCCCTACTTTGGCTGCGCATTTCGGTGTCCCGATAGTTATCGGGATAAAATCTATCCGTTTAAACGCGTGGCCTGCACGGCTTCATCCGGGCACTCCGCGGTTCCAGATTTTGCCGCCGCACTTCCTTTTATGCTAAAAAGCGTTTGCATCAAATGCTACTTCCGCACTTTGATAGCACAAACCTCAACCGCCACTGTGCAATCTTTTTGCACAGTGAAATTTATTTTTAGATTTGTTCAAAATATTTTCGCGATGCCTGTTAACCGCAATGCCTTGATCCGCTACCGCACCATTGATAAGTGCCTGCAAAACCGCCGCCGCAAATGGACGATCGAAAACCTGATTGACGCCTGTAACGATGCGCTCTACGAATACGAAGGCATCGATAAAACGCTTAGTATGCGCACTATCCGCCTCGACCTGAACGCCATGCGAAGCGATAAGCTGGGCTACAATGCACCGATCATCGTAACGGATAGAAAATTCTACAGCTATGAAGACAGCGATTACTCCATTGCCAATATCCCACTAACCACACAAGACCTGGGTATTCTGCAGGAGGTGAGCCACCTGCTGCAACAATTTAAAGGCTTTACGCATTTTAACGAGGTAAGCGAAATGGTGAATAAGCTGGAAGACAAGATCTACAGCGAACAACACCAACAGGCACCCGTAATTGATTTCGAAAAGAACGAATTGCTTACCGGCATTGAATGGCTCGACATTCTGTACAAAGCCATTATTAGGCAAACGACCTTGTTACTTTCCTATCAATCGTTTAAAGCAAGGCAAGCCAGCGACATTATTTTTTACCCCTACCTGCTGAAAGAATACCGCAACCGTTGGTTTGTGCTGGGCATGAAAAAGACTGGCAAAGAGATTTGCACGTTCGCGCTGGATCGCATTCAGAATATCATTATTCAAGACAAAGAACTATTCAAACAGCATAAGGATTTTGAAGCCCATACTTACTTTGATCATATCATCGGTGTTACGCGCAATGCAGCTGAAAAGCCCACCAACATTGTGTTTTGGGCCAGCACCTATCAAACCCCTTACATAAAAACCAAGCCGATTCATGCTTCGCAAAAAATAGTAGAGGAGGTAAGGGGCGGCACGCATTTCTCCATCGATGTCATCCCCAACTTTGAACTGGAACGGGAACTGATGGGCTTTGGTGAAGGCATTAAAGTGCTATCGCCAAATAGCCTCGTGCGTAGTATCAGGCGGAAGCTCCGGCTAATGCATGAATTGTATAAAAGCTGAAAAACGCCAACAAGGCTTTAGTAAACCTTATTGGCATTTTATTTCGTCAAGGGAGATCAAGGTCATCTAACATTTCTGCCAGGGTTTGCTTCCGGAATCTATATTTCGCCTTTTCTGAATTGTCCCAATCCTTCCATCTTCTGTTGCTTTGCCCCAAGAGGCGATTGAGCTCATTGCGCTTATTAGTCTTCTCCAGGTAATCCCTGATTTCGTCTTCTCTTTGTTCCAATAATTCATCTACCGCCTTAACTTTTGTAATCTGTTTTTGCCGTATCCTTAATACAAAACGCCATTGCTCTTTGAATACATACACTTTTACAAGTTCATTTCTCCATTTGTGCTTTACATACTTTTCTTCAAACAAAGCTTTTCCCTTTTCAGAGAAATTCATTTTTACAAAAGCACTATGCTCGGGGTGCAGAACAGTTTGTTTTATCGGCTCCCAGTTCTTGCGCTTTTTTAAATACTTTGGCTTGCGCTTGAAATCCTTTCTGTTACAATATTCTACCTTGTTTATTTTGTCAAGTATCTTTTGATAGAATGGCGCAGCCTTGCTTCTGGCAACATCATCACGCAAAACAAAATACCTTTTCCAACCCTTTATAATGGGAGGATCGAGGTCTAAATAACCCAGCTTTTTTTGTTGCTCTGTGATCTGCATTCGTTCTCTGTGAAGACCGAGTAAGAATCTCTCATGAGCTGTTTTTACATCCCTCTTTTTTTGACGGGCAGTTTTTAATTTGTAGCAAAGTATTTCGCTACCAAATTGATCAATAAGTTTTTTGTCCATAATAAAGTTTTTAGTTCCGATCGTTCAATGCCACCACATGATGGCGTGTACTTCAATTGCTTTATGGACATTTGATTTTTTTTCATTTCAGTTTATTTATTGCTTGTTTGTTTAATTTTCTATCATCTGTTCCATCCTTCTGAAACCGATAACGCTTACCTGCTTAGGCTCGTATCGGGTCTCTCCCGGGTTTGAAATTTCAGCTATGGTCATGGGCTGAGTGATTGTTTCTGTAAAACCAAAATGGTCGCTTAACCGTTGTGCTTTGGCGATACCCAACTTCCCAAATTCATACCTGGCAATCAATCTTCCTTTACGCATCAATGCGCTGTCTATCAGGGTAAGCGAACTATTAAACGTACAGATGATCTGTACATTCAAAAAATCCGCCAGCAACCCATCAGAAATATTCAGCAGGTTTGATACCGCTGCATTATTACTGATCTTCCTGTCCATAATTACATTTTCTGCATCCTCAATGATCAACACACTATTCGGGTTATTCACCAGCAACTGAATAAAATCCGGGCTAGTAATATCTCCTGCTATATTGGGTGAAACAAAAAGTATCCGCTTCTTTATCTTACCGATCAGGTAGCGGAGGTAAGTTGTTTTTCCTGTGCCAGGCAACCCATGCAGCAATACGATTCCCTTGTCCTTATCCCTGCAAAGCCTTTTACAAATAGTATCGTTTACCTCTTTGAAATCGTCGTCGTAAAATAGATCCAGGTCGAGTTTGGTTCGTTTTACTTCCAGCTCTTTCAGCTCAAGACCATTCCTGCTCCTGCTGATCAGATTTATTTCCAAGGGCTTTCTCCGACTCCGCTCTTTGAACTTCTTCACCATGCGGGTGCATTCTGTAATGAAATCGCCCTGGCTGCCGTCGTGGTAAATCTCACAGTAACGGTCATCGAATTCCAGTATGCAGCCATTCTGCAGTACCACGAAGGTTTCATCAAATACATAGTTCTTCTTGCTGTTGTCGTACCGCCTGTAGCCATGTATGGATGTCACCAGATGCCCGAAATGGCTGGTGATCGCTTCCAGCGCTTTTTCGCCATCGATACCCCAGATATAGTTGGAGCTGGGTATCTTTTGAAAGCAATACAGGAAAAGCGATTTCCCACATAAGAAGCCGTTGTCAAAAACGCTGTTGGCATTTATTACTTTTTGTTGATCGTCCATTATTCAGTTTTTATAAATAGGGTTACAACAATTGTTTGCTTACCTGCTATTTCAGTAAAGAGTTAGTCTTTCCATATTCGTGTTTATTTTTATAAACCGCCACCACATGAAGTGATGGCGGTCATCGTTATTGCACCACTTTATTAGCCCAGCAGCTACTCGCAAAAGCATGCGGTTTAGCCCTGAAGGCGAAACCCATCCCCATGATATATCCCATTGCATCTTTCAGCGCATCGTTGCTTTTAAAGTTTGGGTTGGTGTTGATATCGGCATGTACTTCCATGTCTACATTAAACTCCGTGAACAGGTGACACAGCTCGTACGCGATCTCAATACTTTTTCCTACTTCTACCAGCATCCTTTCTTTGATGCTCATTTTTTGTAGTGAGATTTCGTTGTGGATGAACATGAATCCGCCTTTTCCCTTGCGGAGAAATACAATTACGGTGGCGAATTCGGTGCCCCTTCCTTTTACCTGGCTATCGGTACCAATACATACTTTTATCGGGTGGCCGTTTGCTTTTTCACGCAGCAATACTTCCCTTACTTCGTTCACGATTGGCTTCCTGATCCTTGTTCCATCCAGTTTCCTCCATTGCTGTGGCTGTTCCATTGGTTTGTTTTTGTATGCCACAGCAGCGGTCGGCAGGTTATGCTTTATGCCGCTGTGGCAATGGTGTTTTGTTGTTAATCCAATTTTTCAAATGCTTGTTGTTATTTAATTTTCGATCATTTCCTCCATCCTTCTGAAGCCGATCACGCTTACTTTTTTAGCTTCATAGTGGGTCTCTTCCGGATTGGTAATCTCGGCCAGTGTCATGGGGCTGGTAATGACCTGTTGCATACCTAAGTGGTCGCTCAAAGCCTGTGCCTTGGCAGCATTCAGCTTTCCAAACTCATATTTTGCAATCAGTCTTCCCTTGCGCAGTAAGGCACTGTCTACCATGCTCAGTTCGCTGTTGAAGGTGCAGATGATCTGTACATTCAGGCAGTCGCTCAGCAGACCGTCGCTGATATTCAGCAGGTTGCTTACGCTACTCTGGCTGCTGTATTTTCGATCCATAATAATGTTCTCCGCATCTTCTATTACCAGCACTGCGTTGGGGTTTTCCAGCAGCAGGTCCATAAATTCGGGGTTCATTAAATTGCCCGCTACCGCTGGGGATACAAATAGTACCTTCTTGGCCATTTGTCCTATTAAATGACGCAGATAAGTTGTTTTTCCAGTGCCTGGCAATCCATGCAGCAGTATGATCCCTTTGTCATTTTCCTTTGCCAGTCTTGTTTTGATGGTGGCATCCACTGCTTTAAAATCGTCATTGTAGTAGCGGCCAATATCCAGAGTTGTAGGTTTGATAGCCAGGGTTTTTAGTTCAAGGCTGTTGTTGCAGGTGGTGATGATATTGATTTCATAATCCTCTTCTTTCTGTGGCGATTTAAATGCCTTGAATGCGTCCACCATCCTGTTGGCAATATCATAATTGGTGTTGCCGAACAATACTTCAACCCAGCTTTCTCCCACCAGCACCAGCACGTTTCCATCTAATTTAAAAAGTGTTTTAGAAAACTCTGTCTGATCTTTTTGCCAGTTATGATAGTTGCGTTGGTAGGTTGCTTTTACGGGGCCAAAGACCCCGCTATCAACCAAGTCAAACACTTTGTCGCTTTCGATATCTCCGATATATGAAATACACGGAACCGTTTTAAATTCTTTCAGGTAGAATGCCTTTGCTTCAATAAAATTGTCACTGAAGATAGTTATCGGCTTTTCGTTTCTGAACATCCTTTTTAGTTGTTGCCATTTGAGTTGAAGCCAGCCAGTGCATCCCGGAAGGAGTAGCATTGCGAGGCGCAAAAGCAATAGGACTAGTATGATCGTTGCCATATAATATTTTTAATTTGATGATGATTGTTTTGTAGTTATAGACAATTGGGTGTTTTGGGCGTATCCCCGCCATCAATGCACGAATGTTGTAAATGTCTGCTGGCGGGGTCGGGCTTTTCACTGCAAGTTCGCCGCCGCATACGGCCTTCGCAGCTTCGCACTTGTGCAAGCGTTTGCGGCGTTACGGGCTTTTCGTTGCAATCCCTTACGCAGCTTTCGCTATGCAATTCGCTGATGGCTACCAATATCTTTTTTTACCAGAACAAGCATGATCTTTTTTTTAGTTGTTTATTATTACTGATTGCACGGACTAAAGGGCTCGAACCTTTGTGACCGGTTTTGGAGACCGGGATGTTGCCATTACATCAAATCCGTGTGTGTGAGTCGTCGCTTTAAACCTATAAGGTCTTATCAGTCATTCATCCTGTTTCAATCCCGAAAAGACCTTATAGGTTTTTGTAAATCCCAAATGCCTTTACCAGCTTTTACGACTTGTGGTGCCCCGGGGAATCGAACCCCGCTCCCTGGTTTTTCAGGCCAGTGCATAAAACCGTCTCTGCCAAAGCACCAAATGCCTCTCCCCAGCCCCTCTCCAAAGGAGAGGGTAGCTCTGAGTTGTACAGAGGACTCGAACCTCTTTCTTCCGGTTTGCAGTCGGATGCATACAGCCATGTCTGCCAGTACAACAGTTGCGGAGGATGAAGGAGTCGAACCTTCGTACCAGTATCTCCGATAGCCAAAGCTTAGCAGGCCTGCACATTGCCACTCTGTCAATCCTCCATTTTGTTCGCGGAGAGAAAGGGACTCGAACCCCTGAACCATAATAGCCAACTGTTTTCAAGACAGCTTCCTCGACCTGCCGGGCCCTCTCCGTTTGTGTGAGTGATAAGATTCGAACTTATTTATCCCTTTCAGGAAATGGGGTTACGGCCCACTGCAATTCGCCATCATTGCCGCACTCACTTTTTATTATTTGGAGGATGAAGAAAGGCTCGAACTTTCAACCATCGCCTTAACAGGGCGGCGCTCTGCCATTGAGCTATCCATCCAAAATTCACAGGGCAATTGACGTACAGAGTCTATCTTTCCTTTGCTCTACCATACTGAGCTACAGCATTCGTATCGAAATCCATTCCTGGAATGCTGACTGGATTTGAACCAGCGACTTCAGGATTACCTGTCGAAGTATCTCTGTACTACGGCACCTGTTTGATGGCTTAAAAAGACTCGAACTTTTATCACATCGTCCGTAGCGATGTATTCTTCCATTGAACTATAAGCCAGTTTCCGTGCGACTTTCAGACTCGAACTGAAAACATCATTCTTATGTTTGCCTTCCAGAAAGGAAGGAAGACTGCCGTGTTGCCATTACACCAGGCCGCATTATTTTCTGTGGTTGTCTTTGGGATTCGAACCCTGATTTTCCGTTGCACAGACGGGCGTTCTACCGTTGAACTAAAGACAACATATTTGGATGTCCGGATTGTCCCGATAGCTATCGGGAGAACCAATATCATCAGAATCAAAATCTGATATGCTAGTCCCGATGGCTATCGGGACACCACCAAACATTTTAGTTGGCCCGCCCCGAAAGCTTTCGGGGAACTCCCGGTGTAAAAGACCGGTACTCTGATCCAGTTGAGTTACGAACCATTATTAATTTTTGTTGGCCTGAAAAGACTCGAACTTTTAACCTTCCCCGAAAGCATTCGGGGCCACTCTGACCATTGAGCTAGAAGCCAGGTTAATTTTGTCGGAACCAGGATTTACAGGATTGGCCGATAAGCCGAATTTTTTACAATACCCTTAATAGCGTTTCCAATTCTGTACATCCTCATACCCAGTAAATCCTGATTCAGACAATTGTTGCGGCTACAAGATTCGAACTTGTATCCGGTGCGTATGAGACACCTGAATTAACCATTACTCTAAATCGCAATTTGTGGGTTACGGCTGCCGGAGTCGAACCGGCAACGATCATCTTAGAACGATGATATTCTTCCAGTTGAATTAAGCCGTAATAATTCATCAATCCTTCCAGCGGTTAGTACGGGAATCGAACCCGTAGCCTCAGATCGACAATCTGAGATGTTAGCCGTTACACCAACCAACCATTTATGTGCTTCCGACCCGGCAGCTTTACAAACCCTGTTGTGACTGTCGGACTCGAACCAACAACTTCCACCATGTAACGATGGATTTCTGCCAATTGAATTAAGTCACAGTGCATTGTAGTCTGTATGGGAATCGAACCCATCTTCTTACTTCGAAAGAGTAAGGTCCTGAACCGATAGACGAACAGACCATTTTGTATAGCAGACAGGACTCGAACCTGCACCCTCTCCGCTCCAGACGGAGTATCCAACCAATTGGAATGCTGCTATATTTTTTGTAAAAAAGGAGAAAGGGTAACAAGCAAACAGTGTCTTTTTTACCGAAGTATCACTGTTGTACGACACCTTTCATCGTTAGCCCAGTGGGATTTGAACCCACATAAAATGGATTTTAAGTCCATCGCGGCTGACGTTGGGCTATGAGCTATTGTGTTCCTGGTTAGCCCGGTGGGATTCGAACCCACAACAAATGGTTTCTAAGACCATTGCCTCTTCCGTTGGGCTACAGGCCAGTTTTAATTTTTCAAACCAACATGTTCAAAGAACTTTTTAGAAGCAGCACCGGCTTTCCGGGACTGCTGTATCTCCACGTCATTGCGAGGGTTCCTGACCGAAGCAATCCCCCGCCAATTGTGAACGTGGTATTCGTTTACTGCGACCCTCACTACAAGTTCGTGGGGATTGCCACGTCGGGCAAGAACCCGATCTCGCAATGACGGTTGGTGATGGCCAGGCATAAAAAAACCCGGTCAGGATTTTTAATCCGACCGGGTTTGCTGATTCGCTGCAGTGCCTATTGCACCTGCGTTTCACAACACCACGGTCGTATGTATGTATCACCATTATTCAGTTTCGGCTCAACACAAATTCCACTCACTCTTTTCGATAAAATTCGCATCATGGGCAACATTTCCACACAGCGATTCCCCTCGCTAAAGCCTGGATAACTGCGTTGTATTTGAATATGCTGTTGGTTCATGTGTTGTAGTTTGCTTTTTTTAGCACCGCCTGATGCGATGGTTTTTGGTAGTTTACAAATGAGTTTAACTTTTTTGAGAGAAGAGGCCTGGCTTTTTAAAATGCCGAACTGCAAATACGCTTTCGACAACCTTCAAACCCTATTCGTAGGGAACTTAGGCTTACAGTTGATTATTTTCCAATTCCGCTTTTCTCAAAATTCACTCAATTACGCCTCCAGATAAAAAAAGCCCCACATTTCTGCGGGGCTTTGCTATGTTTAGTTGACACTTTTATGCATCCAAAACAATAGTGCTTTGCACCCCGCTCATCGTATAATCCACACAGGGACTAAACCATTTTGCTGTTTCTATATGTTGAAGATTGCGTGACACTTTATTTGTTTTTTGTTATTGCAAATGTGAATTTAATTTTTCGATACAACCAAAACTATTTTTCGTATTTTTTTCAAAAGCTAAACCACAATCCGCCGAAACCCCTGTAAAATCAATGGTTTCAGCGAAGTAAAATATTTTTTATTATTTGTAAAAAGCGTAGCAAAACGCAGCAAGCAATCTGGTAAATAAAAAACCCTCTTTCTGCCAGGGGCAAAAGAGGGTAAGTATTTTCGATGTATAAATGTACAGGTTAGTCAAAAACAGCATGTAAAACTAATGGCAGGTTTTGACGGATCTTGTTTGTCTATGCCTTCAGATCCAGTTTTATCTGTAGCTCATCAAATTGTTTTTGATCGATCGTGCTCGGGGCGTCGATCATCATATCGCGGCCGCTGTTGTTCTTCGGGAAGGCGATAAAATCACGGATGCTTTCGCTGCCGCCGAGGATAGCACACAAACGATCGAAGCCGAAAGCGATGCCGCCATGTGGTGGTGCGCCGTATTCGAAAGCGCCCAGCAGGAAGCCAAACTTGTGTTGTTGTTCTTCCTTATCCATGCCGAGTGCGGCAAACATTTTCTCTTGTAATTCACGTTGGAAAATACGGATAGAACCGCCGCCGATCTCATTGCCGTTTAATACCATATCATAGGCGTTGGCTTTAATGCCGGCATATGGATGTTCGAGGTATTTAGCCGCATCATGAATCACGGGATCGTTGCCAATCATCACTTCAATCTGATCCGGTTTTGGGCTGGTAAATGGATGGTGCCGGGCTACCCAGCGGTTGTCGTCTTCTGCGTATTCAAACAGCGGAAAATCAAGTACCCAAAGCAACTTAAATACATCCTCTTTACGCAGGCCAAGTCGGGTGCCCATGTACATGCGCAGGTCGCTGGTGGCCTTGCGGGTTTTCTCTTCGCGGCCAGCCAAAACCAATATTAAATCGCCAGCCTCCGCGTTACAGGTAGCGGCAATAGATTTCAATTTTTCTTCATCAAAGAATTTGTCAACGCTGCTCTTGAAACTACCGTCGGTATTGCATTTGATGAATACCAGGCCCTGCATGCCAATCTGTGGACGCTTCACCCATTCCACTAATTCGTCGGTTTGTTTGCGGGTATATTCGCTGCAGCCTGGGATGGCAATAGCCGCTACGGTTTCTGCATTATCAAATACTACAAAGCCGCTTTCTCCCGCGCCAATTCCGGCAGGCGAGGCAGCTAATATTGTTTCTTTTTGCGGGAATGTAGTTAAAGGAAATTTGAGGTTGGCAATCTTCATTCCGAAGCGAATATCGGGCTTGTCGTTTCCATACTGCCACATGGCTTCGTCCCAGCTCATGCGCTCTACGGTTTCGGTGTAGTCAATGCCCTTTACTTCTTTAAAAATCGACTTGATCATGCCTTCGAACATATTCAGAATATCTTCCTGTTCCACGAAAGCCATCTCGCAATCGATCTGGGTAAATTCAGGTTGGCGGTCGGCACGCAGGTCTTCATCGCGGAAGCATTTTACCACCTGGTAATAGCGGTCGTAACCACTCACCATTAGTAACTGTTTAAAGGTTTGCGGGCTTTGGGGCAGGGCATAAAATTGTCCCGGGTTCATGCGGCTCGGTACCACAAAATCCCTTGCACCTTCCGGCGTGGATTTGATCAGGAACGGGGTTTCAATATCCATGAAATTATTCTGGTGCAAGTAGTTGCGGGCGGCACGATTTACAGAATACCGAAGCTCCAGGTTCTTTTTTACCGCATTGCGGCGCAGATCGAGGAACCGGTATTTCATCCGAAGGTCGTCGCCACCATCGGTATCGTCTTCTATTTTAAAAGGTGGGACGGCGCTTTTATTGAGCACTTTGAATTCAGCTACGGCGATCTCAATATCACCGGTAGGCATGTTGGGGTTTTTGTTACTTCGTTCATTTACAGTGCCGGTGGCCTGCAACACAAATTCGCGGCCCAGCGGGCTCGCATCGAGTAAACCGTTGAGGCTTTCATTAAATAATAACTGGGTAATGCCGTAGCGGTCGCGGAGATCCACGAAGGTGATGCTGCCGAATTTACGAACGGTTTGCACCCAGCCGGCTAGGGTCACTTTTGTATTTACGTCGCTTGTCCGAAGCTGGCCGCAGGTATGAGAACGGTACATGTTGATTTGTGATTTATGATTTTGGATGTACGATTTTACACTTTTTAGTGTGTGGCGTAATTCTGAAAGGGGTGCAAATATAAGCCTGTGGCCTATTGAGAGGTTATTCCGGGCTATTTTCATACGGTTGCAAAGGCTATATACCAGGATATTAGCACACGGATGGTAACGAGAGAACGGATGAACACGAATTATTCGCTGCATGGCAGCACGGATCGGCCGGGTTTTAATAATTTCGGGTGCTTGCACCGTTGACTGCTTAAAGACACAAGTAACCTCAAAATCTATCTTCGCACTGGGAAAATAATGGCGGTTCGGGTTAAATAGATCATCCGTGTGCCCACTCTTTGGTAAAAGCTCAACTATTTTCCGTTTGCCGAACAGGCAAGCCATTTCCGGCGTTTTCTGTTTACGTTTGTTAGAATAAAAAACCAGGTTTTCCTATGAAGAAATTTTTTGTAACGATCGCAGTGTTATGTGCTGTTGTAGCCAGGGCGGATGAGGGCATGTGGCTGCCGCAGCTATTAGGCCAGCAAAAATATGCCGAGATGAAAGCCAAAGGGCTGAAACTGACCGCTGAACAATTGTACAGTATCAATAAAGCTTCGATCAAAGATGCCGTTGTTAAGTTCGGCACCGGCTGCACCGGCGAAGTGGTGAGCAGCGAGGGACTGATTTTCACCAACCACCATTGCGGTTTCGATGCCATCGCCAAGGTAAGCACCATCGATCACAACTATTTAAAAGACGGTTTTTATGCCAAATCCCATGCGGAGGAAATATCGGCGCATGACCTTTTTGTGCAGTTTTTGGTAAAGATCGACGATGTAAGTAAACAGGTGATGGATAGTATGGCTACTTATCCCAACTGGGTGGATTGGCGCAAAAACAGGGATAGCGTATTTGCCCGGATTGGTAGAGCTGCTATGAGCGGTAAAGGCTTTGTGGGCGTGGTGTACAGCGCTTTTGCGGATAACCAATTCCTGCTATACACCTATCAGAAATATACAGACATTCGAATTGTGGGCACACCGCCCCAAAGCATTGGCAAATATGGCGGTGATACCGACAATTGGGAATGGCCAAGGCATACCGGCGACTTCAGCATTTTCAGGGTGTATACTGCGGCCGATGGTTCACCTGCAAACTACGATGCAGCCAACCTGCCAATGAAACCGAAGTACGTATTGCCCATTAGTTTAAAAGGCATTAAAGAAGGAGATTTTACCATGTTGTTCGGTTACCCTGGCAGCACCAACCGGTTCGAAACATCTTTTGGGGTAAAGCTGGCCACCGATATTAAAAACCCGGCCTACGTGTACATGCGGGATATCCGCCTGAAAGCGATGGATGCCGAAATGAAAAAAGATCCCGCTGTGAAGTTGCAGATCACCGCCAGTTACCAAAGCCTGGCCAACTACTGGAAATTCTATGATGGAGAGACTAAGCAATTGCTTAAATACGATGTTTATGGCAAAAAGAAAGCGCTGGAAGATGCCTTTTCGGCCTGGGCAAAAGGTAAGGCTGAATACGCCACCATCTGGTCCGATTTTGACCGTGCCTATGCCGCCTGGCGGCCTTATGCCAAACATAGGGAGTATTATGAACAAGGGATCACTGGCCCAGTGCTGGTAAAATTTGCCCAGAAATTAGTAGCACTTAATGATATGCTTACCCGGGGCAAGTCCACTGGCCTCATGATCAAAGAAAAGGCAAAGGACCTTGATAAAGACCGTACCCAACTGGTGAAGGATTTGAACAAAGCCAGCGAGATCAAAATGATGGCCGAAATAACAAAGGCTTACCACCTGGATATTGATAATGACCAGCAGCCGGTGGCTTTTTTCAACGAACTAAAACACAAGTGGGGCAGCCTGAAAGATGAGGAAACCTATCAAAACATGGCGGCGGCTATCTATAGCAATACGATGATCCTTGACGATAAGAAATGGAAGTTTTTCATTGCCCAGCCCGATGCCGTGTCGCTGGCAGAAGACCCGGCTTTTGATTATGCGTTTGCATTCGTAACCAACTGGGACTCGAAGTTTAAAAACAAACTGACCATTTTTAATGATGCAGTAAGTTCATTGGCCAATAAATACCTGAAAGGCTATTTGGAAATGAATGCAAAAAAGGCCATTTATCCCGATGCCAACGGCGGTATGCGGATGAGTTTCGGCGCTGTTAAAGGCTACAAACCGAATGAAAGTATCACCCTTAATTATGTGTGCACCATGAAGGGCCTGGTGGAGAAATACAAGCCGAATGATTATGAATTTGATCTGCCAGCCAACTTTCTGGAATTGTACAATAAGAAAGATTTTGGCCAGTATATGGATCCAAAGTATAAAGATGTGGTCGTCTCTTTTATTACTACCAATGATATAACGGGTGGCAACAGTGGAAGCCCGGTACTCAATGCTGACGGCCAACTGATTGGCCTGGCCTTCGATGGCAATTACGAAGCCCTCAGCCACAAAATCAATTTTGACAAAGACCTCTGCCGTACCATCTGCCTCGATATCCGCTACTTGCTCTGGTGCGTTGAAAAACTCGGAGGCGCAGGTAATTTGATCAAAGAACTAAAGCTCTTAAAGTAAGTATTAAGTACAAAGTACAAAGTATCCAGTACAAAGTATCCAGTACAAAGTATTAAGTACTAAGTATTGAGTACGAAGTATTAAGTACAAAGTATTAAGTATTACGTACAAAGTATTAAATATTAAGTATTAAGTACAAAGTATTACGTACGAAGGATTAGGTATTATTTACAAAGTATTACGTACAAAGTATCATGACTCTACATATAAACCAACGTGCAAGTTGTCAAGGTAACATCACAGTGAGTACCATTCGTCAAATTTGATACTTAATACTTGCTACTTTGTACTTTGTACTTAATACTTGCTACTTTATCCGCTACATTTTAACCCGCTCTTTCGCCGTAGCGTTGTTGGGATCCCATACGAGGGCTTCCTGCCAGGCTTTTTTGGCTTCGTCTTTATTGTTGACCCTCCAATGGAAATCGCCTTTATACACATAGGCTGCGGCAGTGGTTACATTATCTTTTTTATTTTTTAAGATCCCGATTAAAGTTTCCACCATTACGAGGCCTTTGGCATTATCGTAGCTGGAATAATATTTCAGCAGGTTATCCCAGGGCTCGATATTTTGCGGGTAGATGCGTACTGCGTCTTCCAGTGCCTTTCTGGTAGCCAGGGTATCATCTGCGCCAGTCATTACAGCTCTTAAATTATACAGGTTGCTGAGGTATTCATTGTCGGTTGCATAGGCTTTGGCAGCTTTATCTAAAATATTGATACATGCTTTTCGTTGCGCGGCAGATGCGTAAGTACTTTTATCCAGTGTAATAATCGGCCAAAGCAGTACGGCTTCTCTTTGCAGCGAATCGTACTCCAACGCCTTTTCAACGCTGTATTTGTACAGACGAGGCTCAAATTGCCTGAAGTAAGCATCAACATATGCCGCCCTGCCGTATACAGTGGCTATATCTTTTTTACTGCACAACAATGTGTCAAACTCAGTCCTGGAAATATAGGTATAGTACTTTTTAATGTCTTCCTGGTTTTTCCGTATCCATGCGATATCGCCCATTCTGGCACTGGCTGCGTAATTAGCCTTCCCATTTTGGAGGGCCGCCGCAAAAAACTTTTCAGCTCCACTCGTATCTTTTCGTTCCAGAGCAACTATGCCGGCAATGGCATTCATTGAGGCAAAATCAACACTGGCTTTAGTTTGGAGTGCGGCGGGCTCAGAAGTATAGGCATTGATAGCTGCTATGGCAGTCTTCTCTGCTTCTTTGGGCAGTTTCAGTTTGGCATATTGCAACGCGGCTATTCTTACATATTCCACATATTTATTAGCGGAGTAATTTTTTCTTTTCTGTTGCCAGTTCACTGCATCTGTATAGTTGCCGGCGTTCTGATAACAGGTAGCTATATTGCCCGCTAAGGCATAGTGATCTGTCGAATCGGCAGGAAGGGAGTCAAACGCTTTTTTGTACTGTTCAATCGCAGCCGGGTACTCCTTTTTATTCACCAATAAAATACCTTTTTCCCACAAGGCTTCGGAATATCCAGGGTCTATGGCCAGCGCGGCATCCTGTTGTTCCATGGCTTCCGCCAACTTTCCCAGTTCCCGGTAGCATTTCCCTTCATTGTTCATAATTTCTTTTACAAGCGGATTTGCTGGCGCGAGGTTGCCCATATATTTTTGGTAATAAATCAGGGCGCTGTCAAATTTTTTGAGTTTATAACAGGCATCGGCGATAAAGCGGTCGGTCGTGATGTATTTCCCTTCACGACTCTGCAGTTTCATAAATTGGACGATAACCATTTTTTGTTGTTTCAGGCTCAGGTAGCTATTGCCCAGCCACCAGCACAAATCTTCTTTATCCTGGGGGTCTGTCGTTTTTTCATAGCCTGCATTATAATAATCCACTGCGGTGCTAAACTGTTTCAGAGCGTAATAAGTATTGCCCAAACCACTGTAGGCTGCTATCAGATCAGGTTTTGACAACAAAGTTTTTTTATAGTAGTCAATGGCTTGTGGATACAGGTCCAGTACATAATAACCTGAGGCAATGCGGTATTCAAGGAGGTATTGCTGCCCTTCTTTAAAGGTTTTTTTATCCAGTGCCAGGAGGTAATGGTCGATGGCGCACTGGTAATTCTTTTTGTCAAAGCAATCATTAGCCAACGTTAGTTCTGAAGCCTGAGAAAAACCCTGAAGTGTGCCGGCTAGTAATAGTAAGGGAAGGAGAAACGTTTTCATCTTTATTTATAGTCTGTTGAATCAATAAAGATGCTGCAAATGCCGGAGTATTGCAATACCCAATAACCACATTTTAGCGGGGTTATCGCCGATCCACGAGGAGGAGTGAGCGCACAAATGGTAGGGAAACGTATGGATGCACGCCGATTTTTTTTTCAACAGAAAAATAGATTTGCCGGGATATCTGAGTCCTGGAAAGCATATAATGCCAGATATGAATTAGCGGTAACTGAATCAAAAAAAATACGATCTATGCTGTCACTGTAGCTAATATCCATGTTTATCCGTACCCGCCCGTAGCATCTGTGTGCTTATCCCGTTGAAAAGTCGATCCCCGGCATAACACTGAGTGGGCTTTTCTACCGGAACCGGCAATTGGAAACTGGAACCCTACTTCTCCAAATTGGTGCAAGGTTTTTTCATTGCAATATGGTTACTTCGCAACCATAAATTTTTTACATGCTATGCTTAGAGATATTGTCGTACAAAACGAACAGGAAACCCGCGGTGGTTTTGGAGAAGGAATCTATGAAGTGGGAAAGAAGAATCCCAATGTCATTGTATTAACCGCCGACCTGGCTGGTTCGTTTAAACTGGGCCCCTACAAAAAGGAGTTTTCCGATCGCTTTATCCAGTGTGGCATCGCCGAAGCCAACATGATGTGTATAGCCGCAGGCTTAACCATTGGCGGAAAAATACCTTATACGACTACTTTTGCGAACTTCAGCACCGGGCGGGTATACGACCAGATCCGCCAGAGCATTGCCTACAGCAATAAGAATGTAAAAATCTGCGCCAGCCACGCCGGCCTCACCTTGGGAGAAGATGGCGCTACCCACCAGATTCTGGAAGACCTCGGCATGATGCGCATGTTACCCGGCATGACTGTGATCAACCCCTGCGATTTTAACCAGACTAAAGCTGCCACCATCGCCATAGCCGACTACGAAGGCCCGGTATACCTGCGTTTTGGCCGCCCGAAATGGCCCAACTGGACGAGCGTAGACGGTAGCGATTTTGTGATTGGCAAAGCCCAGGCGATGAGCGAGGGTACCGATATCTCCATTTTTGCCTGCGGCCACCTGGTTTGGAAAGCCGTGGAAGCCGGGCGCATCCTGGAAGAAAAAGGCTTTAGCGTAGAACTAATTAATCTCCATACCATTAAGCCTTTGGATACCGAAGCCATCATCAAAAGCATCACCAAAACCAAGTGCGCGGTAACCTGCGAAGAGCATAATATTTTCGGCGGGCTCGGCGATTGTGTAGCCCAGGTAGCTGCCCGTAATTTTCCAATACCAATTGAGTATATTGGCACCAACGATACCTTCGGCGAGAGCGGCAAACCAATGGAATTGTTGAAGAAATATGGCCTGGATACACCCAATATAGTTGAAGCTGCCGAAAAAGTGATGGCCAGGAAGAATGGGTAGCAGCGAATCACTCCTAAATCTTTTAAATCATAGTATTTAATGGGAATAACTGTAAATCTTACGTTTATTCCTGCCTCAAGCAATCAAAAATCTTTTGCCAGGAATTCTTTGAAAGGTTAATAATTTCTTTACATTGCGTCCTCGATTGCTTGCTATAACAAATAAAATAGTCGCGGATTTATCCGGGGCTATTTTTTTTGCCGGTAACTTCGCCGCCTGAAATCGATTGGGGTGGAAGGCGGAAGGTATAGGGTGTAGGGTTAAATCAACCTGCCTTAAACCCTACACCCTACATCGCTAAACCTTAGAGTTACATGCAAGATTCTACCACTGCCGGGACAGCAATAAAGGTTAGGAAGCCTTCTAAACTGAAGGATTACAAAGAGTTGATCAAGTTTACATTGAGCATCACGGTGGTTTTTTCCAGTGTTATCAGCTATCTGCTGGTGCCCAATATTCGATTCGATATCAAAAGTGTACTGCTGCTTTCCATCAGCGGATTGCTGGTAACCGGCGCTGCAAATGCTATTAACCAGATTACCGAGAAGGATACGGATGCGATGATGAAACGTACCGCAAACCGGCCGGTAGCCGCAGGCCGCATCAGCCCTACGGAGGCCTGGATTTTTACAGTACTAGCAACCATTATTGGTATCGTGGTAATGTGGTACTGGTTCAATATGCCGGCAGCACTGCTTTCTTTGTTTAGCCTGTTCTCCTATGCTTTTATTTATACGCCACTCAAGAAAGTAAGTGCTATATCCGTGTTAGTTGGAGCTTTTCCCGGAGCTTTTCCCTGTTTAATCGGCTGGGTGGCTGGCGCTGATGCTTTTTCCACGGGTGGCTGGATCCTGTTTGGTATCCAGTTTATCTGGCAGTTTCCGCATTTCTGGGCCATTGCCTGGGTGGCGCACAAAGATTATACCAAGGCAGGTTTTAAATTGTTGCCCAACCAGAATGAGCCCACCAAAAACACCGCGCTCCAGGCCATTGGTTATTCACTGATGATGGTGCCGATTGGCTTTTTGCCCTATGTCTATCAGATGAGCGGCATTGTAAGCATGATAATCATTTTGGCCGCCAACCTGTTCATGGTGTGGCAATGTGGTCGCTTGTTTAAAGAGATGGATGTAAAAGCGGCCCGGCGGGTAATGTTTACCAGCTACATTTATTTACCCGTGGTACTGATAGCCTTGTATGCTGATAAGCTATAGCCGGTAATTACCTACAACCTTACCCCTTAATAATTTGTTTGATTAAAAAATACAGAGATGATGGCTACAGAAATGACAGAACAAAAGAAAAGAATGCACCCGCATAAATTTACCTTATTGCTCGGCCTCGGCAGCATTATTATGATGTTTGCCGGTATGACCAGCGCCTATATCGTAAAACGCAACCAGGCTAACTGGCAGGGTTTTGAGTTGCCCAAAATATTCTGGTACAGCACGATTGCCATTTTGCTGAGCAGCCTCACCGTTCACCTCGCCCTCAAGGCTTTCAGGAATCGGGAGATGGCCAGGTACCGCCAACTCATTACCGCTACAATGGTGCTGGGAATCGTGTTTATTGTGTTACAGATTATAGGATTCTACGACCTCAACGCCAGGGGCATCAAACTGACCGGACAGGGAAGTAATGTTGCCGGCTCCTTTCTTTTTGTGATCGCAGCGCTGCACATGCTCCATGTGCTCGGTGGGATCATCGTGCTGATCGTGATGTTTTTAAAAGCTTTTAGCGCCAAATCAAGAAACTACAGCGCAGTACCGGTAGAAATGACCGCTACCTACTGGCATTTTGTGGATGGCTTATGGATCTACCTGTTTATATTTTTAAACTGGATTCAGTAGCTTTAAATCATGAACATATAGTTAATCTGCGCTATCTTTTTAATCCCCTTTTTTTTTCTGCTTTCCGGATGCAGGGAAATGCCCGACGGTCATGATCGTTCCCCTGATTCTGCAAATAATTTTATCCCTTATCAATTTCTGGATGAAGCCGAAAATCCCGAACCCAACAATAGTGGCTGGCGGATAAGTTACTGGGTTAAAAAAGACAGCACGCAAAAAACAGATCTTTATATCCGGTGGACAAATGGAGCTGCCAATGGTGCACGACTGGTCGCTGGTGGATTGCGAAAAGGCAATTTTTACCTGTCACAGTTTTATCAAGAAACGGCGGGGTTTCTGTTACTAAAATACTACACCAAAGTTGATGGAATGGGCATGCCCTGCCTCCTGGCATTGGAAAAAAAGAACGCTGGCATCTCGATTAATTTCAGAGACGTCATTGTGTATGATCCGCAATTAGCACAAATCGTTTACACCGATAAACAGCAGTTTTTTCTTGGTCCAGCGCTATTCGCCTATGATCTGAATACCGGCAAAAAGGGCCGCTAAGATATGCCCGGTAAAAATGTTTCTCAACTGCGTTACGATTATTATGATAATGCTATTTTCTCCCCTTCCAACATTCAAATAGATATTACTTTCTGCAAATTCTTCGATTTCTCCGGCGCTAATTCTTTAAAAAAAAGTGGTGTTAGAATTGAAATAATGGGACTGCGATTTATTTGTCCATTACTTCCTGCAACCCTTTTAATTTTTTCAGCTGTTCTATCCGGGTGCGGCCATCGCGGCGTGGCGTATTTATTGGTTGGATTGATCGGTGTATGAAATCCCTGCCGGGAGCGTTATTTTTTATTTTGAAAAAAAGCGCTTTGGGGTTGATGATGTTTTATACCGCATTACGATGTAGCTGTAATCACACCCACAGTTCGTACAAAAAGGGTTGCAGAGGCTGGCAAGCAGATTATCGAGGTATAAAAAATTGAGTATCTTTTGCCAGAATTATTGAATGTTATGCAACCAGATACGTACGCCTTACATAATACGCCCTTTCCACACCTCGCTACTATTTCAGACACCGGTGAAAAGGAGTTGAAAGCATTGTACCAGTCAGAATTTTATAAGACCGAACAATATGTTTTGAAAAATAGTGGCACAGCGGAGCAGGCAAAAGATACTTACCAGGAGGCGTTTATTGCAGTATGGCGCAACTTGCAGCTGGGGCGCTTTACACCAAAAAATGAAACGGCCCTGGCGGGCTATTTGTACCAGGTAGCGAAAAACAAATGGATTGATTACCTGCGGTCTGGTTATCATAAAAATACCGTAAACACCAGTGAAATGGTTAAGGAGGACGAATTGGTGGAAGCCTTGCCGGAAGCGCAATCGGATTTTCTGGACCAGGTAAAAAAGGGCTTTAATGAATTGGGTGACAATTGCAAAGAAGTGCTGGTCCGTTTTTACTATAAAAATGAAACCATGAAAGCTATTGCCGCAGCCATGAACTGGACAGAAGCCACTGCACGGAACAATAAATACCGCTGCCTGGAAAAATTAAGAGCGTTTGTAAAAAAATAAAAAAGTATTTGAACCTCAACAACTATATATCACCGGAAGTATTTGACGAAATCGAAAGCTACCTGTCGCAAAAAATGACGGCAGCAATGCAGGAGGTTTTTAGCAAAAGACTCGCTACAGAAACGCTGCTTCAGGAACAGGTAAAAATGGTACAACTAATTATCACAGGCATTAAAGAACAGGCCCTTCAGGAAAGGCTGGACAGCTTTCATCAGGCGCTTCAGGAACGGGTGGCTAAAACAGTTAGCCTCACCCCGAAAACTGCCTGGAAAACCTGGCTGGCTGTGGCTTCTGTGTTGTTGGCGTTTGTTGTAGGTGGCTATTGGATATTGAATAGGCAATCGCCTGATGAAAAACTTTTTGCAACTTATTTTAAACCAGATCCGGGGTTGATTTCAGCCATGAGTACCACCGATAATTATGTGTTTGACAAAGCCATGATCGACTATAAAACAGGCGACTATCAAAATGCCATAACTGCCTGGCAGGGGCTCCTCAAAAATGACCAGAACAACGATACGCTCAACTACTTTATCGGTGCCGGGTATGTGGCATTAAAAGAAACCAAAACCGCTATTCCTTTCCTGCAAAAAGTAGTAGCCGTTACCCAAAGTTATTTTGTAAAAGATGCTTACTGGTATCTGGGCCTGGCCATGATTAAAGAAGACAGGCTTGCAGACGCGAAAGATCTGATCAATAAAAGTGAACATCCTAACAAGGAACAACTACTTAAAGAACTCAAATAAATAGGGTCTGCCTGTACCAGGCAAATTCAATTTTCGCATTATATCATTAATCCAGGCCCCCGGCAGCTTGGTAAGCAGCCTGGTCTGTTATTGTCCGAAAATATTTACCCATTCTTAACCTGATGTGTATGAAAAAGTTATCGTTACTATCGTCGCTATTATTGCTTGGATTTTTGGCCCTTGCCCAAATTCCTGAAGTGGAGCCTAATAACACGTTCGCCACGGCTAACAACATTAACCGTTATGAAGTAAAAACGGGTTCTGTTAACAACACCACCGATGCAGATGACTATTACCGGACCATTTTTCCTGAAGACGGGACTTTGAAGATATATGTCCAGGCCAATAACGTAGGCGCCGGTGCAGGATGGCTATACCTGAACGTTTACGACCGCAGAAAAACAAGCAGCGTATTTGCAAGGTATATTTCAGGCAGTACCTCCGTGCCGGGAGGGGCAACCATTTTTGATACGATAACTGTTTATGGAAGGGCTGCGGATACCTGCTATTACCGCTTCGAGAGCAGTAAGCTGTTTAATTACCAGTTTTCTTACAGTCTTTCCGATCTTACGCCGAACGACGCAGAACCCAACAATACTTTTGCTACCGCTCTTCCTATCGCCCAATCGCAAACCATGACAGGCCATTCTAATTATGTGGCCAATGGCAGTACCTACGATGCAGACGATTATTACCAAACCATTATCCCTGCGGATGGAACCATGAAAATTTATGTGCAGGGTACCAACCAGAGCGGTGCAGGTAACTGGCTGTATATGGCTGGATACGACCGCAGAAAAACGTCGTCAACATTTACCAGATATATAACGAATAATACTTACATAGCTGCTGGTGCTACTATTTATGATACCATCACTGTATATGGCCGGGCGGCAGATACTTTTTATTTTAAAATCTCCGCCAGCAACTCGTTCAGTTACCAGTTCCGCTACGAGATGACCGACCAAAGTACCAACGATGTGGAGCCTAACAACACCTTTGCCCAAGCGTTGCCTATCTCCCAATCGCAAACGAAAGTCGGGCATATCAATTACCTGGCAAACGGCAGCACTTACGATAACGACGATTATTACACCACCATACTACCCACTGACGGTACTGTAAAAGTGTATGTGCAGGGAGTTAATGTGAGTGGTGGAAGTAACTGGCTCTACCTACTTGGATATGACCGAAGAAAAACATCATCTATTTTTGCAACATATCTCACAGGCAGCACGAGTATACCAGCAGGCGCAACTGTTTACGACACTATTACACTCTATGGGCGCGCGGCCGATACGCTCCACTTCAGGTTTGAGTCGAGTGCGCCTTTTACTTACCAGTTCCGCTACGAAATAGCCGACCAGAGTACGAACGATGTGGAGCCAAACAACATATTTGCGGATGCGACACCCATTGCTGCGGGGGAAATAAAACAAGGTCATTCAAACTACCTGGCCAATGGCAGTACCCTGGATCCATATGATTATTACCGAACCGTGCTCCCCTACGATGGCACTTTAAAAGTGTACGTAGAAGCCACCAATACCAGCTCCGGACCCAATTGGTTGTACTTATACGGCTTCGACCGCAGGAAAACCTCCTCAATATTTGGCAAATACCTGAACGGAAGTACCAATATACTCAAAGGCGAGACTATCCGCGACACCATTACGGTGTATAGCCGGGCAGCCGATACGACTTATTTCAGATTCGAATCCAGCAGCGCATTTGCATATAGATTACGGTACGAAATAATAGATACAAGTACCAACGATGCCGAACCTAACAACACATTTGCCCAGGCGATCACATTGAGTGGCAACCAGGTACGCCAGGGCCACTCCGGCTATGCCTTTAACGGCACTACCGAAGCAGACGATTATTATAAAACGGAGTTTGCAAGTAACGACAGCCTGAAATTATATGTACAAGCCACCAATATGTCAGGGGCTTCAGAGCATTTTTACCTGTATGGTTATAATGCTGCGCAAAGTCCTATTTATAACAGGCTTCGCTACAGTATACCGGCAGGTGCCACCATTTTCGATAGTGTAAAAATCGCAGTAACAGCGCCCCAAACTATCTACAACCGTGTTACTAACGGCGGCGGAGGGTTTGTATATCAGCTCAGCCTGAATACCCGGCTGCCAGGCAATGGCTTTAGCATCAGCGGCAGCGCAACTGCCTGCACAGGCAGCCGGATGTACAAGGCGATCAATATGGCACCCAATGATGCAGGCGTCGTATACCATTGGAGTATAACCGGCGGTGGCAGCATCAACTTCACTGATAGCATGGCCACCGTCAACTGGACCACACCAGGGGTGTACGCCATAAAATTGTACACGAGCAATGCCGACGGTAATTCTGTAACCAAATCGTTGATTGTTACTGTGAATGGCGGGGCACCACCCTCAGCACCTTCGATTACACAAAATGGCCGCTACTTGTCTATAGCCAGTTTACCAGCAGGTGCCACCCGATTATGGTACCTGAATACCGTCCTGCTTCCAATCAACGATTCTGCTTTTTATGCACTTGATGCCGGTGCTTACACTGCGGCTTATAGCAATGATTGCGGCATAGGTGCCGTATCCGCAGCGATAAACCTGAATGCAGGGCAGGCGCAAACAATCAGTTTTGCGGGCAATGCGGATGTTGTTTTTTCACCGGATTCGTTCAGGATCCTGCAGGCGTCCGCCACTTCGGGCCTACCTGTTACATTCAAAATTCTAAGCGGCCCCGGCACGCTGCATAACGACACGTTGAGACCAACGGCATTTGGCACCGTGATTATACAGGCCCTGCAATATGGTAATACCAATTGGCTGCAAGCTCCACCTAAAAATGATACCATCCTGGTAACAAAAGGAAGCCAGGCAATCACTTTTAACCCAATACCGAATAAAATATACACGAGCGCCGCACCCACTTTTGCACTGGACGCACAAGCTTCATCGGGGCTGACGACGTCGTACCAGATTGTAAGTGGACCTGCAACGATTAACGGTGCTGTACTTCGCTTAACGGGTGCGGGCACCGTGCAGGTAAAAGCAAAACAGGAAGGCAATGCCAATTATGCTGCTGCGCCAGATGTAAACCAGTCTTTCTGCGTAGGCATCCGGGATATCGAGGTGATTAAAGGGCCTGCAACTGTTTGTATCGGCACCCTTCGTTTTACCAGCAAAAAAATTACAGGGGTCATGTACGAATGGAGTTTGAATGGCGGTGGAAACCTTACACAACACAACGATACTGCCATTGTAACCTGGACCACTGTAGGTACCCATACGCTTTCTGTAAAAGGTTACAGTGCATGCGACACGGTGCGTAGTTCGGTTCAAACGTTTAGTGTATTTGTGGATACCGCTTTTAACGTGGCCGCCCCAACTGGTCTTACGCCAGCGGATGGAGCGACTGGTCTTTCATTACCCGTGGCGTTGCAATGGGGTGGCTCAGCGAAAGCTTCATCCTACGACCTGTATGTATGGCCGGTGAGCAGCACCGAGCCAATCCTTCCGCTAGACAGCGGCCTGGTTCAAACCAGTTACCAGATTGAAAATAATATTGCCCTGAATCAACCTTATAATTGGAAAGTAGCGGCCCGTAACGTGTGCAGCGTAGCACCAAGCGCTATTCAACAGTTTACGGTAGCACAAAACAGCAGTGCCAGACCTGATCTGGTGATGGATACATTTGCCTTCCCGGCAACCATTTACCAGGGGCAACCAATTACCGTTACCTGGCGGGTAAAAAATAATGGCCTGAATGGAACCGGCATCACCACTTGGAAAGATCGTGTATATATTACTGCCGCGAACGATATACGGGTAGGTGGGTCTATCCTGTTGGGTGCTTTTAATAATCCCTCTTATCTGCTACCCGGCGAAACGTATACCCAAACCAAAACAGTTACCGTTCCACCCGGCACATCCGGCACCTGGTTCCTTTCCGTAATTACCGACAACGAAGAAGCTTTTTGCTTCTCAAGTTCCTGTAATATCCTATGGGCTCCGAGGGGTAACCATCATGAAAATAAAGTGGTGGAAAGCAACGAGTACAATAACTATCTCTGGTACGCCATATCTGTACTGGATGGCGCGGTGGCAGACCTCCAGGTTAAAAATATTGGCGTACCTACCACCGTTTTTGGCGGTAGCGTGGTCACTGCTACCTATACCGTGAAAAACGAAGGCGCTGTTTCGGCGGCCGGTAAAAAACAAGGTATTTGCCCGCAAAGGGGCTGGACCGATCGCTTCTTTATCAGTAAAGAGCCCGTGTTCAATATCGTCAAGGCAAAGGAACTCACATCTAAACCAGTAGCGTTCTACAAACCAGGAACATCAGATTGTGCCACAGAGACCCTGCCTTACATCGACTACCTGCTACCAGATAGCAGCTATACGCTTCAGCATCAGCTAAGCATTCCTTACGACTACTTCGGCACCCAATACATTTATGTGTATACTAATGGCTATAACGATGCTTTCGAAGGCCCTTTCAGTACCAACAATATCCGCCGCAGTGACTCCATCAATGTTACTCTTGCTCCGCCATCCGACCTGGTGGTGAGTAGCATACAGAATATTGCCAACAATAACAGTGGCAGTCAGATTTTGGTAGATTGGACGGTGACCAACCAGGGCGCTAACGAGCCGCAGGAAACTGGCTGGACAGATAGCATCTTTATTTGTAATGCACCTGTGTTAAGTCAATCATCCGTCCTGCTGCGTTTTGCAATCACCAGCCGAAAAACCCCTGGCTTTATCCAGGGAGCTTCTTATAACCGCCAAATACGATTGAACCTCCCCGATAATACACCCACAGGTACCTACTATACTTTTGTGAAAACAGATGCAGGAGAAGAGGTTTTTGAGTATGATATGGAAAATAATAATACCACTCGTAGTAATGCCTTTACGATAACACTTCAAGACCCCATTGATCTGATCGTTACCTCAGTTTCTGTGCCGGATAGTGTGTCGGAGGCTATTCCGTTTACGGTACGTTACACCCTGAAAAACAATGGAAGCCGCATTCTCCAGGAATATTGGCAGGATGTTGTGTATGCATCCGCCGACAGCTTACTCAATAGTGCTGGTCGTTTAACAAACGCGGTAGTGCATAGCAAGGATACTCTTCTACCCGGTGCTTCCAAATCCTTTAGTGTACAGGCCACTTTGGGCAGGGATTACAATTTTGCCGACAAGAATGCTTACATCAAAATCATAACAGATAACCGTAATCAGGTATACGAACATAATGCTGAAGGCAACAACAACCTGGTAAGCGCGCCTGTTTGGGTAAAGCTGAATGCTCCTGACACTATCCCACGGGACGCCGACATTCAAGTGCTTACTTTCAATGTACCTGCCACAGCCAACGCAAATACTGCAATCAACGTGAGTTGGACGGTAAAAAATACTGGCTCACAGGCCACTACCAAAACTTCCTGGTACGACCGGGTTTACCTGTCAGAGGACAGCATCCCCACCCAGTTCGACTACCTGCTGGCTGCCAAAACGGTAAGCGATTACAGGATCAGCGGACTGAAACCGGATAGCAGTTATACCGTTAGTGCGACCCTGCAAATTCCTTTGAAGACTTACGGAAACTGGCACCTTATTATGCGGACAGATTACAACGGAAGCATACTCAACGATTCTACGGCTGACAATAATACGGTGGTGTTACCGCTGCAAATAATAGCCGCACCGTCGCCGGACCTTACCATCACACCCATGAATGCCCTGCCGGATTCTATCTGGGGCGGACAACAGTTTTGGGTAGTATACAAAGTTCAAAACAACGGGCCGGTAGCTACCACTGCGGAATGGTATGATCGTGTATATGCGTGCAGATCCGGTGTTCCCGACGGGGTGAGTTACACCTCACAGCAAAATACGTCCATGCTTGCGCCGGGAGCGTCTTATACCGACAGCACCCTATTATCCATTCCTACTTTTTTCGCGGGTACTTATTATGTAATTATTCACACTGATGGCCGGAACGAAATATTTGAAGGAGAGTTTGGCGAATCAAATAATTTTAATGCAAGGGCCATCAATGTGCTACCCTACAATACCCGCCGGGCACCGGATCTTATTGTCTCCAGAGTGACAGTTCCGGATTCCGTCATAGTCGGCAAAAACATCACCGCCGGATTTACGGTGAAGAATATCGGTCAGAACCCAGCCGTTGGCTCACTTGCAAACGCATTCTATCTAAGCAAGAATGCGTTATACGAAAGCAACCTCGATAAATTGCTGGCTTCCAACGATGACCTGGTCATCAGTCTGCTACCTGGTGATTCCGTTAACACGCAGCTCACCGGTAAAGCGATTCCCGATGCACCAGGACTATACCGCGGTTTGGTTCGCACCAATGTTCGCAATACGGTCCACGAGTTTCCTTTTACCAATAACAATAGTAAGGCCAGCGACACGACGGTGCATATTGATGCCAGGGCTTTGACGCTTGGCGTAATCCTGAGCGATACCCTGATTCCCCATGAGGGCAATTACTACAAGGTGACCGTACCTGCCGATGTAGATTTGTCGGTAGCGCTCAACACTTCGTTATCTTTCAACGGTAGCAACGCCCTTCAGGTAGCCTACAATCGGGTGCCTTCTGATCTGGATTTTGACATTAGTGGTTATAATCCCGCTTCACTTAATCAACAGGTACTGCTAAGCAGCACCAGGGCTGGCGCCTATTATGTAAAGGCCCAAAGCACGGGCCTGGAAGTGAACGAACCCATTAATCTGATTGTGACTGCGCTCCCCTTCTCCATCCTGAATGTGACACCGGCGGTTATGGGCAACGGAACCGTGGGTGGATCCATCTTTGGTGGCGGTTTTAAACCAAATACAGTGGTAAAATTACGCAGTGGCAGCAGCGAGTATCAGGTCGGATCCATTAGTCGTTTTGTAAACAGTACCGTGTTGGAAATAGATTGGAACCTGGCAGCAGTACCGTTTGGTACCTACGACTTGGTGGCAGTTAATCCCGGCAACCTGGAAACGGTTCTGGCAAGCGCCATTACAGTGCAAGCGTCAACAGGTATGGTGTTGCAATACACGCCGTTGCTGCCTTCTGTAGTACGGCCGAACGGCGGTATATTTACTTACAAGGGCAAAAATACTGGCAACGTAAACATCCCGGTTCTTCAGGGCGATGTTACCATGAGCACTGCCAACGCAGATGTATTCAGCGTCACCACCTCGGGTAAAGTAAAACGCTATACGCAATATGCGATGCAATACGACAGCCTGATGACGGAAGATTGGTACAAAAGTAATAAGACGACTGTGGTTCCATTCTTTGGCCGCAATATTGCCCCCGGCGAAGAGTTTACAGTCAGTATAGAGGTTCGGTTTCACAGAAATAGTTTATCCGATCAGGATAACAAATTTCCGCTGCAATGCCGTATTTACGGTTATAGCGGCAGCGATCTGGCAAGAGAGCAGATCCGAAACTTTGAAATGCTCCGGCGCATGATCGTATACACGCCTAAAGTAGCTGCAGCTTTCCAGGGTTCGGAGGTTCATACAATAGCGACCTCGGGCAGCAGGCCATTTATTGAGCGGCTGATGCAGGAGTATGTGAATGGCGGCCTCATATTCTGGCGGGACACAATTGGCCTTAACCTTCGTTGGGATTGCAGCCGTTGTTTACAAAATCTACCAGAAGCAAGGCCGTCGGGGCTAATAGATACTTTTATTTTTAATCCCGCTGGTGAATTCAAAATCGGTATTCAGAACCTGCCTTCCGCTACTATGGAACCCGGGAAAAAGATGTTACTGGAAATGACGGCATCACATTACTGGCCCAATGCAAAGGGAGGACAAGGACCTGGTAAGGCGGGTGAGGAGATTGGCTGGGATCTGTTTAAAGTAAATGGCACGTTGAATATCACTGCCACTCAAGCGGATCCCTTTGTCATCCATCTTTCATCACTGTGGCGTAACCCAATTACTACTACGGTTAATTTTGGCAAAGTCTCCGGCTGGTCGCCTATTGCTGATACTTCGTTCCTGGTTATCACCGCTAACGATATTGTCGGTTTTGATTCATCAAAATTTATATTGGATCTCACCAATTTCGCTTCATCTACAGCAATGAGGGGTGGTCACTTTGTCCTGCGGTTACGTGAAGGTGCGGGTAGCAATCCGGATTCAATCATACTTAAATTTATAGCCTACATACCTTCCTGGGGTGAAAATGGTATTGACGGCGTGGACGGCAATCTTGGCGAGCAGGGAAGTCCTGGCGGCAAAGGTGGTCCTGGAAATGTGCAATATCCACACGGTGGCAGAGGCGGTCCCGGCGGTATTGGCGGCGATGGTTTCTTCATTTACCCCAGAAGCAATCCACCAGGCGCCGGTGGCGATGCCGGTGAAGGTGGAAAAGGCTATAGTGACGGCGGCGATGGCGGCAAGGGTGGCAGGGGTGGCCACACTGCTAATACCAGCGAAAGGGGAGGTGAAGGCGGAAAGGGTGGTTGCGGCGATAATGGCGGTATAGCCGGCGGTAATGGCGGCAAAGGTGGAGAAGGAGGAGACGGTGGGGAAGGTGGACCCGGCGGTGGCGGCGGACTGGGAGGAGACGGCGGCTGTGGCGGCGGTGGCACCAATAGTAGCTATGGAGGGGGCGGCGGCTTTGGTGGCGATGGCGGATCAGGCGGTACCGGCTGCACGGGCGGCAAGGGAGGCGGTAAAGGTGCTGGCGGTATCGGCGGCGGCGGTCCATTGGGCGCTGGCGGCAATGGCGCGAATGGCAAAGGTGGTAAGGATGGTGGAAGCCTGAATTGCGGCTGTGGCGGACTGGTGGCTGGTGGCGACACACCGGATGAAGATAAAATAATTGACGGCGCTATTGGTTACGCTAAAGCAACGGCCGTGGCTTTGACCGAAATACCTGACAAGGGTGTGGGAGCTACCGTAGGCCAGATACTGGAACATATGGATCAGGGTGCAAGCGAAAGGGCACCGGGCATCAATTCGATTGCGGTGGGTATTGGCCTGGTGATCGATGTGGCCGACGCCGCGGGTACCACTATCACCGGATCGGCGGCAGTAACATGGACAGCATGTTGCAAAGCCGCAGTAGCGGGATTAAAAATTGGCGACTATTTCAACCAGCAACGTTTCGGCAGTTCAACTTACCCTGGCAGTACTTTAATCACCGACCTTATCAGTAAAATAAGCACGGTATCCAGTGTGCCCGATTTATTAGCGGCGGCAGCAAAATATGGATTGTTAGGGGGCGGTAACAGTGTTAGCAAGGTTGTAAAGCCTTGCGATCCGAATGAGATAAAAGGTCCGTCGGGATATGGCCTGGACCGGATAGTATCAGCCAAAGAAACGATGCCGTATATTGTTCACTTCGAAAACGATAGCCTGCTGGCAGAAGTAGCAGCGCAAAGGGTGGTCGTGCGGCAGAAGATCAGTTCAAAAGCAGATCCGCTAACGTTCCGGGTCGGCAACTTCAATTTCGGTGGTCATTCTTTCCTGGGACCTTCTGATAAATCGAACTACTTTACTACGATTAATATGGATAGCCTTGGTTATAGGGTAGATGTAACCGCGGGTGTCGACATTGTAAAACGCGAAGCTTTCTGGGTATTGCAAACTATAGACCCAACTACCGGGCTGGTGCCAGCAAATCCTTTTACCGGATTATTGCCGGTGAACGATGCAGATGGCAGGGGAACTGGTTTTGTTACCTATTCAATAAAACCCATTTCAACCGCTCAAACCGGCGACAGTATCTCCGCAAAAGCGGACGTTATATTCGACCAGAACGATCCGGTGGAAACCAATACCTGGGTGAATATCGTGGATGCAGTAGCTCCAACCAGTAACCTCGTTAATTTGCCGCCTACCAGCAATAATCCGGTGGTAAACCTGCACTACAGCGGCATCGATGACCTCGGCGGCTCGGGCATCAACAATGTGGATATTTACTTATCTGACAACGGTTCAGCTTCACTGATTTTCGCCAAAAGATTTACCGCTACGGACACACTGTTCTATGGTGAACAAAACCACACCTACACCTTTTACGGCCAGGCCAAAGACAATGTAGGAAACCTTGAAGTCTTGAAAAACATGGGTAGTGTAACCATCACCAACAACAGCTGCCTGGGTGGCGTGGTGGCCTTTACCAGCAACAAAAATGGCAACACCTACCAGTGGCAGGTAAACACCGGATCTGGCTTTACCAACATTGCAAACGATTCGGTTTATGTTGGGGTCAACAGCCGGGTATTACAACTCAACAATGCGCCGGGCAGTTACTATGGTTACGAATACCGCTGTGTGGTAAATGGCAATGTCAATAGCGAATCATCTACTCTAAGGTTTGCCAGCTTCTGGGAAGGCGGCATCAGTAAAACCTGGAACGACCCCGCCAACTGGAGTTGCGGAACCGTACCTAATGAATATACCGACGTGGTAATTCCCAGCAGTAAGATTCGCTTTCCTGACGTGACTACCAACGTCGTTGTGCGAAGCCTACGGGTAAACACAGGAGCTATCGTGACTGTGAAAGCAGGAGCGAATGTCTCGGTCTTAAAATAACAACCCTATTAACCGGCGGTATCCGCAAAATGGGTGCCGCCGGCCTTATTTCAAATAGTTTTTATGGACCATATTTCAGTATTATATAACAGCAAGCGGGTGCTGATCCCGGTCAATGAGATTATCCGGGTGGAAGCCAGTAATAATTACAGTAAAATTTATTGTAGTGTTGGCCGCCCACTGGTGGTAGCCAAAGTATTGCAATGGTTCGAACTGAACCTGCCCGAAGATGCATTTTACCGGATCCATCAAACCCATATTATCAACCGGTTTTTCGTGAAGGAAGTACAATGCAAAAACAGGCTGCAACTCACCAACGGCGAATATGTGCAGGCCAGCCGTCGCAAGCAAACGGTGTTTAAAATGATGCTGCAAAAGATTGCAGCAGAATAATTATGTTGACTGCGGCGATTGTAGTCGTGAATTGCACGAATGAACACGAATAGAACATTATTGCATTAAATGCAAAGACTTTTAAGAAGGATCACAGGAAGGGCTAAATATTTCTACTAAACTGATCTTTGGCATTGCATGCCATTCGTGGTCCCTGGTGTCCTTGCTGTACCCTGTTTACAACAATTATAAATGATCTATTTTCCTATGATGAACAACTACCGGAAACTGCTTTGGCTAACATGTTGCTGTTTCATCATGGCGATTATATCCCATGCCCAGAAATTAAATGGCATCGCAGCCATTGAAAAATTGTACGAGGCAAAAAACTACGATGAAGCAAAGAGAATCTTAGATGCGGATATCAGCCAGCTACTACAAGACAGGAATGCGGATTCATTGAACACCTATATTTTGTGGACGGGCAAACTGGAAGTCAAAAAAACAAACCAGGAAAAAGCCATCCAAAAAGTAAACCAACTGATTGAAAAGGTGCAATCATTGACCCGGTCACCGGAAACCAACAGCCAGGCGCATATTGAAGCCGGCGAATTTTTTGGCTTGCTTTCCCACAACGATATGGGTTATAAAGCCAACGTAGCAGCCATGCAGTTTGCCTTACAAGCCAACGACGAAAGCCGGATTACCAGGCTGGTAAATATCGAAAACAATATGGCCACCTACGCCCAGCGTATGGGCGACATCAGCCTGAGCATTATCCACGACCGCAAGGCACTGCAATGGATGGCGCAATGGAAGAAGCCCAATTATGAGAAAATGTACCTGGTATACAATTCCATGGGTAGTGCCATGTACTATATTTCCAAAATGGATAGTGGTATTTACTTTTTTAATAAGGCATTGGACGCGTTGGCCAAAGCACAGCCAACTCCGGAAAACCAATATTACCGGCCGGCTATCATTCAAAATAATATAGCCGGGATTTACGGTATACAGGGAAAAACCACGGCCGGGATTGCCGCTATGAAAGCAACGATCAGCTACCTGAAAACATTTTTGGCTAACAAAGAACCACATCCTAAAAAGCAAAATGCCACAGCGTTTCAATTTGAGGCAATCGATAACCTTGCGGGGATTTATAAAGAACTGGGCGACTACAAGCAGGCGCAAGAACTACTGTATTATTCGTACCAACAGAAACAAAAAGTATTACCGGCTGGCAATGATGCCGTATTGAAATCGGAAGTGTTACTGGGGCAGTTGTATTATGCGATGCGGGAATATGATAAGGCCATACAATTCTTAAACAGCGGCCTGGCAAAAATTGCATTGGCCGATGGCGACTATTTATTCTGGCAGGCAGATGCCAACAATACGCTCGCACTGTTACATGAAGCTAAAAAAGATACGATCAACGCCGCCCGCTATTACGAGAAAGCCGACAGCCTTTACGAAGCATCCCTGCAGGGTGAATACGACAACATCTACCTTGAATTTTTAACCCATGCGGCCACATTTTACGCCAGCATCGGTCAGGAGCAAAAGGCCATTGCCAAAGCCAACAAAGGATACGATTACGTCGTAAAAACACAGGGCGACCAAAGCCTGATGGCATCTGCGGGTTTGTTAAATCTGGCGGAAGTATCGTACCATCTGGGTCGTTATCAACAGGCGCTGACTTATGCTGATGAGTCCATTGGCGTGATGACTGCCGTTGCGCGGGCCAGCAGTGGCTTGCTGGATTCGGTAAAGATCGAGTTAAAGAAGCCTGGTGTAATTCTGGTAAAAGCCAAGGCGAAATATGAATTACTACCAAAGAAAAATGTGGCTAACCTTACCGCCTTATTACAAGAGCTGCAAGAAGCATTGAACTTGCTGGAGCGTAGAAAATCGGTGATCGGTAATACGGATGACGCGGGCTTGCTGGTGGCCGATCACCAGGACCTGTTACAGTTTATTGAGAAAATAAATGCCGAATTGTATCGTCTCACCGGCAAGGGAGCTTATATTGACCGGCTGATGGGGCTGCACGAATCGGGCTTGTACAACCGCATCCGCAGCAGGCTGGATGCCAACGATTCCCTGCAGTTTATCAATGTGCCGCCCGCTGCACAGGCTACCGAGCGTAAACTACAGGCAGCGATAACGGCGGCACTCGAAGGCGAAGGCAAGCACGATGCCAATATGAAGGCTTATTTTACTGCTACCAACAACTGGAATAATTACCAGGCAACCTTACAGACCCAATACCCACGCTATTACAAAATGCGGTACGGCTCCATATTCAAATCGCTGGGCGATGTGCAAAAAAGCATCGCTCCGGGCACCACCGTAGTTCGCTATTTTTATGTAAATGATAGTTTAATGGCCCTGGTAGCCGACGCCGGGCAAAAGCAATTGTTTGCTTTAAATAGTAAAAATCTTAAAGAGCGGATAGAAAAGTTGTCTCAATACAGCATGGATGCGGCCAAAACAGGAGAGCTGTTATTCGCACTTTACCAGCAGCTTTGGGCGCCATTTGCAACTGCAGTTACCAACAAGAAACTCATTATCATTCCCGATGGCATTTTATACAACCTGAGTTTTGAAATATTGACCCCTGAGCACACCAGGTCTTTTGAGGAACTCGCTTCGAAAACATTACTCGCCAACCATTTTATTTCCTACCGCTATAGCCTGTTCCTGCTGGAGCCAGCAACTAATGCTACAAAAGCGGGCAGCAATTTTGTAGCATTTGCACCCGGCTTTACAGATGAAGTTAAATCAAAATACAAAAAGGAAATGAAAAACGGTGATGAAACTGACAACAGTTACCTATCGCTGCTGCCGCAACCCTTTACGATTGCGCTCGCTAACAAAATCCAGCATTTATTTGGCGGAAAATTGTATTTGAATGAGCAATCGACTGCAGCTAATTTTAAGGCCAATGCCGGCGGCCACACCATCATACATATTGGCACCCATGCCGAATCCAACAACCTGCATCCAGAATATTCGAGGCTTATTTTTGCAAAAAATGAAGACGCCCCATCCGAAATTAATTCTGTGTTTCTGACCGATATCTACAACTGCAATCTAAGCAGCAGCCTAACGGTATTAACTGCCTGCGAAACTGGTAAGCCTGGTTTTAAAGATGGCGAAGGCATGATATCGCTGGCCCATGCTTTCAATTATGCCGGCAGTCAAAGCATCCTTACTGGTTTGTGGAAAATAGACGAGCAGGTAACCATACAACTCATGGATGAATTTTACAAAAACCTGGCCGCCGGCATGCCCAAAGATGAAGCCCTGCAGCAGGCCAAACTGTGGTATTTAAAAAGTAACAATGGCCGCCTGCTGGCGCCGCAATACTGGGCCGGCCTGGTATTGATGGGTGATACTGCACCTATACAATTTACACCGCATATCAATAGCACTTGGTGGTGGATAGCAGGCGCTGGTTTGTTGCTGGGGTTACTTGGGTTTTTATTTGGAAAAAAAAGAAGGGAAAGTTGATGCCGCCTAATTTATAAAATTGCCAAAGAAGACACTACACTGGTTCATATTCCCAATCTAAATGCTAACCGAAGGGTTAACCATTTAAAAAGAAATGGGCCCCAACCCCGAAGCGATCTCATTAAATATAAAAATAAATGGATACATTTAGAACCCCGCCAGTGTTAACATTAAAGGAGCATAAGGTCTTTGCCTGGTCTTACCCGTTGCCTTTTGAAACGCTTGTGTCAGCCTTTTAGGCTTGAAAAATACCACAAGGCCGGTGCCCATCAGGAACGAAGCAGAGATTCTAGATATTTTTTTCACGAAGAAACCGACGATAGATATCAGCACAAAGTAAAATACTAAATCGGTGTTTCGAATGATGGAAGATGACGGATGCACAGTTGCTTAACGTTTCGCCGCAATCAACAGCGAGCCGTTTGTCGATACGTACCCTCCAACATTTCCGCTGCTGGTCGACCAACTGGTAAACTGCTTAGCCTTTATGTAGTAGCGCAAAAAACTTCGGAATAAATATAATGGCGCCAATAAGCGCACTGATCGTGGCGGCCCAAAGCACTGCTCCGGCAGCAACGTCCTTGATCCATTTTACATTTTCGTGTCGCTGAGGGTGCAGGTGATCTAAAAGTTTTTCAACAACTGAATTCATCATTTCCAACGCCAGCACCAAGGCTACGCAGGCCAGTATGATGATCCATTCATACCGGTTCAGATGCAATGCAAAGCCAGCCACGATAACAAGTGTTGCCACCAACGCCTGCAGTTGCCCGTTTTGTTCTTTGGTGAAAAATAGCCGTAACCCATTGATGGCGTATCCCATGCTTTTAATTAATCTTTTCATAGCTGCAATTTAAACGGGTATTGGCTAAAGCCTGAATAGTTACAAAATTTATACTGCCCTGATGGCATATTTGACCGTCCCGATTTATGATTACAGTAAGACCCTTGTGACCCCGCATTACTTATCAAAACTGATATGAAACCTACCGGCTTGTGACCTGATCAGCGTTTGGATGGTATTTTCGAGGGTTTGCCCAGTTGTTCTGGTGGCTTGTTCTGCTCTTACTTTGGCAATATATTTTCCCCGTTCTTCCACGAGGCTCGTGATCTGTTTTTGGATGACGCCTCTTTCGGTGTTTTTCTCCTCCACAAATCTTTTTATTTCTTCGTTTGATTTGTCTTTTACTTCATCCGGCAGAAATTTCTTGTCAAGTTTTGTTACGATGGTGGAGTCGGCATTATAGGCATCTACCAAATCCCAACTGGTGTTTGTATAAGTATTACTTTTTGCTTTTACAGAAGCTCTTTGCACGCCAACAGCATAGCCCGCTGCATTATTGGCCAGGTCCATCCCGGCCTGTAGTCCCATTTTTTTCTTGCCCATGCTGTTATAGGTAACATAGCTACCATTGAGTTTGGTATTGAGTGCATAGATAAAAGAATCTTGCGGGGCCGGTATGTTTTCCATCTTCGCGTCCTGGTTGATATTGGAGTATGTTCCAGACCCACATTGGCCCGCCAGGTTCCAGAATTCGGTGATTCCCGTTTGGTAATCGCCACAATAAATCGTGTTGAGGACGACGCCTTTTTGCTTTGCGATCTTACAGGCTTCAGTATAGTCTATGCTACCTTGTTTGAACGATTCATTGCCAGCGATAAAAATAACTTTATACAGGTTCTGATCGGCATCCCAGGCCAGTTCATTCAGCGCCTGCACCATTACGGCACCGCAATATTCATCGCCTCCATCCGTGCGTATTTTAAAGAGTTCCGCCGAGAGCTCGTCAAGGTCGGTAGTAAAAGGACGTATTTGTTTGATGAAATTTTTGGCAGCACCATTTCCCGGGCGGCCATATTCGTACAACGCTATTTCTATTTTTGGCCGCAGGCCCTGGCAGGATGCCTTGCCCAATGTTTCTACCATACTCCAGAGTTGGGTCTTGGCTTGTTCAATCAACCCATCCATGCTATTACTTACATCCAGCAACACGGCTACTTGTATCCGCGGCGTGTCGTTTATAGCCTGCTTTTCCGGGTGATCTTTTACTGGTGTTTTTGCAAATGCAGCAGTTAATAGCAACAGTGACAGGCAAACAGGGAGGATCGTTTTCATAATAAACATTTTTTGATTTTTTAAGAAGCCGCGACGGGATGCAGTGGTACCATGTCATTCCACAAGCCCGAAATGTTAAAAGGGCGTTAGGGTTATTGTTCTTCTATGAATAAAAGGATGAATCTGTGGACGCACTTGCAGCTAACTGGCCTGTGTGAACCTTTTTTTACCATTTTCCCCGCCACTTGTTGGATTGGGACACAGGTGACATGACGGACAGAACCATTCCTGGAGAATTTGAAGTTATTCGTTGCAAAAGATACCTTTAACAAATCCGCGCCCTCAAGGCTTTTGCCGGCTATTTTTATAACGCTATAATTTCAAGGTTATGTTGCAAGGTCTTAGAACCATCGTTTACAAAGTGCCTGATCTTGAAAAGGCCAGGGCCTGGTACAGTAAAATATTTGGGATACTCCCATATTTTGACGAACCATTTTACGTAGGTTTTAATGTTGGTGGTTATGAACTGGGCTTGGATCCCGACAAAAGCCGGAAAGTAATAGTTGGTAATAACAGTACCACCTATTGGAGTGTAACCGATTTAAGGGCAACTATGGACCTGCTGAAGACACAGGAAGTAACTATTGAGGGGGATGTACAAAATGTAGGTGGAGGCATATTGGTAGCCACTATCACTGATCCCTTTGGCAATAGTATCGGGCTGATAGAAAACCCGGAATTCAAAATGCCCTCTTAGTTTTTTTCAGGATATAAGCGGTGGCTACCCATAGCAAAAGCCGCAGGCAGGCAATGAACCACCAGTATGTTCTCCGTGATGGGCAAAGGCTGCACATAATATGGCGAGGCATTGGAACTGCCGATAGAAGCACTGTTGAAAAGCGACATGCTGGTTTCGAACGACGTGTACCTGAAATGTGGCCAGAAAATAAAGATGATGGTTATGAACAATAGCGCGAGCGGAGATGATGCCGCAGATATGATGCAGGACGGTTTGCTGGCCATTTACCAACGGGCAAAGGAAACGGCATTGGTCCTTACCTGTCCTTTCGAAGCTTACGTCTACACCGTCTGCCGCAACCTTTGGCTGATGCAGCTCAGGAAAACCAGCCGAAACCCGGTAACAATCATGGATGTGGAGCAATATATAACATCGGCACAGATGTTTTTGGCGAAACAGATACCCTTGCCAATACACACGAACGCCGCAACCTGTTGGAGCAAAAACTGGGGGAACTCGGGGAGGGTTGCCGCGAACTAATCAGCACGAGCTTGAGGGGAAAGCCAATGGACGAAGTGGCACAGACATTGAACAATACGTATGCCGATATCCGGGAAAAAAAAGCGAATGCATGGGTAAATTAACGAGCCTCATCAAGTCGTCGCCTGATTATGCAGACCTTAAATGGTGATGCATTTTATTTGGGACTTGCTTAAACTTACAGGTAGCTATGATTGATAACAAAGAAATAGAACAATACATCAGCGTGGAAATGCAGGGGAGGATGTGCAGCGTTTCGAAAAAAAAATGCTGAACGACACCGATCTCGCCATCGAAGTTGAACGCTATCTCTCGTTGCAGCAGGAAGGGAGAATAATCAAAAGCCAGGCGTCAGAAAAAGCAAAGTTACAAGCGACCTTACAAAAACTAAACCAACGATACTTATTAATGGAGCCCGGTTCAGTATCACCGGCTCAAAGGCTTAACGAGAACCAATCTTCAGTAGAGAACCAGTGACCACCTGCCAAAATTTACTCAATGCGCAAGGCTGTGATTTGGGCCATATCGATAGCAGCAACGCTGGCCGTAGTTTTATTGGTGAAAAATTTCACAGCAGGCACACCCAACAACCAGCAATTCTATGCCCAATACGCGCAAAGCGAAGAGCTGATCCACAAAAGAGGACCTGACAACAACCTCCTGCGCCGCCAGGCACATACCTTAAACAACGCTAAAAATTACACCTCATCCCACTGCTTGAAAAGCTTATTGCAGCAACCGGCAACGCAGCAACCGATTATAAAATAGCGTTGGGTTTTTGTTACATGGAGAACAACAACTACGCCAGTGCGGCAAAGATCTTTGATGCAATTGCCGATGGCTCTTCTGAATTTGCAAACAAAGCGCGGTTGTACAAAGCACTGTTGTTGCTAAAACAAGATCAGAAAATGGCATGTATCAGCCAGCTAAAAACTATTCCATCCTCGTTAAATACATAGCCCTGCCAGATATCATTTTTTTCGTTACAATATTTCTGCAGTTGCCAATTGACCGTTAACCCAATGATTGTAAAAGGCAGCCGATTGCAACGGCGACCTGAAGTACTATCCCCAGCCTGTTTATAAGTCTGGCTTCAACAAATGCGGGCCTGTATCGGATTCAGCCCTAACTTTAAGCAAATAAAATTATATGCTTTGGAGAAAATTCAACGGCGAAACCATTAACCTGCCCATCAAGCAGGCTGTGGAAGACGCCATAAAAAGAGAAACTTTAGCCGGCAATCAATTAAAAGTATGTATCGGTACCGATAGCCAGGTAAAAGGGGTTGTCACCGAATTTGCCACCGTCATTGTCTTTCTGCGGCAGGGGCACGGTGGCTTTATGTTCATCCACAACGAAAAAACCACCCGCAAATATAGCATTAAGGAAAGAATGCTGGTAGAAGTAGCCAAGAGTATTGAGATCGCATATGAATTATGTGATCTTTTTACTTTATACGATGTAGATATGGAGGTGCATGCCGATATCAATACCAATCCATCGTTCAAAAGTAACGAGGCCCTGCGCGAAGCCATGGGCTATATACTTGGTATGGGCTTTGCCTTTAAAGCCAAGCCCGAAGCCTTTGCCAGCAGCAGTTGTGCAAATAAAGCGGTAAACTGAGTAATGTGCTAATGAGCCAATGTATTGGAAACGCTTTTCTTAGTGCCCAAGATGTGTGGGGCTAATAACTCCTCATCTTAATTGGCTAATTAGCCAATTGGCATATTAGGTAATTGCTGATTAAACAGTTAGCTCCTTATTGATATCGCTGATCAGGTGGAGGATCTTTTCGCGGCCAGTTCTTTTTTCGGCGCTGGTTACAAAATGACGGGGCAGAAATTGCCAGGTTCTTCTCATGGCGTCCAGGAAGTCTTTAATGTTCTTGGCCACCACTCGCTGGGTTTCTTTATCGCTTTTGGTGAATACAAGGCTAAAGGGTACTTCCCACTTTCCCAGCCCATGGATAAAATCCAGATCGGGTTTCTGCGGGCCGTGACGGCTGTCGATCAACACAAACACATGCTGCAGGTTATCTCTTTTGCGCATATAGTGTTCGATCATTTTCTCGAAATTATTTCTCATGCTCTGGCTCACTTTAGCATAACCGTAGCCGGGTAGGTCCACCAGGTACCACTTACTGAAATCCTTGGGGTTATTATCCGGGGCGCTATGGATCACAAAATGGTTGATCATTTGGGTTTTGCCCGGACTCGCACTGGTTTTGGCCAGTTTGGCCTTATTGGTAAGCATATTGATCAGCGATGATTTACCCACATTGCTGCGACCGATAAAAGCGTACTCCGGCATATTGGGTTCCGGGCATTTGGTATAGTCGGGGCTGCTGATCACGTATTCGGCTTCGAGGATATTCATGGGCGCAAGATACGCTGTTGAGGGCTGAGGCGTAAATGCTTGCTGTTTCAGTAGTTCGATCTTAGAAATACTTGAGTAAATTTGTCCCATAATGGCAATGACAGACACCAATCAACCGGTCGTGCTTTTCGACGGCGTATGCAATCTTTGCAGTAGTGCCGTACAGTTTATCATCAAACACGACAAAAAAAAACAATTTCGTTTCGCCTCCCTGCAATCTCATTTTGGCCAAAAAATACTCAACGAAAACAACCTGTCGCCCACCGATCTGAGTTCCTTTATCTTACTCGAAAATGGCAAGATTTACACGAAAAGTGCCGGCGCACTCCGTGTCGTAAAAGAACTGAATGCTGCCTGGCCATTACTGTACGGTTTTACTATCGTTCCGCCTTTTATCAGGAATGGAGTGTACAATTGGGTGGCTAAGAATCGGTACAAATGGTTTGGCAAACAAGAAGCCTGCTGGCTACCTACGCCCGAACTGAAAGCACGGTTTATCAATTAGAGATGATCTGTGCATCCCGATGCTCGCATAACTAGATTGTAAAAGCAGGAGATCAGGTTACGGAAACCCCAAAAAATTGTGAAGGTTGCGAAGCCCAAGTTGTAGTTATACATTTAGGTTCTAAACTGCCAACCTATGTCGTTTCCTATTATGATCATTATCATGCTGCTTGGCGGCGTTATTGGCGGGATTGTAAATTATTTGTTGCCCGCCAATAACCCGGAACCTAACAAGTACCTCAAGCCCTGGGCAACCTGCATCGTACTCGGCATAGGAGCTACTTTGCTGGTGCCATTATTTCTTGCTTTCGCGCAGAGTAAACTGATGGATAATATTCACTTTGGTTATGCCTGGCAGACACCACCTGGCCATTCCAACCCGGCCGACCATAAGCTTGTTCCTGATACCATGGTTATAAAAACCGTATATGATACAGCAACAAAACTGACTAAGGCCGACACGTCTACCAAAAAAGCTACAAAGCCAGAAGCCGCCAGCCCCGTTTTGCCGGCGGGAGAGGGCACGGGCTCGGGGAAAGACTATTTATTATGGGCTGCCTATTGCTTGTTGGCTGCTGCCGCAGGTTTCAGGTTTATCAATATGCTGATCAACAACGTGGTGAAGGAGGGCGAAACAAACCTGCTTAAAAATAAGGTGAACAACCTTGAGGAGAAGAAAATCCTGGACGATAAGCAAAACCAGATGAATGCGGTAAAGGACGAACACAAGGCTATCGAAAAATTTGTAATCTCCGCTGCCGATGGCAATGAAACATTCACTAACAGAAAAACTGAGAAGCTAATAATACCAGTAATACCAGTGTTGCCACCGGTCACAGTTAAAGACGATCCGCAGAAAAACAGGTTTGGTGGCAAGGCCGAAAATAATGGCCGCGCATTGATGGCTAAGGTAGATGAGTCGAAAGTACCAGAATTTTACGATGTGAATTTCTGGGTGGAAGGAACAAAGGATCATCCGTTGGCAAGCGAGGTGATATTTTATATACATGATAGTTTCCGACCATCTGTATTCACCTTTACCTTTGATGAAATAACGCAGGCAGGCGGCGTTGCCAAAGACCATGTGCTGGCTTATGGTGCTTTTACGATTGGCGCTATCACCGACAATGGTCAAACAATGCTTGAATTGGACCTGGCGGAAAATAAGGGTTACCCGGCAAAATTCAGGAGTAGATGAGATGCCTGGTGCAGTGGTGTTATCTTTCAACGACACCGTTGCCCACTTCCCGGTTGATAATTTTTTTAAATTTCCGTTCGTTTCTCCGAAAATTGAAATGGGTGAAGCTTACCGAAATTACTATGGAGATACTGATAATGAAATATAATACTTTAATGTCTGTTTTTCCAAAACTAACAAAATTGTTGCACAAAAAAAACAGACAAAGCATGGCAGTAAAAAACCAGATGAGAATGTACATCGCATAATAGCACAAGCGGGAACCCTTGCGCTGTTCTTCCCAATACCTCAAAAACCGCCGTTCATCCTTATTGATTGCCACGTTATAAATTCTAAATTAATAATATAAACCCACAAAACCTTGGTATACAATAGGCGACTGCCCACTGCTTATAGACAGGTGAAATCACAAATCTTACATCCAAAACCTGCCCTCCATGTAGAACACACATTCGCCACCGATAATCACCCGGTCTTCATTTACCTGAGTGCAAAATAAATCGCCACCTCGATGACTTAATTGTTTTGCTGTCATTTGTTTTTTACCCAGCCGTTCGTGCCAAAAAGGAATGAGTTGGCTATGGGCTGACCCGGTAACCGGATCTTCGTCAATACCTGCAGTTGGGGCAAAAAAGCGACTTACAAAATCGACGTTTTCTCCTTTTGCGGTGATAATAATTTTTTCTCCCACTTTTTTCATTAGAGTGAAATCCGGTTGGCAGTTTTTAACCGCCGCCTCGTCTTCCAGTAGCACCAGGAGGTCCCGGTATTGGTATACTTCCTTTATAACCGCACCGCCCAGGGCATGCTGAAGTAATTCAGGATACGCTGTTTTGGGGGAGGGTTTCCAGCTCGGGAAATCCATTTCCAATTTCCCATTGCGTTGAACCACTTTCAGCAGGCCGCTTTTGGAATTGAATGTGAGTGTTTCCTTGGCGAAGCCCAGTTTGTTGAATAATACAAAGGCTGCAGCCAAAGTGGCGTGGCCACATAGGTTTATTTCCACACCCGGCGTAAACCATCGGATATCGAAATCGGCCACTTCTTCCAGGCCACCCCAGATCCGGGAGGGCACAAAAAAAACCGTTTCGCTCAGGTTATTTTCCAACGCCAGTTTCTGCATCATTTCGGTGGACAGCCATTCCTGCAGGGGTACTATAGCCGCGGGGTTTCCGCCAAAAAGGTGGTTGGTAAACGCATCTACCTGGTAAAGTTTCAATTCCATTTTCGTTGATCTTTTCTCTTTAAGGCGGCCCGCGATAGCCTGTTCCGCACCACAATGATACGGAAATGGTGTGACGACCAACCGCAGGGCCCTGATCCCACCATCCTGCGGCCTGATACGGCAGACAACTGTCGGGAAAAATCCATAAGGTCGATGCTGAAAGATGTTAATAGCGATCTCCTTTTTTCTTGTAAAAAGATGGTAGTGACAGTTTGTACCGTACCACAATAATGCGTATCACTACGATCACGGATATGCAAACGACTTGAGCAAACCGGTCGTCGATAGTCAGGGCATGCAACAGGTAAAAAACGGAGCCGCCTACGATGCAGGCAGATGCATAAATCTCTTTCCGAAAAATCAGGGGTATTTCGTTTAGTAAAATATCCCTCGCCACCCCTCCAAAGCAACCAGTTACTGTTCCCAGGGCTACGCAAATGCCCGGAGAAAAGTGCAACTCAATACCTTTTTGTATACCGATAATGGTAAAAAGCCCAAGCCCCAGTGAATCGAACAAAAAAAGGGTATGATTGAATTTTCTAATAAATGTTCCAAAAAAAATGGTGCCTATTGATGCTACCAGGATCACGTTGATGGTAGTGCTGTTTGTAAGCCAGGCCACCGGTGTATTGCCAATTAAAATATCCCGGAGTGTACCGCCGCCGATAGAAGTTACAAATGCGATGATCAGTACTCCAAAAATATCCAGCTGCTTTCTCATCGCTGAGGAAGTACCACTAACCGCAAATGAAAATGTACCGAAAATATCTATAACATGGAAAAAATCTATGGGCATATTGAGCTGCTGGTTAGTGGTAACATGCAAGTGGCGAGCAGGAAATGGCGAGTAGTAAGTGGGTAGTCGGTACGATAGATTATGAAACATTTGATTGAAAAAGTTCATCCCTGGGTAGCGGGAGATAAATAGGCGGCTCGATACGAAAACCGCATCGTTATTTATCACCGATCAGGAAAGCCCCACTCACGGCTATCTACTCGCCAAAAAAAATCTATTCCGCCATCATTTCTTTCACCACCCTTACCACATCTTCCATATTCGGCTTACTGAAATAGTCACCATCACTGCCATATGCGGGCCGGTGTGGCTGACCTGTAAGGGTACGGGGACTTGCATCCAGCCATTTGTAACCTCCCTGCCCTTCCATCACTTTATTATACATATAGGAGGCCCCACCGCCAGGAACATCTTCATCCACAAATAAGATGCGGCTGGTTTTTTTGAGCGATCCAAGAATACTATGGTTTAAATCAAACGGTAACAAAGTTTGTACGTCCACTATTTCGGCGTGAATATCCAGTTCCTCGAGTCTCAGCGCCGCTTCGCTCACGATTCGCAAAGTAGAGCCGTACGAAACAATTGTAATATCATTCCCCTCTCTTATGATTTCCGGGATGCCGAGTGGCACGGTAAACCCCAGAAGGTTTTCCGGTAATTTTTCCTTTAACCGGTAGCCATTCAGACATTCTATCATCAATGCCGGATCATTGCCCCGTAGTAGCGTATTGTACATACCTGCTGCCTGTACCATGTTTCGCGGAACGCAAATATACATACCCCGAAGGCTGTTGATGATCATCCCCATGGGAGAACCGCTATGCCAAATGCCTTCCAGGCGGTGCCCACGGGTACGCACAATGAGCGGGCAACTCTGCTTGCCAACGGTGCGGTAGTGCAGGGTAGCCACATCATCACTCAAAGGTTGCAGTCCGTATAGCAAATAATCCAGGTATTGTATTTCGGCGATGGGCCGTAATCCACGTAAGGCCAAGCCGATGCCCTGCCCCATAATGGTCAGCTCGCGAATACCGGTATCGAAGATTCTTTCTTTGCCATGTTTTTCCTGAAGGCCGCTAAAGCCCTGGTTTACATCACCGATAAAACCTACGTCTTCGCCAAATGCGACTACAAACTGGTTACTGGCAAATAAAAGGTCGAAGTATTTGTTCAACACTTCGTATCCGTTGACAGTCTTACTGTTTACGTTAAAGCTGGCTCTAACTTCTGGCACTTTCAGTGCGCTCGCAGGCCCTTCATTATACAAATAGGAGTTGTAAAGCGATTTGTTTTCGGCGAGCAAGGATCGGTAGTAATTTTTGAGATCCGTGCACAAAAAGCTATCGCCTGCAAAGTCAATTACCGATGCCATCGTCTTCATCACCTCTCTGCGCAGAGGCTCCCGGTAAGCCGCCAGTTCGTCCCGATATTTTTTAATCAACCCTTCGGTGTCATCGTTTCCGTTTATAATGAGATCGCATAGTTCCAAAACTTTTTTTGCCTGTTCTTTAATTGGGTTGATGTAACTGGCCCAGGCTTGCTGTTTACTTTCTTTTACATGGTCTTTGGCTTCTGTTTCTATCTGCGATAACTCCTCTTCATCTACTAGTGAGTTCTCCAGCATCCATTCCTTCATTTTCTTGATGCCGTCCCATTCTCTTTCCCATTCCAGCCGTTCTGAGCTTTTATACCGTTCGTGGCTGCCGCTAGTACTGTGACCCTGCGGCTGGGTCACATCCTCAATATGAAAAAGGGCGGGTACATGGGTTTCGCGCATTTGGGTCAATGCCTGCTCAAACACTTCACACATACCTGCATAGTCCCAGGCTTTTACTTTATAAATATGTACGCCGTTGGTGCCTTCCATTTTTTGGAAGCCCCTGGCGGCTGCCGAAACGGAAGCTTTGGTAGTCTGGTATTTTTTAGGAACAGAGATGCCATATCCATCATCATATACAAATATGGCCAGCGGTACCTGGAGCACACCCGCTGCATTGAGGGTTTCCCAAAAATGACCTTCACTGGTACTCGCATCGCCAATGGTGCAAAAACAGATCTCATTTCCATTATTGCTGAGCTCAGTTAGATCTTTCAGTTGTGGAATTTTTCGAAACGACCTGGATGCGAAGGCCAGTCCAAGCGACCGGGGCATTTGGGCAGCAGTTGGTGCCATGTCGCTGGCGGTATTTTTTTGAGCCACCAGGTTGACCCAGCGACCGTTCTCGTCGGTATTGGGGGTCGCAAAATGAGAATTCATCTGCCGGCCTGCACTAAAAGGATCATGCGTTGGGTCGGGATCAGCATACAGCTGCGCAAAGAACTGCTGTACGGTGGAAATTCCGGCGGCAAAGGCAAATGTCTGGTCGCGATAATAACCACTGCGCCAATCTCCTGGCTGAAAAAATTTGCTGATAGCGACCTGTGCCATTTCCTTGCCATCGCCAAAAATGCCAAATTTTGCTTTTCCCGTGAGCACTTCCCGCCTGCCCAATAGGCTCGCCTCCCGGCTGATGCACACAATCCGGTAGTCATTTAAGACTTCCGCACGAAACTTGTCATACGACAATTGTTCCAATGTCGGTTCGATGGCAATTTTTTCCATGCAGCAAAAGTATTGATTCAAGCATCATAAGGATGAGGAAAAAGCAGTGAAAATCACCTTTGCCTTTGCCAGGCACCGCCAGTTTTAAAAAATTAAAAAAACTTTTTAACAGAAAAGGTGTACAACAAAATAAAATTTGAAATACTTTAGCGTCTCATAATCAAAAACTAACAAAAAAATAGATAAAGTCATGAAGAAGAATTTTTTATTAATGACGGTGGCACTTTTGATCGGCGGAGCCGCAATGGCACAGCCTGAAGTAAAAGTAAAGAAGACAAAAGAAGCAAGGGTCACTCCGGTTGCGGTAATTCAAGCCTCGCCTGCTCAGGAAGTAAAAGTAGTAGAAGAGAAAAAAGCGGCAGATATGCTATGGTTGAATGAGACCACGCACGATTTTGGTAAAATTGCACAGGGAAAGCCTGTAACTACAGAGTTTGCACTTAAAAATACAGGTAAAGATTCATTGAAACTGGAAATGGTACAGGCAGGTTGCGGTTGCACTACCCCACAATGGAAACCAGGTCCATATGCACCGGGTCAAGATTTCAAAATCACAGTTGGCTACAATGCAGCTGCCGAAGGTGCTTTTACAAAACCAGTCACCATCACTTATAATGGAGGTCAGCAAAAAGTGATCAACATTACCGGTACCGTTTTTAGCACGCCTGCTACCCCTGCTCCACAAAACAATGGTATAGGCAAGGTGCAGAACTAAGACGCATCCTACTTATTGATAAAACTATCTGAGAGACGCAATCAATTGCGTCTCTCACTATTAAAAGAAAAACTGAAACATGAAAAGCATTTTTTTAGGATTGGCCTTATTATGTACAGTGGCCATAAACGCACAGACTAAAGCCGACAGCCTGATAAAGTTCGAAAAAACAGCGTACGCGTTTGGCAAGGTGAAGCAGAATGTGCCAGTGACTTACGAATTCAAGTTTACAAATCCGGGTAAGGCTCCTTTAATTATTGAAAGCGCAGTAGCAGAATGTGGTTGCACCACGCCGGTGTATCCCACCAAGCCCATTATGAAAGGAAAAACAGGAACTATTAAAGTTACTTATGATGCTAAAAACCCCGGAAGTTTTACCAAGAAGGTCACTGTAAAGCTTGTAAACGTTACGGACACTAAAGTCCTGACCATCACCGGCGAGGTATCAGCCGAAAAGTAAGCAATTTCGAATTTTTGTATAAATGACATGAAACCCTTTGCCTGCTGACAAAGGTTTTTTTATGATATACACACCGGCACCGTGTGGAACCGCATTGGCAATGCAAACGCGGAACCTAATTGCAGCCATTAGCCGTTTTCTAAAACGCTTCCTTCTAAATAAATAAATTTTTTAAAGTAAAAAGTTTCTGAAAACCCCGCTTCTGTAAATAGGTTTTTGCAAACCGGATTGGCGTAGAGGACTTTGATGGGCCGGGCTTTTCTTTTGAGGCTTTCGTTCAACTGGCCCAGCATTTTTCGCATTACCGAATGATCGAAAGGATTGAAAAGAAAAATTGTGGTAACCGAATCTGGGATCATATAGGAAACAGCATCCGCGCAAATCACCTCGATAATAATATTGTCGTTTACGGCCATTAGCTTTTTAGCATTGGTTCTTGCAGCCGAGCAAAGGGTCGGGGAAAAATCTACTCCAATAATATGCCGAAAACCATACATTGCACCAATGCCAAAGATCCTACCCTTGCCGCATCCCATATCCAGTAAACTTCCTTCCAAATCTTCCAGATAAGTTTGGTCGAAAAGTCTTTCCGCGGTATAATAATTTATGGGCTGGTAGATGCTGGCATGAGCCCGTTGTTCTTCGGTGACTTCCGTTTTTAGATTATTGATGCCAATCGTGTGCTGCAGGTACTTTTTTTCTCCTTTCAGTTCATGGTACACTACGAAGCAGGCCAGGCGCAGGTTCCAGTTCCAGGCCAAGTAAAAAAAATAGCTAATATATTCCATGAACTGTAGATCGTTTGGCACGGCGGAGTAAGCCGTCAATTAATCATTTGCGGTTTGGGCCATCTAAGATCTATCACTTTTAGTTGTAATTTCTTTTCACCATTCCATTCATTCTCATCGAGTGTAAATACTAAGTCGACAGGTTGGTTGGGTTGCAACAAATTGAATTTGTCAGCCATATTAAAGCCTATACCTTCCATAAGTTTATCGCCCTGTTTCATGTGGAATTTAATATGTGCTTCTTTTATAATTCGGCTGTACCCGGTCTCCAGTAGATTCCGGGCGATAAATACCGGTCGCAGGTTTTCGGGGCCGAAGGGTTCCATCTGGCAAATGATCTTATATAGTGTGGATGTGACCTGGCTAAAGGACAACTCGGCGTCTATCGCAATTTCAGGTGTCAGCATTTCCTCCTTAATTGTGCTGCTGACCACTTGCTCGAACCTGTTTTGAAAGGCTATAACGTTTTCCGGTTTCATGGTAAGTCCGGCTGCATAAAAATGACCGCCATAGCTTTCCAGCAGGTCTTTACATTGGTGGATGGCCTCGTACACATTAAAACCCGTAACACTGCGGGCAGATCCGGATACTTTGTCCCCACTTTTGGTAAGGATAATGGTCGGTCTGTAATACTTGTCGATCAGTCTGGAAGCCACGATTCCTACCACGCCTTTATGCCAATGACTTTGATAGAGTACCGTCGATTTTCGATGCACTTGGTCCAGATCTTCTTCTATCAGCACCAATGCTTCTTCGGTAATAGTGGTGTCGGCCTCTTTTCGGTCGGTATTGTTCACATGAAGCTGTTTCGCCAGTTCCATCGCCTGTAAAGGATCTTTTTCGATAAACATCTCCACGGCTTTTTTCGCATCGTCCATCCGACCGGCCGCATTTACCCTGGGGGCGATAATAAAAACCAGGTTGGTAATATGAACGGTGCCAGTTAGCGCCGCCAGTTCCATTAATGCCTTGATGCCAGTAGATGGGTTTTCATTCACTTTCTTCAGCCCATAGTATGCGATAATCCGGTTTTCCCCCGTCATAGGAACAATGTCTGCTGCGATAGCGATTGCGGTAAGATCGAGGTACTCCATCCAGGCTTCGTCGGGCAACGCCATACGATCGCACAGCGCTTGTATCAGTTTCAGGCCAACTCCACAGCCGCATAATTCCTTATACGGGTAAGGGCATCCCAGTTGCTTGGCATTAAGTATGGCTACCGCATCCGGTATAATTTCGTCGGGCAGGTGATGGTCGCAAACCACGAAATCTATCCCCAATGTTTTTGCATAGGCGATAATCCCGACCGATTTAATACCACAGTCCAGGGAAATGATAAGCGTCACCCCGTTTTCACTTGCGTGATCGATGCCTGCCTTGCTAATGCCATAGCCTTCCCGGTAACGGTGGGGTATATAGTATTCTACATTGTAATATAGTGTTTTCAAAAACTGGTACATAATCGCTACAGAGGTTGTGCCGTCTACATCATAATCTCCGTATACCATTATCTTTTCAGCCTGGTCAAACGCAGTTGTGATACGGGCAACAGCTTTATCCATGTCTTTCATAAGCCATGGGCTGTGCATCTCGTTTAGCTGTGGCCTGAAATATGTTTTTGCCTTATCGAAACTGTCTATTCTTCTTTGTGCCAGGATATTACAGATAATAGGGCTTATGCCTAGCGACCGCTGCAGTTCATTTACAAGTCCAGGTTCCGCCTGCAATACCTGCCATCTTTTTTCTATCGTAATCATAAGTGAATTTTGTTGGATATGTCTAATATTTCCTGTCGGTGGTATACTTCACCAGGTGTTCCAGGGCCGACCTGACTTCGTTATCCGGAAACCGGAATAAAATCTCAAGGGCTTCATCACGGTACTGGTTCATTTTTTCAATGGCATAAGCAATACCACCAGTATCTTCGACCTTTTTAATTAGACCTGCTACTTTTACTTTATCCCGGTTCTCATTTTTTATGGTATAGATCATGTTTCTTTTTTCACCGGCGCTCACATTGTTCAAGGTATAAATCAGGGGGAGGGTCAATTTTTTTTCTTTGATATCGTTACCGGTGGGTTTGCCTACGTCTGCGGTGCCATAGTCAAAAAGGTCATCCTTGATCTGGAAAGCGATGCCTACTTTTTCGCCAAATAACCTCATTTTTTCGGTAATGGATTCGTCATTGGTAGTGCTCCATGCACCTGCAGCACAAGCCGAGGCCAACAAGGAAGCCGTTTTATTTCGGATGATTTCAAAATAAATGTCTTCCTTCAGGTTCAGCTTTCTGGATTTTTCTATTTGTAGCAATTCACCTTCGCTCATTTTACGTACCGCATCACTCAGAATTTGCAGGATTTTATGGTCCTTATTGTCCAAAGACAGTAAAAGTCCCTTGGAAAGCAAATAATCGCCTACTAATACCGCAATTTTGTTTTTCCAAAGGGCATTTATCGAGAAAAACCCCCTTCTTTCAAAGGATTCATCTACTACATCGTCATGAACCAATGTAGCTGTGTGAAGTAATTCCACCAATGATGCCGCGCGGTATGAGGGATCGCTTACCTCCCCAAAAAGCTTTGCACATAGAATCACAAATCTTGGCCTCAACTGCTTGCCTTTTCTACGGATGATATATTGCATTATTCTGTCGAGAAGAGGTGCCTGGCTTTTGACGGCCATTTTAAATTTTTGTTCAAAAACGGCTATTTCTACGGCTATTATGTCTGTTTTTTTTTCTATTTTCATTGGAGTTTGGCAAAGTACAGCAGAAATTCCGTTACTTCATGCATCGTTTGAGTTATGGCAACGGTCTAAACGTCAAAATAAATCATTAATAATTACGCAATCTAAATTTGGATATTTAACTTACATTTCTATTTTTGCAAGTATAATATCCAACAAAAATTCACTCAACCCCTCAAATTTGAATTATGGCAAGCAAAAAGTACATGTTATTAACAGCCCTGATGCTGGTTTCGGCCTCAGGCGTCTGGGCGCAACTGGGTGGAGTTCATAACTATATGGATTCCAATTACATCCCAGCCAGCCGTATGGCACAACAAAATGAATGGAAAAACAATTCCCCCTCACAAAACTTCCCTGCCCGACCGCGTGATATGTGGCAATTGGGGGTTTATGGTGGATTATTTATGGTAGACGGGGATTGCCCTGCACTACCGGGTTGGAATGTAGGCGTTTCAATCCGTAAGGCTTTAGGTTATGTTCTGTCTTTAAGGGGTTCAATCAGCTATGGTCAGGATAAAGGCCTTGACTATCGCAAGAATGCTAACCTGGATAACAGCGCAGCGCTGAATGTTTATCGCCCTACATGGGATGGTGGAACCAATGCAGCAAACGGTGGTCAGTCTTACTATGTAGCTAATTTTAAGAACACAACGATTAATCCTTCTTTGGACCTGTTGATTTCATTTAACAACATCATGTTCCATAGCAAAGAAAACAAATTGAACATTTATGGACTGGTGGGTTACTCACCTGTTTTTTACAAAACGAAAATTGATGCTTTAAACGGGTCTGCAAAGTATAACTACCCAGGCTTAGCGGCAGGATTCTTTGACCGCAAACGCCAGGATATTCGTAAGGACCTCAAAAACTTTTTTGACGGTAACTACGAAACAGATGCCTCTTTGAACGACAGGTCTCAGAACCTAAATAAATCAGGACTTGGTAAATACAACTTCCGCCATTCTTTTAACACGGGTGTTGGAGTTGAATACCGGTTGTCTAAAAGGTCGTCATTGACCGGAGAGATGAAATACGTTTGGGCTCATGATGACTATATGGATGGATGGTCGCGCCAGGGTGAAGGCTATTCTTCTGGCACCCAAGCTGGCACAGTTGTTCATAGTCGTTCAGTATTGTCTCCGGACAAGGACAATCTGGTCTATGTTAACCTCGGTATCAACTTTAACCTGGGCAACATGGCTAAAAAGACTGCTCCGTTATGGTGGTTGAATCCTTTGGACTGGGTTTACAGCGAGATCAACAACCCAAAGCATACTTTATTTCCAAAACAGGTATTGCCTGATGGTGATGATGATGGTGTAACTGATCAATTTGATATTGAACCAAATACACCTGCAGGTTGCCCTGTTGATGCAAAAGGCAAGAGCCGCGATACAGATGGCGACGGTGTACCTGATTGCCGCGATAAAGAATTGATCACTCCAACGACTTGCCAACCAGTTAACGCTGATGGTGTAGGTAATTGCCCTGATCCAAAATGTTGCGCTGAACTTAAGAAATATATTGACGAACATCCAGGTGGTGATATGGTCCATCCTTGCGGAATTGGTGACCTGCCAAGCGTTGCTTTCAAAGGATCAAGCGTTTCAATATCCGGCGATGCCGCTGCTATTCTTGCAACTGCTGCTGCCAAGATCAAGGCTAACCCAAGTTGCAAAATCTGTGTGGTTGGTCACGGTACTGCTGACAAGCGTGCTCAACAATTAAGCTGGGATCGTGCAAATGCTGTTAAAACATACCTCGTTGAAAAATTAGGTATCAGCGAAGATCGCTTCGGTTTCAAATATGGTGAAGAAGGCGATTCAAATACGGTTGATCTGATGGATTGCACAGGTGATGATTCTCCGAATTCAATACCTGCTCCTCACCCAAATCTTCAAAAGACTAAGTAAATATTCTTTTTGCCCATAAACACACAAAACCCTCCATACGTGGAGGGTTTTTATTTTGACAGATTTTGAGCCATCCAATCCATGGAGTTAAGCCTTTCGGAACTTAGACGTTCCATGCCAACCTCATCCTCCTTGAGACACTTCTCCAACAAGAACAGGAAATTGGACTCAATTGCGTTGGAGTTAGAGTAGAGGCACTAAATCACGAAATCCCTTCTGCAAATGACAGTTTCATGTACTGACAGATTGAGAACGGTAAGATTTATGAGAGTTTTAGGTATATCTTAACTGAGATTGGAAGCGATTATTTGCCAGATGCTATTATTTTGCTCTAATAACCTATTTTTGCCCTCCTTTATGAATAAACTTGTTTTAGTAGTAATCGCATTTGTATCGCTTTCTGCCTGTTCTAAGTTTTCAAAAATTCAGAAGAGCACCGATTACGACTATAAATTAAAAATGGCTGAGGAATATTTCGCCCAGAAGAATTATAGCAATGCCCAAATTTTGTTTGAAGATATTTTCCCTGCCATGAAGGGAACAGCCAGGTTTGAAGATCTGTATTATAAGTATGCCTATTGCGCTTTTTATCAAAAGGACTACCTGAATGCTGAAAACCTGTTCAAGGGATTTGTAGAGATTTTTCCAAACAGTACCAGGGCAGAGGAATGTGACTACATGCGTGCCTACACCTACTACAAGCAGTCGCCCAAAGTAGATTTGGATCAAACCAATACTGCGAGGGCCATTGCACTGATGCAGGCATTTATTAATACACATCCTAACTCTGCCCGAATAAAAGACGCCTCCGATATTATAGATGCTTGTCGCATTAAGTTGGAATTGAAGGATTTTAAATCGGCTGAATTGTATTATTCATTGTCAAACTTTAAGTCAGCTGCGACCGCTTTTACCACACTGGCTCAGAACTATCCCGATTCACAGAAAGGGGATCAATATAAACTAATGGTGGTGAAAGCATGGTATGAATATGCGGCCAACAGTATACCTGAAAAGCAAAAGGAGCGGTTTGAAAAGGTGTTGAACGAATGTTCGGACTTTTCCGATCGCTATCCCGAGAGTAAGCAGGCTGAAGAGGTGGACAAATACAAAAGACAAACAAACAATAATTTAAAAAACATTTCAAAATGAGTAAGTTTAAGAGAAATAACATTACCGGGAGCAATCTTGCTGAAACGCGGAATGTGTTGGACATAAAAAATAAGACTGGTAACCTGTATGAGTCTATCGCGATTATTGCGAAAAGGGCTAACCAGATCAATATCTCACTGAAAGAAGAATTGCATAACAAATTGGAAGAGTTTGCCAGCCATACCGACAGTCTGGAAGAAGTACATGAAAACAAGGAGCAAATTGAAATAAGCCGCGCTTATGAAAAAATGCCCAACCCAGCTCTGTTGGCCACTGCGGAATTTATGGAAAACAAAATTTACCACCGCCGGAACGATACAGACCTTTTTAGTTGAGGCCTGTCTGGAATTATTTTACAAAAAACGACAGCCGGACGCTGTCGTTTTTTGTTTACTTTACAATCCCTTATCGATCGATTGAATGCAAGGCAAAAGAATATTACTGGCTATAACCGGGAGCATTGCGGCTTACAAATCTATCCTGCTGGTGCGCTTGTTGGTAAAGCAGGGTGCAGAGATAAAAGTGGTGCTAACGCCAGCGGCAAAAGATTTCGTATCGCCATTGGTATTAGCTACGCTTACCAAAAATACGGTGCTTGACAACCTTAGCACCGGTGATACCTGGGCTAACCATGTGATGTTGGGCCGCTGGGCTGATATTATGATGGTGGCCCCGCTGAGTTGCAACACACTTTCAAAAATGGCCACCGGTCTTTGCGACAATCTCCTGATGGCTGTATACCTTTCGGCTACCTGCCCGGTATTGGCGGTGCCGGCTATGGATGAGGATATGTGGTATCATGCCACGACCCAAAGGAATATCGAAACCATAAAGGCAAATGGCAATATGGTGATGGATGTAGGAATTGGCGAGTTGGCCAGCGGCCTTACAGGCCTTGGAAGAATGGCCGAACCTGACGAAATCGTACGATGCCTTGAACGCTATTTTTTTGCTGAAAAGCCCTTAAAAGGAAAAAAAGCGATGGTGACAGCCGGCCCTACATACGAGCCGCTGGATCCTGTGCGTTTTATAGGTAATCACTCGTCCGGGAAAATGGGGATTTCAATAGCCAATGAGCTTTTGATCCAAGGCGCGGAAGTTACATTAATATTAGGACCGGTGAGTTTGCAGGCAAATACAGGCATAAAAACTATTAGAATTCAAACAGCGGAAGAAATGTACCTGGAAACCATGCGAATTTTCCCGGAGATGGATATTGCAGTAATGGCAGCGGCTGTTGCGGACTACAGGCCTGCCACCGTAGAGTTGTCGAAAATTAAAAAGACAGGCGATACTATGACTTTGGAATTGGTGAAGAACCCGGATATTTTAAAAAGCTGTGGAGTAATCAAAAAAGATTTTCAACTGCTGGCCGGATTTGCCCTTGAGACAGATAATGAGGAAGCTAATGCCAGGGAAAAGCTGGAGAAGAAGAATGCCGATCTCATTATTCTGAACTCAATGAAAGATGAAGGCGGGACATTTAAAAGTAACCAAAACAAAATTTCTATTTTTGATAAGAATGGTCATATGGAGCGGTTCGAAATGCTCTCAAAACAAGAAGTAGCGCAAAATATCGTGTCCTATTTGGTGAATAAAATGGCGGAAAGATGATACGATGGGTGCAATGATGCATCCTATAGCAATGAACTTCAAAATAACTATTTAAACAACCATATGAAACTCATACAAAAACTGGCTGCAGCAACGATTTGCCTTTGCATTTATGCAGGTACCTACGGCCAGGAGCTAAATGCAAAAGTGACTGTACTTTCGCAAAAAGTAAGTACACAGGTAGACAAAAAGATCTTTAATACCCTTCAGACACAACTTACAAACCTGCTCAATAACCGGAAATGGACAGGTGATAATTTCAAGTCCAACGAAAGGATTGAATGCAGTTTTCTTTTGAATATAGATAGGGAAGTAGATAAGAATGTTTATGCAGCATCCCTTACTGTACAAGCTGCAAGGCCTATCTATAACTCAAGTTATAATTCTCCGTTGATTAATTTCCAGGATAACGATGTTACTTTTAAATACCTCGAGTTTCAACCAGTTGAGTTTAATGAATCCAGAATACAGGGCAGTGACGGGCTGGTTTCAAATATTACCGCCGTATTTGCTTACTACGTGGATTTAATTCTGGGCATGGACTATGAAAGTTTCGCGCAAGGCGCAGGTGAGCCCTATTTTAAAAAGATGCTGAATATCGTAAATAATGCTCCGGAGGGACGCGATATTAAAGGATGGACTCAGTTTGACGGTGTTAGGAATCGGTACTGGCTGGCAGAGAACTTTGTCAATACCCGGTATGCGCTGATCCATGAAGCCTTTTATAATTATTATCGTACCTCACTTGATAACTGGTATGATAATGAACAAACAGCCCGCCAGCAGATGATGCAGGTACTCAACAGCCTGGGCCAGTTTGCAGCTGAAAATCAGAATACCATGATCATGCAGTTTTTTATGCAGGGTAAAAGCGATGAGCTTATCAAGATGTTTAAGAAATCACCACCCGATGAGCGCATACGGGTCATCGAAATACTACAGAAGGTCGACATCACCAATGTCAATAAATATAGGGAGGGACTGAAGTAGGTACCAGGCTCACTGTGTTTAGATTTCGGGGAGCAGCGGTTGCGAACGGCGGGTTTCTTTACAATACTTATTTTTTATTTTTCATGGATTACAAATTGGTTTGCCTGGTTTTGATAGTGATTATCTCTTGCAAATCGGGCGGGGTACCCGGAAATGTACTTCCTGTAGACGAAATGAAAGTAGTGATGTGGGATGTCCTCCAGGCGGATGAGTATGCAAATTACGCGGTGACCAAAGACAGTTCAAAAAATGTGAAGCAAGAGACTTTGAGGCTCTATAGTAAAGTATTTGCCCTTCATAAAATTTCAGGCGACGATTTTGGACGCAGCTATAAATATTACCGTGAACACCCGGCAATGGAAAAACTATTGCTGGATTCCATACAGGTATATGGGAATAAAATGCGAGAAGCCAATTATCAAAGAGTGAAGTTTGAGCTTCCAATTGTTAAGCCCGTGATTCGGGACAGTGCTTTAAAATACTAAACGCCAGATTGCTTATGAATAAAGTTGTAACCAACGCCCAGGAGGCCGTATCCGATATTTTTGATGGCGCAGTGGTGATGCTAGGCGGATTTGGACTTTGTGGTATCCCAGAAAACTGTATCGCTGCTCTGGTAGATAAAAAAGTGCAAAGACTTACCTGTATCAGTAATAATGCCGGTGTTGACGATTTTGGGATTGGTCTGTTATTACAACAACGGCAGGTAAAGAAAATGATATCTTCCTATGTAGGCGAAAATGCTGAGTTTGAACGCCAGCTTTTGAGTGGTGAACTCGAAGTGGAGTTAATTCCGCAAGGCACCCTTGCCACCAGGTGTATGGCCGCTGGCTACGGCATGCCGGCTATTTTTACCCCTGCGGGGATAGGCACAGAAGTGGCCGAAGGCAAAGAAAGCCGACACTTTACTTTGAACGGAGAAGAGAAAGAATACCTGATGGAATATGCTTTTGAGCCAGATTTTTCCCTTATAAAAGCCTGGAAGGGAGATTTTATGGGTAACCTGATGTATAAAGATACCGCCCGTAATTTCAACCCCCTGATGGCGATGGCGGGGAAGATCACCATAGCCGAAGTGGAAGAATTGGTGGAGCCCGGTGAAATGGATCCCAATTTTATTCATACGCCCGGAATTTATGTCCACCGTATTTTTCAGGGAAGCAATTATGAGAAGCGCATTGAGCAACGCACGGTGCGGAAATCAATGAGCTAATGTGCTAATGTGCTAATTAGCCAGTTGGCCCGCGAAGAGACGGACGAATTGAACATAAGCGGGGTTTCCAACAAGTGATGAAAAAAACGTAAGAAAACAAATTGGCTAATTAGCACATTAGCTAATTAAAAAAAATCATGCCACTCGACAAGAACCAAATAGCTAAACGCATCGCACAGGAGCTTAAAGATGGCTACTATGTTAATCTAGGCATTGGCATACCTACGCTGGTGGCCAATTATATTCCTGAGGGCATCAATGTGGTGCTGCAAAGTGAGAATGGTTTGCTGGGAATGGGACCGTTTCCGCTGGAGGGTGAGGAAGATGCTGACCTGATCAATGCGGGTAAGCAAACCGTAACTACACTACCGGGGTCATCCATCTTCGATAGCGCTATGAGTTTTGGAATGATTCGTGCCGGTAAAGTGCAGCTTACCGTGCTCGGCGCTATGGAAGTAGCCGATAACGGTGATATCGCTAATTGGAAAATTCCTGGAAAAATGGTGAAAGGAATGGGCGGCGCCATGGATCTTGTGGCTAGTGCCAAAAATATTATCGTGGCGATGCAGCACGTAAACAAGGCCGGCGAAAGCAAACTGTTAAAGCAATGCAGTCTCCCCATAACGGGTGTAAGATGCGTGAAAAAAGTAGTTACAGAACTGGGTGTGTTTGACATCACAGACCGTGGGTTTGAGCTGAAAGAACTGGCGCCCGGTGTTACTGTGGATGAAGTAATTGCCAAAACAGACGGCCGTTTGGTGGTAGAAGGAACAATTGTAGAAATGGCATTGTAGTATTTTTTTTTGATACCAGGTAGTGATCGTATCTGGGTGAGAAACAATGACACCTTTAGCTTTTTCACCTCGTAATCTTATCTTTTCCTAAACATAATAGCCATTGACTCGTTAAGTAATAATGACCCAATACGTAAACCTTAACGGTAAGGTAATTAATGAAAAAAATGCAACCGTGTCGGTTAATAATCGCTCCTTCCGTTATGGGGATGGTTGTTTTGAAACCATTAAAGTTGTAAATGGGGAAGCAAGACTGGCTGAATTTCACTTCGATCGACTATTTGCTTCACTGAAATTGTTGCAGTTTGAATGGCCTTCTTTTTTTACTCCCATATTTCTGCTACAATCTATCAAAGAACTCGTAGTAAAAAACCAGCATCAAAAATTGGCAAGGGTGCGGCTTACGATTTTCAGAGGTGAAGGCGGGTTATACGATCCAGAACATCAACATCCCAATTATTTGATCCAGTCGTGGGTACTCAATCCGGAGAACAATAACCTCAACGATAACGGCTTGGTGATTGGCACTTACCCCATCGGATTTAAAGCTGCCGATGCCCTGGCTAACCTAAAGAGCAATAATTTTTTGCTATATGCAATGGCGGCTTTACATAGTAAACAACATTATTGGAACGATGCATTGATTCTTAACCATAAGGGAACTTTTGCGGATGCCACAATTGCTAACCTGTTTATCATCACCCAAAAAGCAATTATCACGCCGCCGCTCACTGACGGTCCGGTAGAAGGAACCATGCGCCGCCATCTTTTGCAACACCTGCCTGCATTGGGTTACAGCGTACTTGAGCAAAGTATTGCACCAAAAGACTTGCAACAGGCAGATGAATGTTTTCTTACCAATGCCATTTATGGAATTAAATGGGTGCAGCAGCATCGCGACACCATCTTTCAGCGAAGACATATACTTACCATACATAAAGATTTAATTAAAAGTATTTGGTAGCAAATAGCTGTCTACTTTTACGAACAAAGCTTGTGAAGGGTTGTTGCTTGAAAGCATTTTAATTATTGCCATTTTATGAAGAGAGAACAGGTCAATATCATGTGGTTCCGCCGCGATCTTCGCCTGCACGACAATGCAGCCTTGCACCACGCTTTGAAAAGCAGCAGTCCGGTCGTTCCCATCTTTATTTTCGACAAAAACATTTTAGACCAACTCGAAGACCAGCACGACAGAAGGGTGGAATTTATACATATTGCCTTACGAGGAATGCAGGATGAATTAATGGAGCTGGGCAGCAGCCTCGAAGTATACTACGGAGTTCCTTCAATCATATTCAAAGAACTCTTGCACAAATACGAAATCGGAAAAGTATTTACCAACCACGATTACGAGCCTTATGCAAAAGATCGGGATGAAGCTATCGCACACCAGTTGGATATGGCTGGGGCTTGCCTGCATAGCTATAAAGACCAAGTAATTTTAGAAAAGGATGAAGTACTAAAAGACGATGGGAAGCCCTATAAGATATTTACTCCATACAGCCGAAAATGGAAAGCGGTGTTGACAAGTTTTCATCTTAAGGAATATCCTATCAAAAAGTATTTTAAAAGCTTTTATAGGCAAGAGCCAGTTGCAATTGCCTCGCTGGCGTCAATGGGCTTTATCGCCAGTGACGAACTATTTCCCGCGAAAACCTCCAGAGCGGACTTGATTAAAAATTATAAAGAACAACGGGATATGCCCGGTATACGCGGTACTTCCAGATTAGGTGTTCATTTGAGGTTTGGTACGATTAGCATCAGAAAGCTAGCATTAAAGGCGCAAGAACTAAATGATACGTTCCTGAACGAATTGATATGGCGTGATTTTTACCATATGATCCTTTGGCACTTCCCCAAAGTAGGTATGGGCAGGGCCTTTAAACAGGAGTACGAAAACATTCAATGGCGTAATAACGAATTAGAATTCGCCGCCTGGTGCGAAGGCCGTACCGGGTACCCGATCGTGGATGCGGGCATGCGCGAATTGAATGCAACCGGCTTTATGCATAACCGTGTGCGCATGATCACCGCCAGTTTCCTGGTGAAACATTTGCTGATCGACTGGCATTGGGGCGAAGCTTATTTTGCACAGAAGCTGTTGGATTTTGATCTGGCCGCTAATAATGGTGGTTGGCAATGGGCTGCCAGCAGCGGCTGCGACGCGGCGCCATACTTTAGAATTTTTAATCCTACGTTACAAACGCAGCGGTTCGATCCGCAATTCAAATATATCCGCCAATGGGTACCGGATTTTGAGGGTTTTGACTACCCTCAACCCATAGTCGTGCATGAGGAAGCCAGGAAGCGCGTGTTGGAAGTTTATAAAAAGGCATTAAATGGATAACAATTAGTTGTTGACTCCATCAAGCCTTGGATTAACAAAATTATTAAGGATGCTGCCAAAACGATAGCTGATACCAAAGCCCATATTGAAATTAAAATCGCTGGCTAATTGCCTGCGGCGTGCCAATACATCGTTAATGCTGGCATCGCCTTTGGGTAGATAAAGTTGGTCATGTACCAGGCCGCCATAGGCGTAAGTGTAAAAACTAAGGCCTCCGGTAATCCGAACATCTGCATTTAAATAAACATTAAAATTATTGACACTTAAATCGTGAAAATATGCCAGGTAATTAATGCTTGTAGAAAAAGTGCCCCATTTTTGGTTAAAGCTAAGGTTGGCATTTAAATATTGATAGCCAAGGTTTTCATTTTTTTTGAGGTATAGGGTAGTGTCATAATAATTGTTTTTTTTGTAATTGATCCCATATTGGAATGTAAAGAATCGAGTTGTAACATTTTTGTAAGGAAATATAGCATACTCAATGGCCGGGCCAATTGTAACACTGGTCTTTATATTTGAAAATATACTGTTGTAAGCGCTTGCTTCGTAGCCCACGCTCCAGTGCTCCCCCAGGCTTTTTACCAAACGGTGGTACGCACTCCAGCCACTGTTGTTTACCTTTATTTTTTCAATGCCACCGGAAGTGTTTTCGTAAGTATAAACAGAATTATTTCTGTTGGCATCAGCCCGTAAATTTAGCTTCCATTTGTCGGTAATCCGGTTGGCACTAATGTTCAGGCTCAGGCGGTTACTATTATAATTTTTATCCGCATTTACATTGCCATTAGCGTTTACCCGATAGACCCAATAATTCCATTTATCAATGGTGGCCTGGTTAGTTTTTGCCTGCGTTTTGCCACTATCGGCTTTGTTTAATTTCATTCCCACTGTCACATCTTGCAGATACCCTTTTTTGGCAATATAACTAAGCAACCCGACTTTAATATACTGCACCTGCAGGTCTCTTATTTCACTTTCAGTAGTGTTGGGGCTGGAGTTGCATAGCAGGGTGTCAATTGTATTTTTGAAACTTTGCTGGCCAAAAAATATCATTTGGTATTGACTTGCACCGCTGCCCAATTGCTGGCTTGTAATAAGCACATGTACATCTGCCGCCAGGCGATCCAACACAAAATCTACAATGTTTATTTCGGTGCGGATAAAAGTAAGATCGCAATAAGTACTATTACAATCTACAAAAACTTTTAGCCGTTCTTTTTTGATGGGCTGCGAAAAAACAGTACAGGCAATGACTAACATAACAATTAGTAAAAACAGTGTGGGCTTTTTCAATGAGGGTTGGTTTAATGGTTTGTAAATTAACGCATAAAAAGTAAAGATGTTGCAACAGCTGGTTCTATTGAATATTATAGAAACTGTAATTAACAGAGATACTTAAACTATATTATTAGATTTTTTGGCAGGTGCGTCAAAATACTATTATTTTAACGAGCACCTTTTTATTTGCCAGCGAATTTTTTAAAATAAGCTTCGCAAAAAAGGGGGTTCAGCTTATGATAAAAATTGATCAGCATCAGGGTCTTTTTATGGATCGACGGGTATTTAGCTACCACCGACCAAAAGGCATTTTCGGGCTTAAAGAGATTTTGGGCAAATGTGTTGACATCGTTTTCCATCCCCGAAAGCGCATACTGGGTAAGGATACCTCGTTTGCATAGTATTGTGTCAATTTCCTGTGACGCTTCATTTTTAATAATGGCTCCTACACCGTCTAAAGAATCGGTATAGCTAAAATCATTGCTGGCCTTTCTCCATCCAGCGGTATCCAGCAGGGTTATATGATTGCGGAGCAGGATGCTTGAAAATTCGTGGTGAAATGTTTGTTCTACATACTTATCGGTGTAGCCCTTGTCAGTTCCGTTATTAGTCAGGTATAATTCCGAAGTTGAATTGGTACCCCCATATCCTACGCCATAAAAAGACATGTCTTTCAGAAAAAAGACGGCTTTCAGATTGGCCACCATCAGGGCTTCAGGGTATTTACTTAATGCGACAGTCAGCACTTTTTTTGTTCTAACAATTTCCGAAGCATTCATTCCCTCACCACTGGCATTGATGGTGCCGCCTTGCCAATCGGTGGGGAAAATATTTTTGGAATAGGTAAATACCACTTTTACTTTGTTCATAGTGGTATCCGAAGCACGGCCAAAACCATTGATGCTAAAGATGGCCCAACAGACCAGTGTCGCAATCGTTATTTTCATATGCACCTGTGTTACAACCGGTAAGTTAGGATTCTTTTCTAGACGAAAATGGAGCCGGGCCCGTGATAGCCCAACACCTCCATCATCGTCAATACCGCATTCCTTCCTTCAGCTCCAAGGTCGATTGAAAAATCATTGACATACAGATCTATATGCCTGCGCATGACCGCCTCATCCATCTCCTGCGAATGTTGCCGTATATAATCGCTGACTTCAGGGTAATGAGCAAATGAATAAGCCAAACTGTTGCGGATAAGCCGGTCTACCTGCTGCTGAATATCCCGCGGTATGCAGTTCCTGATAACGATACCACCGAGTGGAATTGGGTTACCTGTTTTTTGCTCCCAGTAGTCGCCGAGATCCACAATTTTATACATTCCCTTTTGCTGGTAGGTAAAACGGTTTTCGTGGATGATAACGCCCAGACCTTTTCCGTCCGCGACAAAGTTTTGTATTTCATCAAAGCGCAAAAACACTTTGTTTGTAGCCTCAGGATAAGCCATGGAAAAAAGGAAATTGGCCGTCGTGTTCTCTCCCGGTATGGCTATTGTAGATTCAGTAACCATTTGTGCTGTGTCTGCCATGTTGCCGGCCGGCCATTGTTTGTTGCTGATCAGTAGCGGCCCCACACCTTTACCCAAAGCTCCACCACTGTTGAGTAATTTGTATTGGTCCAGCACCAGCGGCAATACCCCATAGCTGAGTTTGGTAATATCGAGTTTTCCCTGCATGGCCCAGGTGTTGATCGTTTGTACATCTTCCAGTGCGACCTCAAAATCCAGGTCTTCAGTATCAATTTTTTTATTGACCAGGGCGTCAAAAATAAAAGTGTCGTTGGGGCAAGGGGAGAAGCCGAGGGTGAAAAGCAAGTTTAGGAGTTTATGGTTTAGAAGTTTAGGGATTTAACAGTTTAGGAGTTCACATGTTCACTGGTTCACGAGTTGCTGCCGCGTCTGGCGTCTGGCGGCATTTAGTTAAGGCCTCAACACTCAATTCCGTGGATCCCATTGTATTTCCATCGATAATTGAATGTTTATTATTGTAAATATGTATAATGGCATTTGCATGGCGTCATGCGTACTGTCCCCAGCGTTCATTATAGTGTCTTTATAATTGCGCCCAATGCCGCATTCAGATTTTCAATTGCTGCTTTGATATCCCATTGGGCCTTGTCACGGATGCCTACCGCATTACTAATGCTGCGAAGCTGCAGATAGCTGGTTTGCTGGTGCTGGCACACATAATGTAATGCCGCTCCTTCCATGGTTTCAATATCGGCGTCCCACCGTTGCTGTTGGCGGGTAATGGTGGCAGCATCGTCAGTAACTGTGCTTACAGTAATCGCCTTTATCTGTTTGTAGGGCAGTTTATTGAGCAGGTGGTTGTTATTGACAAACCATTCCGGCTCATTACTAAAACCCATCTGCTGGATCGTTTGAAACTGGTTTTGTTCAATGGCACCAAGGTCGGCAAAGCAGTCGTGCTTCACTATCACCACCCCGCCTCTTGCCACCCGATCGTCAAAACTTCCGGCCACACCGGCCTGGATTACGAGGTCGTAATGATGGTGATGGAGTTGTTTGGTAAGATGGTACGCCGTGGCGGTAGTGCCCAGTCCTGCAATCAAAACGTCTGGTTTCACCTGGATGGATTCCAGGGTTAACAAAAAAGGTTGTATTTCTAACTGCGTTGCAGACACTAGTAGGATTTTCATCCGGTAAAAGTATATGGGATTTACTGTTTGTGAAATAGCTGCGTCAAAGTATTTATCATACCGCTGCTGATTCAGTATTTCAAAAGGTTGCCGGCAAGCCACCGGTTCGTTTTTCACCCGCAAATGAGACTGGCACAAATGAGCGGCGACATCCCATTTCTTTTACATTTGCAGCCTTATGGCAAACGAGAACAATTTCGCAAGCATCATCAGCCACGCAAAGGAGTATGGCTATATTTTCCAGAGCAGTGAGATCTATGATGGCCTGGCTGCCGTGTATGATTATGGCCAGAACGGTGCCCAGCTAAAAAAGAATATCCGGGACGAATGGTGGAAAGGCATGACCCAACTAAATGACAATAATATCGTGGGCATTGACGCCGCGATCTTCATGCACCCCACTACCTGGAAAGCCAGTGGGCACGTGGATAATTTCAGCGACCCGATGATTGACAATAAGGATAGCAACAAACGCTACCGGGTGGATCATTTGATAGAATGGTATGCCGAGACGCTTGAGGCTGAAGGCAAAACCCAAGACGCTAAAGATTTGTTAGGCGCTATGGATGCTTTGCTGGCTACCAACGATTTTGCCGGCATCAAAAAACTAATTGAAGACAATAAAATAAAATGCAGCATTAGCAAAACCTGCAACTGGACAGACGTTCGGGAGTTTAACCTGATGTTCAGCACCCAGATCGGCAGCGTGAGCGAAGGAGCAGAAACCATTTACCTGCGCCCGGAAACGGCCCAGGGCATTTTTGTAAATTTCCTCAACGTACAGAAAACCGGAAGAATGAAGATCCCGTTTGGTATTGCGCAAACAGGTAAGGCCTTCCGCAATGAGATCGTGGCCCGCCAGTTCATCTTCCGCATGCGCGAATTTGAACAAATGGAAATGCAGTTCTTCGTTCGCCCCGGCACACAGATGGAATGGTACAATTATTGGAAGGATGCCCGCAAAGCCTGGCATGTAAGCATGGGCATCCCTGCGGAGAAACTGCGCTTCCATGATCATGTTAAACTGGCCCATTACGCCGACGCAGCACTCGATATTGAATTTGAATTTCCATTTGGCTGGAAGGAACTGGAAGGTATCCACAGTCGTACCAACCACGACCTGAGCAAGCACCAGGAATACAGCAAGAAGAAAATGCAGTATTTCGACAATGACCTGGACGAGAACGGCAAACCTTATGGTAATTATATTCCTTACGTGGTGGAGACTTCTGTAGGGTTAGACAGGCTGTTTCTTACGATTCTAAGTCTGGCCTATGCCGAAGAAAAATGGACAAAAGAAGATGGCACCGAAGATAGTCGGGTGGTATTGCGCCTTCCGGCAAAAATTGCACCTACAAAACTTGCGATACTTCCATTGATAAAAAAAGACGGACTTCCTGAATTAGCGAAAGAGCTAATGAATGACTGCAAAACTGCGTTTCACTGTTTTTACGAGGAAAAAGATGCGATTGGCAAAAGGTATAGAAGAATGGATGCGATTGGTACACCTTTTTGCGTAACCATCGATCATCAAACTAAAGAAGATAACACAGTGACCATACGCTACCGCGACACGATGCTACAGGAAAGAATTACATTTGCTGAAGTGAAAAGTAAAATATTAGATATTCTTCGTTAAACCCCCGGCCGCCATTGCGGTATTGGCCTAAATTATTCAAACCCCGATGCTATGATTGCCCCGTTATTAATTAGCTTAAGCACATTTTATGTACCCGGAGCGATTTTTATTGCTGGTTTTGCGGTAGGTTATTTTATTCAAAATGCCCGGGTGAATCTATACAGGGAAAAGCAACTTCGCGCAGAAAAAGAAAAACTGAAAATGCAGGCAGAAATGTTGGGTATGGGCCATTATTATGATAACAAATAGTGCCCTGTCCTAATTCCCATTTTCAAAATAGGGAATATCTTCATTCGATATTGGGTCCTTCTGGGCCCAGTATGCAAGTGTCACTACCTGGCCATTTCTTGCGTGTAGCAGCCTTCCAAAAACGGCATTGATCGCATTAAAAGTCACATCAGTTACACCCACAGTAAATGTTTGAGGCGGCGGTGGAGGCACTGGCACATTTACAGTTTCAGAAGTTACTCCATCCGCTACAGGCATGGGTTTGGCCACTGCCGCAGCTTTAGGCGGCGGAGAACCAACCACGATCACTTTATAGTTATTATACCCCAGCAGGTTTTTTAAAAACGCCACTCGTTCCGGCGAAACATTCCTTTCCACGACAGCACATCTAGTGCCGTCAAAGTCTTCAAATTCGTGGTTTTTATTTATGGCCATAGAGCGATTTGTGCTTTAGGAATTATGATTTATGATGTGTATCTATTCCAGGTTGTGTTCATGAAAAGTTGAAAAAATACTAGCCAAACATGCTGGTCATAGTGGGCACCCGGGCGGGCTTTCCGCTCCAAATCCTCGCCCCGAAAGCCATGGGCTGCGGGTTTTCCGCTGCAATCCCTGGCGCAGTTTTTAAAGCTTTCTTTAATGGGTGAATAGCTATCAAAGCTGATTTTTGCCATTTTTCTTGTTACATAAAGAGCTTGTGAATATAGCCATAAGCGCCACTTAAAACGCCGGTAAGCAGGATGCCCGCCATACAAATAAATAGCGCAATCCTTGGTTGTAACGCCGGTCGTATTTTTTCTATCGGGCTGCTGTTTTCATCCATAAACATGGCTTTGATTAGCTTTAAATAATAGTACAGCGAAACCACCATGTTTAAAGCGGCGATGCCGATGAGCCAGTAATTGCCTTTGGCAGCGCCAGCCAGCAGCAGAAAGAATTTGCCAAAAAAGCCGGCTGCCGGTGGTATGCCGGCTAGTGAAAACAGCGACAATGCCATCACCCAGCTCAGCATTGGATTCGTCTTATAAAACCCTTTGTAATCGTTCATATTTTCTTTTCCAGTAAAAGCACTAACCAAGCCGATAACGCCAAAGGCACCCAGGTTGGAAAAGATATACACCAGTACAAAATACACGACCGAACTACTACCTTCTGCCGACTGACCAGTGATGCCAATCAAGATAAAACCCACCTGTGCGATGGACGAAAAAGCCAGGAATCGTTTCATATTCTGCTGCCTCAGCGCAAACAGGTTTCCAATCACCATGGTTGCCACTGATAGCAGGAATATGATCTTATACCAGGTTTCCGCCACGGGCTGAAAAACAGTATAAAGTACTGACACAAAAACAAATAAAACTGCACCCTTCGAAACGACCGATAAATAGGCGGTAACAGCTACGGGAGCACCTTCATACACATCGGCTGTCCACAGGTGAAAGGGGACCGCTGATATTTTAAAACCGAAGCCTGCTACCAATAAAATGAAAGCAAATATCTGCAGGGGATTGTTGCTGATCAGTGCAGGCAATTCAGTAAAACTCAAAGTGCCGGTAGTGCCATAAATCATCGAAATACCAAATAACAGCAGACTTGATGAGAACGCCGAGGATACGATCATTTTCAATGCAGCCTCTGCGGAACGGCGTTTGTCGAGGTCGAAATTTGCAAGGGCAGCTAGGGGTATGGTCGATAGCTCAAGACCAAGATAAAACATTAGCAGGTTATTACTGCTCAGCATAAAGAACATACCCAGCAAAGTAGATAGCAACATCATGTAAAACTCTGATACCTGTTTGTGCTTCACCAGCCAGTGATAGGATTGCAGGGAAATAATAAAAGTACCCAGATTCAGCAGGTTCTTTTCGAAAGTGAAGAGCGGGTTGGTGCGGAACATATCGCCAAATAAACTGCCACTAGTGCTGCAGAAAAAGCCAGCTAGCAGGTTAATAAATAACAGGATATTGATCAGCCCGAGTAGGCGTTCATTGTTCCCTTCCCTGTCCGCTATTTTCAGGAACAGCAGGATAAAGATGATCAATGCCACCAGCAATTCCTGTTTCATTAATTGTACATATTCCATCATCGGACAACCTGGGTTTTAATCGTGAAACGTGAGTGTTGAGAAGTGAATCGCGAGTGGGGGGGAAATTGGAGCGGCATCAACTATCATGTTGCCCCTCAGGGAATAGCGCCTGCTACATTTTTCATTATAATTTCAGTGCCGGGTGTTACCAGGTTATTGAGCCAGAATGGAGCAACGCCGATCGCTACAATACCAATGATAAGCAGGCTGGCCGCTGCCTTTTCATACCAGGAGGCATCACTTAAAAGGCCGTGCTCTGAATTTTCCATCGGGCCCATAATGACTTTGCCTACGGCCCGTAAAATATAAACGGCGGTTACCACAATTGAGGCGCAGGCCACAATGGTAGCAATCCGGTAAAAGCTATCTGCATGTTGCCAGGAGCCCATGAACACAGTCATCTCCGCTACGAAACCGCTAAAGCCGGGAAGGCCGAGCGAACACAATCCTGCGATTACAAAAACGGTACTGATAAACGGCATCACCTTCAACAGGCCGCCGAGTTGTTTCACCTGCCGTGTATGCGTGCGGTCGTAGATCATGCCAATGCAGGCGAAAAAAAGCGCGGTCATTAACCCGTGCGAAACCATTTGCATGACTGCACCAGTGATGGCTGTTTTGGTAAGCATGCCAATGCCAAGCAATACAAATCCACAGTGGCTTACGCTGGAATAGGCATTGATGTATTTTAAATCGGTTTGCATCATCGTGGCGAAGGCTCCATATAAAATCGCGATGCAGGCTAATACAATGATGATGGTGGAATAATACTGGGCAGCATCCGGCATCAGGTAAGTGGCCACCCGCAGGCACCCGTAACCCCCAAGTTTCATGCTGATGCCAGCCAAAAACATAGAGGCTGCTGTAGGTGCAGATGAGTGGCCATCAGGCACCCAGGTATGAAATGGAAACAGTGCAGTAAAGATGCCAAAGCCAACGAATGCAAACGGGAAGAATAGTTTTTGTGCCTCCCCAGGAATATGCTGTTGTGCAATCTGTAGCAGGTCGAATGTATGTTGGCCACCTCCCGTATCGGTATTGAAAAATAGCCCGGCAAGGCCGACAAAAACTAGTGCTGATCCAGCCATAAGCATCAACGCCAGCTTCATGGCACTATACTCTTTTTTGCCGCTACCCCAGATACCGATGAGTAAAAATTTCGGTATTACCGCTACTTCTAAAAAGAAGAATAGTGTAAACAGATCCAATGAAATAAAGAAGCCATACGCACCCACGCTCAGGAACATCAGCAGGAAGAAAAATTCTTTGTTCATCTTCTCCATCTTCCAACTTACGAGTACTGCGGCCAGCATTACGAAAGCAGTTAGCAGGATCATGGCGACCGAGATACCATCTACGCCAATATGATAATTGATCTGCAGCGCTGCATACCAGCTATGATTTTGTTCAAACAACATAGCGGCAGTATTGCCGGCCGATCTTTCATTGCCAAAACAAAAAAGCAAAACAAACGACAGGATTAACTGTGCCGTTGCGCCTATGATTGCGACAGCCCTTACCTGCTGTAGTCCTTTGCAAAACAGAATTGCACAAGCCGAGACAAAGGGCAATAAGATCAGTAGGGTTAAGTTCATTTTTTATTATTGCTTTTTAGTTGGTCTTTGCGAGGGTTCCTGCCCGAAGCAATCCCCAGCCATTTGTAGGCCTGTCTATCCTTGCTGTCAACCACAGGTTACTAATTCCTGGGGGCTCGCCACGTCGGGGCAAAAACCCCTCCTCGCAATGACGTTCGTTTAGTTAGTCATTTACAAATTAGCGCTGGTACTTTCCCCAGTACGGGCCTCACCCACTTTCCCTCTCCTCCGAGAGAGGGACGGTGCTTTTGTACCTGGCCAAACATTGGGTCTACCACATCGTCTTCAATGCTTTTCCAGGCACCGGGAATTGGTTTTCCATTCATTAGCAAATTGGCTAATTAGCCTATTAGCTAATTGCCTTTCATTTCCACCAATACAAAAACACCACCGCCAGCGTCACCACACCGCCAAAGAAATAAATCGCATAGTTCTGTACTTTACCAGACTGGATGCCCTTGATCATTTCTGAAACCCTGCCCGTTGTCCAGGCGATGCCATTCATTGCCCCATCCACGATATTCCGGTCTATCCAGGCTGCGGGTTTTGCTATCAGGTTGAAAATTATTTTTTTGGTAATGAAACGATACACTTCGTCGATATAGAATTTGTGGTAGGCCGATTTATACAGTCCCCCCATGGCCGCAGCGATTTTTGCCGGCTTGTCGTTTTCCTTTTTATACAGGTACAAAGCCAGAAAAATGCCACCCAGCGCCAACAATACGGGCGCTATCGAAAAACTGAGATGCATAGAACTTTCCAGCGGTTTTCCATCCGATGTTACATAGTGCGAAAAAGGAATAAAGCCGGCCAGCAATGCGCCGGTGCTTAGGATGATCAGTGGCAGTTTCATGCTAAAACTACCTTCGCCATGATGGTGATCGTGCAGCACTGTTTCCTTATTCCAGAAAATAGAAAAATACAGGCGGAACATATAAAAGGCAGTGATGGCAGAGGTAACAAGGGCGATAATATAAATCGCTTTATTGCTTTCGAAAGCGGCCAGTAAAATTTCTTCCTTACTAAAGAAACCAGCGAATGGGGGCACACCTGCAATAGCCAGGCAGGCGATGAGAAAAGTGATATGCGTAACCGGCATGTATTTGCGAAGCCCGCCCATATCCTTCATATCGTTACTATGAACCAAATGGATAACAGCGCCTGCACCGAGGAACAACAATGATTTAAAAAATGCATGCGTAAATAAATGGAACATGGAAGCGGTATATCCCAGGCCATCTTCTCCACCCTGGCCACTTACACCAAGGGCAAACATCATGTAGCCGATCTGGCTCATGGTAGAGTAGGCGAGTACCCGTTTAATATCCGTTTGGGTACAGGCAATGATGGCCGCAAAAATGGCCGAGACAGCGCCCACCCAGGTAACCAGTTGCAATACCACATGATCAATCGCAAATAAAGGAAACAACCTCGCCACCAGGTAAACACCCGCCACCACCATCGTAGCCGCATGGATTAAAGCCGATACAGGTGTAGGCCCTTCCATAGCATCCGGGAGCCAGATATGCAACGGGAACATAGCACTCTTGCCGGCACCGCCGATAAAGACGAGCACCAACGCCCAGCTCAACACCGATACACCCATAAATGAAGCCGCAGTGATCGTGATATACTGTGTTGACCGAACATCCGTAAGATGCTGTATCAGCGTATTAAAATCGAGGGAGCCACCCTGAAAACCCAGTATCAGGATGCCAATTAAAAAGCCCAGGTCTGCAAAGCGGGTAACTATAAAAGCCTTTTTAGACGCGGCAACAGCCGAAGGTTTCTGGAAGTAATACCCAATCAGCAAGTAGGAGGAAACACCCACCAGTTCCCAGAACATGTAGATCTGGAAAATATTGGTGCTTACTACCAGGCCCAGCATCGAGAAGGTAAACAAAGCCAGGTAAGCGTAGTACGTGCTGAAACGTTCTTCGCCTTTCATATAGCCCAGGCTGAAAATATGTACCATCAAAGAAACAACTGTTACCACCACCAGCATCATGGCCGATATCGGATCCAGTACAATTCCCATATCGATACTGAGTCCCGGAGAAAATTCAAGCCAAGTGTATTTGGCTACCGTTATGGATTGGTAAATGCCATCCACTTTTCCATCCACAAAAAAGTAATGACAGGCCCCGTAGACCGAGAGTACCGCTGCAGCCAATAAAACGATAGTTCCGATAATCCCGGAAAAAGATTTGAATTGCTTTTTACCAAATAGCGCCAGCAGCAGGAAGCCCGCCAGCGGCAGTATGGGAATGAGTGGTATGTAGGATGCGTAGTTCATTTTCTAGTTTTCGAACAAGAATTTATTTATGCACTAATTCGAGTGATGATCAAAGGTTCGGGTGTGGCCTCACCCCCGAACCCTTTTCGCCCGGAGAGGGGTGCATCCCGGATAGGTTGCTACTAGATGGCAAGCTGTTTTTTTCATTTTATATGGTTGGTATGCTATATTTCTGATCTGTTTATATCCGCTCTATCCGCTTAATCCGCGTTTCCATCTCTCCACACTCATCTTTCTAATATTTCATTTCGGCAGCATCTTCCACGTCAATCGACTGATGACTACGGTATAAATTGATGATGATTGCAATGGCCACGGCAGCTTCGGCAGCGGCTATGGTAATGATGAATATGGTGAAAAAAATTCCGTCGAGTTTGTTGGGGTAGAGGTATTTATTGAACACAACAAAGTTGATATTCACGCTGTTCAGAATCAGTTCGATGGCCATCAGCATCGTGATCATATTGCGGCGGGTAAACAGTCCATACATCCCGATAAAAAACAGGGCGGTGCTTACAAACAATATATGGGTTATGGGTATCCCGTTCATGTGGTTTCGGGTTTGGTTTTGGTGGCGATCACGATACACCCGATCATGGCGGCCAGTAAAAGAATACTCACCACTTCAAAGGGCAACGCAAAGCCACCCTGTCCGGTACTCAGCATTTTGGTGCCGATGCGTTCCAGCTCCATATCAAATTTGCGATCGCCGGCCTTGAAGCCGTATTGATCAATAAGGTTGTAGGTAAGGGCAAATCCAAACAGCACCGCCAGCACGGCAGCTATGGTTCGTTTAATTGGTGGCTTTTTCATTTCCAACCCGGATTGCTGTGTAAGAAAAATGGAGAAGATGATAAGTACAACGATCCCTCCCACATACACCACAATCTGAACGGCTGCAATAAATTCTACCTGTAACCAGAAATATAGCCCTGCGATGCCTACAAGCGATGCCAGCAACCAAATAGCCGAGCGGAAAATCTTACGGGTAGTAACTGACAGCACGGCCCCCCCCATGATAATAGCGGCCAGGATGTAAAATATGATTTGAGTTATAGTCATCTAATCAGGTTGTAAAACGGCATTTCTTTTATTATAATTTGTTCAATGTCTTTTTCGCCCCCAGTCCCCTGAAAGGGCGCTCATGTGCAGCATGCAGGTCTTTATCTTCCCATTTTCATATTTTCACATTTCCCACACTTTCACATTTTCCTTATTCCACCCCTTCCCTTATTTTCGATCCCGCGTGATTCAAGGTCTTTGTCAGCTTACTCCTATCGAAAACGCTGTGTTCAAAATTCTGCGCCATTTTAATAGCATCAGTGGGGCAAGCGACGATACAGAGGTTACACATAGTGCATAGCTCCAGGTGGTAGATAAAGGTGTCAATCGCTTTTTTCTTTTTGCCCTCTGGTGTCAGTTCCTGTTTGGTGATGATCTTGATGGTGCCATTGGGACAGGCCAGTTCGCAGGCAGTACAACCGGTGCAGGCATGTTCGTTGTGTTCATCATGCGTCATAATCACTTCGCCGCGGAAACGCTCGGGCAGGTTGAGTGTGTCTTTATTGTCGGGATATTGCTGGGTAATATTTTCCTTCCGGTGATGGGTGAAATAATAACCGGTCAGCCGCATGCCCTTCAACAATGACTTAACGCCATTGAACACATCTGATATGTACTTTTTTAAAAACATGATTTTAATTTTTTGGGCACCCGCAAGCGGCGCCGCTACAAATTCATCTGGCACCCGCTATAGGTGACCTACTAAAAATACCAACCCATAATCGCTACCAACGTTACCAGCAGCAGGTTAAACATACTGATGGGTAATAAATATTTCCATTCCAGGTTCAGCAATTGATCGATGCGCAACCGGGGGAAAGTCCAACGGAACCACATGATCACGAATATTAAGAAAAATGTTTTTCCAAAAAACCAGAGTGATGACGGGATATAATCCATCACATGGTTAAAGCCCTGCCAGTTGCCAATATGGAAAGGCATCCAGCCACCGAGGAATAAAGTGGCCCCCAGGGCACATACCACAAAAACATTCACATATTCCGCGAGGAAAAACAAGGCGAACTTCATCCCTGAATACTCGGTGTGAAAGCCGCCGGTCAACTCAGATTCTGCTTCGGCCATATCGAACGGGGCACGGTTGGTTTCGGCCGTAACTGCAATAATAAAAATAACGAAGGCGATCACGGCGGGGATATGTCCTTTAAACAGCCACCAGCCATTTTGCTGTGCAGCAATAATATCGCTCACCTTTACGCTGCCGGTCAAAACCACGATGGTGAGAATCGCCAGCCCGGCAGAGAGTTCGTAACTTACAATCTGGGCACCACTGCGCATGGCACCCATCAAAGAATATTTATTATTGCTCGCCCAGCCCGCCATCAATATACCAATAACAGACAAGGATGACACAGCGGTGATGAACAGCACCCCGATATTGATGTCCCATATCTGGAATCCTTTAGCAAAGGCCAATGGCGCCATAATTACCATCGCCACGATCATTACTACAAAAGGAGCTATGTTGAACAGCAATTTGTCAGCACCATCCGGTGTCAATCCTTCCTTCACCATCAATTTAATGGTATCCGCCACGGTCTGGAACATCCCCTTCGGACCTACACGATTGGGGCCGAGCCGCACCTGCATCCAGGCCGACACTTTGCGTTCCATCATGATCAGCACGAGGCCCAGCATCGCAAACAGTGTGATGACTAGTATGGCCACAATTACAAATTCCAACAGCAAGGCCCAGCCAGCACCAAAGCTGGCGTTCAGCCAAACATGCACCGCATTTGATATTTTTTCGAGACTAAACAAGGTTATTTACGATTTACGAATTCGGATTTACGATTTGACTTTGCTCCATGAGTCTTCGGTCATTGAGGCATTATTTCATTGCATTTTTTGCCCCGGTCGCCTCCCGAAGTTATCGGTATAAATTACGGGGTGCCCTGTGTAGCATTTAGCGCTTCAGGTTAAAGAGCGAAATTACTCTCACGATCTGCTCATTTCCACACTTCCACATTTCCCACATTTTCACATTCAAATTAGCACATTAGCTAATTGGCTCATTAGCACATTACCTATCAATATCCGGTATCACCAAATCCAGCGTCGCCATAATGGCGACCATATCTCCAAGCTTATGGCCTTTTACGAGGTGGTTCAGCGCTGACAAATTGGAGAATCCAGGCGATCGGAATTTGATGCGGTAGGGTGTGGTGCCGCCTTCACTTACGATGTACACACCAAAGTCGCCCCGCGCCGTTTCTACCCGGCTGTAAAACTCACCTTTGGGCAGTTTCAACACCGCCTTGGTCTTGGCCTGGAACTCGCCTTCGGGAATGTTATCAATTAATTGGTCAATGATATTCATCGACTGGCGCATCTCATCAATACGAACGCGATACCGGGCGAAACTGTCACCTTCAGTCGCCAGTATTTCCTTAAACTGCACTTGGCTATATACTTCGTATGGATAGTGTTTTCTGATATCGCAACTCACACCGCTGGCACGAGCTGAGGGGCCACTCATGCCATAAGAGATCGCATCTTCTTTGGTGATGACACCAATGCCTTTGGTTCGGTTCTGAAAGATGATATTGTCGGTCACCAGCTCATCGTACTCGCCTATTTTAGAGCGGAAATGCACCAGGAAGTCTTTTACTTTTTGCTGAAAATTAGGGTGGACATCAACCATCACGCCACCCGGCACCATATAGTTCATGGTAAGTCTGGCGCCGCAGGTTTCTTCCATGATATCGTTGATCATTTCCCGCTCGCGGAACGCCAGGAAGAATGGTGTCAATGCGCCCACATCCATGGCGGCAGCGCCCCACCAAAGCTGGTGCGATGCGAGGCGGGTGAGCTCATCCATGAGTACACGAATGTATTGGGCCCGGAGTGGCACTTCTATCTGCATCGCTTTCTCAACGCATAACGCACAGCCATGGTTATTGATATGGCTGCTGAGATAATCCATGCGGCTGGTGACATAAATAAACTGGCGATACGTAAGGCTTTCACACATTTTTTCAATCGAGCGGTGGATATAACCGAGATGCGGTTCTACTTTCTTTACCGTTTCTCCGTTGAGGGTAATTACCAGGTGTAACACACCGTGTGTGGCCGGGTGCTGTGGCCCCACATTAATTACCAAATCGCCCGAAGGCTCGCCATAGGCAAGGCTTTGAACATCTTCGCTAATAATCTCGGTTTGTCTGTACATAGATCCTTATCCGGGCTTCGGTTTGTTTATATTATAATTTGATCATGTTTACAGCATCTTCGTAGTCCTTCCGTAGTGGAAATTTTCCTTCCCAGCCGTCCGGCAAGATCAGCAGCCTAAGGTCGGGGTGGTTGATAAAATCTACTCCGAATAATTCATACACTTCCCGCTCATGAAAATCGGCTGTACGCCAGATGCCGGATGCCGTTTCAATCTTCGGAACGGTTCTGTCGAGTTGTGCTTTCACCACGATGATATGGCGGTGCACAGTTGATTCAAGGTGGTACACCATTTTGAGATGTGTTTTCCAATCAACGCAAGTAAGGCAAAAAAGATAATCGAAATGCAACTCTTCGTCCTGCCGTAAACGCGTGGCGAAGTCCAGCCAATCGATCGGATTGATGATAACGTTCAGCCATTCACCACCTTCTTCAAAAACGGCGGTCGGCAGTAGTTCAGTTAACTTTATTTGCAGTTTCTCTCTGGTCATTGATCGTGTCTTAAATCAGCTTTTTATTTTTTATTGGCCCGGCGGTGGTAGTTCTATTGAGCGACATTGGCGAACGGTTCCCCCGATTATTTCGGGGCTCCGTTCAGGTTCATGGCTAATGGCATCTGCCTTAATCAAAAAATGGCATTAATTCGTAAACCTCGTTCTATTCATGGCTTTTGTTTCGACCTTTCAGGGCTCGGTCGTCTTCTCGCCATCTGTTACCAGGGCGATGCCCTGGGCTAATATGTGCCTGCCTTTCAGGGCTTGAACGCTAAAAACTTGATCCTGCCATTCTGATCTCTGTAGCTTACCCCACGTACCATAATCATTGTGCCTTGATCCTTTACCCTTGATTCTTGTGCCTTGATCCTTGATCCTTACCCCGGTTTCTCCATCTTAAACTGCTCCCTCGTCATACCACTTTTTATTTTTTCTTGCAAACTGATCAATGCATGTATCAATGCCTCGGGCCTCGGTGGGCAGCCTGCTATGTAAACATCTACCGGTATAATATGGTCGGCCCCTTTAACTACAGAATAGGTGTTGTAAAAAAATGGCCCGCCGCTGGTAGCACAGGCTCCCATGGCCACTACGTATTTAGGGTCCGCCATCTGATCGTAGAGGCGTTTTAAAACGGGGGCCATTTTGTTTACGATGGTGCCTGCAATAATGATCACATCGGCTTGTCTTGGCGTGGCACGGGCCACTTCAAAACCAAAGCGGCTCCAGTCGTATTTTGCGGCAGCCGCACTCATCATTTCGATGGCGCAGCAGCTGGTTCCAAACACCAATGGCCACAACGAATTGCTCCTGGCCCAATTGATAACCTGGTCCATTTTACTTACCAATACGCCACCACCTGGTGCCTGATAAACATCGCCTGGAAAGGCATCCAGGACCGCGTTCGCAGGTGAAGAAGGTGGGTTAGTATAAAAGTTCTGTTCAGCTTCCATGATAGGCTTTCAATCTTTTGAAATTAATGGTCTGTCGACGGTTGTTAAGTTCCCCTTCGGAGGATTTAGGAGGTTTTACTTCCACCGCAGCGCGCCTTTTTTATGTGCGTACAAAAACCCCATAAACAATATAAAAAAGAACACTAGTATTTCTGCAAAGGCTACGAAGCCCATTTTCTTAACCACGACAGCCCAGGGGAAAAGGAATATGAGCTCTACGTCGAAAATGAGGAAAATCAGGGCGAATAAATAATAGCCCACATTAAACTGAATCCAACTGGGGCCTTGTGTGGGAATACCACATTCGTAAGGTTCTCCTTTTTGCTTGTTTCGGGTGGCTTTTACAACAAATTTTGAAACCAAAATTGCAATGCCCGAAAAAGAGATAGCGCCAATAATTAAAGCAATGAGCGAGCCAGGACCCATATTCAATCGTTTTGACGAATATAGCAATTGTAGGCATTAAAAATCCCGGGCTCCTGATTAATGAATGTCTTTTAATACAAAAGATGTTAATAAACGAAACAATGCTGCGACAGTCTGTTGCCGGCGGGTTGTCAATACAATTTTTACCCGACTTTTACGCTTTAAAATCAAAGAAACTTATCATGAAAAAAATGTCTTTCCTGCTTGTATTGTTTACGATAACGACGATTTCTGTTTTTGCCCAGGAAAAGAAGGAAGAGGCGGCAGAGAAAAAGGGATTCAAAAAGGAGAACCTTTTTATTGGCGGCAACTTTGGTGCAAGTTTTGGCAATTATACCCAGATCATTTTCTCACCACAGGTAGGATACCGTTTTAATCCGGTTTTTGCCGCCGGGGCCGGTGTGAATGTACAATACGTCGCCATCAAATCTTACGACTACCAGGGTAATGATTATTCAAAGCAAAGTCAGGGAGTCTATGGCCTGAATCTGTTTGCCCGGGCCTATCCAATCAGACAAGCTTTTCTCCAGGTGCAGCCGGAGTTTAATTTTATTAAGGGGAAACTGAAATATTATAACAGCAATATCCCGGATCAAAAATTCAATGCTAATGCGCCCAGTCTGCTGGTAGGTGCTGGCATTGGCCTTGGCGGAGGGTATATATCGCTGATGTACGACGTGTTACAAAATTCCAACTCTCCGTATAGCAATAAACCGTTTATTAATTTCGGATTTGGCTTTTAAGGGTTTGGCCACAAAGGCTCAAAGGCGGGAAGGTTCACAAAGATTTTTTTGTGAACTTTTTTTTATACAGACCCGTATGCAGCCCGATCTCCGTTTCCGAGTAAAGAATGGTTATGATTAAACCCAAATCGTAAATCGTAAATCTTCGGTTATCTTCGCCATTCATCCCGCTGAAAAGTGGCTAAAATTTTACACTATGGCAAAGGCCAAAGCATTCGACAAATTCATCAACAAACCAGTTAAAGGCGCCAAAATTAAAGAAGCCTTCCGCCAGGAAAAAAAGACCGCCGTAAGAGAACGCCGGGAAGCTATCGAAAAACATTTCGAAGAAAAACGGAGGGTCAAGGCTGAAAACCTCAACCAGCAAGGTACCAACGAAAACCGCAGTTTTAAAGGAGAAGGTAAAAAGCCTTTTGGCAAAAATCCCGCTCCTAAACCTCCTTATAAGAAACCAGCCGCCGCCACATCAGATACTATCCCGGCGGCAGTACCCGCTAGGAAGTTTGAAAAACCTCAGCCCAAAACCCCATTTAAAAAGCCGTTTGAGAACCCACCAGTTGCTTCTAAAACCAGCCGTACTTCGAATGGTGCTGAGCCCAAGGCGGTCAAACCTGATTACAACAGGAAATCTGAAAAGAATACGGATATCATTGGTGGCGAAGAGACTGCTCCTAAACGGGATGGTGCCCCATCCCCACGGGCTCATAAAAGGCCTTACGAAAAGAAAGGTCCGGTGGTGAAAAGCAAAAGCCCTGTTGCCAAAAATGACACTGCCGACCCCTTAAATTATATGGATCTCACGCCGGAAGAACTTGCTATGAGCGACGGTGGGTATGAACTTGCTGAATCAACCGACACAGCTTCAGATGTGAAGAAAAAGGCCCGCATCAACCCCGCTGAAAAATATAAGAAGAAAGAAAAGGTAACTGTTCCTGCCTTTGGCAAAACACCTGCCCGCAAAAAAGAATCCGGAGAATGCGTTGCTCCGGTAAGCAACGATATGCCGCTCAACAAATTCCTGGCCCATGCAGGTTTATGTAGCCGAAGGGATGCAGCCGACATCATTAAGAAAGGAACCGTTACCGTAAATGGTACTGTGGTTACCGAACCCGGCTTTAAAGTAACCGATGATGCGGATGTGAAGGTGGAAGGCAAGCCCATCAAACGCAGTAAGAACCTGGTCTATATCTTAATGAACAAGCCGAAGGATTATATCACCACCGCAGAAGACCCACAAGGCAGGAAAACGGTGATGGATATTATTAAAAATGCAACAACGGAAAGGGTATACCCTGTGGGTCGCCTGGATAGGAATACCAGTGGCGTGTTGCTACTGACCAATGATGGTGATCTCGCCCAAAAGCTAAGCCACCCCAGCTTTGAAGTTCGCAAAATCTACGAAGTGCGGCTCGATAAAATATTACAAAAAGATGATTTTGAAAAAATACTGAGTGGTGTGAAACTGGAAGACGGCGAAGTACACGCCGATAGCCTGGCCTACGGGGATAAAGATAAAAGTGTGGTGGGCATTGAGATACATAGTGGCAAGAACCGCGTTGTCCGTCGCATTTTTGAAACCCTGGGTTACGATGTCCGCGGGCTGGACCGGGTAATGTATGCGAACCTTACCAAGAAAAATGTAGAACGCGGCAAATGGCGTTTCTTAAACGATAAGGAAGTAAGGCTGCTGAAATATTTTAATAAGAGTAAACAAAAGCAATAAATTTGGTCATCCCTTACAGCTAAAAATTAGGTTATGTTATCAATTCATCCGCAGTACATAAAAGATGCAAATGGCCACAATAGCTTAGTGGTGCTTCCGGTAAAAGACTTTGAAGCTATAATAGAAGAGTTGGAAGATTTACACGATGTGGTCCTTTATGATGAAGCAAAGAAAAATGATGATGGTGAACGCATCTCCCTTTCCGATTACTTAAAAATTAGGAATCAGGATAATGGCTGAGTACGCTGCCATATTATCTAAAAAGGCCAGAAAGCAATTAGATAAACTTTCTGATAATATCGCTCAGCCAATACTGGTTGCAATTGGCCATTTGGAAGTAAATCCTCGCCCCGCAGGTTGTAAAAAACTAAAAGGCCGGGATGGCTAAAGGATCAGGATAGGGGACTACCGTGTGATCTATGATATTCATGATAACATGCTGATAATAGACGTGATTAGTCTCGGTCATAGAAAGGACATCTACGACTGAGACTTCCTTAAGATTTTTTCACCTTCCAATCAAATGGCAATATTAGCCTGGCGGTAAAATTCCTGCCCATATTAAAAACGCCTGTCCGGCCGGTAACTACATTTTCGGCAGCATATTTCAGGCGGCTTAGGTGGTTTTGATAAGCGACATCACCTACATTATTAAGGGCAATGCTAAAGCTGCAAAGTTTGTGACCTTCAAAGGACAAGTCGGTGCCAAGCCCGATGTTGAAAAGGGTATAGCCATCAGTCCGGGTTTCGGTTCCAAAGCCGGTAAACGGATTGTTTTGACTGGCCACATTTTCCATTTCCAGCTTCACATAAAAATTAGGCATGTTTTCCAGTTGTTTAGGAAACTCTGCTCTCAACTCCGATAAAAACCGTGCCGGTGAAATGAGCGGGAGGTTTTTGGAGCCATCAATATCTTTGTTGAACTTGCCTCTTACAACACTTAGCGTATTTTCAAAATGCAACCAATCATAGGGATGCGGGTGCAGGTCAAAGGAAATTTCGAACCCCGCGAGGGCGGCAGTTTGCTGGTTAAATTTATAAGTAGTAGTTCCATTAGACAGTGAATCACTACCATTGAAAGAAAGTAGCTTTCCGTAGAAAATATAGTTCTGGATATTGTTGTAAAAACCGTTGACGGTAAGGTTAAAATGACTCGAATTAATCTCCACACCGCCGTCAAATTGCAGCGTGGTTTCGCTCTTCAAATCATTGTTGCCGATCTCGTAACGGTTTGTGCCCTCATGCTTGCCATTTACCGCGAGTTCAGGGATGCCAGGAGCCCGGAAACCCCTTGCCGCATTGGCTTTCAGCGTAACGTCTTTCAAAATGTCATAGCTGATACCAGCACTTCCGCTTACATTAGAAAATGATTTTTTGAATGCTGAAAATTTGGTGGTAGCACCTTCAATAAGTTGTTTGCTGTCGATATTCCGGGTATCGAAACGGATGCCGCCGCTGGCACTCAATTTATTGTTGATTTGTTTTTGCGTGTACACATAACCTCCAATATCTGTCAGGCCATATTCAGGGATCAGGAATTCGATGCCTTTGTTACGGTTCGACTGGTGCATGCCGGTTACGCCAACTGAAGTTTTGTACCCATCTTTTTCTTTTAAATGATAAGCAATATTATAATTGATTGTCTTCAGATCGAACCATAAACCGGGGGTATTGAGCGCTGTGATATCGCCAAATTCCTGCCGCTGATTTTGCTGGTAGCCTACAATAGCGGTAAGCCTGCCACTGCCTAAATTGAAGCTATTGTCAAGGGCAAACTTGGTATGCTGAATATGCTGGAAAGGGATCAGCAAGTCTTTACTTTTTAAAATAACATCTGAAGCAGTGGTTTCATACGGTGTGCCGGAATACAAAATAAATTTTCCATCGGCATCCCTTTCACCTTCAACCAATCCCGGTTTCTGGTCAAATTTTGAAAACAGGAAACGGCTATAACCCCAGCTCCGGTTTACGCCGAAATAGCCACCGAAATTGGCTTCCCGGAACCGACTGTTCAGCACGGTGCGATCATAAGCATTAGAATAGTCACCGGCTTTTTTATACGAGCTATATGCATTCCAGTTAAAACCGTTGACATTGCCGGCGAGGCTTGCATAAGCGCCATGCTGGTCGTTATTATTGTTAAGGCTACCGCTGAGGGAAGCCTTAATTGTTCCTTCTGCTACTGGCACGTTGGTGAGGATGTTGATCACGCCGGCGAGCGCATCGCTGCCATACATCAATGAGGCTGGCCCGCGAAGAATTTCGACCTTTTGGGCACTATATTCATCCACTTCAATACCATGCTCATCGCCCCATTGCTGGCCTTCCTGGCGGATGCCATCGTTGATAGTAATGATGCGGTTATAACCCAGGCCCCGGATAACGGGTTTAGAAATGGCCGGGCCGGTAGTCACCGTACTCACCCCCGGCTGGTGGCTGATCGCTTCCATTAAATTGCTGGCGACCGCACGGTTGAGATAAGTTTTGGAAACGATTGTAACGGGTATCGGGGTGCGTTTGATCGAAGTGGCTTTAGACACACCAGTAACCGTCACATTGTTTTGTTCCGCCGCCGTGCCACTCAATGAAAAGTCTTTTTTGGAATCGCCGTTGATTACTACCGTTTCAGCAAGAGAAGAATAGCCGAGATAGGAAATTTCTGCGATAAAAGAACCGGCTGGTACATAGGGAAGTCTATAATTTCCTTCCCCATCGGCCATACCGCCTACTTTGAGATCTGCAAAATAAATGGAAGCGCCGGCGAGCGGCTTGCCCGTGGCAGCATCGGTAATTTTTCCAGCCAACGAACCTTTGGCTTCATGCTCAAAGTATTCCCTGCCCTTCAGACTTTTTTCCTGCGCTTTTACCTGTATAAAGCACGCTGCGATCATAATGCCGGTGAATACTTTCCTCATGACTAATTTATTTATTTGAATCAATGTTGCAAATATATAGAATGCAATGGTGTTGCAAAAAATAAATAGGCCTGGTACTTGCCGCTCCTAATAAAGGAATTTGATAGGGTGAGGTCCTGCGAAGTGGGTGAGATTCCCCATCGGCATTTTTAGTGGCCGCTGTATAGTTAGCCTCTAGTAGAAAAAAGTTTAACAGCCCCTTAATTTGTCTTTTCTGGTATCTTCATTTTTAGCAAAAGAAGAACTTATGCATAAAAGATTGGTGGCAGGGATGGTGTTAATGATGGCAGTTCAAGTGCATGCGCAGTGGTACGATCCCGATAAAGTGAACACAAAAGCTACGACTGCTTACAACGGAGCGATTGCCCAGGCCCAGGATTATAAATGGGGTGAGGCCAAATATCTCCTACTGAAAACACTTCAGTTTGACCCCAAAATGGTGGACGCTTACCTTTCCTACGCTGGTATCTGTGGTGAGAACAAGCAATACGATAGCGCCATCATTATGTATGAAAGGGCGCGCAGCCTCGACTCATTTTATTTTCGCGACTATAACCTGCCATACTCTATCAACCTGGCTGGAAATGGCCGTTTTGATGATGCCTTCGCTGCAGTGAAACTATTTTTAACCAGCGGCCGGCTGAATGAACGTAGCATTAGGGCAGGAGAATTCAGGAAACGCGGTTACCAGTTTGCCATCGATATGAAAGCAAACGGAAAAGATGTAAGCGACCAGTTTGCTCCTAAAAACCTCGGAGATAGCATCAATACCAGTTTTCTGGAATATTTTCCTTCATTGCCGATTGAAGGCGACCGGTTGGTTTTTACCAGGAGGGTTTTTGGCAGGAACGAAGATTTTTTTGAAAGCAGATCCCTGGGCAAGGTTAAAGGTTCAGGCAACAAGCTTGAACAGGTTTGGGGCAAAGCAAAAGCTTTGGATGGCATCAACACAGATCAAAACGAAGGCGCGCAATGTATCAGCCAGGATGGTGAATGGCTGGTATTTACCGGCTGTAACCGGCCAGGAGGGTTTGGTAGCTGCGATATCTACATCAGCTTAAAGAACCCTGATGGAAGCTGGACGGCGGCCGAAAACATGGGCCCCAATATCAATACCGAGTTTTGGGAAAGCGCCCCAAGTCTTTCGCCCGATAAGAAAGACCTGTATTTCAGCAGCCGCCGGTCTGATGGGTACGGTGCCGGCGATATTTGGGTGAGTCACCTGACTGCGAAAGGCAATTGGGGCCCCGCCGAAAACCTGGGGCCTCAAGTGAATACCATAGGAGAAGAAAGCTCACCTTTTATCCACCCGGATAATCAGACCCTATACTTTACCAGTGACGGCCTGCAGGGTTATGGGGAGTCAGATTTATTTGTAGCCCGTAAAGGCCCGAAAGGCGACTGGAGCATTCCGCAGAACCTGGGTTATCCCATCAATACTATCGACAGTGAGGGTAGTCTTGTAGTAACTGCCGATGGCCAAACGGCCTATTATGCCAGCGACCGTAAGGATAGTAAAGGTGGCCTGGACTTGTATAGTTTTCAAATGCCCAAGAATTTGCAACCCATACGAACCTTTTGGGTAAAAGGCAAAGTGTTTGATGCAAAAACCAACAAGGGATTGCCCAGTGGCGTAGAGTTGAAAGACGTAGCCACAGGCAATGTGATTGAAAATGTACAAACAGACGAGACCGGCAATTACCTGGTCACATTGCCCGTTGGCAAAGAGTATTCCTTTACTGTGAACCGCAAGGGTTACCTGTTTTTCAGCGATACTTATTCATTGATCAATAACCCCACCGATAGCATATATGAAAAAAATATCCCCTTGGAACCGGTGGCGGTGAATACCAAGATGGAGTTAAAAAATATCTTATTTGAAACCAATAGTTTCAGACTCAATCCGTCCTCATACACAGAGCTGGATAAAGTGGTACAGCTAATGAAAGATAACCCTACTCTCAAGATCCAGATTGGCGGCCATACCGATAAAGTGGGCAAGCCAGAGGAAAATATGAAGCTGAGTAATAGCCGGGCAAAATCGGTAGTGGATTATATTGTCAGCAAACAAATTGTAGCAGCCCGGCTGAGTTATAAAGGCTTTGGCAGCAGTAAACCCATCGCTGATAATAAAACAGAAGCTGGCAAGGCGAAGAACCGGCGTACAGAATTGGTAGTGACGGCGAATTAGTTTTATTTTTGAAAAACCGCATTTTTATGAAAACAGTCAATCTTGAAAATATTGTGTGGAAAGAAGGCGAGTTCTATGTGGCCCAACGCTTGAATGTAGACGTCTCTTCGTTTGGAGATACAAAGAATAAGGCACTCTCTAATTTGAATGAAGCATTAGAATAATATTTTGAAGATGAAGGGGAGCCTGAACTAAATTCAATTGAAAACCCTGAAGTAGTTCATACCCAATTGTCCTATACTAAGCTTTATTCTACGGAGGACATTATCAGCGTATTTCTAAAACCAGGGTATATTAAGATTAGTCAAAAAGAAAGTCATATCAAGTTTAGAAAGGCTGGTAATCCCGTGCTAACAGTAATTGTGCCCTCTGGAAGAAAAGTAATTCCACCAGGAACCTTTCGCTCCATTTGCAGACAAAGCAATTTGCAACCTCAAGATTTTCAATAGATAGATGCACACCGACCTCCTTTACCAGATAGCGCTTTCACAGATACCCAATATTGGGTGCGTACGTGCCAAAACTCTCGCGGATCATTTCGATACGGCGGAGGCCATTTTTAAAGCCAAAAAATCTACCCTCGAAAGGATTGATGGCATCGGTACCGTGCGTGCGGAAAGCATTAAGAATTTTACAGATTTTACTTTGGCGGAACAGGAATTGAAGTTTACTGAAAAGTATAAAATACAGCCGCTCTTCATTACCAGTAAGCATTACCCGCAACGATTGCTGAACTGCTACGACAGTCCTACAATTCTTTATTACCGGGGAGAAGCCAATCTCAACTATTCTAAAACCATTGCTGTTATTGGCACCAGGAGCAATACGGAATATGGTAAATCGCTTACTGAAAAATTATTGAAAGAGCTGGCATCGGAAAAGATACTGGTGTTAAGTGGACTCGCCTTTGGCATCGACACATATGCCCACAAGGCTGCTTTGAAAAATAGCCTGCCTACAGTTGGGGTGTTAGCCCACGGACTGGATACGATTTACCCGGCTGAAAATACGCGGCTGGCCAAGCAGATGGTTGCCGAGGGTGGTGGTATCCTCAGCGAATTTGCCAGTGGCACCAAGCCCGATAAACATAATTTCCCCACCCGGAATCGCATTGTGGCCGGCATGGCAGACGCGACAATAGTTATAGAAACCGACATAAAAGGTGGCAGCATGATCACCGCTGAACTGGCCAATAATTACAACCGTGATGTGTTCGCTTTTCCTGGTAAAACCACCGATGCCAAAAGCAAAGGCTGCAATTACCTGGTGCGCTCCAATAAGGCAGCGCTTATAACCTGTGCACAGGATCTGCTCGAACATATGGGTTGGCTGCCGCAGCCCGAAAAGAAGAATAAAATACAGCGCGAATTATTTATAGAATTGACGGCCGACGAAAAAATTTTAGTGGATATGCTCAATCAGAATGAACAACTACCAATAGATGAAATCTATCTCAAAAGCCAGCTCAGTACGAGTTTGGTAGCAGCTGCATTGTTAAGCCTCGAGCTCCAGGGTATTGTAATGAGTTTGCCAGGGAAGGTGTACAAACTGTTATAGTAACCCAATACCGGTTTGGCTGTAAGTGGTATTTTTTATAGACTTATAGCCAAACCTAACTTTTTGTATATTGCCTTAACCTGGCGTACTATTCTAGGCTGCTTTATAATGCTTTATGGAATTAGGTTTGGCTGTAAGTGGTATTTTTTATACATTTATAGCCAAACCTGCAATAATGGGTATAATGATCGGACGGCATCGGGAGATGGTTTTATTTAATGCTGTATTGAATGGTGATCGCTCTGAATTTGTTGCCGTTTACGGCCGGAGAAGGGTAGGCAAAACATTCCTGATCCGCACAGCATTTGAAGGCCGTTTTACTTTTCAACTCTTTGGTGTAGCCAACACAGCCACAGAACAACAGCTTGAAAACTTTGCTATCGCATTAAAAAAGGTTAAGAAAAAGGGGAAAGCCTTGCCTATAAAAAGCTGGTTTGAGGCCTTTGACCAACTGGCTGATTTTTTAGAAAAAACAACTACTGCAAAAAAGGTAGTGTTTATAGATGAGCTGCCATGGCTGGATACCCCGAATTCTGGCTTTATACAAGCCCTGGAATATTTTTGGAATAGTTGGGCTTCGGCCCGCAAGGATATAATTCTGGTGGTTTGCGGTTCAGCAGCTTCATGGATGATCAACAAACTCATCAACAATAAGGGCGGGTTGCATAACCGGGTAACCAAAAGAATAAAAGTGCTCCCGTTTACACTGCAGGAATGCGAGCAACTGGTGCAATCCAGAAAAACAGTATTGAACCGGTACCAGATTATACAACTCTACATGGTCTTCGGGGGCATTCCGTTTTACTGGGACGAGGTTTCAAAGGAATTAAGTGCAGAGCAGAATATTCAGCAGATATGCTTTGGTGAAAATGGATTGTTGCGGACTGAATTTACCAACCTTTTCGGCTCGCTGTTTAGCAATGCCGAAAGACATATTGCCATCGCAAATGCATTGGCTGTAAAAGTAAAAGGCCTTACAAGGGATGAAATCATCAGGGGATCCGGATTGCCCGACGGGGGTAGTATGACAAGATTACTCACTGAAATGGAAGAAAATGGCTTTATCCGAAAATATGTTCCCTTTGAAAAAAAAATGCGTACCAGCCTCTACCAGCTTACAGATCACTACACTTTATTTTATTTAAGATTTATAAAAACGACCGGCTATTTTGATGAAAATAAATGGCTGAATATGCTGGATAAGCCCACTTACCGGGCCTGGAGTGGCTATGCATTTGAGCAGGTTTGTTTATACCATGTACAACAGCTTAAGCATGCGCTCGGCATAGCAGCCGTAGATATCAATGTTTCCAGTTGGCGAAGCAAAACCATCGAAAACGGTGCCCAGGTAGACCTGGTAATAGATCGGCGCGACCAGGTGATCAACCTTTGCGAAATGAAGTTTTCCATCAACCCTTTTTTGATCGATAAAAAATACGATGCGGTACTGCGCAATAAGATGGCGGCCTTTAAAAAGGAAACCGGCACCCGTAAATCGGTTTTTCTTACTATGGTCACCACTTTTGGGCTGCAGAAAAATACTTATGCGGCTGCATTGGTGCAAAATGATGTAGATATGAACGCTTTATTCCATCAATAGCAGATCGTTTCAGGGTTTATACCGCTGGCTTGAAAGAGGTAACTATATCTTGGTTCTGGTTTTTTTGGGCAAGTAGCATTTTCTTATATCTTCGCCTATGGCAACAAGGAAAACTCCCCCAACTACTAAGACGGAAAAATTTTTTGGCGAAGGACTCACCTTTGATGATGTCTTATTGCTCCCGGCTTACAGTGAAGTGTTACCACGCGAAGTGGATATTAGGACCCAGCTTACCAAATCCATATCGCTAAATCTGCCCATGCTCAGCGCAGCTATGGATACGGTTACCGAATGGCAACTGGCCATCGCGCTGGCACGCGAAGGCGGCATCGGTATCCTCCACAAGAACATGAGTATTGAGCAGCAGGTAGAGCAGGTGCGTAAGGTTAAACGCAGCGAAAGCGGTATGATCATCGACCCCATTACCCTCAATATAGATTCCACCATTGGCGATGCCTTAAAGCTGATGAAGGAAAATAAAATAGGCGGTATTCCCATCGTAGACGCTACGAAAAAGCTGGTCGGCATCCTCACCAACCGCGACCTTCGTTTTGAGGGCAACAGCAAACGGAAAGTGAGCGAAGTAATGACTTCCGAAAACCTCGTAACAGCACCCGAAGGCACTACGCTCAACACCGCTTTTAAGATCCTCCGCCAGCATAAAGTAGAAAAACTACCGGTGGTAAAAAGGGACCAAACCCTTGTGGGCCTGATCACTTACCGCGATATTCAAAAACTGCAGAGCCAGCCCAATGCGGTTAAAGATAGCTATGGTCGCCTGCTGGTAGGTGCTGCCCTTGGCATAACCCACGACATGCTGGACCGCGCCGATGCCCTACTTAAAATTGGCGTGGATGTAGTGACGCTCGACAGTGCCCATGGCCATAGTCGCGGCGTAATTGAATCAGTAAAAAAGCTCCGTAAATCCTTTAAAAATATACAGATCATAGCAGGCAATGTAGGTACCGCCGCAGGTGCCAAAGCCCTGGCCGATGCGGGTGCTGATTGCGTAAAAGTGGGCATTGGCCCGGGTTCTATTTGCACCACGCGTATTGTAGCCGGTGCAGGTGTGCCGCAGATCACCGCTGTAATGGAAGCTGCAAAAGCCCTTAAAAGTAGCGGTATTCCACTCATTGCCGATGGCGGCATCCGCTATACCGGCGACCTGGTAAAAGCCCTTGCCGCCGGTGCCAGCCTGGTAATGATGGGCAGCGTATTTGCAGGTACCGAAGAAAGCCCCGGCGAAACCATTATCTACGAAGGCCGCAAGTTTAAGCAGTACCGTGGCATGGGCAGCATTGGCGCCATGCAAACCGGCAGCAGCGACCGCTATTTCCAGGATGTGGAAGATGGCATTAAGAAATTGGTACCCGAAGGTATTGAAGGCCGCGTAGCATTTAAAGGCAGCCTCAACGAAGTGGTGCATCAATATATGGGCGGTCTCCGCGCCGGCATGGGCTACTGCGGCGCCCCAAATATCAAAGCACTGCAAGACCATGCCCAATTTATCCGCATCACCAATGCAGGAATGAAAGAAAGCCATGCACATGATATTGAGATTACGAAGGAGAGCCCTAACTATAGCAGATAGCATCCGCAGACTGAACGCAAACCTATAAGGTCTTCTTTGCATTTGAAAAATGGTTTGAACTTGGAAAGACCTTATAGGTTTTTATTCGGGAGCCAGGCTTTGGAACTAATATGTGGCGACATTGGCGACGCTCCGTTCAATGGTTGTGGTACTATGTGACTGCCTTTTCCTGCAAACACATCTTTGGAGAATAAGATCTATTTCCATCCGTTTATACATCATGAAAAGATTAATACTTTTATTGCCCGCATGCTTTGCCCTTGTTCCTGTCGTTTCTCAAAGCCTACCAAAAAATGACACAGAGAGTTTTTATATAAACACGCCTTTTACATCAACAAATGGATTGCGTGCTACCTACAAAAATTACCTTAATCAAACACTTTCTTTTTCAGTAAAAGATAGTATTGGTAGACTTGTGGAGGAGTACTACAGGTATAGCGACAGTACTTACTTGTTAATTTATTACGATCACAACCAAAAGCAATTCAGCAAAGGATTGTTGAAAATATCTGGCGAAATTTGCAGTATAGATACCCTTCAAACACCAGATTGGATAAAAGATAAAAGCGGTGGAACATTAGTGGATACGATCATTGTTTCTTATAAGTATAAAAAGGACAGTGTCTGGAAAGAAGCAAGTTTAGACGGGCACATTTGGAAAGGCAGTTACAAGGATGGCCTTCGGGAAGGCGAATGGAAGCAGGGCTATCCCTATACAATGCCAGAGATGTCATTGGCGACTAGCGAAGCTGTGATAGATAATTTTCGTGCCGAAAATTCGCGTTATTTGATAAATGGCAACGAAGTGTCAAATATCAATGGGAAGAAGCTCTGGCCTTTTTTAAAAGGATACTGGATGCTGGAAAGTCTATCAGATACAAGTATATTTCTCTTGTTTAAAACAGATCACCCTGCATCGTCTGATCTTTTATTTTATACGAGGAATAAAATTCAAATTAAATTGCCGTCAAAGAAATGTAATCTTCAAAATTTTACGAAAAATTATTGGTCAACCTGGAGTCAGGAAGATGATTATATGTTTATTGATTTTTGCGATCGAAGGAGGAAATTTTGGATACTTGATGTTAATGGCAACAGAATGACACTGAAAAGTGTTAGCGAGGAAGACTGATTATTTTACTTCCAATATAATCCGTGTTCAGAACGTTTTTTACAAGCCAAAACAACTCAAAGATTCTTTGATATAATCTATTTCAATTTCATCTGCGCATAATAAGGATGCTTCGGATTTACAATCAATTCCTGTCATAGTGGATGTTATCAGCATATCCATATCTTCCAGCGGAATAGACCCTAAAATCGGTTCGTTGTCTCCTTGTAACCCCCAGGAATTACAGACCTTTACCCGAACCTAAAAATCACGTTACATGGATGTAAAATACTGTATCAATAAAGAATAAAGCACCGATACTAACGATTACATTTTCATCATGAATGTCTTCCAGTATTAAACCGAGGTCTTGGTTGTAATAGTCGTAACGGCGTGTATTTATAAAGCCTTTGTAAGTCAAAAATTTTCTTACGTCTTCCAAATCAGTGGGCGCATCTGAAATAATGAATGGCTGTTTGATACATGCTAATAATCCATCACCGCTGTCTACAAAACCCAGTAGTTCATAAGCGGTTTCACTAAACAATAAATTATGAATCAACAGGCTGTTTAAGAAATCCAGCCAGTTATTGTAATAAACTGCATCATTCAATTTAATGACCGTTTTACCATCCTTGCCAAAATAGATTTTGCTTCCCCACCCTTCGTCAGGTACAAATTTTCATCTGGAAAATCTGTCAAAAACAATCCATATCGCCGGCCGTAAATTCTTAACTGTTCGGCCTGCTCTTCTTTAATTCTGGATTGATGGTCGAAGTTTTTTTCAACCTTTGTACCTGTTGCAAAGCCTGAGCATAAGAAGTTTCGGGTTGCTGTAAGATGATTGCTTTTCCCTTCAAGGAGGATTTCTGAAATGATTTTTTCAAGTACTTTTCCGATAGCATCGCCCAACATATTTTTACAAATCTAAAAAAAATAAGCCACCACGCATTATCAATATCATTCCCCACTAGTGCAGGTCTATCAATGTGCTGCGTCAGGCCTCCCAGCCTGTGTATGCCCATACTTAAAAATTCAACTATCGCTCATTTCAACTTCATCTGCGCATAATAAGGATGCGCCGGATTTACAATCAGTTCCTGCCGCAACAGATGTATCAGCACATCCATATCTTCCAAAGGAATGGCACCTAAAAGCGTCTCATTGTCACCATGGAATACCAGGGCATTGCACACCGTTTGCCGGTTTTTGAATTTCACTACTATTGGCCCCTCCAAATCATATTTCTCTATGGAACCGTTTGCCAAATGCCCTTTCCGCTTCTCAAGAAATGGCAGGTCTAATTGTTCCTGTATAGTTTCATTAATGCATAAATTGTAGGCACCAGTACCTACCAGCATATTTATGTAAATACCTTTTACCTCTTCATCGCCAATTACATGACGCTTTGCCAATGCAATATCATTAGCATTAATTAATTCTATATCAGCGTATGTCATTCCCATGTTTACCTGTTTTGCTCAAAACTAAGAACATTTTCCAACAGCCATTCGTAAATTATAGCTTCCAATTGCCCTGCTTTTTGGCCATTCAATCAAAAACAGAATCACAAAGACTTTCCCTACTTTTATCCAAAGTTTCAATTGCCAACCATCACACACATATCACAACTTGACCCGAAGGGCAACCATACCTATGCCGACTACCTCACCTGGCAGTTTGATGAAAGGGTGGAGCTTATCAAGGGTAAACTATCCATGCTTTCATCAATGCCTGGTGAAAGACACCAGCGGATTTTAACAGAACTCGGAGTACGCATTGGCTATCATTTTAAAAAACAATCTTCTTACACCTACTTTGCTCCTTTCGATGTAAGGCTCGTAAAAAATAAGACTAGTGATGACCAGATTGTAAAAGTAGTTCAGCCGGACATTTGCGTTATCTGCAACAAAGATAAAATAGATGCACGTGGCTGCATCGGTGCCCCCGATTGGATCATCGAAATAAGTTCTCCGTCTACCGCCAAAAAAGACCTCAACGAGAAATATAACCTCTACGAAGAAAATGGTGTAAGGGAATACTGGGTCGTGCTGCCCGAAGCCAATGTAATCAACCAGTATGTGCTACAGGATGGAGTGTATGTTTACATAGATGCCTATTTCAAAGCACAAACTATTATACCTTCTATTTCCCGGATTTAGAGATCGCCATGGATGATGTTTTCGAATGAGTGCGGCTGAAAAAAGGAGGAACATCAACCGGCAATGGCTGCACAAATATTAAACACGATTAACAGGTATACCAGAAAATCCTCCTTAATCAGTCCATTGTAAGTTTTTTAATGGTTTGATAATTTCTTTTCCCACTAAAGCATTACATTGTTGGGCCTGCCCTACCTCTTAAGGCTGGATATTTATTATTATACCTTAAAACCCCTTACCATGCCCGAAACAAAAGCATACGCGGCACTTAGCGCCGATACTCCTGTTGTGCCGCATACGATTGAAAGACGAGATTGCAAACCCAATGATGTACAAATAGAAATTCTATACTGCGGTGTTTGCCATACCGACATTCATTTTGTACATAACGATTGGGATATGACAACGTTCCCCGTTGTTCCTGGCCACGAAATTGTGGGCCGTGTTACCGCGGTAGGAGACAATGTAAAGAATTTTAAACCGGGTGACCTGGCGGGTATCGGCTGCCTGGTAGACAGTTGCCGCGAGTGTGATAACTGTAAAGATGACCTGGAACAATACTGTGTACAAGGCAGCACCTTTAGCTACAACAGCCCCGAACGAGATGGTAGTGGTATCACCTACGGCGGCTATAGCAAATCGATCCTGGCACATGAGGATTTTGTGCTCCATGTATCTGATAAATTACCGCTCGAAGGTGTTGCGCCGTTACTCTGTGCCGGTATCACCACTTACTCCCCATTGAAACATTGGAAAGTAGGAAAGGGAACACGCGTAGGCGTACTCGGCCTGGGTGGCCTGGGGCATATGGGTGTAAAACTGGCGGTATCCATGGGCGCCGAAGTAACCATGCTGAGCCATACCGCCAGTAAAGAGGCCGATGCAAAACGATTGGGCGCACATAAGTTTGTGTTGACCAGTGATGAAGAGCAGGTAAAATCGGTGGCGGGCTATTTTGATTTTATCCTGGATACGGTTTCTGCCGAACACGATTATAATTTCTACATCGCTATGTTACGCACCAGTGGATCGTTAGTATGTGTAGGCCTGCCACCAAACCCTGCGCAGATACCCGCTATGAGCCTGATATTTGGCCGTAAAAGTCTTTCAGGATCACTGATCGGCGGCATTGCAGAAACCCAGGAAATGCTGGATTATTGTGCCGAAAATAATATCGTGAGCGATGTGGAAGTGATCGCTATGAAAGATATCAATCAGGCATACGAGCGGATGGTAAAAGGGGATGTCCGGTACCGCTTTGTAATTGATATGGCCACGTTATAAATAAGCCACGTGTAACTAAAAAAACTGGCTGCTTCCTAATTTGAAGCAGCCAGTTTTTTTATTTGATAGCAATCTGTGAAGACAATTGCTGAACGTAGATCCTGGGGCAACAAGACTTTTGGGACACTCTTTTAATCAAATTACATCAGGCTATCCATATACTTCAAAATGCACCGATTTCTTATCATATCCGAGGGCCGCAATACGTTGGCGGGCTTCATCGATCATGTTTTTCCAGCCACATAGGTAGAAGGAGGCACCGGGAGGTTGCAGGGTATTTTCTGTTTCGTGCGTAGTAGTGTCTTTGCTTACTAACGCCTCGTATACCGGGTGGACATAGCCGGTGGTAATCCCGTCGGCTTTCTCTTCGCGGCTATAGCAGGGGATAAAATGAAAAGCTGGATTTTCTTTTTCCAATTGCTTCAACTCATCAATGTAGAGGCCATCGGCAAATTTGCGGCAACCAAAAATAAGGTACATGTTCCGGTAGGGGACGCTATGCGCAATAATATGGGTCGCCATGCTGCGGAATGGGGCGATGCCGGTACCGGTGCAAATAAAATACAAGTCTTTCTCGATATTCTCCGGCAGGGTAAACACGCCCACCGGTCCACGCAATGTGAGCTCTGTACCCACGGTTACGTTGGACCATAGCCACGGCGTTCCAAGACCCTCTTCCAGCAGCACAATTACCAGCTCAAAGCTATTGGTACCATCGGGCCGGCTGGCAATGGAATAACTACGCCACCGCTTATTCGGCTTTTCGTGAATCGGCAGATCAATCGTAACAAACTGGCCCGGCTTAAAATCGAAGGTTTCCAGCACCGGCACTTCAATCGTAAATCGTTTGGTAGAAGCGGTTTCATCAATGATGCGGGTAACGATGCCTTGTACCCAGGGTTGTACAGCCATTGGACGGTTTTTTAGTTTTCAGTTGGGGCAGTTCGCCTTAGTTGTATAAAGACGGATTCTAAAATAGTGCAATAAAATAAATGAACGGAAATTTAGTTGGATGTTTTATTTGAAGGATCGGTTTCCGGCTGAACGAAGGCCTCATCCCCGAACCTTCTCCGCCCGGAGAAGGGTGCCCCTGTGCAATTTACCTCATAGGTTTTGACCAGCGGGTCTCATCTATCAAATCATCGGGGATATACAGTTGTAGTGTAGCCTCAAATCACAAATCATCAATCGAAATTTACCTTGTTCCGAGTTCTATCACTTCGCAATTACTCATTTTGCCTTCGGCAATTTTAAACCGGATAATCGTGCGGACTTTGTGCCAGCCCTGCTTGCCGGCCGCACCGGGGTTCATGTGCAGGCAGCTCAGTTTCTCGTCGTACATCACTTTGAGAATATGTGAGTGACCGCTGATAAACAGTTGTGGTTTGTAGCTGGTGATAGCGTTCTTTACGCCAGGTGCATAACGGCCAGGGTACCCACCAATATGTTTCATCAGCACCTTAATGCCTTCACATTCAAAACGCAATTCCTCCGGAAACCTGCTTTGGATATCTATGGCGTCGATATTGCCATACACGCCGCGTACTAGCAATCCGCTCCCTTCAGCCAGGCGGTTGGCAATGCCAACGGTGCCAAAATCGCCGGCATGCCATATTTCATCACAATTGGCAAAATGGCTAAATACCGCCTCATCCAGCCAGTCATGTGTGTCTGATAGCAATCCGATAGATTTCACAAGGTGCTGGGTTTTATCCTGTAAATTTGGGCCTGAAAATTCGGATACGAAAATCTAAATCTTCAATTGATTGCGATGCCTTTGAAAAGAAATTTTATTTACAGGATTGATAAGCGCCGCTGGAAGTATGTATTCCTGCTCGCTTCGCTGGATAAATCAGCGGGTTGAAGGCGTAGGGAATAAGGTACATGGCTAAACACTTAAGGTCCAGGTATATATTGGTGTAAAATGATGAGCTATTTACCGGTGTTGAACGGAGCGTCGCCAATGGTGATGCCATAGGAACTAATGCTGGTGACCAACAATGTAAAAGGTTTCAGAGCCCTTTCGACCAAAACCTTACACCTTTCAGAAATATCGAAAATCCGAAATCATAATTCATAAATCATAAATCGGCATGTCTCATTATCATACTTTGGGTTCCATCCCGCATAAACGCCATACACAGTTTCGCAAGCCCGATGGCGGACTGTACAGCGAGCAATTGTTCAGCACCGAAGGATTCAGCAACGACTATTCCCTGTTATACCATTGTCACCCACCAACACAGATTATTGCAACCGATGCGCCCATCAATGTGGCACCAATAGTAGCAGAAGAAAAAATGCTCAGCCATCGCAGCTTCGAAGGGTTTAATATTCAGCCGGTGGCAGATTATCTCGACAGCCGGAAAGCAGTGCTGGTAAACAATGACTGCCACCTGGTGCTGGCCGCCCCGCAGCAAAGCATGACGGAATATTTTTATAAGAATGCCGATGCCGATGAAATGATCTTCATTCACGAAGGGAGCGGCAAGCTACTAAGCCAGTATGGCGAAATATCCTTTTCATACGGCGACTATGTGATGGTGCCAAGGGGGTGTATTTACCAGATCCATTTTACAGATAGCAATAACCGACTGCTGATCGTAGAAAGTTTTAGCCCTATACGTTATCCAAAAAGATACCTGAGTAAAAACGGCCAACTGCTGGAACATGCACCTTATTGCGAACGCGATATCCGCGTCCCCACGAACCTGCAAACAATCGATGAAGCCGGCGATTTTATCATCAAAACAAAAAAGAAAGGTGTTCAATATGGTCTTCATTACGGTCATCATCCTTTTGATGTGATTGGCTGGGATGGTTGCTGCTATCCCTATGCATTTTCTATCCACGACTTTGAACCCATTACTGGCAGGGTACACCAGCCACCACCGGTACACCAAACCTTCGAGGCCCACAATTTTGTGGTCTGCAGTTTCGTGCCACGGCTGTACGACTACCACCCGGACAGCATTCCGGCACCGTATAACCATAGCAATATCGACAGCGATGAGGTGTTATACTATGTGGATGGCGATTTTATGAGCCGTAAAAATGTTACCCGTGGCATGATCACGTTGCATCCTGCGGGCATACCACATGGCCCTCATCCCGGCGCTGTAGAAAAAAGTATCGGGAAAAAGGAAACGCAGGAACTGGCTGTAATGGTTGATACTTTTCATCCATTGCAGCTAACCGTGGAGGCTTTGGAAATAGAGAATAAAGGTTATGTGATGAGTTGGGCAGAATAAACTGCTATTCGGTGGAGCGTTGCAACGGCGGCCTCCACCGGTCTTTATACATCTTCCTGCTTTTTATTGCCATATTGTTGCAGCAACATTTTAAGGTCTTCCAGTGTATTGATCTCCTCCACCGGTTTATCCTTGCGCCAACGGCTCATACGCGGGAAACGGAGGGCCACACCGCTTTTGTGACGTTTGCTGGCGGCGATGCCTTCGAAGGCGATCTCGAAAACCAATTCGGGCTTTACAGTTCTTACCGGGCCAAATTTTTCGAGTGAGTTACGTTTTACAAAATTGTCGACCTCGTTGAATTCTTTGTCGGTGAGACCAGAATAGGCTTTGGTAAAACTAACCAGCTTGTCGCCGTCACGTACAGCAAAAGTATAATCTGTGTAGAGGTTACTTCGCCGGCCATGTCCTTTTTGTGCATAGATCATCACGCAGTCGATGGTGAGCGGATCGATTTTCCATTTCCACCAGTCACCGGTTTTTCGGCCCACCTGGTAGGCGGATGAACGGCGCTTCAGCATGATACCTTCAGCATTCATTTCGCGGGAATGGGTTCTCGTCTCTATTAGTGCATCCCAGCTGTCGAATGCAATTATGGGCGACAGAAAAAAGCTCGGGCTGGTCACATCTGTAAAAATCAAGTCAAGTTTAGTGCGCCTTTCAGTGAGTGGTTCATGGCGTATATCCGCTCCGCCATATTCCAACAGGTCGTAGGCGATAAAGCCGACCGGTGCCTCGCTCAGATGTTTTTTACTAATAGTTTTGCGGCCAATCCTGGTTTGCAGGATATTGAAAGGCAATGGCTTTGCATCCACTATAGGTATAATTTCTCCGTCAACACAAATCCCATCCGGCAACATGTTTTTTAAAACTTCATATTCGGGAAATTTTTCAGTCATCAGTTCTTCGCCCCGGCTCCATACAAAGAGCTTGCCGTTGCGTTTTATCACCTGGCCACGGATGCCATCCCATTTCCATTCGGCCTGCCATTCTTCAGTAGCGCCCAATAAAGCTGGTGTTTCTGTTAGCGCATAGGCGAGGTAAAATGGATATGGTTTTGATAGGTCAGATGACGAGGCTGCTTCGCTTAGAAGCTCCCGGAATTCGGTAGTAGCAGGATCCCAGTTACCGCTGATACGGTGCGCTATTACGGCTGGATCCAGGTTTACGGTTTTGGCCAGTGCATTAACGATCGTTTTTTGAGATACGCCAATGCGGAAATTACCGGTGATAAGTTTATTAAAAACGAACCGTTCGCCAGTGGTCATATGATCCCAGCTGTCGAGGATGAATTGTTTACGTTCTGCTTCTTCTTTTGTGCCGATGGCAACAAATGTCTCGAGGTAATTGCTCAGTGATTTTTCTACCAATGGGTTTATATTTCCGGCAGGTGGCAGGAGCAGGGCAATGGTTTCGCCGAGATCGCCAACCGTGTGGTAACATTCTTCAAATAACCAGTCAGGCAGTTGCAGGAGCTCATTGCACCATCCTGCCAACAACCGCGAGTTAACTGTACGTTTCGGTCTGCGGCCACTAAAAATGGCAATCACCCAAACCTTATCCTTATTGTTGGCCACAGAAAAATACTGCGATAAAGCTTCAAGCTTATCATTGGTCTTTGTGGATGTTCCTAAAATATTTACCAGTTCGGCGAATGCTCTCATGATGGTAAGTGGTAAGTGGTTCGATAACGAGTGGTTATTAGTGAATAGCGAGTGGGTAGGATCGGTTTGAGGGAAAGTACCGTTAGTAATGGAATCGCGGATGTGGCGGATGTAACGGATTTTGGCGGATTTATTGTACATCCATTCAATCTGGATTTTTCATACACTGCTTCAAAAGGCCCATAATCCCATATTTTACCTTTAGCAGTGTCCCTTTTATTCGTGGTCATTCGTGCCATTCGTGCCATTCGTGGCTACCTCCTCCTTAGCAACTTCTTGCCCTGTTTCTTCATCTCCGTACTCCGTTTTTACTTCTGCAGCCTCAATGCCGATGCCAGTGAGGTAGCGGCTTAGGGCGGATTGAAAGCCATGGGTCGCAAATACTTTGGTGGCACCCGTAGCTTTAATGGCAGCTAATAATCCTTTCCAGTCGGCATGGTCGCTCAGCGCAAAACCTGCATCCACATTTCTTCTTCTTGCATTACCGCGAACCTGCATCCAGCCGCTGCAAACGCCGGTAGCATAAGGGGTGAACCGCTTCATCCAAGGCGTGCCATCGGCACTGGGCGGCGCTATCACCACATCTATGGTGTCAGTTTTTCTGGAAGTTTCGGGACTAACCCGTTTTACCTGCGGCAGTTGAATTCCTGTAGAAAGAATCGCTTCATGCATATTCCAAACTGCACCGTGAACGTAAATATTTTCGGTAATCGCCGCCAGGCAGGGAAGCAGGCGTTGGGCTTTGCCAAGGCTATAGGCAATCAGTACTGAAGTTTTTCCGGCAGCTTTATTTTTAAGCACCCATTGCTGTACATCGCGGAAGATATCCTCCTGGGTTTTCCAGTTGTAAATGGGCAGTCCAAAAGTGGACTCAGTAATAAACGTATCGCAGGCTACTGGCTCAAAAGCACCGCTCATGCCATCATCTTCCGTTTTATAGTCGCCTGTAAACACCCATATTTCACCTTTGTATTCCAGCCTTATTTGCGACGAACCGATAATATGACCGGCAGGGTGCAACGACACTTTTACGCCGTTCACATCCAGGCTTTCATTCCACGCAAGGGTTTGGTAGTCATTTGGCCCTAGCCTGGCCTCCATAATTTTTGCAGTAACAGGGTGGCTCAGGTAATGCTTGTGGCCTGCCCGCGCATGGTCGCTATGGGCATGCGTGATGATCGCCTTGTCAACAGGCTGCCAGGGATCGAGGTAGAAATTCCCTTGCGGGCAATACAATCCTTTATCGGTAAACTGAATCATACGTGGCTAATAGGTATCGGAAGATTTCGATGTTTTTAAACAACAGTCAGGCCAGTATTGTTGCAGCGGCGCTACCTTCCGGCTGGCATTGGCACTACAGGCAAGCTTTCATTGCCGTCGTCGTTTACGCTTTGCACCCCAAAAAAATAATTGTCTTTGGAATAGGGCAGCCTGATCTCGGTTTTATCGGTAAATATTTTCTTTTGCCATACGGCGCTCGTGGTTTCCCGCATTAAAATATAATAACCTTTAACGATGCCTGCCTTCGGCGCTTTCCAGGTCAGGATGGTATAATTGGTCAGGCTTTTAGTTTCTACTTTCACTTCCTGCGGCATGGCCGGGGCTTTGGCAAGATTGGCCAGACAGCTCAGGTTGAGGGCGGTATTTTTTCGCAGCAGTTCAAAGTCCATGAACTCCGCCAGGTCGCCGTAGCGCTTGCCGTTCTCCGTTCTCAGGTCCTGGTGCTGGTGGTCATAATTCTCGTTCATCTCGGTAATGCGTACCGCTGCGAAACCTTTTGATACGAATGGAGTATGATCGCCGCCCCGCAAAAATCGATCGTTGCGATACACCATTACCACCTCCAAATTGTCAACATACCGCTCACCGGTTTCTTTTACGTAACGGGCCAGTTGGCGGGCTTTTCCATCGTTTTCAAGACCATAGGTGCGGATATTGGTGGCGGCTTTGTCTGTTTCATAACCTGGTAGCCCCTCGCTAAATATACGTACCCGGGTATTGTCGATAATATTGGTTTCGGTGCTGTTATTGCTTCCCATAATGTCGTTGTTAAGCATCGCTTCGAGGTTCCATTTTTTATCAGCCATTTGGGTAGCTAAGAAATTGGCCCCCAGCAAACCCTGTTCTTCGCCACTCACGGTTACAAAAATGATGGTGGCACCAAATTGCTGCTGGCTCATGATGCGTGCACATTCAATTACTGCGGCTGCACCACTGCCGTCATCATTTGCTCCGGGCGCATCACTGGTCTTATTCATTACGTCGCTTACCCGGCTATCCAGGTGGCCGCTGATGAGGAAGATCCGGTCATCATTGAGGTCGGTGCCCTTTAATATGGCCATGGCATTGCCAAGGTTGGTAGGCTCGCTGATGCGCTTGCCATCCGGCGGAAGCGTTACAGTGTCCACATAACAGGTCATACGTCCGCCCGTCTTTTTGGCAAAGGAATTAAATTTACTGACTACCCAGGTTCTCGCTGCGCCGATACCCCGTTTAGGATCGGTAATAGTGCTCATCGTCTGGCGCGTGCCAAAACCTACCATAGTGTTGATATACGATTTCAGCGAATCAGCACTCACCTGGCTCACCATATTTTCAATCAATGGATCTCTTTGGACGATGGTTTGGGATTTTGCTAATCCGCATACGGCTGCCATCGCAGCAAATAATAATATTTTCATAGTGCGCCTTTTTTAGTAAAACCACTACTAACCGATAATTTTGGGTAGCGTAGCGTTATATAAATATACCATCCACCTCAATTCGTGCAGAAATTTGCCGACAATAGTTTGCTATTTGGAATTTAGGCGTAATATTCTAATTTGGAATCTGATTTTAATTGTTGGCGTCAAATTTGAAAGATAGCAATCGCACAAGGTGGCTTTGCAGTTAGTTTTTTTTGTATGATCAGGCAAAGCGGTTATGTTTTGTTTGTGTCGCGACCAAGAAGGATTCAACGATCCATCTGGGTTTTAGGGTTTAGGGTTAGGCCGGAGTTGAGGAACTCCGGTCTTTTTTGTGCCCTGACTGCTGGTTTAGTGCTGAGTTTCAGGCCGATTCGTGAAGGCTGGCGCTAGACAGCAATATTTTCAATTTTACCAGCAAATGGCATTTGCCGGCTGCTTGTTAGTCAATGGGCTTTAGCTAAAAAAAGTTGGCCGACCAGCTTTTTATTAGCTACGAAACAGTAAGGACGCAGGTACAAAAATTTACGAAAAGCCACACCCGGCATCGCTTACGTAAGTGGTGCATAAGACGATGAGGAAGCGGATGGAATGGCGTAGAAGTAGCACCTGCAATCGCTTGCTGTGTTCCGTTTATGCCATCTCCATCTTCAAAAATTTCGCCGTATGGCTGTGGGTCTTTATGCCTTCTTTGATCATGGCTTCAGGCGTTCCTTCAAACAATATTTCCCCGCCACCGTCGCCGCCCTCAGGACCGAGGTCGATGATATGATCGGCTACTTTGATCACGTCCATATTGTGTTCGATAATCAAAACCGTATTACCGCGATCCACGAGCTTATCGATTACGTCTACTAATAGTTTGATGTCCTGGAAATGCAAGCCAGTTGTTGGTTCGTCGAGGATATAAAAAGTCTTTCCGGTATCTTTTTTGCCCAGCTCGGTGCTTAGCTTTACCCGCTGTGCTTCGCCACCACTCAGGGTTACAGAGCTTTGGCCGAGGGTAATATAGCCAAGGCCTACATCCTGCAATACTTTTATTTTACGGTACAGCCATGGCACTGCCTGGAAAAATTCTACTGCATCTTCCACTGTCATATCCAGCACGTCGCTGATACTTTTACCCTTGTAACGAATTTCTAATGTTTCGCGGTTGTAGCGTTTGCCCTGGCATTTTTCGCAGTGCACGTACACGTCCGGCAAAAAGTTCATTTCTATCACCCGCATGCCGCCGCCTTCGCAAACTTCGCAACGACCGCTTTTTACATTGAACGAAAAACGACCTGGTAAATACCCACGAATCTTTGCCTCCGGCACCGAGGCAAACAATTGACGGATCTCTGTAAAAAATCCACAGTAGGTAGCCGGGTTGCTGCGGGGGGTGCGACCGATGGGGCTCTGGTCTATCTCAATTACTTTATCAATATGTTCCAGCCCTTTGATGCTCTTGTGCGGCATGGCCATCATCTTGCTGGCCAGGAAACTGTGGCGGCTTAAGATCGGGTACAATGTTTCATTAATCAGCGTGCTTTTGCCGCTGCCGCTTACACCGGTTACCACGATAAGCTTGCCCAGCGGAAATTTTAATGACACATTTTTAAGGTTGTTTCCGGTCACCCCTTTCAATTCCAGGAAATTGCCATTGCCTTTTCTTCGTGTGGCGGGTACCGCTATCTTTTTCTCACCATTTAGATATTGGGCAGTTTCACTATGCATTTTTAGCACTTCGGCCGGGGTGCCCTGGCTCACGATGCGGCCTCCATGGCGACCAGCTTTAGGGCCAATATCTATAATATAATCCGAAGCCAGCATGATATCTTTATCATGTTCCACTACCAGCACACTGTTGCCAATATTCCGAAGGTTTTCCAAGGCCGCGATCAGGCGGTGGTTATCCCGCTGATGTAAACCAATAGAAGGCTCGTCTAATATATAAGTGATTCCCTGGAGTTGAGAACCGATTTGGGTGGCGAGCCGTATGCGCTGGCTTTCGCCACCACTCAGGGTTTTAGAGGGTCGGCCCATGCTCAGGTAGGTGAGGCCTACATCTAATAAGAATTGTAAACGCTCCCGGATTTCTTTCAGAACATCTTTTCCAATCACCTGCTGCTTATTGCTCATCCGCTTTTCAATACCATCAAACCAACGCATCAGTTTATCCAGATTCATTTCGCTGAGCTCGGCAATATTTTTCTCTGCTACTTTAAACCAGAGGCTTTCTTTTTTTAACCTCGTCCCCTCGCAGGTAGCACATGCCTGAAGGGTCATATAACTTTCTACCCATTCTCTCAAACCATCCGTGCTATTGGTGGATGAAAACCACCTTTTAAGCATAGGCACAATGCCTTCATAGCTACCGGTATATTGGTCAGGGATGGTATCGTCGCGCATGTCCATTTCCAAGCTTGTATTGGACAGGTCTTCGCCAAAAAGCAGGAGCTCCAGCTGGCCCTCCGGCAAATCTTTCACCGGCTTGTCGAGGTTGATCTTATGCTTTTTAGCAAATAATTTTACCTGCTGAAAAACGCTGGCTTCCCGCTCTTCACCCAATGGGGCGATACCGCCTTCTTTCACCGATTTACTTTTATCCGGCAAAACCGCATCCATACTAATGGTATACATGCTACCCAAACCCCTGCAGGCAGGGCAGGCACCATAAGGGCTATTGAAAGAAAAGGTATTGGGCGACGGTTCGTCATAACTGAGGCCGGTGTCCTCGCACATGAGGGCTTTGGAGTATTGGATGAGGGACTCAGAAGCCTCCCTGCCCTCTCCCGAAATAACCGGGATAGACGAGGGAGGGTTCTTAGAACCGTGCTTTTTTTCGGCACCTTCAAACATATCTGACTCTTTTCTCACTTCTTTGGAGGGGCGGGAGGCGGCTGAGCCATGTACCACAATCTGCATCAGATCCTTCCCCAGTTTTAAGGCTGTTTGTACACTTTGGCTAAGCCGCAGTTTCATGTCAAGTGTAACTGGCACACGGTCTACTACCAACTCAATATCGTGTATCACGTAGCGGTCCACCTGCATCTTGGGTACCAGGTCTTTAATCTCCCCATCGATGCGAACTTTTACATAGCCTTTCTTGCGAAGGTCTTCGAACAGCTCCCGGTAGTGGCCTTTGCGACCGCGGATAATTGGGGAGAGGATAGAAATCTTAGCATTGCCAAACCGTTCGAAAATATTGGTTACGATTTCTTCTTCGCTCCACTTTACCATTTTTTTGCCCGTATTGTAACTATAGGCATCGCTGGCTCTCGCATAGAGCAGGCGCATAAAATCGTAGATCTCAGTAACGGTACCTACCGTGCTCCTGGGATTTTTGTTAGTCGTTTTTTGCTCGATGGAAATTACCGGGCTAAGACCGGTAATTTTGTCTACATCGGGCCGCTCCATGTCGCCGATAAACTGGCGGGCATAAGCGCTGAAACTTTCCATATACCTGCGCTGCCCCTCATTATAGATTGTATCAAACGCCAGTGAACTCTTGCCGCTACCACTAACGCCGGTAAAAACCACCAGCTGATTTTTTGGTATTCGGATATCGATATTTTTCAGGTTGTGTTCGCGGGCCCCAAATACCTCGATCATGTTTTCCGATTGGCCGTTTGTGGCTGCGCCATTTATAGATAATGGTTTGGCGGCCCCGCCTTTTTCTAGTCTGACTGCTACTTTTTTTGCCATGATTAGCTGTAAAACTAAGCAATCATTATAAGCAAAACGCTAAAAATTATAGCAATTTTGTATTAAGATTGAATGTTAAGGAGAATTACATTTCGCCCTTAAATGGTGAAACAATATAGACAAAGGCAACGTCCATGGTTAAAAGACAATGTACAATCAAGCTCATAAGGCTGAAACATTTTCAGTTTGGAAGGACGATATTGTGAGAAAGGGTGCTGCGCCCTCTCGGGCTTTTTTATATCGTGGAGCTTTTAAAAAATATCGAGTAGGTGAAAGCAGGCGCAATATCCATTTCTTAGTCCGGTCTGAAGGTTTGCTTAACTAAACCAATGGTTCTTATGGGCCAGCGAAATAATCTGTGCCTTGGAGTTTACATGCAGCTTTACGTAAATATTGGCAATATGCTTGCGAACAGTGAGCACGCTGATAAACAGCTGGCTGGAAATGCGTTTGGCATCCCACCCGTTGACGGTATATTTAAGAATTTCTCTTTCCCGTTCAGAAAGAAAATGGTCGAGCGTGGTGCCGGAAGCAGTAGCGGTAGCGTTGCCACTACTTAATAACTGCAGGGTTTTTCGGGCGATGGCCGGGCTCATCGGCGCGCCACCATATTCCAACACTTCTGTAATCGCATTCCGGATCGATGTGTTGCTTTCATGTTTCAAAAGATACCCGGAAGCCCCACCGCGTATAGCTTCGAAAATATTGTCGTTGTCTTCAAAAACGGTGAGCACGATGATGGGCATTTCAGGATAGAGTGCCTTGGAAAGTTTGGTCGTTTCGATTCCGTTAAGTCCGGGCATTTCAATATCCATAAATACCACCTGTGGATGTTCGTGCTGTGGAAGGCCCTTCATTTTTTCGAGAAATTCATGTCCGTCACTCGCTTCGAGCCCCAGGTCCAACTCTTTGTACTCGCACATTTTTTGATGAAAAGTGTTCTTATTTATGACATTATCCTCCACAAGAGCAATTTTTATCAGTAGATTTTTTACAGACATAGGAGCAAGGTGGGTATTAATTCTTTGTTTGTCAATAATCAATATGTAGTAGGCAATGAAGCGATGGGGTAATTAGCCAATTAGCTAATGAGCTAATCTGCGAATAAACACGTAAACTAGTAAACCAATCATCCAATTCAACCAATCAACCAATCAACCAATCCCTAATCTCCACCCTCGTCCCCTGATCCTGCTTCCAGTCGATGGTCCAGCCGCAGGTGTTAGCGCGGTCCTGTATATTATGGATACCATTTCCTCTTACGATACTGTTAGCGTCGAAGCCGCTGCCGTTGTCGGCTACCACCACGGTCCAGTGGTTTTCACTGCTGGTAAACGTAATCTTCACCGCCGTACAATGACTGTGCCGCAGCGCATTGTTGATGCACTCCTGTAGTATATGAAATAACTGCAGGGCACTGGCCGGACTGAAGATAATATCGGTTGCTATCTCTTCATCAAAATCGTACTGCACATCGGGGTAATTGTGTATGAGCTTTTGGAGCCACACTTTAAGGCGATCACTTATTTCAGTTAACTGCTGGGTTTCTTTTTTTAATACCCAGATGGTATTGTTGAGTTCGTTTACAATATCCTGGGCATTTTCTTCGAGCCGGCTGGTGAGTGATTCGGTATAATGGCCCGCTTCTTTTACACTGCGGACATTGCTGCTGATGGCCGCTGCATAAGCACCCAAGTTGTCGTGCAGGTCGGCGGCTATTCGTTTGCGCTCTTTTTCTTCGGCTGTGAGTATGGCGATCTTTTCATTTAGCAGCTGCTGATCCAGCATCCGGTCCAATCGCAGTTTTTCTTTTTTTTGCTTATTCTTATACAGTATAAACACAATGACGCTTACAAATAAAAACAGACCAAGCGTAGTGTAATACAAATAGTCCTTTGAAATTATATCGAGCTTTTGTCGCACGATGGTTGTTTCCTGCTTTTGCAGTTCGTATTGCGCATTGAAATTGGCCAGCTCTTCCGCAGAATTCTTTTTGTTGACAGAATCCTTTACCGTCATCAGTTGCTTCAGCGCCGCCGCGTATTCGGGGTAGTGTTCGGTAGCCCTGTAATTTTCGGCAAGGGCGCTATACAGCAGCAGGAGCAAAGCCGAAGAAACTTTCCGGCGCTGGGCGAGGTCAATTCCTTTTTTACAAATGGCCACTCCTTTTTCAAGTTGTTTGGTATTGGCATAAAATGAGGCCAGCACGCTCATGTCTGAGATCATATACAGGGTGTCGCCTATCTGGCTTCTTACCTGGAGCCCTTGTTGTAGTTTTTCTTCCGCTTCCGGTATCTTTTTCAGGTAACTCAGTATTAACCCATTTACTACGAGACCCTGGCAAATGGTGAAAAGATTCTCTGTTTCACGTCCCAACGAAATCGCCCTGGCACCATAATAATTGCAACTATCTGCGTACAATGGTAAGCGGGACGACTGGTGCAGGTGTAAAAAGCAAATCGCAGCATTGGTGTGGAGTAGTCCATAGATATCCCGGTAGCCCGGCGAAGAAGTATCAGGTATCAGTGCAAAAGCGCTATGCACCCATTTGAGTGCTTCCTGGTCCTGGCCTGTAATAGTATACTCCATTAAAATACCCCGCATGGCGAGTATCTGTGTAAGGGTGTCATTTTGCTGGCTGGCCTCCGTTTGCAACGTGAAAAACGTGTTGAGCGCATCTTTCGATTTGTTGGTCCGGTAATAGATAAGTCCTTTAAGGTTTAGAAAAAGCAGGTAATTAGGATGCTCGTGCGCATCGTTGTGCAATAGATCCAGATAATGTTTGGTAATTCTCAGGCTGCTGTCTTCCAGGCCATTCAGCAACAGGCTATAAGTTATATAATAGTCGGCCAGTATTTCTTTTGATTTGTTTTTTTCTGTGCGGCTCAGGCTGAGTGCAGCCGTGGCGTATTTGTTTAATGTGTCGGGGTTAAGCGAATATTTCTCATCACAAAGGTTGAGCATAGCATCCACTTTTGCTGCATTGGTCTTCGCCAGCGTTATCTGTTGTTTGAACTGGTCTATCTTTTTTGTTTGACACCTTGTCGCCGCCGGCAAGCAACAGCAGGCGGCTGCCATCAGGACAATGATTTTGGCCCTGGCCATTGATAAAAAGAGGAAGTAAGACGGTAATGCCATTTTTTAAAATTAGTTAAACCTGGTTTTTTTTAGCAGTTATAAAGTAGCAAAGTCGTTAAGTTATTAAGTAATTAGTCAATAAGTCAATAACCAATAACCCTATTACCTGTCCCAATTACCTGACCCTATTATTTGGGAGCTATAGTTACAACTGTCCCTTTATCCTTGCCCGTTGTCCAGCTTATTTCCCAACTACAGGCAGCGGCCCGCTCCTGTAAATTGGCGATGCCATTTCCTTTTATAATATTGCCCTGGTCAAAGCCAACGCCGTTGTCGGTTACTGTAATACGCCAACTCTTATTGCTGATAAAGCTAATATTTAACTGGGTGCATCGGCTATGGCGCATCGCATTGTTAATGCACTCCTGTAGCATATGAAACAACTGGAGCGCTGCGCCGGGACTCATCACAGTATCGGTGTCTATCTGTTCATCAAAATCGTAACTGATAACCGGGTAATTATAAATAAGCCTTTGTAGCCATACTTTCAGCCGGTCGCTAATCTCGGTCAGCTGTTGCGTTTCTTTTTTTAGTACCCAAATGGTATTGTTGAGTTCATTTACAATATCCCGGGCATTTTCTTCCAGCCTGTTGGTTAAAGCCTGGGTATAATGGCCGGCTTCTTTTACGCTACGCACATTGCTGCTGATGGCGGCGGCATAGGCACCCAGGTTGTCGTGCAGGTCTGCGGCGATTCTTTTTCTCTCTTTTTCTTCCGCTTTTATTACTGCAATCGTCTCCTTCAGCCGCTGTTCTTCCAATAATTTGTCCAGTTTTATTTTTTCTTTTTTACGATAGTTCCAATACTGCGCAAACGCAAATAAGGCCAGGAGCCCAAACAAAGCAAGCATACCATAAAACCAGTAATCCTTCGAAACGATGTCGAGCTTTTGCTGAATAATGATGTTTTCCTTTTTTTGCACGTCATACTGCGCCTGGAGGTTAGCGAGCGCTTCAGCCGAATTTTTTTCAAACAACGAATCCTTTAACGAAATCACTTTTTCCTGTATCTCGCTGTAGTGCCGGTAGTCGCCGCCCTGTTTGTAATTCTCAGCAAGGGCACCATAGAGTATCGCCAGTTTGGCATCCAGGCCATAGGCACGGGCCATCTGCAGGCCTTGCTCTGCTATATCAATGCCTTTTTGATATTGCCCTGTAATGGCATAAAAATTAGACAACTGCGTGATATCGCTTACAATATAGAAAGGGTCGCCTACCTGCTTGCGGATTTCAAGGCCTTCAGTAAGGTCTTTTTCCGCCGCCGCATTGTTTTTAGTATTCATAAAAACATCAGCCCGGATATTGAGTGAATTGGCCAGGTATGAAAGCTGCTGGTTTTTCCTGGCGCCATCTACCGCTTTTTGAATAAACCACAATGCAGAATCGTACTTACCCAGGTTATTATAGGTAGAAGCCATATTGGAATATACCGGCGGGTATTGCTCGTAATACGACATTACCGGGGTGGTAGCAAGGGCCTTATAAAACCAGGTCAGCGCTTCATTGTGCTGGTTGATCTCCATATTCACCCATCCAATGCTGCTTTTCATCTGGATCTGCATCAGCGTATCGTTGGCGGTTTCAGCTTCATGAAGCAGTTCGAAGAATAAGGTAAGTGCCTCTTTATATTCGCTATTTCTTAGCAATGCCTGGGCCTTCAGGGTTTTAAAATCAAAAGCCAGTTTTTTGCCGGCGACCGTTTTTTGCAGCCAGTTGAGGTTACTGTCGCAGCCATGGATTACGGAGTCATACAGGCTTTTCTTTAAGATGCCAATGGTTCTGTAGTAGCTCGCACGGGCAATATCCATTTCGTCGTGTTGCCTGCTAGCTATTTCGCTGGCCATTGCCGCGTAGGCCAGTAGCGTATCGGTATTCAACGAAGCACGTTCGTCGCACAACATGAAAATAGTCTCTAGTTTTTGTTTAGGGTTATCTGCCGACCTGACCAGCATTTTAAGGCTGTCCGTTTTTTTTGTTTGGGCACACAAAGCCTGTTGAATGAAAAGCAGACCGATCATGAAAACAAGAGAATAATATTTACTAACCATATAGTGGCAGCCGCTGTCTGCTATAAGTTTACATAAGATGATGAAGTTATTGTTGAATCATTAAAAAGGCGAAAAAATGCAGGATGAATTGGTTAGGGAGTAAAAGTACCCGGCAGGATTAGTAAACGTACGTATGGAAAACGAAAGATTTTACTGGTAAACAGGAATGGTCAGCCGGCTTCTGAAAGACCAGTTGCTAAGTCAACTGCCTGTAATATCAACTCAAAGCCGCCGTTTGTTCATTGGGGATGGCCAGGCAATTAAAAAAGTTGAACATTTGATTATTAATAACAACACCATTTCTTTCTCACCATACCACATCACACCATCACACCATTACGGCCTAACCCCCACCAAACATCCATCCCCTCCCACATTCCAAAAGAAGCCCTGTACGCAATTGCAGGGTTTTTTTTATTTTGCTCCTGCAATGGTAGTAAGCGCCAGTAGCAGGGTATCCATTTCTTTAAGGGTCGTGTATACATGTGGCGTTACACGTGCACAATGAATGTTTTCCCAATCGATGGCTGTTACATGAATTTTGTAGGGGTCAAATAGTTTGGCAGCGAGTTCACCGGGTTTAAGTCCATCGATGCTAACGCCGCAGATGGCACAGCTGTATTCCGGTTTCAGCGAAGTGTGAATACGCACTTTATCTATTTTGCTGGCTTTTTCAGCCCAATAGTTTTTAAGATAACGTATCCGTTCTTCCTTTCGTTTGCTGCCAATAGCATTGTGAAAATTAATGGCTTCGCCAATACCTTGTTCTATCGGGAAACTGCGGGTGCCCAGTGTTTCAAACTTGCGGATGTCGCCACTTTTCGGTAGGCTGTTGCAAAGCAGTGGCCAAATTTTTTCGATATGGTTTTTTTTGATCCATAACATACCACTGCCAATCGGCGCACTCAGAAACTTGTGAAGTGAAGTGCCAAAATAATCGCATTCGAGATCGGGTATTTTAAAATCCAGCAAGCCAAAGCTATGCGCTCCATCTACCACTACTTCTATGCCGTTGCTGTGGGCGAGGCGGCATAATTTTTTCACCGGCATAATTTGCCCCACCCAGTTGATCATATGTGTAACGTGCAGGATTTTGGTTTTTGGGGTAATGGCATTTTTGAACTTTTCCACGATCTGTTCTTCGTCTTCAATCGGGAAATCGAAACTGACCTGGTTATAGACGATACCTTCCCTTGCGGCCCGCTGCCTCCAGGCCTGTATCATATTAGGGTAATCCTGTAGCGTGCCAATCACTTCATCGCCCCGGTTAAGCGGCAGGCCATAGATCACAGTGTTCAATGCCTCTGTGGCATTACGATTAATGGCGATCTCATCGGCCAGGCAGCCGCCCAGGTCTGCCAGTTTTTGCCGTAATGGTTCGCGACCCTTATCCAGTATGCGCCACATATAATAGGAAGGGGCACCATTGCTCATTTTATTGTATTGCTCCACCGCTTCCTGAACGATCCGTGGCGAAGGACTTACACCGCCATTATTCAGGTTGATGATTTCCGGGTTTACGGAGTATGCCTTCTGGATCATGGCCCAGTAATCCTCTTCAGCAATCGTGTTGTCAAACGGAGATTCCTCTAACACCCTATTAGCTTCGCTGAAATGCTGTGCATGTAGTTGCTGGAACAAACTGTTGAGGCCAAAAGCGCCCAGGCCAAGGGTGGTGGTTTTTTGTAAAAAGCGCCGCCGTCCGTTCAATATCGGTAGCGTTACTGCTACTGGTTCAAGGACATTTTCACCGGGATTACATAAATCAGACATAATGCGGGACTTAATGCTACAAGATAAAGAATGACCTGTAAAACCGGAAGTTTAAAGTAAAAGCTTTTTCCGGTACCCGGCGATTTCCGGTCCAGATGAGGTGTAATTTAAAAAGGCAGGTCATTTTCAGCCTAACTGTTTAATTTGCCGCCTTCAAACTATCCTATGGATCAATTTCATCCCAATAAGGTCAGACAGTTTCTATTTTTGACGGTTATTATCTTATTGTTTTGGGTTATCTGGCAGCAGATGATTTTTATGTTCAGCGCTTTCCTGGGCGCCGTCACGCTATATGTGCTGGTGCGAAAGCGTATGTTCCGGCTGATTATGGAAAATAAATGGCCGAGATGGTTGGTTGCCTTACTGGCAATCGTCGTTTCACTGATCGTTATTGTGCTGCCTTTTGCGTGGATCATCAAAGTACTCATCCAAAAAGTGGAGCCGTATATCAGAGATACCCGCCCACTTCTTCTGATGCTGGGCAGCATAGATACCTACCTGCAGGCTCATTTCAGAATTGAAGTTTTTACAGAAGCCAATATTGCCAAGGCGGTGAATACGGCTACTTCACTCGCCCCTAAGTTATTGGGTTCCACGCTCGCCATAGTAACCAATCTTGCTATCATGTATTTCGTATTGTATTTTATGATCGTGAAATGCAGCGATATGGAATTATGGCTCCGCAGAAATATGCCGCTAAAGAACCGGAATAGCGAAAAGGTGCTTACAGAGATCCGCGAAATGGTGAAGGCAAACGCTATTGGCATCCCCATGCTTGCGGTGATACAGGGCGTTATTGCCATGATTGGCTATATGATTTTTGGCGTTAAAGACCCTTTATTATGGGGTATTATCACCGGCCTCTGCTCGGTAGTACCAATCGTGGGCACAGCAGCCGCCTGGCTTCCGCTGACCTTATATCTTTTTGCGACCGGCCGCCAGGGCGCTGGGCTCGGTTTGCTTGTATGGGGCGCATTGGTGATAGGCATCAGCGATAATGTGTTCCGGCTTCTTTTGCAAAAACGCTTGGCAGACGTTCACCCCCTGATCACTATTTTTGGGGTGATCATTGGTATCAATATCTTTGGTTTTCTCGGCTTAATTTTTGGCCCCTTGCTGCTATCCATATTCACCCTGCTGGTACGGATTTACCTCGATGAATTTGGCAAAAAGCCCGAGGAACCGGCGACTTAGCAGGCGGCAGCAGCCAGTAGGCAAGTAGGGAGCTGGAAGAAGCAAGAAGCAAGGAGCAAGGAGGCAAGTGTCAAGTAGGCAAGTATCAAGTAGGCAAATAGCGGGAAGCAGGTGGCAGTTAGTAGGCTCGCAGTTATGGTGAGCAACCTGAAAGGGTAATGAAAAGCAACTACAATATAACCAAGACAGTTCTCTGAACGCTACCCACAAAACTTCTAAACCTATGAACCCGTGAACTTGTGAACTGGTAAACTGGTACCCGAAAACCGGTAACGGTTTCCCACCTCTACCAAATGCTTAACATTTCAAATGGCAGATTCCATTAATTTTACGGCTCTAAAAAAAAACAATCTATTACTGCATGAAGCGAATTGTATTCCCGATAGGGATAGTGCTGATGGCCTTGGGTGTGATGGCTCAAAATACCGGCTATAAAATCCATGTGCAGATAAAACCATTGAAGAAGACCTGGGTGTACATGGGGTATTACTATGGCAAAATGATGCCTATCGGCGATAGCGCATTCCTGGACGAACAGGGCCGGGGCGTTTTCCAGGGAGCCAAACCGTTGGCGCAGGGTATTTACCTGTTGGCTATTTCTAAAAGCAAACTCTTAATGGAAATGCTGGTGGGCAAAAAACAGCAGTTTACGGTAATCACGGACACCGCCAACCCGGAAACGCTCACCAAATTTGTTGGTAGCCCGGAAAACGACCAATTCAAAGAATACACTGTCTTTGTTTCCGCAAAGGGACAAGCGGCCGAAGAAGCAAAGAAAAAGCTGGCAGCCGCTACTGACCCGGCCGAAAAGGCAAAGCAGCAGGCGCTGATAGACAAGAACGTTAAGGACATGGAAGGCTACCGGAAAAAGGTGATGAAGGAGCAACCGACAAGTTTGCTCTCTGCCATATTCGGGTCGATGCAGGATCTTTCGTTGCCGGAAAATCTAAAGAAGCCCAAAAGCTACCAGGATACATTAGCCACTTATTATTACAGCCGCCAGCATTTTTGGGATGGCGTAGATTTTATGGATGGCCGCCTGGTGCGTACCCCGGTGTTCGAAAAGAAACTTAATTATTATCTCAACGCCTATGTACAGCCTGATGCAGACAGTATTATTCACGAATTTAACTGGATGATGGCCCTCGGTCGCAACGATACGGAGATGTTCCAGTACCTGATCGGGTATTTTGTAGACAATTATTTCAACCCCAAAATAATGGGGCAGGATAAAGTGTTCGTACACATCTATGAGAAGTATTTTGCTACTAAACAGGTAACCTGGCTTACCGAAAAACAACTCAAACAGATAGAAGACCGGGCGATGATGCTGATTAGTAACCAGGTTGGGGAAGCCTCCGCAGATCTGAGTCTGGTAGATACTTCCGGGAAAGTACAGACCCTCTATTCGCAAGATGGGGATTATACAGTTGTTGTATTCTGGGATCCTAACTGCGGTCATTGTAAAACCGAAATTCCCCGTATCGACTCGATGTATAAAGCCGACTGGAAGGAAAAGGGCGTGAATATTTATGCGGTGATGAGTGCCGAAACCAGCCTGGCCGATTGGAAACCTTTCATAGATAAGCACGCCGTTGGCTGGATGCATGTACACCAAACCGTAGAAATGCGGGCCGATGAAGAGAAAAATAAATTGCCCAATTATCATCAGCTATATGATGTTCGTACTACACCAACGATTTTTTTATTGGATAAGCAAAAACATATCATTGCAAAAAACCTGGCGTTGGAGGATCTGAATAAAATTTTGCTGCATAAAATCAATCAAAACCAGGCCAGGAATTAATCACTGTATTCTATATAAACCTGCCACCGTTAGCCAACAATTTACAACCCTGCACGGAGGCAAAAATTACCAGGTCCCAATATGAGAAAACTGTTTTCAGGTGTTTGTATCATGCTGGCTTTCACAGGAAGCTATGCACAACCGTTATTTAGTTTTGGCCCTAATAAAGTGAGCAGGGATGAATTCCTCCGCCAGTTTAACCGCAACCTGAATCCCAAGGAAGACAGGGCTAAAGCCATGCAGGAATATTTGCCTCTGTTCATCAATTACAAACTCAAAGTGAAGGATGCATATGATATGCGGCTGGATACACAGTTCAACCAGAAAAATGAACTGGCAGATTTTCGCCGGCAGATAGAGGACAATTATTTTTCAGAAGCGGCCAATAGCAATGCACTGGTACAGGAAGCCTTCAACCGCAGCCAGAGAGATCTTCATCTCATGGATATTATTATAGGCTTCGACCCAAAAAACCCGCAACGCGAACATGAGGCAGAAGAAGCTGCTGAGAAAGCCATGCATAAACTCGAAGCTAACACGGACTACGATAAGGTATTTGATGAATTTTGTAATGATAAAGAATTCCGCGATGCCACTCATGGCGACCTGGGCTGGGTGACGGTGTTTTCGTTGCCTTATAAAGTGGAGAACCAGGTTTATAAATTAAAACTGGGCCAGTTTACTGAGCCAATTAAGACTTCCAGGGCCTTTCACATTTTTAAGCTGGTGGGTGATAGAAAGGCACTGGGCAAAGTAAAAGTGTCACAAATACTTTTTGCCTATCAACCCGGGTCATCCGACATAGAAAAAAAGGCAGTGCTGGATAAAGCCGGCATGGTATATGAAAAGTTGGCAAAAGGTGAGGATTTTGGCAGCCAGGCCAAAATCTATAGTATGGATAAGACTAGTTACCAAAACGGTGGCTTACTGCCAGAATTTGGTGTAGGTAATTATGATCTGGCTTTTGAGAATGCCGCTTTTGCCCTAAAAAATAAAGGTGATATCAGCATGCCTTTTGCGACTTCATATGGGATCCATATACTTAAACTCATGGATTTGATTCCTGTTTCCACAGATAAAAATGACGGAGCTACCATCAGCGCCCTGAAGCAGAAAGTAGTAACAGACAACCGCATGGAAGAAGCTAAGACAAACCTGGTAAAAAGCCTTTTGCCAAAAATTGGTTATAAGCCCTCTAAAACATTGAACCACACTTCCCTCTGGAAATACACCGACAGTGCATTCGCTGGCCGGCCAACTGCGGTTAAAGATATCACCCCCAAAACAGTATTATTTAGTTTTACTAAAGAGGCGATCACTGCCGCGGATTGGATGATGTTTGTTAAAGCTGTGCGGGGTAGCATCAGCGACCTGGATGAGAAAGCCTATGCTGGTCTGCTGGACCGGTATTTAAATGTAACTGCGGCCGAGTATTACAAAAAGCACCTGGAAGAATTTAACCCGGAATTCAGGAATCAGTTACAGGAGTTTAAAGATGCCAACCTCAACTTCGAAATCACCGAAAAAAAGGTTTGGAATAAGGCTGCTGAGGACAATGCCGGCCTGCTAAAACATTACAATGCCAATAAGGAAAAATATAAATGGGCACCCAGTGTTAACGCCATTATCGTTACAGGTACCGATCGTACAACGACCCAAACTGCCCGCCAGCAAATGGAAGCCAATATAGACGACTGGCGGAAGATCGCCGGCCAATATGAAAATAAACTTCTGGCTGACAGTAACCGCTTTGAGCAGAACCAGGTGCCGGTGGAAGGCAAAGTTGATTTCAAAGCGCATATGTTTACTCCCGTCATCACCAATGCCCAGGATAGTAGCCAAACCTTTTGCTATATCGTAAATGTGGTCAACGAAACAGGCCAGCGCAGTTTTGAAGAAGCCCGTGGTTTTGTGATCAACGACTACCAGCAGGTGCTGGAAGAAAAATGGTTGACGGCTTTGAAGAAAAAATACCCGGTTGTGGTAAATAATGCGGTGTGGCGGGGCATGCTCAAGTAAAAAATATAACAACAATCATAATAATAATGGCAGGTTACCGCTTTGGTTGCCTGCCATTATTGTTTTAGAAAAAATTAAACGGGAAGTGTTATACCCGCGTTTCTACGCCAGCCAATTATTTTCAGTAATGATTTGCCATGGGATCAAAGCAAAACGGCAGATGACCTGTTTGCCAGGTCGCCGGCCATTTTTATGTAAACGCATACAACGGTTTAAGAAAAGTGTGGGTGTGGGTTATCACTGTAGGAACGTTCTGATTGTGATGTGCAAATATTGAAAACCCGGCACGCCTGATTGCCCGTGTATTCACGGTAATTGGGTGTCTTTCCACGCAGAATTGTGGGTCAAAACAAAGGATAGCCATTGAATCTGGTGCCAATGGTAGGCTAGTGAAAGTGGTGTTACCGGTACGTGATAACGCCATTGCGGATCGGAATTGAGTCTTTAAAATGAAATTTATATCCCATGTGAAAGTAGCCATAACAGATGACCACAAATTACTCAGGAACGGACTAGCCAACCTTGTGAATTCCTTTTCCAACTTTGAAGTAACACTACAGGCCGGCAATGGCAATGAACTTATGCAGCTGCTGCGTCCGGACGATCTGCCAGATATAACCTTACTGGATATTAACATGTCGGAGATGGATGGCTACGAAACAGCTGATTGGCTGCGTAAGACATATCCCCAGGTTAAGATACTTGCCTTGAGTATGATGGATACAGAGTCTGCGATTATACGAATGATTAAAAACGGAGCACGGGGATATGTTTTAAAAGATGCAGATCCTTCCGAACTGAATGAAGCACTCAATGCGGTGATGAGTAAAGGGTATTATTATAATGACCTTGTCACGGGGAAGCTGATTTTCAGTATTAATAAAATGGGCGACGATGAAAAAGTGATGAAGGCCTTGCTGAACCTGACCGACAAAGAGATCCAATTTTTGAAGCTGATCTGCACAGATGATACCTATAAGGAAATTGCTGCAAAATTGATGGTGGGCCCCCGGACCGTAGATGGCTACCGGGACGCACTATCTGAGAAGCTAAAAGTAAAAACTAGGGTAGGTTTGGTATTATTTGCCTTGATGAATGATATTATATGCCTGTGATACAAATAGCCTGTGCTAGCCTGGCAGCATGACTCAGTTCGTAATAAGTGTTGACTCTGGGGCGGCCTGTTATTGCAAACTGTGTTAAACGAAAAAAACCTCCGCATAATCTGCAGAGGTCTTTTTACATAGGTAAAGCCTGAAGGTTAATGGCTTTTTTTATTAGAAAATTGGATTAAGCCCATTTTTTGGTAGTTAAGTGTAAGGACCCTATAGTAGTATGTTGGTTTTTCATTTCATACCGGATTGATAGACGGGCTATGGATTTCGTACCGGCAACCATTCGTTACTCCACCCAGCCAATAATATCAAGGATTGTAAATCTCATTCTAGAAAGAATATTTACCCGGAAATTTTTTTACGTACTATAGGGTCCTGTGTGTTGTTTTCCCTAAACCTGACATAAATCTACAGGTGGATTTTGCCTCCTCCTAATCGAAATGCGCAACCAGGATTTATTCATTGGGGCAGAATGCTAATAGGCGCAAAATCTTGCTGCTAATTCTTGTTATTTAATAATTTAATCAAGGTAACTTCCGAACATTTGCATATTTTGCAAAACAAAAAATCATTATTATTGATTTTTGCAAAAAATACAATTTTTTATGCCCAATACTCCTGCAGCTCTTCAAAGGCAGTTATTTGACAGAATTAAGAACCAATTACCGTCTAATATCGCACTCCCGGCTGAGTTGGCTTCATTGCTGGACACCAGTGTGGACAGTGCTTACAGGCGGATCAGCGGCAAAACTTTGCTAAACCTTAGCGAGCTGCGTGATGTGTGTAAGAAGTTTGGTTTGAGCCTGGATCAATTATTTCAACTTGGCGAAGAATCGTACCTTTTCAGGGGGCGTGCCATGGACTATCAGAACTTTGAGTTTGTAGAATACCTCCAAAATTCCATAGAGTATTTAAGGATGCTAAATAACGCGCCCGACAAGATTTTATATTACACAAACAGGGATATCCCCATCTTTTACCATTTTGGCTACCCTTCACTTGCATTGTTTAAACACCATTTCTGGATGCGGTCAATCTTCCAAAGTCCCGATTATATGACGACTCGTTTTAAAGTGTCGGACACCAATGAGAATCTTTTGCAAATTGGAAAAACACTTTTCACAGAATATGCAAAACTTCCGGGCGTCGAAATTTGGAATGTGGATTGTATCAACAGTACCCTGATGCAGGTGGAATATTATCGGGAGACAAAAATTTTTGGTAGTGACGCTGATATAGAAGCTGTTTATAAGGATATTGAAAACCTTCTGGATCATATAGAAAAGCAGGCGGCCATGGCCGTAAAGCTTTCTGTGGATGGGAAAGTTTTAAATCCAAATGCCCACTATCAAATGTTTAAGAACGAGTTTTTATTGGGTGATAATACCCTGTATGGCAAGGCCGGATCTATGGAATCGGCATTCGTAAATCATAACGTACTCAATTATATCTCCACTTCTGACCCAAGGTTCTGCGAATACACCTTACACACCATGAAAAATTTGATTAGCCGGTCCGCACTTATAAGTGGCGTTAACGAAAAAGACAGGAGCAAATTCTTTTATGAACTGCGGGCAAGGCTTGAGCATAGTCGCAGCAAGATCATTTAATTTTAAAACACCCTCCGCTAAAATACATTGTAGTAAACTAATTATTCCTAAACCCGGCATTAGCAACCAAGATGCCACCACCCAAATCCAGTCAATCGGTTTGGGTGTTTTTTTTGAACAGAACCAAAAAGATTTTCAAAACATTTGGTTTATAAAATAAACTACTCTACGTTTGTGCTCTATTTACAAACAATGAAACATTTTTTCTACACATTAGTCCTTGTTTTTACTTGCGCTGCAGGGATTTCGCAAACGGTCATCTCCGGAAAAGTAACCGGCAATAAAAAGCAGCCGATGCCCGGGGTTAGCATTAGCATTAAAGATTCTTACGACGGCACTACCAGCGACAGTAGTGGCAACTACCATTTTACTACATCCGAAAAGGATACGGTAACAATTACTGCAAGTTTTGTAGGGTATAAGAATTTCGAACAAAAAATGATGCTGATAGGCCAGAAAACGGTTACAGTAAATATTGAGATGAAGGAAGAGATGAACGAACTAACGGCGGTGGTAATTACCGGCGGTAGCTTTGAAGCTAGTGATGAGAAAAAAGTAACCATCCTGAAGCCCCTTGATATTGTAACTACTGCCAGCGCTAATGGCGATGTAAGCAGTGCATTGAAAACCCTGCCAGGTACCCAGCAAATAGGTGAAAGTGGTGAATTGTTTGTAAGAGGGGGAACAGGAGCCGAAACAAAGCAGTTTATCGATGGCACCCTGGTAAACAATCCATTCTTTAGCGGCTCCCCGGATCTGGCCACCAGGGGGCGGTTTTCTCCTTTCCTGTTTAAAGGAACGGTATTCAGCACCGGCGGTTATTCTGCCCTGTATGGACAGGCATTATCCTCTGCACTCATTTTGGAATCGATAGATCTTCCGGAACAATCTACCGCTTCTGCTTCATTATCGCCGTTGTTCGTAGGCGGTCAATTTCAGAAACTGGAGAAAGACAAAAAGAGTTCCTGGGGTGTAAATTACGGCTATACAAATGTGGGCCTGTACTTTAAACTGGTAAAACAAAAGCCGGATTATTTCCACAGCCCCGAAGTGCATAATGGCGATGTCAACTTCCGCATTAAAACTTCAAAAACAGGAATGTTGAAATTTTATAGCAGTTTTAGCTGGAGCAAACTGGGTTTGAGAAACCCCGATATCGATTCAGCTTCGCTTAAAAATGCCTTCGGTCTCACCAACCATTATAATTATGCTAACCTGAGCTATAAGGAAAGAATTGCTAATCGTTGGAAATTGAATGCAGGCCTTGGTTTTAGCAATAATAAAGATGTCATCAGTCAACAATTACAGGATCGGTCGAATCAGCCGGTAACGACTAATCTTCCCGGTTATATGTCCGGTAAAAACTTTAGCCTGGATGCTACAGGTGTGTTTGCGGAGGCAAGGGTAGTTGTCGAGCACAAACTGAATGGGTTGAGTGCACTGCGCTTTGGAGGCGAATATTGGTACAGCAAAGACAAAAGCCAGTTCAACCAATACAGTAGCTCCATCACCGATAATTTTACGGCGGCTTTTGCTGAAAGCGATATCTACATCACCAATGACATAGCTGCGAAGATTGGCTTGCGGGCTGAAAATTCTTCGCTGCTAAAACGTACCAATCTCGCACCCCGTGCTTCCGTAGCTTATAAGTTGAGCAAAGATGCCCAGTTGAGTTTTGACTATGGTATTTTTTATCAGAAGCCCGAAAAGACATATTTGTATATTAATCAGGACCTGCCGTATACCAAAGCCACACACTATATACTCACCTATCAGAAGATAGTTTCCAATGCTACCCTTCGTATCGCCGGTTTTTATAAAAAATACAACCAGCTGGTGAAAACATTTCCTGACACCAGTGTAGTCGGTAAAGGGTACGCACAGGGTCTGGAATTATTCTGGCGTGATAAAAAGAAATTTAAGAATATCGATTACTGGGTATCTTATTCTTACCTGGATACCAAAAGGGATTACCTCAATTATCCGGGTTCATTAGAGCCCAATTTTGCCGCAAAGCATACCGCATCATTTGTTGTAAAACGCTTTTTTCAGAAGATAAATACCCAGCTGAATGCCAATTACAATTTTGCTACCGGCCGTCCGTATTACAATATCGCCTATAACAATAACACCAATAAGTTTTATGTCCGCGACCGGGGGCGAACGATTGCCTACCATAGCTTGAGTTTTAGTGCCAACTACCTAACTAATGTTGGTAAAGCATTTACCGTAATTGTTTTCAGCATCAACAATGTGTTGGGGAGCCACCAGGTATTCGGCTACAATTACTCCTTTAACGGGTTGAACAAGGTGGAGGTAAATCCCGCTGCACCACGTTTCTTTTTTCTCGGTGCCTTTTTGAGCTGGGGTGTAGACAGGCGGCAGGATGCCATAAACAATAACCTGTAATACGATTTGTGATTTCGGCTTTTCGATTTTGAACCCAATCATTTCATTTAAATAAAAAACATCATGGAAGATTTACAAGACAAAGAATTATGGCTGGTGGCCAAACGCAGGGCCAGCTTTAGAAAAAGCTTGATCGTTTATATCGTTATGAACACCTTTTTCTGGTGTATCTACCTGGTAAATGACAGGTATAGCGGTTTCCCCTGGCCGCTATGGGCAATGCTTGGCTGGGGCATCGGGCTGGCATTTAAGTATATAGAAGCTTACCACGGAAAGGATTGGTTTTCTACGAAAAGAGAATACGACCGCCTGAAGGAATCGGGGAAATAAATAGTATAAGGTTCAAGATTCAAGATCCATGGGTCAAGCTCCAGGCTATAGGTTCAACACAGACAAAATTATCTATTATCCATTACAAAATTACCGATTAAAAAAACTATATTAATGAAAAAAGTTATTATATCCATTGCCATGCTTACCGTGGCATTTGCGGTAAATGCCCAATCCGAAAAGTTTACCGGTGCCATGAAAAAATTTCTGGTAGTACTGGACAGTGCTAAAACAGGAGAAGACTTGCAGAATGCCTCCAACAGTTTTGAGCGCATCGCCAATGCCGAGAAAACGGAATGGCTCCCCTGGTACTTTGCTGCCTATTCTCTGGTGATGAAAAGTTTTCAACTAAAAGACGTGAAGGAAGTAGATGCCACGATGGACAAGGCCGATCTGTTTCTGACCAATGCGGAAATGCTGGTGCAAGATAATTCCGAGAACACGCTGCTTCGTGCGATGGTCGTACAATGCCGCATGTCGGCTGATCAAAGCCGGTATATGACGCTTGGGCCTAAATGCACCTTGCTTATTAAAAAATCGGAACAACAAACTCCAAAAGACAACCCACGTGCGTACATGATGGATGCACAGATGGCTTACTATACGCCAGCGGCATTCGGCGGAGGTAAGGATAAGGGAAAAGACCTGATGAACAAAGCCATTTCCTTATTCGAAAGTTTCAAACCAGAGTCCGACATCCATCCCAATTGGGGCAAGGATTATTGTGTTCAAGCATTGGCTGGCTGGAACAAATAAAAATTTTGGATCCTGGAACCCGATACCGTATTGGGTCCCAGGATGTATAATATAAATCGTCTTATATGGAACCCAGGCAAGAAGAAGGCTTTACTGCGATGGATAGTTTCAAGCTCATCGAATCAATGGTGGGCACCGCACGCAACCAGATGACCGAAAACGGTCATCTATACCTGCTTTGGGGCTGGGTGATATTCGTTTGCAGTGTGGGCCAGTTCCTGATGCAGCAGGTTTACCACACTGAAAAATTTTGGATGATCTGGCTGCTTACCTGGGCTGCAGCAATTTATCAGGTTGTCTTTATCCGTAGAAAAGTAAAACGAATCCGGGTAAGAACATATAGTGATGAAATTATTAAGTATATCTGGATCGTGTTTGTTATCATGATGGCGGTGGGGTGCTTTGTGGTGTCCAATATCGTCAGGATGCCCGGGCAGGTCAATATTCTTATCTTGCTATTATACGGTATGCCCACCTTTCTGTCGGGGATCGTCATACGATTCAGGCCCCTAATTGTAGGTGGAAGCTGTTGCTGGGCATTGGCTATAACCGCCATCTTTGTCCCTGTTCCATACTACATGTTATTGATTGCCGCAGCGGTGGTAGTAGCCTGGATCGTTCCTGGATATTTACTACAAATAAAATATAAGAAAATCAACTCCTCATATGAGTGAACAAGAACACGAAACGCCGATGACCGAGCAAGAAAGCCTGGCACTCATCACCTCGATGATCCAAAAAGCTAAAAGCCATTTTCATGAAAGTGGTACTGGCGCCATTTTGTGGGGTGCGGTAATCGGATTTTGCGGCATTTTTAGTTTTGTACAATACTATTGGAACTTAAAAGTTCCTTTTGATATCTGGATACTGGTATTGGTTGCCATTATCCCCCAGGTATGGCTTAATATCCGTGATAAAAAAAGAAAGGTGGTAAAGTCACACAGTGAAAGTGCCACCGATACCATTTGGATGGTATATGCCATCAGTATTTTTGCGTTGCTTTTTTATATCAATGTCGTATCCAATCTACCTGTAAGGCTCAACTCTAATCATGTACAGGTTTTTCAAAAAGACATCACAACCGGCATGATCTCGCCGTTTCAGCCTCGGGTGCCCAGCCCTTCTTCACTGCTTATTTTGCTATATGCTGTACCAACCCTTGCTACCGGCATTGGCATGAAATTTAAGCCTATGGTGATCGGGGCCATTATCTGCTACGGCTTTTTTATTGCCTCCTGTTTTACTTCTAATACCTGGGATGTATTAATGAATGGCCTCGCTGCTATTTTTAACTGGCTGATACCTGGTGCTATTTTACGCAACCGCTATTTAAAAAGAAAGGCTCTTGATGTTTAAAGACCTGGACCCCATACTACATTCACAACTTAGGCTTGCCGTAGTTTCTTTGCTCATAAGCGTTAAGGAGGCAGAGTTTACCTTTTTGCGGGAGAAAACAAACGCCACAGCGGGTAACCTGAGCGTGCAGATCACCAAGCTAAAAGACGCGGGGTATGTGGCGGTGACCAAACAGTTTAAAGACAATTACCCCCAAACAATTTGCAGGATCACGCCAATAGGTATTGATGCGTTCGATATGTATGTAAAGGATCTGCAGCAATACCTAAAGAACCCTTTGGGATAAACCCATCCGCAGCAAAACCAATCCACCAAACAAATACATATTCATGCTATTGCGGCGCCGGGTACAGGCATGTAGATTTGCAGTCTAAAATAAAACAACCAGGTGGTAAAAGTACTTTTATACGAAGACAATCCGCAGCTACGCGAAGGCCTGTCCATGCTAATCAATGGGTCCGATGGATTTGAAGTGGTGGCCGCTTTTAAAAACTGCGACAATGCACCCGATGAAGTGGACATCTACCGCCCGGATGTGATTTTGATGGACATCGATATGCCTGGCACCAATGGTATCCAGGGCCTTAAAAACATCCGTGAGGTGAACGAGAAAGTAAAGGTGCTGATGCTGACCGTTTTTGACGATAACAAGAATGTGTTCGAAGCCATTAAAAACGGTGCCAATGGGTACCTGCTTAAAAAAACGCCTCCCAGCAAACTGCTGGATTATATAGAAGAAGCCAATAGCGGCGGGGCTCCTATGAGTTCGAGCATTGCTACCCAGGTGCTCCGTATGTTCAGCGATATGAACAATATAAAGGGCGTAGACTACGACCTGAGTGAACGCGAAAAAGAAGTACTGCAACTTCTGGTAAATGGTTACAGCTATAAGATGATCGCCTCAGAAATGTTTATAGCGATCGATACCGTAAGAAGCCATATCAAAAAGATCTACGAGAAGCTGCATGTAAATAGCAAAAGCGAGGCGGTAGCTAAGGCATTTAAGGATAAACTGGTATAAAAATGAATGCGCAGAAAGGTGAAACCTACGGTGAGTCGGCGTTTTGATGCCAGCTGTAATACCACTAAATAGCCAAAAGCGCCCGGTTACTAAACCCACATGTTTATGTGGTTGCATAAGCAACGAATGACAGTATTTTTACAATCTAAAATTAATTTAACCATGAGAAAGTATCGCGCTGTTATCACCATGCTGCTACTTGTGGCATCCATAGGAGTAGGTCGCCAGGCACTTTCTAATGGTCTTTCAAAAAATAAATCATGCTGCGAAAAAATGGGAGGAAAATGCGCCGATAAGAGTATTGTCGCAGACCCGGACGAGATAAGTGGCGGCGGCGACCCAACCACCAGCAATATAGACTTGCTCCACGATCTTCCTTTTTCTACTTTCTGAATCGCCAATTATTTTACGCCTATATCAAAACGCCCCGGTATTTTACTGCGGCGTTTTTTTTGAAGCGGATTTTTGCGGAGAGATAGCTGCAAAGGCAAAATGAGCGCCACTGATCTGCGTTATGGTGATCTGAATTGGTACCCATTGGTACCGCGAAATCCACTATCGGCCTGGTGGGATTATGCCTGGCAGGAGACTTCGAATTTCCGGATTCTTAATTTTTCACATCACCCTTCATCCATTTATTACTGGCAATCCAGTGGATAGCCTGCGGAAGCCATTTATCAGCTGTGGTGCTGTTGTTCATCCCAAAGCCGTGACCGCCCAGTTGGTAAAGATGCATTTCCGCGGGTACTTTATTGAGCAGTAGTGTTTGATAAAATACGATGCTGTTCTGCACAGGCACAGTTTTGTCATCGGCTGCGTGCACTAAGAAGGTTGGTGATGTTTGAGGGGTGATCTGTAATTCATTGGAGAAAGCTGTAATCTTCTCTGGCCCTGCATTCTTACCAATCAGGTTGTCCCGGGAACCTTTATGCGCCATGCTGTCGTTGAAGCTGATCACCGGGTAGCCGAGGATCATAAAATCCGGCCGAAGGATGATATTGCCGGCATTTTCAACCAGCACCTGGCTGAATTTGGTACCCAGTGACGACGCCAGATGGCCACCAGCAGAGAATCCCATAATGCCCACTTTCGACGGATTGATATTCCATTCGGCAGCATGTTCGCGTACGATTTTTATCGCCTGCTCGGCATCCTGTAACGGGCCGTTTTCTTTATGTACCATGCAGCTGTCGTTGGGCAGGCGATACTTTACCACGAAGCCGGCAATGCCGTATTTATTTAGCTCCTTAGCCACATCGTAGCCCTCGTGGTCCATGGCAAGACGTGCATAGCCACCACCAGGGAAGATCAGAACGGATGTTTTAAATGAGTCCGGTTTTTCGGGTAAAAAAATGGTGAGGGTAGGGTTAACTACTGACGCTATCCGCCCTGGGGCAGGGTTGGTTTCCTTCATGCTGCAAGGTCTTGAACCGGGTATAATGCCGTTGTACAAGGGGATCTCTTGTTGTGCTTTTACCATGATTAGGCTAGAGGAGAAAAACAGGCTAAAAAATATTTTTTTCATGCGACAGGTTATGAAGCCGAAACTACTGTTTTTTGTGTTTGAATCTTGGCTTAACTTCATCCCGATACCCACGATTGCCTGTTCCAAATCTTTTAATCTGAATCGCTATGCATTTAACTCCAAGGGAGTCGGAAAAATTATTGCTGTTCTTAGCAGGAGAACTGGCTGAAAAACGAAAGGCAAGAGGGTTAAAACTGAACTATCCTGAGGCCATCGCCCTAATCAGCAGTCACCTGCAGGAAGCAGCCCGGGATGGTAAATCAGTTGCCGAACTCATGCAGTTTGGAGCCACCATTTTATCCCGCCACGATGTGATGGAGGGTATTGCAGAAATGATCCACGAAATTCAGATTGAGGCCACCTTTCCAGATGGTACGAAGCTGGTGACGGTACACGATCCGATTAGATGATTTTTTGATGGCGGATAGGATGATGTTTTGGTGTCTGATAGGATGATTTTTTGATGTTTGATGTCCGGTGTCTGATTTTGCTGGGTGTCAATTTACTATTACTAATTCTAACTCAATCTGATAGAAAATGATTCCAGGCGAATATATTTTAGGAAGCGGCAGCATTGAATGCAATGTTGGACGTGCCACTGCAAAAATTACTGTGGTCAATACCGGCGACCGGCCGGTGCAGGTGGGGTCCCACTTTCATTTTTTTGAGGCCAATAAGCAGATGCAATTTGATCGTGCTGCGGCATTTGGAATGCGGCTGAATATTGCCGCAGGTACCGCCGTTCGTTTTGAGCCCGGCGAAGAAAAGGATGTAGAGCTGGTAGCCTTTGGCGGCGAAAAAAAAATCTATGGCTTTAATAATTTAGTGGATGGATCAATTAACGACGCCAGTAAAGAAACCGCCATATCAAAAGCCGCCGCTAATCATTTTAAATAATTTCGGTTAAATGCCAATTAGAATTACAAACTGCCCAAGCGTCCCGAAAAAATCGGGATGTTCCATGCGACGCAACACCAGCTTCATAGTAGCGCTGTCCTATGGTTCACAAAAATCAGCCATCATTTGTAAAAAATTCGGCAGCTGATTTCTGCAGAAAACCTAGAGGTAGCACATCCGACATCAGACATCCGACATCACAAAATCCAAACACATGTCTTTACAAATCAACCGCATCAAATACGCCAATATGTATGGCCCTACCACCGGAGATAAAGTGCGGCTGGCCGATACGGATCTTATTATTGAGATAGAAAAAGACTTCACGGTCTATGGTGATGAAGCCAAATTTGGTGGTGGTAAAACCATACGTGATGGTATGGCGCAATCGGCTACAGCTGTGCGTAGCGAGGGTGTTTTGGACTTTGTAATTACCAGTGTGATGATCATCGACCACTGGGGGATTGTGAAGGCCGATATCGGTATTAAAGATGGCAAGATCGTGGGCATCGGCAAAGCCGGTAATCCCGATACGATGGATGGTATTACGCCTAATATGATTATTGGCGCCAGCACCGAAGTGCATGGAGGTGCGGGGCTGATTGCAACGGCAGGCGGCATCGATACGCATATACATTTTATTTGCCCGCAACAGATCGATCATGCGTTATTTAGCGGCATTACCACAATGATTGGTGGCGGCACAGGACCCGCGGATGGCACCAATGCTACAACCGTTACACCTGGTGCCTGGAATATCAGGAAGATGCTGGAGGCCGCCGATGCATTCCCGATGAACCTGGGTTTTTTTGGCAAAGGAAACTGTGCGGCACTGGCGCCATTGGAAGAACAGATAGAAGCGGGCGCGCTGGGCCTCAAAATCCATGAAGACTGGGGCAGCACTACGGCGGTAATTGATTCCAGCTTACAAATAGCAGATAAACATGATGTGCAGGTGGCCATTCATACGGATACTTTAAACGAAGGTGGCTTTTTGGAAGATACCATGGCAGCTATTAAAGGAAGAGTTATTCATACTTTTCATACGGAAGGAGCTGGTGGCGGCCATGCGCCAGATATCATCAAAGCGGCCATGTATCCAAATGTGTTGCCTTCATCTACCAACCCCACCCGGCCGTTTACCGTAAATACGATTGACGAACACCTGGACATGCTGATGGTATGCCATCACCTGGATAAAACAGTGCCGGAGGATGTGGCTTTTGCTGACAGCCGGATACGGCCTGAAACCATTGCCGCGGAAGATATCCTCCACGATATGGGCGTGTTTAGCATGATGAGCAGCGATAGCCAGGCGATGGGTCGCGTGGGTGAAGTGATTATCCGTACCTGGCAAACGGCCGATAAAATGAAAAAGCAACGTGGCTTTCTGGAAGAAGATAAAGCCGGCAGCAACGATAATTTCCGGGTGAAAAGATTTGTAAGTAAGTATACCATTAATCCTGCTATCACCCATGGCATCAGCGAATATGTAGGATCGCTTGAAGCTGGTAAGATGGCGGATCTCGTATTATGGAAACCGTCAATGTTTGGCGCCAAGCCGGAAATGGTTATTAAAGGTGGTATGATCATAGCCGCTAAAATGGGCGACCCCAATGCCTCCATACCAACCCCTCAGCCTGTTATTTACCGCTATATGTTTGGTGCTTATGGAAAGGCGCTGCACAATACCTGCGCCACCTTTGTTTCAAAATTAAGCCTGGAGAAAAATGTGGTACAGCAATATGGTTTGCAAAAGTTGGTGTTGCCCGTAAAAAATTGCCGGAACATTTCTAAAAAAGATTTGATCCATAACGATGCCACGCCTCAGATAGATGTAAATCCGGAGAATTATGAAGTAAAGGTGGATGGCGTTCATATCACCTGCGAGCCGGTGAGTGTGTTGCCGCTGGCGCAGCGGTATTTTTTGTTTTAAGATTGCTTCCAGGGTTCCCAAGGCTGAAGCCTTGGGTTAGTAAGGGATGCCACAGGGAGGGTTGCGTATTGAGCAATTAACCGCTCAATTTTGATGGGATGAAATAGTAAGATCATTTGCTAACCCAAGCCTTCAGGCTTGGGAAGGAAGTGATGGAGTTGTTGGCTTGTAGGGTGATGACCTTTTCAATTTTGAAAATATGAAACAGTAAGCCCATTTGCTAACCCAAGGCTTCAGCCTTGGGAATGAGGGGAGTACGAACTATGAATGGATTTAACAGAGAAGCCAAACAGAAAAACGGAACTTTCAAGACACCTGAAAGAACCACTCGCTATTAAAAACCGGGTTTAAATTTCACCCAAAGATAGTCATCCCAGAACTGGCCATTTTTGATAACATGTTTTTTTCGGATGCACTCAAGGTGGTAGTTGTTTTTTTCCAGTGCCCGCATCGAGGCTGAGTTGAATTCAAATACTTCAGCGTATAGTTTCACAACATCAAGGTGTTTCCAGGCGTATTCTGTTGCGAGGCCGATTGCCCGGGTACCGATGCCTCTTTTCCAGTAAGGCTCTGCCACATAATAGCCGATCTCAGCTGTTTTCCGGTACACATCATTTTTCGGGAAAATAGAAATGCTTCCCGCTACATGGCGGTTTACGTCCACACAAAAATGGATCGCTTGCTGCGCAGGCGCCACGTTTACCAAAAAATCGGTGGCATCTTTTACGGTGTATGGAAAAGGGATTCCGTCCCGCAGATTGGCCACCACATTTTTATTATTGAGCATCTGCGCCAACTCACCCGCATCATCCATATGCCAGTGCCTTAGTTTGATCATGGGATACCCGTTTTAAGAATTCCCGACAATGATAAGAACAAGACGGGTTTTTGCGATTGAAATTTTACAGGCCTTCTACCAATCAAGAATGGGCCACCACGAATCTCCATGGCTTACCCAAAAAACAAAGCCATCCTTTTGAGGGGATGGCCTGTGGTTTTCAATTAATGACTCCTAGTTTTTAATCAATTTCTTCGTAATGATTTCATTATTGTAGCGTAGCTCCAGTAAGTACATACCCTTCGGCAGTTGACCAAGGTTCGTAATTTGCATGGTGCTAAAGCCATTGTTTGCTTTGTAGATGCTCGTGGTGATGAGCTTGCCACCCATGCCCATCAACCTGGCCGTCACTGTACCTGCTTGCGGCAAGTTCAGGCTGATGCTTACCTGGTTTACAAATGGGTTCGGCAATACTGCCTGCACCAATTCGCCGATAAGCTTGCCCGGTCTAATAATCACCATTTGTGAATAGCTGATCTGCCCGCTGGTGCCAATCATTTTAAGACGATAGTAGATGCCGGCGGCATTTTTATAATTGATCAATGCTGATAAATCGGTAGCGCTATAGTTATGAACGCTGCTGCTGTTTCCAGCTGCTGCCACCCTTGCAAATGATGCAAAATTTCTGCCATCTGTAGACCTTTCCAATTCATATGCCATACTGTTTATTTCTGTGGCAGTACTCCAGTAGAGTTGTACATCATTTCTTTGGGCCACTGCATTAAAGTTAATCAGGCTTACCGGTAAGCTGTGATCGAAATCGGTGCCGGTGAATTCAGAGAAAGCGCTGATACCGGTAGCTGTCATTATTTTACCATACGAATTGATGGTAGTCGGATTTATTATGGTCCAGGTGCCGGCTACACTATTCTGCTTTTTGTTGATCAACATGGAGCTTTCAGCCTGTATTGTACCCAGCATGGCGCTGTCGTAGTTTAGTGAAATGTTGTAGGTAAAGGCAGTGCCACCTGTCGCTGGTATGTCCCACCATTCGTTCAATGTTCGGGCACCCGTAACGGTACCATTGTTGGTAAGGTCGTTGGGCCATTCGCCGGTATAGTGTCTTAAAAGCCCCAGCGCAGGGATAGCAGAACTGCCTGCGCCCCAGGTGATGCTGGCAACCCTGCGGCCGGCGAAACTAAAGTTTTCAATACTGCCAGCAGCATGAACTCCATCAACAGTCAGGGAGGGTGGTAAGGTGATGGTATTAAACTCGTTGCAGCCGATATCAGTTGAACCTGTGGCCAGTGTTGTAGACCGTACGCTACTCCTGCTGTAGTCGTCTGCAAGGCCGGCAAGCGGCAATCCTTTACCATTCACATACCAGCACATATCATTGGTGTTATTAATGCTCAGGTCGCAATTGGCAACATCATTAAACAACGCGTTAGGGTTGATGGTTGCTGCCGTTGCAGCATAGGAAGAAATATCATGCGTACTGGCAACCCATGAAGCGAAGGATTCTCCGGTAGTTCCGGCGGCTGCCCGGTCCATAAAGTTTTCATCGGGTATGCCGGTGCCGAGGTATAAATTATTAGAAACGATAACCTGTCCGGCGCCATATTTCTCATCACCGAGCGCAAAGTTTGCAGAAGTGCTGCCTGTGCGGGCATTATAGAAAATATTGTTACGGATGGTATTATTGGTGGCACTTATAGGCTGGCGTAAATAGCCCCAGGAATTCCTGTTAGTGGATGAAACGCCGCCGATAACGATGCTGTTATTATACGTGTTGAGGGTATTGCCTATGTACGCATTGTCAAATATGCCGGCAATGGTCTGATCTGTTGTGCCTGAAGGGGAAATTACGATCTGGTTATTGGCAGCGGTTACTGAAACAGGAGATGCGGAAGTGCCATTGAACAGGATACCAAACAAGTTGCCTGTAGTAGCCGGAAAATTGTATATCCTGTTTTTGGTTATCATCACATTACCTGCATTCTCAACTACGATACCTGCTGCCACTCCACCTACTGTAAATTTTAGATCGTGGATATTATTTTGGGTGACGATATTGTTTCCCTGCGAACCAAGGTGTATCGCATAAACATAGCTGCCACCGGCAAGTGTATCATAAATTTCATTACCGCTGATCGTCCAGTTTTCATTATTTCCTACGGCATAGAATGCGTGGAAGTTGAAATTGAACATCTTGTTATTGACCACGTTGTTGGCGCTGTTAAAAATGCCTGCGAAATCACTCGAAGTTACATCCGACACTATCAGGTTCTGCGCCTTGCCTACAACATCACTCCTGTCGCGCAATACACAATTGGATACCGTGTTGCTATCGTTACCTGTAAGTATACCACCCGTAAAATGGATAAGTCCAAGCTGTAAACTGCTGTTTACACCTTCGATCGTACAGTTGGTGATGCTATTATTACTGGCATCATTCTGAAAAAGGAATACAGGTACGTAATCCTCCTTACCGCGGAAGGTTAGGTAATTGCCCGATTCGTTATAGGCACCATTAAAGGAAGCTCGTTTTACGCCATTCAAGCGAATAATGCCATTGCCGTTGTTCAACGTGCCGTTGGTGATAATTTTCGTACCCGGATCGTTTGGTGTAAAAGTCAATTGATAATTTCCATTACCTTCTTCCAGCCATTGCGTCAAGTCAATATCGCCGGTTTCAGTAAGGTTAGAGGTGATTCTTACCTGCAGGTTTCTAGTAATCACCGCGTCTTTCAATGCTGCAAACAAACCGCCTGGTGCAGGGCCGGTAAGGGATGTATACGTCTGGCCGCTACCCACAAGTAAGGTTTCGGAAATAGGAGCTACCACTTTATAAAAATTAGGCGGACCAGGTGGCGTGGCCGCAGCCGGTATGCTACTACTATAAGCTGCCGCGCCGGCACTTGGGTTGGCAAGTACATTTACCACCGGTGCCATATCCTGCGCTACCACAAAATAGCTGATCGAGTCGTTAATCTGATTACCCCCGCCAAATGTAAAATCGTAGATAGACCCACCTGCATAATTGGCGATTACCGCTGTGAAGTTTGCAGCCGAATTCAGCTTCCAGTAAAGGACCGGTAATCCGAGGCCGGACACCGGCACGCCCGATGGATCATGAATAATTGTCGTAAGGGTGCGACTGGTAAATAAAGTTGTTTTCTTTAATGGCGTGTAGCTGATATATGGCCCGGTTTGGTCGAGCCAGGTGAAGTTGCCTTCGTCTGCGCCTATATCTGTATATATGGCATCCCGTAGGTTGCCATCGAAATCCCTATCCACAGCGTAAGGGTTGGTAATGGCCAGTCCGCCTTTTTCGCATTGCGTTGCAATAGCGGTATTCAGATGCAGGTCATAGGGGGTAGCTATGCTAATAAACGGCGGCAGCTCAGAAACCGAATGCTGATCCCTGGTTGCTATCCTATTTTTATAATCGGTCAATTGCTGGTCGGCGTTGATGCCATCATAATAAATAAGATTGGTTGCTGATGGAGCTCCTGCATGATACAGGTTGCCATCACTGGTAGCAGCAAATTTGGCCAGGTAACCTGTACCGGCAGCATATAGGGCTACTTTTTTAGCGCCAATGCTATTGTTCATATTATTTACGAAAATATTATTTCGGATATCAAAACTGTTCGATAAGTTGGCCAGGTGCAAGGCGGTGCCAGAGGCGGTTGCTGCTGTGGGTGTGTAATCGAGATAAACGGTATTGTGGAATACGTAAAAGTAAGACGTGCCACCAACCAGAGAAAGACCTCTTACGCCGGCCGCTGCGGTGCCCGCCGCCATCTTTACATCTGATATGAAATTATTGTACACGTTACAGGTAGTACCGCTGATTGCTACACCAACTGCCAATCCTGCTGCTCCTCCTGCTTTATTTTCAATACTGGTAATGGTATTCCTGTAAAAATTCATAGTGACCCCTGCCCCGGAGTTAGTAAAACCAAAAGCACTGTTGCTCGCGCTGGTGCCGCTGGTGCTGATTCGTGAAATGGTATTGCCATAAAACGTAAGTGTGGGGTAAGGGTTGCTGCCACTTCCGGATGCGTTAATGCCCGCGGCCGGTCCGGTGCCGCTACTGATATTATCAATAACGTTATCATATACGGTTACGGTCCTGGTGCTTGTAGCGCTGATACCATAAGCTGTGCCGCTTCCGGAACTTGTGAGCGCGCTGACATTATTGTTGTAAACAGATCCCGTTGATAAAAGACCCGAATACAGAATACCATTGATCTGCCCGCTCGTTGTGCCGTTGGTAATTGTTTGGTTGTAGACTTTAACATTCGCCTGGTTGCTAACTGAAATGCTGGTGCAGGTACTTGTACTACCACCAAGATTAGAGATAGAGGAAGTGCCGCCGTTGATGGTGCCTATTTCGGTATTTTGGTCCGGGAAACTGGAGTTGCCACTTAAGAAATACCCGTTGTATACATTCTGGATATTGATATTGTAATATTTGTTGTTCGAATTTGTAAATACTGCCGAGGTCGGGTTAGATGTATAAAAAGAATAAATGCCCCTGGTTGCAGTGTTAGCTTTGTTCAATGTAATGCTGCAATTTTTGATCGTATTGTATTGACATCCGTTTGTACTGGTTCCTTCCAGCACAAAGCCCCATTCAACCGCGCTGCCTACATTGATAATAATATCAATTCCGTCGAAAGTAATATAGTCGCCACCTGCTATCTTGATACCAAAATCGTTTACAGCCGCCGTTCCTCCCGGCTTAATAGCTGGATTGCCACCTGCTCCTTTTTTCTGAAACAATACCGGATTGGCCGCTGTACCTGTAGCGGTAAGCGCTATCGGATCTTCGATAGATACGAAATCTGCATCGATATCAAAACGCACACCCCCGGCTCCAACGCCGTTGGAGTTGAGGTCGGAAAAGGCTGCGCCAAGGGTAGTATAATCGCCACCAGCCATTTTAATGGTCTTGGTACCAGTTAATGGCTGGGCGGCAGCAACCGCGCATAACAGGATAAGAGAAGTTGCCAGGTATAAATTCTTCATGGTTCAAATTGAGCCACAAAGTTGAACGTTTGGTCTGTCAAAAGAAATAGGTGGAAACACTCAATTGTTGAATGCGCATCCTATGAATTTGGAGCATTTGATATACCTATGGATTTTCAATCCGGCGTTTCAGGTAACTGGTGTAGTCCGGTAATTGCACCGTGTATGCGTCATGCATAAGCGGAGAAGTCAACAAAAAATCGGCGGTGCTGCGATCACAGGCATTGGGTATGTTCCAGGTATTACTAATGCGAAGCAGGGCTTTTACATCACTATCGTGTGGTTGCGCTTCCATGGGATCCCAGAAAAAGATGAGAATGTCTATTTCCCCCTGGGCAATTAAAGCCCCGATTTGCTGGTCGCCGCCCAGTGGCCCGCTTAATAATTTTTTCACCGGCCGGTCGAGTTTTTCCTCCAGCAATTTTCCTGTCGTGCCGGTAGCCAGCAATTCGTGCCGGGCCAGCGCTATTTTGTTGTACTCCGCCCAGTCCATCATTTCCACTTTTTTATGATCATGGGCCACTAGTGCGATTCTTTTACGTGCAGGTAGTATGCGGGTTTCAATCATGAGGGTGTTTTATAACCGCTGCAAAATAAGCAAAAAGCAACTTGCTGGAAGATGACAGAATATCCCAATACCGGGATAAGCTGAGGTAGGTAAGAAACTGGTGAAAAAATTGCTTATACTCAGTGCAATCGGAAACGATTCTGTTGAAAAGAATACCGCTGCGGGTTTTTCCAGCTAAAGAAGATGTTACAAGGATGACAAAAAATTGTCTCCGTTAAACCTTTTCTTTGCCAAACCCATCTGTCAGCGGTGCAAAATGCATATTCACTAAAACAAAAAATAAACAAATGACCAACCGATTCAAATTTTTCATCGTATTAACGGCCTTTGCAGGAGTATTCATGACCGGCTGCGATGCTGTTAAAAGCATTTTAGGGGAGACCGATATCGCAGGCGGTTTAAAGGAAGCGCTTATCCGCGGCGTAACAAAGAGTCGGGACGATGCGCAAAGCGGCAGCCTTTTTAACGGAACGAATGTATTAGACGGCATACTTCCCGAAGGTGCAACTAAGATCATTAAAACCCTGGAAACCCTTGGCCTGGGAAGCGAGATTACGAAGTTTAGTACTACACTTACCAATGCCGCCACCAAGAGTGCCGAAAAGAGTGTTCCGGTATTTATTAACGGAATTCGAAATATCAATTTTAGAGATGCCGTTGCCATATTAAGCGGAGGGTACAATGCGGCAACAGACTACTTACGGAATTCTATTGGCGACTCTCTTCGTAGTGCTATCAAGCCCGAAATTGCTGCCGTTCTTACCCAGTACAAATTGCCTCAAACATTGGGTGATATCGCCGGTAAAAATTTACCCGTCATTGGCAGCCAGAAACTAAATATTGACTTCACCAGTGTGCTGGCACAACTGGTGGCTAACAAGATGTTTAAGGAAATCGAGGCAACAGAATACAAAATTCGAACAGATATCAGCGCCAGGACCACACCATTATTGCAAAGGGTCTTTGGTGATAGCAGGGCCTTTAAACAATAATTTCGATTTAGCATTTATCATGTACGCAGACCGTCCGGATATTAAATAGTGGGTACCTGCTTAGTGACTGCTCGAAACAATTTCTGTAACTAATGGATATTGTTTTGAGCAGTTTTTTTTGAAGACAGGTGGTTGTGATTCGCAATGTTTTCTAGAAGTCATACACTTCTGGCCACCAGCTACTAACCAATTGCCACCAGCTATTTTTGGTTTTTTACCATAATAATTTCGGCTGCAATACTCACTGCAATTTCTTCAGGGGTGTGGCTGTTAATGGTGATTCCAACTGGTGTATACACCTGGTATAATTTCTTCGGATCTACATTTTCAGCCTCCAGATCGGTGAGTAATTTTTCCATTTTCTTTCTGCTGCCCAATACGCCCACATACTTGAAATCCTGTACCAGCAACGCTTTCAGGGCCAGGTAGTCGGTTCGGTAACCCACAGTCATAATAACTACATATTGGTTGGCACCTTGCGGAATAAGATCTGAGAGTTCACTGTAACTTTCAACGACTGTTTTTTGATGGACATACTTATTTTGCTCCAATGTATTTAGTTGAGACCGCTCTTCAAAAAGCCGGACATAAAAATCCATCTGCCTCATTAGTTGCGAAAGTGCCAGGGCGCAGTGTCCGCCACCAACAATGTACAACTGGTTTTTATAGCCCGTTTTCTCTTTATATGTCCAGGATTGTTCGCTGGTGATTTTAAACTCAAAATCTTTTGCCGGCTGACTATCTATAAATTCAATTCCCAGTGGTGAAAGCACCAGGGTGCCGTTTTGATGATTGGCAGTGGAGTTAATAATATTCAGAATAGTGAATTCATCACCTTCAGTAATAGGGTATAATAAAATGGTTTGTTCACCGCTGCAAATCATGCCACTTTGATTTTCCGCCGCTGATTTATCGTGCACCTGTTTTTTTATGATCGCCTTTTCAGACTCATGGCTGGTAACGGTTTCTGCTCCGCTGGATCCTTCCGATTTGTCACTTGAATCTAGTTCCCTGAACCTTGAACCTTGAACCTTGTACCTTGACCCTTGCTCCCTGAGTCTTGCCTTCGCCATTTCCACAAATTTATGCTCCATGATACCCCCACCAATAGACCCTGACATTTGACCTAAGCTGTTTACCCCCATAAAAAATCCCTGCCTGCCAGGACTGCTGCCTTCGCTTTGCAATACGTAAAGCAGCATCGCGGGAATTTTTTGCTGCAGGCTATTATATAGAAATTGCCAGGTGATTAACGGTTTGCTCATCAATCTCATTTATAGGTTCTAAAGCTGCATGCAGGCTCATCAACACTTTTTCTGGCGTTAAAGGTGCGGAAAATGGGATGATGGCATCTGGCCTGAAAGCTTTAATTGCGTTATGTATCGCGAAATAAGCGCCAATGCCATACATCAGCGGGGGTTCGCCTACGGCCTTGCTGCGGAAAATAGCCAGGTTGTCGGTCTGGGTTTCCAAAAAATGAATGGCTACCTCACGGGGCACCGAATAGATATCCGGAACCTTGTAGGTACTGAGCGCGTTGCTACGCAATTTTCCTGCTGTGTCATAAATAATTTCTTCCATTGTCATCCAGCCAATGCCTTGCACCAGCCCGCCTTCTATCTGGCCTTTATCAATAGCCGGGTTCATGCTGCTACCAAAGTCATGTACTATTTTAACCATATCTGTTTCATAAATGCCCCGCAGGCAATCGACGGTAACCACTGTAATCGCCGTTCCGAAAACGTGATAGGCGAAGGGATGGCCTTTCTCTTTGGTGGCATCGAAATGGATGGCAGGTGTGGCGTAGTGTGCATGTTCAGAAAGGCTTACACGTTTAATGAACGCATTCATCACCAGCTGCTTCCAGCTGAGTTCAGTAAGCTCACCATTCTTATAAACCATTTCATTTTTTAATGTGATGGCATCAGGACTTGTCTGCTGATCGTCGGCAGCTACCTGCTTCAGACGGTTGAGTATAGCGCTACAAGCCATTAGCGTAGCCTTGCCATTGAGGTCGGCAGTGGCACTGGCCGCAGATGGTGACGTATTGGCGATGCGGAAGGTATTGGTGCTGTTCACTTTGATCCTGGCCGGATCAATTGAGAATGTTAGAGCAGCTACCTGAAGCATCTTGGTATTTACTCCTTGTCCCATTTCCACGGCGCCGGTACTAATGTTTACGCTGCCATCGCTATACACATGCACCAGCGACCTAGCCTGGTTCATCAAGGTTTTGGTAAAGGAAATGCCAAAGCAAACAGGCATGAAAGACATGCCTTTCTTTTTCCATTTATTAGCTGCGTTAAACGCAATAATCTCTTCTTTTAATTTATCCGCCGAGTACAGGCTCGAGGCCTTGTCCCAGCATTCGCCGGCTTCGCTTACCACTTTTTGGCCATAAGGGAATTCATCACCCGTTTGCAGAAGGTTTTTGCGTTGAATATCGCTCGCATCAACACCCAACTCAGCAGCAGCTTTTGCAATGGCCGCTTCTATCACAAACATGCCCTGCGGGCCGCCAAATCCCCTGAAAGCCGTATTGGGCGGCAGGTGCGTGCGACAACTGTAGGCGGTTGATTTTACGTTTGGAATATAATAACTGTTGGTGCTATGGAATAGGGTACGTTCCATCACTGCAGGTGAAAGATCGGCCGCAGCGCCCGCATTTTGGTGAAAAACGGCTTCATATGCCACTATCTTCAACTTCTTATCAAGGCCAATTTTAAAGTCCGATGAATAGGGATGGCGCTTGCCGGTCATCAGCATATCTTCCATGCGATTTAATGAATACTTGACCGGTTTCTTTAATAAGTAAGTTGCGAGGGCGCAAAGTGCAGCCCAGGTATTTGCCTGGTCCTCCTTGCCGCCAAAGCCGCCGCCCAGCCTTGTTACGTCCACTTCTATCTGGTGCATGGGTAAACCTAATACCCGGCTCACACAGCGCTGTACCGCGGTAGGACCCTGGGTGGAGGAATATACTTTAATAGCGCCATTTTCCTGTGGTATGGTATAGGCTCCCTGGGTTTCAATATAAAGGTGTTCCTGCCCGTTGGTATCGGCCATGCCTTCAAAAATATAATCGCATTGCGACCAGGCTGCTGTTGTATCTCCGATTGCAAAAGTTCTGGGTGGCACAATGAGCTCACCTTTTTTCCTTGCTTCACGTGGGTCGGTGATTACAGGAAGCGGCTCGATATCGATGGCTATTTTTTTAACGGCAACTCTTGCAGCTTCTTCCGTTTCGGCTACCACAAATGCCACCGGCATTCCAATAAAATGAACATGATGGCCGGCCAGTAAAGGCTCGTCTGCTATTATACCGCCAATCTCGTTTTCCCCAGGTATTTCTGTAGCCACTATTATTTTAATCACACCCTGCGATTGCAAGGCCGTAGAAATATCAAGGTTCCTGATAGCGCCATGGGCCAACGGCGATCCAAATGCCACGCCGAACAAAGTGCCGTTCAGCACGGGTATGTCATCCAGGTACATAGATTCGCCCCGGGCATGTGTATACGAGTCAATGTTTTTCATGTGTTGTACTTTTTTAAACTTTTCCATTGGCTTGAAAGACTGTCGTGCCGTTTATTTGTGTGCGTTTTACAGGGTAGGACAGGCTTTTCACTTTATTATTTATGCTAATGCTAATCCCGGAGATAACTTCATAAAATGTGCCTTAAACAACTGAGAAAGCAGAAGCCGTTTGTACGCTTCGGAACCCCGTGCGTCGCTGATCGGACTTATTTCTGTTTGCGCAATTTCAATTGCTTTTTCGATTACTGAATTGTTAATTGGTTTGCCTTGCAGCCAGGCCGATGTCCTGGCGAGAAAGGCTGGCACTGGTCCAACCCCACCCGCTGAGAGTGCAACCCGTTCAATGATGTGCCCTGATGTGCTGATACAGATTGCTGTGTTGACGCTGGCAATATCAAGATGCGTCCGTTTACTTACTTTCTCAAAACTCAAACGGGTATTGGCCGCAGGTAGCTGGAAGTAAATTTTTTCAATAAATTCTTCAGGTCTTTTATCAAGCGATTTATAGCCTTTGTACAATTTTCTTAATGGCAACTGCCTGGTAGTCGTTCCATCACTCAATATTAATTGTGCATCCAGCGCCAGGAAAAAGATCGTGAAATCTCCTATTGGTGAGGCATTGATAAAATTGCCCGCAATGGTGGCGATATTCCGGATAGGTGTTGAAGAAATCAATTTGGCCACGGATCTAAAATCAGGAAAATATTGCTGCATTACCGCCGACTCCATAAGATCCGTAACCGTTGTGGCGCCGCCGAAGTAGCACGCATTTTCCACCTGCCCGATTGTATTCAGCGCTGGCTTGTTAAAGAGATGGTCGATCGTTTCAAGATGCATGGTGTCGTGTTGCTGAACATACAAGTCGGTACCGCCACCGAGAAATTTATGGCTGGCTACAACACCTGCTTCTAGTTTTCCATTAGACGTTCGGTGGGCTGCCATCACCTGTAGTCTTGCCTTAATGCCGGCGAAATAAGCCGGCAATATTCCGTTGGTAGTAGCAAACTCAATAGGATCTGCGTCCTTTCGCTGCTGTAAGAGGTCGGTAATATTATTTGCTGCCCGTTCTATTGACTTGTATCCGGTACACCTGCAAATATTGCCATCAATGGATGCGATGGCATTCTGTTGACTGGGCACCTTGTCACTCAGGCAAAAGCCAGCTAGCGACACAACGAAGCCAGGCGTGCAAAACCCGCACTGCGTGGCCGACTCATCGCACATTGATTGTTGTATCGGGTTGAGAACACCCGGAAGGTTTGTGCCTTCCACGGTAACGATATGTTTGTCCTGCACACTGCCGATTGCAGTGAGGCATGATGTAACAGCACGGTAATGTAACTGATACCCTTTACATTCACCGACCAATACGGTACAGGCGCCACAGTCGCCTTCGCGGCAGCCTATTTTGGTGCCGGTTAGATGCCTGTGATAGCGGATGAAATCAAGCAGCAATACGCCACTCGGCAACGGGGTGCTGATTTCTTTTTCGTTCAGGATAAATTGTATCAAGGTAATTTGGGGTTCAGTTAATTTAAAGTTAGGGTAAATGACAATAATGGGTGCCACCAGCCTTTTTGATAAACAGCTTTATTACCGTATGACCGTGTTGTGAGCAGCCGTGGAAGGTTTTTTAAGCGACATGATCCATGGCTTGAACCCTATGTGTGGGGCAAGTTGCAGGCGGTGGGGCAGTGTGGTGTACAGGTCTCACTTGTAAGCTTTATAATCGTAAGTGAATTGGTGCCTTTGGAAAAACGCGGGTGGCGGAAACCTTCAAGCGTTCCTGGATGCTCCAACGCAAATCCAAATGGTAGTGGTGACAAGGAACGAATTAAAAAAATAGGTAACTTATTATTTGGATCTGTCCGGATTTGCGATTGCTGCTGTGTTGTTTTGAGTTCATTTCAGCATGGTACTGAATTGCTCTCGGAACCAGGGTGGTAAAATGGGTATTTCAGCCAGCTGCTTTACCTTATTCATATCCTTTTCTTTCAGCACATAATTGTCTACAATATCCTGGATAGTGATGTCATATTCAGAGCGTTTCAGCAGCACTATTCCATCACCTTTTGCTATCATACCTTCCTGTATTACTTTAAAGTAAATACCATTGCGACGCGCATGATAGAAATGTTTTGGCATCATGACATTGTTAAACCGTATGCCCAGTTTGGCGCAAGGCATTCTTGGCTGAACCGCCATTAAAATAGCAGTTCCAAAGCGATATTCATCGCCAATAAAAACGGCATTATCCAGCAATCCTTCCGTAGTAATATTCTCGCCAAATCCGCCCGTTACTATTTCCTTTTGTAAAAACTGATTCCAGTAAGGATAGTGCTCGGATGCATAAACATACACCGCCTTATTCGGGCCGCCATGATTTACCAGGTCGGCCTGGCCATCGCCTTCTATTTGGGTAAAGGAAACTTGCAAAGCCTTGTCCACAGGGCTTTTGAAGATGCCAGTCAATACTTGTTCTCGCTTCCATTCAATGAATTTTGGCAGGCCCACGTTTACGGATCGGATCAGTATTTTGTTCATGTGCAACGGATGTTTGTGTACCTGCAATGTAAAGCGATTGGCCGGATGTAAAGCAGCAATTCTCGTTTTATATTGCCCAGCATAGTGCATGAGAACCCTTTTTATCGTGGCTTTATTAAGACAAGATCACCACTGGCTTTCTATTTGTAACGCTCAAACTTTTTAAGGTCCGGTAGCCTTTTTTTCTTTCTCTGAAGTTCACACTGGTAGATAATCTGACCAAGATTTTTCATAAACGGATAACAAACGGATCGGTACTCGTAATGGTCATTATTGTAGATTTCGTCATCGTTCGATTGTACCACAGCCGCGAGAAAAAATTCCACTTTGTTTTTGTAGTCAACAAAATACATATTGTCTATCAGGAAGCCGTAAGAGTCACCGATCTTATTGAAGATGCGGATATTAGAATTGATGGGAGCATATCTTTCCTGACCATAAAAAAGGAACTTGCCATAGGCTGGGAAGTACTCACCGGTATCGTATTTCGGGTCGAATGATTCCGTAGGATATTTGCTCATATATTGATACAGAAAATCGTAATCCTCAGTAGTAAGAAGGAACCTTCTCTTTGGTGAAAAGGCTTCCGGGAAAATGAGCCGTTTCATCAGTTCCTGCTGATCGGTTAAAGCATAGGCATTACGGTTGCTAAAATCGAAAGGGTTGTTTACACGCTGATCATTGCTGTCTAGATAGGCTTTGCCCATAATAGTATTGGTGAGGGTGAGCGGGTAATCTTTCGGATCGTATTGGGCGGGTTGTTTGTACACCAGCTTCCCGTTATTGTAAAAGCTAACGGGATTTGTGTGCCGCGCATTTTCGCCACCGTCCCTGATGGCAAGCCGGTTGAGGATTCTTGTGTTGGTGAGGCCGTAGTGTTGTATCTTTTGATTGATCTCTCCCCGGCCGATAAATTCAAAAAGCCGGTTAAAGGCATCGTTGTCACTCACAAGCAGGATTTTCTTGATATAGTTCCCAACCGATGCCTGTCCATTGGTTGCAGACTGGTCTTCTGTTACCGGCTTCTGCTCTTTTCTTACACTATCTATTTGCATGGAAGAAAGCCGGCAGAGCCCAGGTATTTGCAAGGCATTGATCTTTTCCAAAGCAAAAATAGCAGCGGGGAGCTTGACTGTACTCGCAGGATAGAAATAATGTGTATCATCTAACCGGTAACTATAGACGGTAAAATGTGGCTGGTTGTTTTTATCGCGGTCTATCTGGGTATATAATACCTGTACTTCCTTACATGCCGGGTGGTTAAGTACAACAGAAAACAGATCGGGCCTTGATTCCAGCAGCCTTTTTATGAACAATGTATCTGCATTCCGTGCATTTGCAATTTGAGTTCCCAGGAGAAAGAACGCAGCAAAAACATTTTTTTTCATGCCTGAAAATACAACGAAGCCTGTTCGCGACGGTAATATTTTCCTACAATTATTGCAGTTGGCATACCAATACAGCACACCAGTATAAGCGCAGCCACTACTGCTTTAGACAGGTCGAACGGGGTGCTGCCGATGCGGCTAACGGGCACTACGATTAGATTCATAACCGTCCATGTAAAAATGCCGTAACATAGGCCCGCTGGCACCGGGTTCTTCCAGAGCCACCTTATCTTTGAACTTAAAAAAAAGTAGAAGATAACAAAGCTGAACGCAATAACATAGTGCAGGAAAAGCCCAAATAGTGCCACCGGCAACCCACCCGTAGCAGCTGTTTTTCCTAAGATGGCACTGGCGACGTACCGCAATACAATCATTGGATCCTTACTGGTCTTAATGTAAAATTGGGTGAGGGCTGCGGTAATATCCATTGTTCCAGCCACAAGACCGGCCAGTAAAATTGTATTTACAGCACCGTTTTTGGAAGCGGGTTTAGTTTGGGTTGATGTTTCCATAAAGTGTACATTTTGGTAGATTGCATATCAAGATACAATAGCTGCCATCAAAGAATGAGAGAACATGGTTCTACTTGCCGATAAACATTACGAACGGGTGGCAACCATATAGATTATAGGGCATAACCCTTAAATGGGATTGTCTGTTTCCGGTAATCGTTCAGTCAATGATTTATTGACAAAATGACCAAATGCGCCGTCCTTTTTTCCCTTCCCTACTATCAAAACCCCGGTATGTTGGTTTTGGTTAATAGTCCGAAACCATGGGCCTATCCCAAATCACTTTGATTTGTTTTGTCTGCGTTTTGCCCTTTGCGGGTTGGAAGGTATAGTTGAGTTGGAAATTCATATTGTTTTTCCAGAGGCCGTTAATGCTCACAGAAGTATCGCCCACCAACCTGTTTTTTCTGAAGATAATATTTTTCACTTTTTTTGTTTCCGGGTTTAGCAGCACATCTGCCTGCTGTAATTCCTGGCTATGATCCTGAGTAGTATAATCAAACGTAACACTGTTGATAGTAAGATCCTGGTAGCTGGATTCAATATATAATTGCTTTATCTTGCTATCGTTGAGATCAGGTTTTAGAAATTCTGCTGCAAGTTTATTGAATTCCTGGCGGTCAATTAAAACGGAATCCACCCTTTTGCCGTTGATATACGTGTGTTTCTCAATGGCAAATGGGGTGCTGTCCACATAGCTTATCTGGTCCTGTATATATTGTGTGAGCGGGTAGAACGCTTCAGTTTTCAGGCTATCTTTTTTTGCAACTGTAGAGTCGCCATACCGGCTTGGAGAAGGCTGATCGTGACAGGCTGCCAGCGCCATCATTAAAATAAGCGAAAGGATTTGCTTCATGTAATTTATAACGTGCGGGTGCAAAAATAATTTTGCGTAAAAATAAGTGATCGGAAAACTGCCAAAATAAAAAGTCCCGCAATAAACTGCGGGACCCGGAAGCTATTTTGAAATGATTATTTCAACTGTTTAACGATGCCGACTTTAACACCATAGTCAATCAGGTGCTCCTGAACAGAAAAGCTCTTGTTTTGGGTAGGTAAAAGTTGGTAACGTACCTGTGGCCCTATCTGCCATTTTAAGCCACCTGCGGTGAAATTGGCCATCGCTTCCGCACCAGCATTAAAGTTCCACCTGCGCACCATATCAGGTTGCTGCACGTAATTTTTGTAGTCGCTGGTGAGCATATACATATTAGTGTTCAGCTGGTAAGTAGGCTGGAACGTTGCCCCGAGACTGAAATTAACCCGACGACCTTCAGCAAAGGTCCAGTCGAGGCCCACAGGCAGTGCCAGTTGGTAGTAGCGGTTATGGATCGTCAGTGCATTCCCGCCATCAGCGTTTCTAACGGAGCTGTAAACAATAACGGAGTCGATAGCAAGAGGGCTATTATTCATCAACAATACGGCAGGTTCTGCGGCCACTTTTACTGCAGCTATCGTGTATTGGCGCAAATTAAATTGAAGACCAGCTTTCACTTTGAGTCTTTCAGTAAGATCGTATGACACCACGGCACCGAATTCAAAGCCGATGGAGGCACGCTGTGTAACCAGGTTGTTTATATTCTTCCTTGGGTCAGCAGTAAGTGCTGAATTGTAGGGAAAGTGGTAATCGGAGGAGGCGCGTTCATTAAGCATCCTATAACTAATATTGGAACCTCCATATACCTCCACCGAAAAACGATTCACCAATACCTTCTTAGGTACTTGTGGGGCGTCGACCCTGGGAAGCTGGGTCTTGTCCATATCATCAACAGGAGATGAAAGTGTAATTTCTGCCACTTTTAAGTTAGTAGCCGGCCCTTCGCCTGTACCTGTCGCACCTTCATTAATAATCGAATTACCAGCATCGGCTGAAGTCACAAGGCCGGATTGCAGGTCAGCAACGGGTTGAAATTCTTTTCCATTAAGATTTTTTGAATACCCACTACTATTCAGGCTAAGTGCAGGTGCCGTTTTATTACCATCGGAAATTATAGTGCTTCCCACAGGCACAACAGCTGAAATAATTTGCTGTGTCTTGTTGCTTTTAGCAACTTCAGATACAGTTGGTTTATTAAAACTATACATCGCTGTTTTGTCATCCACGGGTTTCAGTGTATTGATTCCCTTGTCGGCGGTTTTTTCGCCATTACTACTATATGTTACCCGCTGGTTCGCTTCACCATTAATACCAACTGTAGTAGCCTGCGGTATCTTAAACAAATCTTTGTTGGGATGTAAAAAAATAAGGCCTGCAGTAAGAATCGCCCCTGTAAGAATGGCAGCAAATGTAAGCGCTGGCCATCGGCTGTTGCCGTGCAGCTGTTGGTTTATGTTACGCCAGATTTGATCACTCGGGTACATCCGGTGTTTGTCAGTCTGGTTTTTCAAAAACTGTTCGAAATCATCTAGGTTCATCTCATCATTCATGGGCAGTCATGGTGCAATTCGTCCGTTTTAGGTGGCGGCTACCTGCCATCCAGGTATTATTGCCTCGGGTTTTTCTATGATACGCTTTTTTATTAAAATCTGTTCCAACATATTTTTTGATCGGGTATATTGGCTGCGGCTCGTGCTTTCTTCTATATCCAGCATATCGGCTATCTCTCTGTGGCTGTAACCTTCAATTGCGTAAAGATTAAGCACGGTCCGGTACCCCATCGGTAGCAACCGTATACATTCAACAACCTGTTTGGCCTGCATAATGCCAGGAATTGATTCTCTCACTGAGGCTTCGGCTGCCTGATCCAGATCCACGCTTTCATTGAACTTTTTATTCTTTTTCAGGATGTTGATGCAGGTATGAACAATGATTCTTCGTATCCAGCCTTCAAATGCGCCCCTGTTCTGGAAGGTATGTATTTGGGTGAACACCTTGATAAAACCTTCCTGTAACATATCTTCTGCATCTTCCCGGTTTTGCCCAAAACGATAGCATACCGAAAGCATTTTCGGTGCAAACCTGCTGTACAATTCGCGTTGTGCGGCCGGGTTATTCTGTAAACAACCAGTTATCATCAAATCTTCTGTCATAGTAGTCGGGAAAAACAACTACACTAATGTAGACATTTATGTTCAATAAATGCTGCATTGTTGCAACTGAAATGTTTTTTACAAACGGTTTACTTTGAAGCAGCGGTTTTGGAAGGGGGGCCAGGCAGTGAAAAATGGACCTGCAGGGCCTGGTGTCAATCTTGTTTTGAAAGGCCTGTGGCTCGTATTTTCTATATCCAAATTACTCAGCCCACACAAGAATATAGCTTAAACATTAAATACGCAAGTAAAAACGACGTCGCTACCCGTTTATTGCCTTCTCTTTAACATTTCATAAAAGTGGCGGTTATAGTAGGGGTTAGAAAAATTCCTGCGGTCTGCTGAAAACAATTTGTTCCAATATTGCGTGTGTGAAACTGCAATTTTTTGCCAGACATTTGCTGTTATAAGCGGAGAAGGTTGGTTATTTCTTTCATCTTCAAAACAAAGCCCATGTTACTTGATACCAATAAAAAGCTGGATTTCCTTCAAAAAGATTTTTTGCCGATGGCCCAAAAGATTGATCCGTCACAAAAAGGGTTGTGGGGCAAAATGAGTGCAGCGCAAATGCTGGAGCACGTGGCAAAATTCTTCCAAGTGTCTACGAATAAGCGATTCTTTCCCTTGCTTACTTTGCCAGACCATTTATCAAAGTACCGGGAGTTTTTGTGGAGTGACAAGGCCTTTCGGGAAAATACCAAAGCCGCCATGTTGCCTGATGAACCGGAGGCCCTGATATTTGAAAAATTTTCCGGGTCGCTTAGTTTTTTGGAGGCGGAAGTGAATGCCTTCTTTTTGTTTTTCGCCAATTCCAGCGCATTTACCACCCAACACCCGGTTTTTGGAGACCTCAATTTTGACGATTGGGTGCAGCTGCATCATAAACATGTGACACACCACCTTAGGCAATTCGGGGTCGTTATTTAAAATAGCCCGAAAAAGTTGCTATTCTTCCAGGTGCAGACTGAACATAATCATCCTGGATTGCAGTTTATCGAGGTTATTTGAAAATTTAAGGTCCGGACTGCGGCTGTGCAGGTCGGCCATGCCCCATACAAACTTGATTTCTGGCGATACGGTTACAAAAGGTAAAAAGAAATTGAAGCCGATGCCACAGTGCACGCCATAGTCAAACTTTTTCAGCTTCAATAACTGTTCGGCATTACGGGCCGCAGCATTACTTGCCAAGTCCAAGTCCATCTGAACGCCTCCCATCATATATATCCTGAAATTATGTATCCTGTCGCTATTAAATTTTACGGATAGCGGAAACGAAATTACGGTAGATTGTACATTTCTTTTTTCTATCGAATCCTCTCCCTGGGCCGGATCAGGTGGGTTTAACCTGTAACGGAAAGACCGGCTGATGCCCAGAATTAATTGCGGGTTGATCCTGAACTCCCACCTATTATACGGATGGAGGGTAGCCATCAATCCTAACGCAAACGAGGGGCTGAAGCCCGGTTCTATAGAAAGCACGCTGTCATTGGCCAGGAAACGGGGTGTTTTACTATGCGCCAGGTAGGTACTCGCATAGCCTAACGTCATGCCGAAATAATAAGGCTTATCATCATGCTCTTCACGATACACCTCCCCTTTTTCAAACTGGGAAAAAACAAAACTGGATATGCAGCATCCAATCAGTAGCAGGAGGATTTGCTTCCGCAATAAATGGTACATATTCCGAAACTCAACGTTTTAAGGTGAACACTTTTAAAGCCAACCGAATCCATGATCTTAAGAAAAGCATTTCCTTCGGGAAACGCTTCGATGCTATCATTCAGGTATTGGTAAGCGTCTTTGTTTTTTGCGATCATGCGGCCTGCCTGAGGTGCTACGATGCGGGTGTAAAGATTGTATAAATTACGGATACCGGGCATTTTTGGTTTACTGAATTCCAGGATTACTGCTTTGCCACCTGGCCGCATAACCCGCAGCATTTCTGACAATCCCCTTTCAAGATGGGCAAAATTGCGCACTCCAAAAGCCACTGTCAGGGCATCAAACGACGCATCGGGGAAATTTATTGCCTCGCTGTCGCCGTTTTGGAGGGTGATGACCTGCTCCAGTTGCCTTGCGGCAATTTTTTTTCGCCCCAGTTCCAGCATACCCTCGCTGATATCGATACCGATAATCTTTTCAGGTGCCAGCAGCTTGTGGGATAATAGTGCAACATCGGCAGTGCCGGTTGCTACGTCCAGTAAGGTTTTGGGATGAAGGTCTTTTAATTGGCGGATGGCTTTTTTACGCCAACCGATATCAATTCCCGCACTTAAAAAACGATTGAGAAAATCGTAGCGAAAGGCGATTTGATCAAACATTTTAGCTACCTGCTCTTTTTTAGAACCAGCGTCGTTTTTATAGGGTGTTATCGTATCGTGTTCGAATGCCATTGTATTTTTTTTGACCCTCACAAAGGGATGGAAACGCAGATGAAACGGATGAAGCGGACAGCACTGATTTTTTGATTTGCAGCCACGGTTCAACCAATCTAATGAATGCCTTTTTCACGCCCGGTCTTTAAGGCACGCCAATATATTTATGCGTTTGCAAACTCATTTGCCATTTTGGGTTGGCTTTGATATAGTTAACAATCAACGGGGTGATAAGTTCTCGTTTGCTCCATTCCGGCTGTAGGTATAGCCGACATGAAGGTGATACCTGCCCAGCATATTCTTCAGCCCAACGAAAATCGGACTTATTGAACACAACTATTTTTAGCTCATTGGCCGATGGCAAAACTTCAGGTAAGGTTGCTTTGAATTTCTTTGGGCTGACGCAGATCCAATCCCAAAAACCGCTGATTGGAGATGAGCCCGAGGTTTCAATATTGGTCTCAAAACCCGCTACATGCAGGGCTTTGGTAAGCTCGTCGAGGTTGTGCAACAATGGCTCCCCGCCGGTGATCACCACGATTTCGGCGGGTGTGCTTTGTACTTCGGATATCAGCTTTTCGATAGATCGCTTCGGGTGTGCATGGGCGTCCCAACTTTCTTTTACATCACACCACACACAACCTACGTCACATCCGCCCAGACGGATGAAATAGGCGGCCTTGCCGGAGTGAAAGCCTTCGCCCTGCAAGGTGTAGAAGGATTCCATAACGGGTAGGGTGGTGGTGGATATTGTTTGCGTTGTTGCCAAATTATTATTTGTATTAATACTGCTTTCGCCAATTCATTGCTGCGGCAGCTTCTCAGACCTCCGCTTTATCCTTCGCCTCCGGCTCAGGCTAAAGCTACCGCCGCCAGCGGAGACAATGTGCGTCGGGGTTCCATGTTAATTAAGAAAATCCACCGAGATCAAATCTTAGAAGATAAGTCTTTCGTCGAAAATCTATAATCAAATCTACATCAAACACGCCTTCTCTCGCAGGCTTCGAAAGTGTTTTGCATTAAGCCGGCAATGGTCATCATACCCACCCCTCCCGGCACTGGCGTGATATAGGAAGCCTTGGCGCTCACTTCATCGAACGCCACGTCGCCTTTTAAAGCGAAACCAGATTTTTTCGATGCGTCCGGCACCCGGGTAATGCCTACATCGATGACCACGGCGCCCTCTTTTACCATATCGGCCTTTAAAAACCCGGGCTTACCAAGCGCGGCTATGATGATATCGGCTTCCAGGCAGATATCCTTTAAGTTTTGTGTAGCTGAATGACATAACGTAACGGTACAATTACCATAGCTGCTTTGGGTACTCAGCAGGATGCTCATGGGGCGGCCAACGATATTACTGCGACCTATCACTACGGCGTGTTTGCCTTTGGTCGGGATGTTATAGTATTCCAGCATCAGCATAATGCCATATGGCGTAGCCGATACGAAGGTGGGTAATCCAAGCGTAAGGCGACCAACATTTACCGGGTGAAAGCCATCCACATCCTTATTGGGGTCAATGGTTTCGATGATGGTATCGGCTGCAATATGTTTTGGCAGCGGCAGTTGCACGAGAATCCCGTCGATAGCTGCGTCGTTGTTGAGTTCGGTTATTTTGGCCAGCAGTTCCTCCTGTGATACCGTAGACTCGTAGCGCACAAACGTACTTTCGAAGCCCAGGTCGGCACAGGTTTTTACTTTGGATGCTACATAAGTTTCACTGGCACCATCGGTGCCTACTAGAATAGCGGCGAGATGGGGTGCCTTTTTACCAGCCGCGACCCTGACAGCTACCTTTTCTTTTAGTGTCGCTTTAATAGCGGCAGACGCTAATTTTCCGTCTAAAATCTGCATGGGCGCGAAGATAAGGGTGTTCAAGGTTCAAGGTCTAATGTTCAAGGTCCAAGATCCAAAGGATTAAGTGTCCAAGAATCATGGCCCAAAAGTCATGGGTTTAAGAGACGGGTTTAATTTGGAGGGCTTGAACCTCGAACCTTGTTTTTTTAAATCCGTCAATCGTTTTTTTCAGAGTCTGCATTTAGTTTTTTATTTGGTAAAAATTAATTTACCTGAAAAAATTACTGGTCATATTAATAAGTGCACCCTGTTTGTTTTGCCAAATCATCGCGCAACCAATAAGCCAAATGGTGGCTGCACGGTACCCCGGATTGGGTGCGTATTCCAAAAATAATGTAGACCTGTACGCTACGCGTAACAATGCGGCGGCTTTGGCGCACCTTCACAATTCATGTGCCGGTATCTATGCTGAAAGGCGTTTTTTGCAGGAGCAATTGAACCTTTATAACGGGTCGTTGGCCTATAAGACAAAGAGAGGCGCGTTCGCACTTCATGGTAATTACTATGGCTTTAGCGGCTACAACCAAATGCAGCTTTCACTGGCGTATGGCTTAGAAATAAATGACAAGGTCGACGTTGGAGTGCAGTTCAACTATCATTCGATAAACCAGGGTAACGGTTACGGTAAGTCCAGCAGCATCAACGCCAGTGCCGGTGCGGTTTTCCATCCCACAGAAAAAATGCACCTGGGTATAAATGTTTATAACCCGGGTGGCAGTAAATGGAGTAAATCGCAGGATGAAAAAATACCAGCCCGGTACAGTTTTGGTCTTGGCTTTGAAGTGAGTGATAAACTTTTTATCAGCAGCGAAATGGTAAAAGAAGAGAGCCTTCCCGCTACTGTAAATGCGGGGTTGCAATACCGGTTTATTAAACAGTTTTTTGCCAGGACTGGCGTAAGTACAGCGACAAATAGTGTATACGCAGGAATAGGATTTAACCTGCCTGGTTTCCGGATCGACCTCAACACCAGCTACCATCCGCAGCTCGGGCTAAGCCCTGGTGTTTTATTGTTGTTTGATTTTGGTAAAAAAGACGGGACGGATGTAGGCAAGGATGGAGGGGAATAAGCGGAAAGACGCTGATCGCCAATCTATAAGGGCTATCTCAGTAGCTGAATGTACCCGATGGTTGAAAAGACATTTTAGTTTTAATGCGCTTCTCAGCCTACAACGACCCCGGCTTGAGTGGATCACTCTTTTGTTCGCGGAGGATGGTTGAATCAGGTTGTTTTGTAAACATGCTTATCAGGCCCCGCACCATTTATTGACTAAAAAATCTGTCTGGTTCCGTTCCATCCGTTAAATCCGTGTATCAATCCTACCTACTCAAAATAAACGTTTAAGCCCTGAAACAAGTAGTCTTTATACTATTATTGTCGCTCTTTAGCAAGGCACCATTCGCGCAGGCAGACTCGACGGGGCTGCTTACCAGCACTGCGGAACAGCAACTGGAAAACCTGGCTGAAGCCGAAGGCGCTGAATCAGAAGATGACAGTTACCTGCTACAACTGAGCGACTTTAAAAGGCACCCACTCAACCTCAACATGGCCACAGAGTCGGACCTCAGGCTATTATTCTTTTTGAAACCCATGCAGATACAGAGTTTCCTGCAATACCGCCAGGTGCTGGGCAAATTAATAGACCTTTATGAATTACAGGCAGTACCGGGCTGGGACCTGGAAACCATTCAGAGAGTGCGACCATTTATCGCAGTTGGTGACGCGCTGACTTTTATAGAAGAGTTTGGCAAACGCTTTTCAAATGGCGACAACAACCTGCTGCTCCGGGCTGCACAGATACTGGAAAAGTCACGGGGATTTATTGCCCAGGATAGCATAGGACCCAAATACAAAGGCAGCCGCCAACGGATCTTTTTGCGGTACCGCTACCAATACAAAAACTTATTGCAATATGGGCTGGTGGCCGATAAAGACGCCGGAGAAGAGCTGTTTAGAGGCAGCCAGAAGTCCGGGTTTGATTTTTATTCCTTCCATTTATTTGCACGCAATATCGGCATCATCAAAAACCTCGCTTTGGGCGACTTTACGGTGAATATGGGCCAGGGATTGATCAGCTGGCAATCGATGGGTTTCAGAAAAAGTGGCGATGTGATGGGCATTAAGCGGCAGGCCGATATTTTGCGACCTTATAATTCAGCCGGGGAATTCAATTTTCACCGTGGAGTGGGGATCACGTTAGCGAAAAACCAATGGCAGGGTACTGCTTTTTTTTCGTATAAAAATTTATCGGCCAATGCCATCGTGGATTCGGCCAATTATGATGATTATATTTCGTCATTACAGACCAGTGGGTATCACCGCACGCAGTCGGAGATTAATGATAAGGACCAGGTAAAGCAATTTGCTGTCGGCGGCAATCTCAGCTACCACACCAACAGACTGCATCTTGGCGTAAACGCCGTGCATTATAAGCTTACCAAGCCTTTGCAGAAAGGCCCGGAGCCCTACAATACATTTGCCATTGGTGGCGACAACATTACAAATGCCAGCATTGATTACAGTTATACCGTTCGAAATACCCATGTGTTTGGAGAAGTAGCTACTGATGGACAAGGCGACCTCGCCATGGTGCACGGGCTGATGGCAAGCCTCGATCCGAAAGCCGATTTTTCAATGTTATACCGCAAGATCAGCCGGTCGTATGGGAGTTTGTACAGTAACGCTTTTACGGAAAGTTCCACACCGATAAATGAGAATGGCTTTTACACCGGGCTGGAACTGCGGCCAGCGACGGGATTCAGGATAGCCATGTATGCTGATATGTTTTGTTTTCCCTGGCTTCGGTACCGCGTGGACGGGCCGTCAAAAGGTGCCGATTATCTCGTCCAGCTAAGCTGGAAGCCAAATAAACAGGTGGAATTGTACACGCGTTATACCAACCAAAGTAAGGCGATTAATTTATCGGAAACCAACCTGCCCGTGCATATTACCAACAATCGACCGAAGCAAAACTGGCGGACCCATGTGTCGTATAAAATTTCCCCGGCCATCACCGTAAGAGGCCGGGCAGAATTACTTTGGTTTGATAAGCAAAGTGACAAGCCTGAAAATGGTTTCCTGATGTTTACGGATTTGCTGTACAAACCAATGATGGCGCCACTTTCACTGGGCGTGAGGCTGCAATATTTTGAAACAGATAGCTACGACAGCCGAATGTATGCCTATGAAAATGATGTGCTTTACAGTTTTTCCATCCCTCCATTTTATGGCAAAGGCTATCGGTATTATATCAATGTTAATTACGATGTCAACCGCCACCTGAGCACCTGGTTCAGGATCGCCCAAACAATTAAACAAGGCGCAACCAGCACGGGATCCGGCTATGATGAAATTGCGGGTAATCACAAAACAGAACTGAAGATTCAGGCGATGTATCGGTTTTGATCATTAGCCGTCATTGGGTCATTAGTCGACAGTCAAATGGTCAATATTTAATGGCAGATGTTGTAGTCATTTTTCCATTTGATTGGGAGTCTGTTACTTGCTGCCTTCTAATGCAGGCATTACTGATACAATCGCCAAAATATCCCTGTAAAGTACATTTGACTATTAAACCACCCATCGACCAATGACCATAATGGATAGCCAACGCTATTTTTATCTGCCCAAAATGCAGCATCTAAAAAAAGTTTTTTGTCCGATATTTAAATAAAATGTTAAAGATATCCAAAAAGAATAAACGTTAAAAGATTTAACCAAAACTCTAAACCGCTCTCACCATACTTCTATCGTAAAACTGTCATTTTCGGAGGACACAGGGTTGGGTTTTTAACTTTTTATTCATATTCCCTATATTTACACGTCTAAAAAAACAAACTAACGAACATGAGAAAAATTTCATCTCTGGTGATGATGTTGGTGCTTTGTACAACGCTGGCACTGGCACAAAACCGCGTAGTAAGTGGCCAGGTGACTGATGAGAAGGGAGATCCCATTCCTTATGCTTCCATCAAAGTGAAGAACGGTAAGGGCGGTGTGGCTGCGGATGCCAATGGCAATTTTAAGATCGAGGTGGCAAATGGCGCTGTATTGTTGATCAGTGCTGCAGGCTCTACAGAAAGGGAGCTCACTGTTTCAGCAAATACCAGCTTCAATGTAACCCTCGCCAAGGCTAACAATGAACTTTCTACCGTTGTTGTTTCTGCATTGGGGGTGAAAAGGTCAGCAAAATCTACTACCTATGCCGCTCAGCAGATTTCCGGGGACCGGCTTTCTCAAACACGTGAAACGGATCTTACGACCAGCCTTGCCGGCAAAGTTGCTGGTCTTCAGGTATTGGGCCAATCCGGTGCGAAATTGGGTGATGCCGGCCGCATCCGACTTCGGGGCGTGTCTAGTCTTACGGAAAAGGGTGCTTTATTTGTAGTGGACGGCACAATTCTTACCAATGTTACCGACATCAATACCGATGATATCGCATCAGTAAACGTGCTTAAAGGCCCGGCGGCTACTGCCTTGTATGGCCAGCGTGCCGAAGGGGGCGTGATCCTGATCACCCTGAAAAAAGGAAAGAAAAATTCAGCGTTAAGCGTAGACCTTAATGTTACCGGTGGTGCTGATGTTGTGGGGATGCTGCCGCAATACCAGAATGATTATGGTGGTGGTACAGATGCCAACTGGAAAACATTTAAATACACGCAGGGCGTACATCCTGCGGATTGGCGCGTATTTGATGGTCAGCGCTACCCGGATTATACTGATGATGCCAGTTGGGGACCAAAATTTGACGGGCAACCGTATATTCCGTGGTATGGATGGTACGGTGGTAAAAACAATGCCAATTTTACAACAGCCTCATGGAACCCGCAGAAGAATAACATCCGGGATTTTTACAATACAGGTTCTAACTTAAATACCAACCTTAGTTTGTCTAAAGGTGGAAAATGGTACACGGTACGTGCTGGTTACAACTTCATCAGCCGCAAGGGTATTCTCCCTTATTCAACACAGGATAAACACCTGTTTTCTACACAAACTACTTTTGATATCACCAGTAAATGGACAGCAGGTTTTAACCTCAACTATTCTAATGAAAAAATCAAGGGTGATTTTGGAGATGACTACAGTAATCAAACTTCGGGTAGTTTTAACCAATGGTTTCATAGGGACCTTGATATGAATATCATGAGAGATCTTGTAGACCTTAAAACCCAGAAAGGCTATTATGCGAGTTGGAATCTTGCCGGTAACCCGGCTGCCGGTTCTAACAGTGATTCCTATTACAAAGGCAACTACTGGACAAATCATTATACCTGGTTAAAGAATTACTCTCCACAACAGGACAGGAACCGTTTTTACGGCGATGTAAACATGGCGTATAAAATAACAAAAGATCTTAAGATCAGTGCTGCCTATCGTTTTAATCTCCGTAAAACAAACACGCAGAAAAAAATGCCTTTCGACCTGGCTAATTCAATTTCTCAAACAACCGACTATGATGTTCCGAGGGGAACGGCTCCTTTCCCTACCAGCTATGCTTTCTACAATTTTTATAAGCAAACTGAAACCAAATATTTCGAAAACAACATTGAGCTGATCGGTAGCTATAACAAAACGTTCGGTGATTGGAACATAGACGCCCTAGTAGGTGGTAACTATCTGGAGTGGAAAAGCAATGACTCAACCAGGATGACATCCTTTGGATTGAAACAAAAAGATGTTTATTCATTTGACAATTCAGTTGGCAGTGTATATCGCCAGGGAACCTTCCTTAGCCACAAAAAAGTATATAGTGCTTTTGCAAAAGCAACTATCGGATTTAAAGACTTCCTGTTCATAGATCTGGCCGGACGCCAGGACTTTAGTTCTGTGTTGCCTAATACTCAAAATGGTTACTTCTACCCTTCAGTAGGTGGGTCACTTATCTTTACTGAGTTTATGAAGAACAAGCCATCTGCATTGTCTTTTGGTAAATTAAGGGCCAGCTGGGCGCAAGTAGGCACAGATAACCTGGGTCCTTATGCTATTAACCCAACCTATTTCGTACAGCCGATTACTTTTAACGGAAACCATTTAACGAGCGTTACTAACAGTATTATTGATCCGAATATCAAACCAACACTGAACACTGCTTTTGAAGTAGGTACCGATCTCCGGTTCTTCAGAGATAGAGTGGGGGTGAGCTTCACTTATTTTAAGGAAGATAAAAAGGACGATATCGTACAGACTGCCATCAGCTCTGCCAGCGGTTATTCCTCGCTTACTTTCAATGCAGGATCTGTAACCAGAGATGGTTATGAAGTTGAGTTAAATTTCAAACCAATCCGCACCAAGAATTTCAGCTGGGATATGTCGCTTAACTGGTCCTATATCACGGTACTGGTTAAGAAAATTTCTGACAACCAGTCTTTTATTGCGCAGTTTGGGGGTGATGCATTTGGCCAGACCGCAGTGTACCACTATGCCGGACAGGAATGGGGTCAGTTACAGGGTTATGGTATACAGCGCATAAATGGCGTTCCGGTATTGAATCCTGATGGTACGTACGCTATCAACCCTGAAAAGAATTTCGGTAGCGTACTGCCTAAATATACCGGGGGCATTTTCAATGGAATCACTTACAAAAACTGGTCTTTATCTGCCGCACTCGATTATTCTTTTGGTGGCAAATTCTTTTCCCTGTCTAATGCCTTTGGAACTTACTCTGGTTTAATGTACAACACTTCTGTACTAAATGATAACGGGGTGAACATTAGGGAGCCATTAGCAAGCGGTGGTGGGGTACATGTTTTTGGTGTGGATGAAGCCGGTAAACCAAAAGATATGTATATCAAGGCTTTTGATTATTTCCATCAGAATTTTGGGTCGGGTCTTGCTGAACTAGATGTGTTTGACGCTACGTTTGTAAAAATGAGAGAAATTACACTTGGCTACAATTTTGATATGAAAAAACTGGGATCCTGGGCTAAGACTTTCAAGAAGATCGGTTTCTCCCTGTTTGCACGGAATCCTTTCAACATTTACACAGCTAACCCTCATTTCGATCCATCAGAACTTTCAGGTGGTTATGTAGAGAATGGGCAATTGCCTGGAGTACGGTCTTATGGCGGAACTTTAAGACTTGGTTTCTAATTAAAAAAAACTTATCTGACTATGTTATCAAAGAATATTATTATCGGAGTTTTTACAGTGGCATCGCTTGCCGGCTGTAAGAAAATTGATTTCGGCGATTACAACCTGAATCCGGCGCCGGACAGGATATCAAAGCCACAGACTTCGGATTTGCTCACCAATGCGATCTGGAATTCAATCGGTGGATTGAACCTTACTGCGATGGAGCCATCCTGCTATGTGCAGTATGTAAGCCAGACGCAGTATCCTGATATTTCATTGTACCAAACCACCCAACGCAGCTGGGCTGGCTATTATGTAACACCGTTGCAGGACCTGGCTAAGATCATAGAACTGAACAATACCAGCCCAGGCGATCCAAACGTGTCTGATAATGGCTCTGCCAAAAACCAGATCGCTGTTGCCAGCATACTGAAAGCTTACCTGTTTCAGCTGGTAACCGACCAATGGGGTGACGTTCCATACAGCGAAGCGCTGAATGCGAATAAATTGCCTAGATACGACCTGCAATCATCTATTTATCCCGCTTTAATAACGGAACTGAAAAATGCGAATGCTTTGATGGACGGCGGTGGTGCGATAAAAGGGGATATCCTTTTTGGTGGTGACCTCACCAAATGGAAGCGTTTTGCGAATTCCATACGAATGGTTATTGCTATGAGGGCGGTAAAGGTTAATGCCGCGTGGGCCAAAACGGAATTTCTTGCTGCTTTTAATGATGGTGCAGGACATATAACTACCAATACCCAGAATGCCAGCTTTACTTTCCTCGCTTCAGGTTTCCAAAACCCTTTAAACGGAGAGTTTGGTACCCGGCAGGATTATGGTGTAAGCAATACGTTTGTAGACCTGATTAAGGGGCTTGCCGATCCAAGGGCATCAGCCATGTTTACTAAGCCGGGTGCAGATTACAAAGGCGTACCGTACGGCTTGCCGCGTGATGCGAGTGTTGCCTGGTTTAATGCCAACCAGGATTACAGCATTCCCAATACAAAAATCACTGCCGCTACCGCCACAAGAACCCTGATTTCTGCTTCGCAGATACTTTTTCTCCGTGCAGAAGCAGCAGCTTTGGGCTGGATTCCGGTAAACAGCGCTGCTGATTATTATGATGCCATTAAAGCATCAATGGAATGGTGGGGGATTACCAACACTACAACTATCAACACATACCTTGCCAGTGCCGGAGTCTCGATTGGAACTGCTTATGCAGCGTCTTCTTTCAACAATATTTACCTGCAGAAATACATTTCATTATTTATGAATGGGTACGAGGCATGGTTCGAATGGCGCCGTACGGGTGTACCAGCGCTTACGCCGGCTTCAGGAGCTGTAAACGTTAGTAAAAAGATTCCCCGCCGTGTTCAATACGGGTCGGATGAAATAGGGGTGAACAGGGCCAATTACCTCGCTGCAGTGGCCAACATTCCTGGTGGCGACACGCACGATGCAAGGGTTTGGTGGGACAAATAGTTTTATAGCAATAATGGGAGACATTATCTTTGGCGTCTCGCATTATTCATTCATTGAATACAAAGGAATATTTAAACTAAGTGAATATGAACACCAGAAAGATCCTGTTTGTAGCATTGGCTTTTACTGTGGCAGCTGTGGGCTGTAAAAGAAAAGATGCACCTACCCCATCAGACGTAAAGTATTCGGGGGCTCCGATGGTTAATTTTAATAACTATGGCGGCTACGAAAAGGTGGGTGTAGAATTGGCAGACAAGTGGATTCCGTTTGATTATGAGGTCAAACTCAGCAATACGACCCAACCAGCGGCTAATGATATTTCTGTAACGCTCCAGAAGGACGATAACCCGCTGGGTGAGTTCAATACGGCGAATGGAGCCAGCCTGGTTACTGTACCGATAAACGCTTTTAAAGTGGAGAATTGGGTGGTTACCATAAAAAAAGGCGCCCGTAAAGCCAATTTCCATTTTGAGATCAATCCTGCTAAACTCAATCTTGCCAATAGCTACGGATTTGGTTTTTCTATATTGAGTGTAAGTGGCGGTGGTGCTACTGTTAATGTTACTGACGAAGAAACACGTATGCTGGTGGAACTGGGTACTTTAAACGACTATGATGGTATTTACAACAAGACGTCTTTTTTCTCCCATCCAACGTCGCTTACATTGGGCGGTATCTACGGCGTTGCGGCGCCGTTGGAGGTCGAAATGATCACGTCAGGCGCGACATCTGTGGACAGTTATGTAACAGCCTTTTACCAGTATCCTACTGAAGTTGTGGTCAACTGGGCTACGCCTGCCTATACTTATTTTACAGGTGTGAATCCGAGGTTCACGATCAATCCAACAACCAACGCGGTTACGATATCCGAGTCTCCCAACTCGGCGGATGTATCGGCGCAGGCTGTGTTTGCTCAAAATGCGGCCGATGTTGCAGCCAGCAAGTTTTATCCTACCGGTATCCCCGGTATCTCCACCACCAAAACAATCGTTGGTCACTTCCGCTGGTCAGTTCCAAACGACCGCATAGCTCGTGATACTTTTGTGTTTGTTCGCAAACGCTGAGCATCATCCTGTTAATTAATTTAAGCCACGCCCAGCGTGGCTTTTTTGTTGCATCCCTTTACCTTCGTCAAAATTTACCATCCATATGAGCGAGAATAACCAAAACCCCGGCAACCAGCTGAATATTGAAATCACCGAGGAAGTTGCGGAAGGACAATATGCCAACCTGGCCATCATCACCCACAGCCATGCAGAATTTGTGATCGATTTTGTAAACGTGATGCCGGGCACACCCAAGAGCAAAGTAAAGAGCCGCCTGATTATGACGCCCCAACACGCCAAGCGCTTTATGAAAGCCATGATAGAAAATGTAGGCCGTTTCGAAGACAGCCATGGTAATATACAGGACCTGGAGCAGGTGGAATTACCGATGAATTTTGGCGGGCCAACAGCGCAGGCTTAATTGATTGACCCCTGTTTGTTTGACCGATGGGAAGCGTTTTAATATTCAAATACTCTGCGAAGAACGCTCAATGTTAAAGGGAAAACCGTGTTGATGGTAATTTCCAGATTATTGAAAATTGAGCGTTGACTATTTGATTATTTGTTCGTTTTATATAGGGCCGCTAGAAGTCCCGATGTTCCTTCACCCAGCTTTTGATATAATTGGCTATTTCGGTGGTGGTGGTGCCGGGCGGAAACAATTGACCAACGCCCTTGGTATTCAGCGATTTCATATCATCTTCGGGGATGATGCCGCCACCGGTGAGCAGTACATCATTCATTCCTTTTTCTTTCATCAAGGCAATAACTTTTGGAAAAACAGTATTGTGCGCACCGCTCAGAATGCTGATGCCGATGGCGTCCACATCTTCCTGCAACGCAGCATTCACCACCATTTCCGGCGTTTGCCGGAGTCCGGTGTAGATCACTTCCATCCCGGCATCGCGGAGGGCGGTAGCAATCACCTTGGCACCGCGGTCGTGGCCATCAAGTCCTACCTTGGCTACCAAAACTCTTATGGGGCGTGTTTTTGTTTCGCTCATACAATAGCAATTTTTATAGTTGCCAAAGTTAGTAGGTTGGGTCGCTTTTTCGTTAAATGAGCCATTGAGAATCAGCTACAATGATTTAATAATTTTTGCCATCGCTATACGATACTCAACATAGCACTTAACAAAAGCAAACTGCTTGTGTAATGGATGTTTAGTTATTAATAAACCGACATTGCACTTCCGCCCTGCAAGGGTAAAACAGATTAGCCCTGGGTATCGCCCAGGGTGAAGACAAAGACGAACAGTTAAGCCCTGAAAGGGGTGTAGCAGAAATCCTCTTTTATCGAAATCGTAATTGAAATCCGGCGGTTTGTTCCGCCCCTTTCAGGGCTCTTTGATTAGATTGTGTTACTCAATCCCAGGGCGATGCCCAGGGCTATTATGTTGCGCCCTTTCAGGGCTAACGTAATACAGTATTGAATTTAAAATTGAGCATTACTGGAGCAGCTGTCAGAGATGATCATCTAATGCAATTTTTCGACTATATCAGTTTGCCAGCTGCTCCAGGGCGGTAATGATCCGTTGCTCCGTTTCTTTTTTACCAATAACCGAGGCAATTTCAAACACCCCTGGCCCGAACTTGCCACCCACCAGCATGATGCGGAAGGGCAGTTGTAGTTCCCCTACTTTCAAATCTTTTTCTGTAGCCGTTTCTTTAAAAGTGGCTTCGATATTGGTGGCTGTCCAATGTTCGAGCACCACCAATTTTTCTTTGACGATATCAAAAAATGTTGCCTTGTCGTCGTTCCATTTTGGCTTTATGGCATCTGTGTCAAGCGTTTCGGGCGCATGGAAAAAGAAGGCCGATTGCTGCCAGAAATCGCTGAGTAAAGTGCACCGGTCTTTTACCAGGGCAACAACCTGCTGCAGGTAGCCAGCATCCTGGTTCGCATAATGCTCCGGTTCAAAGTCAATTAATCTTTGTACTAAAATCTGGTTCTCTGTTTTCTTAATCCATTCGTGGTTATACCATTTTGCCTTTTCGAAATCGAACTGCGCGCCGCCCTTGTGTACGTGATCCATGCTGAAAGCCTGCACCATTTCCTCTTTGCTATATATTTCCTGCGGTGTGCCATCGTTCCACCCGAGTACAGCCAGGAGGTTTATAAAGGCTTCTGGCAGGAATCCCCGTTCCTTGAAACCTTCCGTGAAATCGTTTTTTGCCATGTCGGTCCAGTTCATGGCGAAAATGGGGAAGCCGTATTTGCTACCATGTCGCTTGCTGAGTTTGGCGCCATCAGGACCGAGGATCAATGGCAAATGCGCCCATTCCGGCATCTCTTCTTCCCAGCCGAGGTACTTCCAGAGCAACAGATGCACCGGGGCGCTATTGAGCCATTCCTCACCGCGAAAAGCATGGGTGATCTTCATCAGGTAGTCATCCACCACCACGGCGAGGTGATAGGTAGGCATACCGTCTGCTTTGAGCAACACTTTGTCATCGCTTTGGGAGGTATTAAAATTCACAGCACCGCGGATCATATCGGTAAAACCAACGGGTTCATCCTTTGGCATTTTGATGCGGATTACATGTGGGGTACCGGCGTCGAGCAACGCTTTGGTCTCAGTTGCGCCAAGGGTGAGCGAGTTTTTCATTTGGTCGCGGATGCCATGGCCGTATTGCGGTGAAGGGTTTTCGGTAGATTTAAAATTAGTACGCATGGCCTCCAGTTCTTCAGGGGTGTCAAACGCATAATAGGCATGCCCCTGAGATACCAATTGCTCGGCATACCGTCGGTAAGAAGCCTTACGTTCGCTTTGACGGTAAGGTCCATAATCCCCGCCATGGACGGAGCTTTCATCGGGTTCGATGCTACACCATTTAAGGCAGTCGAGGATATACTGCTCCGCACCTGGAACAAAACGGCTCTGGTCGGTATCTTCGATGCGTAGGATAAATTTGCCGCCATGTTTACGGGCAAATAAATAATTATATAACACGGTGCGAACACCGCCCAAATGCAAACCACCCGTGGGCGATGGGGCAAAACGAACTCTTACAGGCTTACTCATGTGGCAAATATATGGTCAGTGAAAAAAATGAAACGGTTTTGGCGGAACAGAGATGACATAAGTTTGCGGCGCATGTTTTACCTTACCCATATACCATGGTGGCTTAAGAAAATGTACCCCGGCTGCACCTGGCATATTCCTGTGCCTGATAAGACGGTTTTTTTAACTTTTGATGATGGCCCGCACCCGGAAGCAACGCCATTCGTATTGCAACAACTGCTCCAATATGCCGCTACGGCCACCTTCTTTTGTATAGGGAAGAACGTGGTGCAGCATCCGGCAATATTTGAAGGAGTAAAGTCCGCCGGCCATGCAGTGGGCAACCATACCATGAACCACGCCAACGGATGGAAAACCAGCGACGACATGTACCTGGATGAAATAGTCGAAGCCGGGGCTGTCATCCAATCAAAGCTTTTCAGACCACCCTATGGCCGCATTAAAAAATCACAACTTCGTTTATTAAAATCAGACATCCGACATCCGACATCCCAAATCGTTATGTGGTCTATTTTAAGTGGTGATTTTGATACAGAAATTGATGGGGAAAGATGTTTTCAGAATGTGATACGAAGTATTAAACCTGGTAGTATTATTGTATTTCATGATAGCCAGAAAGCCTTGCCGAGATTAGCGTATGCCCTGCCGAAGCTGTTGGAATGGATGCGGGAAAATGGCTACCGGTCTCAGGCGATTTTGTTGTAATGCAAAGCTGCTACCACCTCTACGAGGGTTCCTGCCTGAAGCAATATGTCAGCGGGTTGTTAGGGCGGTTGTATTTAGTACGACCAGTCGTTACAAAATCTTTACAGATTGCTTCATTGGGAAGTAACCCACCTCGCTAAGACTGTAGTTTGTAAGCTGTAACAATGGTTGGTAAACTGTTTTTTAAGTCCCAAGGATAAATGCCTGATCGTAGCAATACTGCTGAACGGAGCGTCGCCAATGTTGCCTCATAGTAGTGCAAAAGCCTGGCTCCAAAAGTTCCTGTTTCCTGTAAAAGCAACGGGAAGCCCGTTAAGGCTCCCGCAAATAAAATGACCATTGAGTTACTGACTGTTTTCCTTAGGACCTGCTCGTCATTCCTTACTTCCCACGCGTTATTGTTTATTGATTTCCACTATCGCATATGCGACACTTTTATCGCCGGCGGGTGCCGAAAAATGCATATTGCCTTTACCAGTAGCATTCACCCGCATGTTACTGGTAGTGGCGCCGATGCTGTTTAATGCAGTAGAAACGGCGTTGGCATAGTTGGTACGGTTCTTACTGATGGTTTCGTTGAGGTTAAACCAATTGAGCTCCTGCTTGCTCACTACCACAGCTATATAATCTTTGGTGCCCACACTGTCCGGTTGCATGCTTTTACCACGCGGAAATAGCCGGTAGCCGGTAATGCCGCAATAAGGACTGAAAGCCGTTTTGGTAGGTTCATCCTGTTTTGGATAGGGAAATAAAGTGTAGCTGCTGTTGTCTGTTTCCTGGCCAAACACATACACATAACATTCGTTCGTGTTTTTCACTTCCACTTTAAATGTAATGCCTTTTGCAACGGTGGCGCTGGTGAATACATTATTACTGCCGCCACTGAGGCCGATATACCCTTTGGGTTTGCCGCCTGCCACTTCCACCAGGCCTACTTCGCAATCGAAGGGCTGGTTCAGCGCTGCACCTTGTTTGGGTAATGGGTCGATACCGTAGGCTTCGCGTAAAAAGTTTTTGAAATCGGCATAGCGTATCCAGCCAATTCCATTTTCTCCCCATTCCGGACCCCAGCTGTTCATGATCTGTACCGCCCCGCCTTCCATGCGGTCGTCGTAGCCAATAACACACATGGCATGGCCGCCAAAGCCCATCTGCTGCTGGTCTTCGCTCGTGGGGTGCCACACTTTCTGCCCCATCATATCCTGCATGAAACTGCCCCCCACCAACATCCCGATTACCACCGGCGCATCTTTGGCCAGGTGTTCTTTGATGGCCCTTACATTAATGCCGTTCACGTCTTCGCTGCTGGAAAGCCTGCTAAAGCTGCGTATTTTGTAATTGGCCGCTTCCTGCATCTGGTTGCTGTTGGGTGTGCGGCTGCAGTTCGTTTCATCATACGGAAATTCACTGAGAGGTAGTGCACCGCTGCCCTGCATAAATTCCATGGCCCGGATGATATAACTGCCCTCGCAACCATCCAGGCCGATCTGGTTGTATAAAAAAGAAGGACTGAAAGCTGTGGCATCGGGGTTAATGCCTTTGCTGGCGGCTTCTAAAATGGTTCTGGCTCCATAAGCACTGCTCCAGGCCACACAGCTGCCCTGGTGGCCCTGGTTTTGACGTTGCGGCGCAAACCTCGCCAGGCTCACCATTTCAGGTAGCGGGTTTTTTACATTATCATCGGCCAGGCCTTCGTATACCATGGCTTTTTTATATTCCTTCGGATCAAGATTGCCACCGGTAGCAAATTGCGAAACTGTATTCCTAAGACCACTACAGCTTTTTTGGCCAAACAAAAAATAGGCACCCGCTCCCAGGATTAAGACAACGATGCCAAACTTGCTGCGGAACAAACCCATTAAAAGAGGCAATAAAGCAAAAAGCCCACCACCCCCGCCACCTCCTGGCATCCGGCCACCCCCGCCACTGTTTCCGCCGCCCGAATTATCGTCATTAAAGTCGCCCTGATCCTGCGGATCGTCCGTCATACGTACTGGCATATAGGATTGATTTAGGAATTAAAGAAAGGCATTTTTTGATGAGCTGATGGATAATTTGTTGGATAGGGTTGGTGGCATTATCGGGGACATTGGGGACCGGGGCTGCGGCTCGTGCGGGCCCCGTTCTTTGACGGTGCATATACCGGATGTTTGGGATACTTGTTGTTGCAGGCTCCACCATGCAGCGATCGCTAAATCACAAATTCCCGAACCAAATAGCAATTTTTGTGTTTTAGCCATAGCTTTGCCGCTTCAATAAACGAGATATGGCTTCAGAAAACAAAGAATTCCGCTGGACAGACGAACCGAATCCGCACCATATGCGGGTTAGAAAAATCATAAAAGATCACCCCGAAGTAAAGCAGCTCATCGGTAAAAACCCAATGTCGCTGCTCATCATCATTGCCTGCGTGGCATCGCTCGTTGCAGGAGCCTATTTTCTCCGGAATTCGCCATGGTGGCTAGTTCTGGTGGTAGCCTATGTGGGTGGCGCCTTCCCAAGCCATGCGCTTTGGGTGATGATTCATGAATGCGGACACCAACTATTATTCAAGGGGAAGGCACCAAATTACTGGTCCGCCATACTGGCCAATGTGCCGCATATTTTTCCAAGTGCTATCTCTTTTCAACATTACCATAACCGCCACCATACGCACCAGAGTGTGCATGATTACGATGGTGATCTGCCCGATTTCTGGGAAGCGAAGCTGATTAATAACTCTACGATTGGTAAAATGTTTTGGATGGCTTTGTTTCCATTTTTCCAGATCACCCATACGATGCGTCTGAAGGATTTGAAGAAATTTGATTTCTGGATGGCGGCCAATTGGGTGGTTCAGATTGTTTTTAATGTGGCCGTTTGGTTCCTGCTGGGTCCTAAAGCGTTTGTGTTTTTGCTGGCGAGTTTCCTGTTTTCGGTGGGTCTTCATCCGTTAGGCGCCCGTTGGATTCAGGAGCATTACCTGGTATTAAGTGAACACCAGGAAACGTACAGCTATTACGGTCCTTTAAACACCATCGCGTTTAATATCGGTTACCACAACGAGCACCACGATTTTCCCAGTGTGCCCTGGAATAACCTGCCTAAGCTGAAGAAAGAAGCCCCCGAACATTACGATCACTTGCTTTATCATAAAAGCTGGACCCGGCTCTTCTTCCGCTTTCTTTTCGATCCCAAATTGTCGCTGTATAGTCGTATTGCGAGGAAGCAACGGAATAAGATTGAGAAGCTGGAAGAGGCGGAGATGCTGGGAGCCTAGGCTAAAATATAAGAAATGCGGCTGTGTCAAATTGATACAGCCGCATTTTTATGCGAAGCCCCGCCGTAACACTCAAAAATCATTTTAGATTTCTTTAGTGAACCCCGTTACAATTTCATCAAAATTTTTATTGTCCCATTTGAGTATATCTTCTTTCCACCTGCTAACAGTGGTACTGTTAGGATCTTGATATCCCTCGATCGTCTTTTGCAAATGGGTTTTTGCTTTAATGAGTGAGGTTTGAGCAGCCCTATATTTCTTTACAGATTTTTGTAATCTCTCTATCAAAAATAACGCACGATATCATGCTTCAATTCCAATTTCTTTTGGGATAATATTTCCTCTTTCCGAACCGGTGTATCTCTTGGGGCAAATAATGGCATGATCATATGAAATGTGAAACTGAAAATATAAAATCAACCTAGGTCTGTAAAAAATTATTCCCCAACGCCACTATTAATTCATCTTTCCTCCTGCGGGCCACTTCTATTTCGCTGCCGTCGCTGAGCCATACCTGGCCGCCGTCGCCACGAACATATTTTTTTACATGTTTCATGTTGACCACGCTGCTTTGGTGTACCCGAAGAAAATTATGGCCATCCAGTAGTTCTTCGTATTCTTTGATGAGCCGGCTTACCACGATCGCTTTCTGGCCGTTGATGTGAAACTTGGTATAAGAACCCAACGATTCGAGCCAAACGATATCTACCAGGTTTACAAAATGAATGCCTTCTGATGTCGGTAATGCGATGCGGTCGATGTTGAGTTTTTCCCGCTCATTGATTTGCCTGCCTACCTGGCTGATTTGCTCCTTATCCACTTTGGTGCCTTGAAGTTTTACTTTGGCAATGGCCTGCTCCAGTTCATCCGGATCGATTGGTTTCAGCAGGAAGTCGATGGCATTAAGGCGGAAGGCTTTAACAGCATATTCGTCATAGGCGGTGCAAAAAATGACGTTGAATGCAGGGCTGCCGAGGCTTTCGAGAAACTCGATGCCGGTTTCACCAGGCATGTTTATGTCGAGAAACACCAGGTCTGGCTGGAGGGTTTCGATGTACTTGCGGGCCTGCCCGGTGTTTTTAGCATCTGCCAGGATAGTCACGTCTGGTGCGATGGCTTCCAGCAAGCCACGAAGGGTTTGGCGGCTGTTTTGTTCGTCGTCAACGATGAGCGCTTTGATCATGATGTGGGATTTTTTTGATGTTTTGATCTGAGATGTCTGATGTTTTTGATGTTTTGATCTTGGATGTCTTATGTCTAATGTCTGATATACTTTGGTCAGTGGGATATCATACTTTGGTTGATTTGTTAGGCTTGCCGTGCGTAGCTACTGTCAGCTTTTTGAATTGATAAAAAAGCTTTCACATAGCACCAGGGATGGAAGCAAGTACCCCGTAAAGCCGCCGCGGGGAGCATGGAGAGCGAAGCTGCGGCATCGATCCGGCGGCTGCGGAGTACTGCGTACAGCCCGCCCGGGTGCCCCATTGTTCCTACACTTCAACGTTTTCTCACTAGCTATTTTCCATTACCTACTTGCCTACTTCAAAGGCACCAAAATTTCAACCCTTGTTCCTGCTGCATTGCCGGCTTCGTCTTTCCTATCTATAAAATTAATGGTTGGTTGTACACCCTGCAAACTTTGCATGGTTTGCAGCATATCGTCCACTATTTTTTGCGCACGTGAAATATGTCCGGGTCGTTTTTCTACCTCTTCTTTGCGACCAACACCATTATCTTCTATACTAATCAGCACCTGATCATTTCGCTTTTCCATAATGATAGACAGGTGCTTGTCGCCTTCTTTCGGCATCAGGCCGTGAATGATGGCATTTTCAACAAACGGCTGCAACAGCATCGGTGGTAGTTCAGCCCGGCCTATCTCATCTTCGTCTCTGAGTTCTATATTATATCTGAACTCGTTGCTAAACCGGAAGGCTTCCAGTTCCACATACATCTTGATTGTTTCCAATATTTCGGTCAATGGCTCGAGGTGGTTAAATGAATGATCCAGTATGCGGCGGATCAGCCGGGAGAATTTTGACAAATACCGGGCTGCTGCTACCGGCTTTTGTTGCATGATATAATTCTGGATACTGTTAAGGCTGTTGAAAATAAAGTGCGGGTTCATCTGGCTTTGAAGCGCCGTTAGTTTGAGCTCACTCATTTTCAGCGCCAGATCGCTGTCTTTCTGGATGCGCTTTTCGCGGCGTTTTACAAAGTAGTAGATGGCTGCAATTACCCCGGCAGCTACCAGCAACCGCAGCCACCAGGTTTGCCAGAATGGAGGCTTGATCTCGAATGAAAAAATGGCTTCGGTCGTACTGGCTACCCCGTATTCGTTTATTGCTTTTACCCTGAACCGGTATTTCGCTGGGGCCAGGTTATTGTAAGTGGCTTTATTGAACACCTGGTTGCTATGCCAGTTTTTTTCCTGTCCCTCCAGTATATACAAGTAGCGTACAAAACCGCTTTTCAGGTTGATGCCCTGGCAGGTGAAAACAATATTATTTTCGGTGTAGGTAAAAACGGCTTGAAGGGGCATGGCAAATTTGCTACCGGTGTCGCTGTGATTATATTGCCAGTTGTCCTGCTTATTGGAAACCTGGATGTCTTCTATCTGTATCGCAGGCGGCGGGGTAGTAGTATTGATCTTGCCGGTTTCGATTTTAAAAACACCGTTTGCAGTTCCCATCCACACGTTTTTGAATTGGTCTCTTTCGAGAAACGCCAGGTTCCAGTTGTTTACGTTCACTCCTTCATTAGCAGAAATGGGGTAGACATTGTAAGTGCCATCGAAGTTAGCCTTCTTAAGATCGATACGGAAGAGCCCGGTAAGGGTAGCAACCCATAAGTAATTAAAGTCATCCTTGGCAATCGCCATTACTTCATTATTGGGAAGCCCGCTGGTATTATCCAGTTCTATATCTTTTTCAAAAGTATTATTGGGCAATCTTTTTAGGTGGATAGCGCCAAAACCTGCCGTGCTAAACCATAGGCCTGTACTATCGGACACTTGCAAAACGATCGTTACTTTTTGAAGGAGTTTAAATAAGCCGGTCACATCTTTAAAATGCTTGCCATCGCTCAAAATGATCCGGTCGCGTTCGCTGATCCAGACATTGCCCCAGATGTCCCTTTTAACTGCAACTACAGAACGAAGTGGGCTCCCATCATCGATCCTGGTGGTTGTTTGTATGATGCTGTCGTTTCTATATTGGCAGATCTGCGTTCTTGTTCCAAACCAGATAGTATTGGTAACGGTATCAAAACAGTTAGGCCATGGCGATAGTTTGCCTAACTTCGGCGTTAGGTTTTCCAGCTTCGCCCCATTGTACCTATAGATGTCGCCATATTTTCCAAACATCCATAGCCGGTCTTTCTCATCGAGCGTTATATTTCTTGCCGGGCTTTGCTGGTACTGGTCGCGGTACAAATTCAGCACTGCCTGTGGATATTTATACAAAGCGCCATTCTGAATGATATTATTCCCCATAAAAATGCGGCCTTTCGTCAGGTAGCCTGATGATTGGATATCAGTATCCAGGAGGCCATCTTCAGCGCCCAGGTGTTGCACATATTTATCCGTCGCTTTTACCAGCCCTCTGAAAGTACAGATCCAGTGGGTGCCCTGTTTATCCTGGAAAATATCGGGCACCAGGTAGCCGGGCAGGTCTTTTGTCCCATCGATAAAATACACGTTTTTCCTGTCGGCGCTAATTACATACACACCGCTGTCGTCGGCCACCCAGAGCCGATGTTCCTTATCAATTTTAAAAGTGGTGATGATTCGGCCTTTAAAATTGAGGTTGGTGATTTGTTGTGTCAATCCATTTTTCCAATAGAAAATGCCCGCTTCGGACAGATAATAAAAGCCGTAGCTGTCACCCTTTTCCTGAAGTATTTTGGTAAACTGACCCCTTAGTTCCGGCATCGTCCGGAGTTTGCCATTTGGTTCCACCAGATAGCCATTATAGGGTGTTTTAAAAATAATAGCGCCATTTTCCAACTCCCGATAGATAGTGATGGTACTGTCCTTAAAGCCTTTTGGCTGTTCATCTTTTACAATGCGACCATTCTGCAGTTTGTAAAGACCGTTGGTTTCATTGATACCGATCAGTAACCGTATCACGCCGTCTTTTCCTTCTTCTATCTGGCCAATATAAGAAGTGTAATTACTGTCGGGATGCTGGTAATTGGTAAATATTTTACCATCGAACATAGAAAGGCCCCGCCGGGTGGCGATCCATAAGCGCCCTTTAGAATCCTCCGTCATTCCATCGCAATACTTGCTTGGCAGGCCTTCCTTAATATCGTAGTTCACAAAGGTTTTTCCGTCGAACCGGGATATGCCGCCAAAAGTGCTGAACCAGAGGTAGCCGCGACTATCCTGCATCGCGTTTTCAATATAACCGGTAGGCAGGCCTTCTGCTTCGCGGTATACGGTCAGGTTAAAAGGTTGGCCCATCACCTGGCTGGCAACACATAAAATAAGAAGGAGAAAGAAATTCCGCATGTACTTACTTTTCGGTTTTAGAGCTGCATTCGATGGTTGGGTGAATGTAAGGTTAATGCCGTACCGAAAGAGCGAGTGTGGCGGGCGGGCATTACAGTGAGATAATAACGACCAGCGCCGTAATGATGATGGATATAAAGCCAAGTAGCCACCAGTCGAATCTCCGGTACCGGTTGCGCTTTTCTACCAGCTGACGCAACGCACTCATATTTTGTTTTTTGTTTTTCAAACCTGTTGTCTTTTTCAAATACAAACATATTCGAAGCAGCCGCAGCGCAGGCTGGCAAATTGATAGTTGTACCTTATGGGTTTATATGCGGCGGGTTAGTGCCACAACAGGGTCAACTGGGAATTCTTAAAAATGGGTCACCTTATTGATCCGGAAATCGTCATCGGGCTGAAAATAAACGCCTTTGCTGCCTAATTTGATATCCGAGCCAGCCTGTGGCATCTGCTGCGATGAAGAAATTTTTATTTTACAACGTAAAAAGTAGTCGCCGTCCGAATTGTTTTAAAGAAAATGCCTGAATAGCAAACACAAGTGCCAGCGCACCACCCAGCCAGTCGGTATATACGGCCTGCGGTATTACTCCACCGGATACCAGCGAGTTTATTTGCTTTCCATTCGTAGTTGGTTTCAACTATTTAAAAGCCCATAATCAAGGCTCTCAAACCACATGATCACCGACGCGCAATGAGAAAACGAAATGGCATGTTGGTTCCGGACTTGAATGCAAATAAGTACAGCTACTGTATTAAGCCCATGGTGCTTGCTCAGCCGCCTTGCCACGGATTAATACAGTAACGAAAAATCACTAAAGCAGCACCGCCTTTGGCCTGTGCTGCATGATATGTATAAAAAATTTCTTTACTGGATAAAGATTGCGATGTTATGAAACACCAGCGCCTGCACCGATACTTTCTTCGGGATTAATAAAATGCAATTTCCCGTTGGCATCTTCGGCCATCAGGATCATACCGGCACTTTCTATACCGCGCATTTTGCGGGATGCCAGGTTGGTCACGACAGTTACTTGTTTCCCTAAGATATCTTCCGGTTTGAAATGCATGGCGATACCACTTACGATGGTCCTTGTTTCAAAACCCAGGTCTACTGAGAGTTTCAGGAGTTTGTCAGCCTTCTCTACTTTCTCAGCAGCCACGATGGTGCCTACTTTTAAGTCGATTTTTGCAAAATCTTCGAATACAATTTCCGGCTTAACGGGCGCCACACTTTCTATAACCGGTTGGTTGGTGTCTTCAATTACAACAGCCGGTACCGGGTTGTTTTTTTCTGCTTCCATTTTTACTTTTTCACTTTTGGCTTTTAATTTTTCCAGCTGGATATCTATTTCCAAGGGTTCTATTTTTCTGAACAACAGTTGGGGTTCGCGGAGGTTATAGCCTACGCTCACCAGTTTTTGCTTGCCGGCGTTTTCCCAGTCCAGCATCTTATCCACCACCTTGAGCATATAGCAAATTTTCTTTGCTGTGTTGGGTAAAAATGGGTTGATGAGAATGGCAAGATTTGCGGTGAGCTGCAGGCAAATATGCAGGCAGTTATCTATAAGTTTTTGGTGCGCCGGATTGGTGTCCAGTGTTTTTACCACGATCCACGGCTGCTTCTTTTGCATATAGCCATTGCCCCGACGGGCAAGATCAATCACTTCAAATTGGGCATCCCTGAATTTGTACTGCTCAATTAAGGACGCCACTTTTTTGGCTGTGGTGTCAAATGAGGCCAGTATGTTGCGGTCTTCATCATCCAGGACATCTGCATGGAGTGGAGGCACTTTGCCCTTGCAAAGCTTGTGCATCAGTACCATCGCGCGGTTTACAAAGTTGCCGAAAATATTGGCCAGCTCGCTGGTGTAGGCATCGTAAAAACCCTTCCAGGTAAACTCGCTGTCCTTGGTTTCGGGGGCAATGGCGTTGAGATAATACCGCAGGGCGTCTACCATCTGGCCACCGCCATTTGCTGGTTTTACCCAGTCGTTAATATATTCTTCCATCTCGATGCTCCACCCGCGACTGGTGCTCATCTTATCGCCTTCCAGGTTCATAAATTCGTTACTCGGTACATTATCCGGCAAAATATTGCCATGCAGTTTCAGCATCACCGG